>PLNW01000069.1 GCA_003142855.1 Myxococcales bacterium
GCGCTGACCCCCACCCCGGACAGTGCCGGGAACGTGACCCTGACCTGGACTCTGGTCGGCGGCGCGACGTCCTACAACGTCTCGCGCGGCACGACCAAGGGCGGCCCATACACGGTTGTGGTGAATGGACTTTCGGCCACAAGCTACAAAGACAGTCCGCCCGTTCCCAGCAATGGAAGCGCCACCTTCTACTATGTGGTGCGGGCCAACACCGGGAACTGCAACTCGCCCTACTCTCCAGAGGCGACGGCAACGGTCACGTCCGCGCGCATGGATGCGGCCGCGGACTCTGCCCGAGACTGATCACCCGAAGACGTCGAGACACTGCCCAGTCATGGCCGCCGGTGCATCCGCGGCCAGGAACAACGCCACCCGGGCGACCTCAGTCGGCGTCATGTCGGGCTTGGCACCCGGCAGTCCAAGGGTCAGCATCGCGGTGTCAACTGATCCCGGGCAAATGGCGTTCACGACGATGCCGTCCGGCCGCAGCTCCTCGGCCAAGGCCCGCGTGAGGCCGACCACGCCGTGCTTGGCCGCGCAGTACGCGCCCAAGAGAGGTGTACCCCGACGGCCAGCGATCGACCCCATGTTGATGATGCGACCGCGGCCCCTGCCGCGCAGGGCGGGCAGGAACGCCTGAATCATTAGGAACATGCTCTTCAAGTTCGTGGCCAATACGTCGTCCCAGGTTTCCTCGGGCAGTGTCTCGATGCTCGCCCGCGCCACGATGCCGGCATTGTTCACCAGGATGTCGGGGGCGCCCAGGCGGGCCAGCACCAAGTCGCGGAAGCGACTGACCTCTTCGCGGAGTCGCACGTCACAGGCGGCGACCAGATGGCGCGCGCTTTGCGCGGGATCGACATCGTCGACAAAGTGACCGTTGCTCATCTGGCGGGCGCATCCCGCTACCGCTGCGCCCTCGCTCGCCAGCAACGTTGCGACGGCTCGGCCGATGCCCCGCGAAGCACCGGTGACAACCGCGACTTTGCCTTCCAGCTTGCCTGGGCTCATCGCACGCGCCCGCCCAAGTTCGCCGCTGCCAGCAGCCGCGCCTTGAGGTCGGGCCGCTCGCGCATCTCGCCCACGAAGGCACTGGTGACCACGCCCGATTGATCGTGACGCTCGCCGGGCAGAGCCAAGCAAAGCTGCTCAGCCTCGATCACGCAGCCCGCGCCGCGCGCGCCCAGGCCGTGCCACAGAGCCTCGGCGATTTGGTGGGTGGCCCGTTCTTGCAGGGTCAGACGCTTGGTGAAGCACTCGACCAGATCGGCCAGGTGGCCGAAGCCTATCAGCTTTCCCGCCGGCAAATAGGCTACATGCGCGACCCCTCGATAGGGCAGAAGATGGTGGGGACACATGGCATGAAAGCGCAGGCCGCCCACCACCACAACGTCAGGGTCAGCCTCGCCCAGCACCGGCTCGCCGAGAATCCGTGCCGGATCCATGTCGTAGCCCGCGAGAAACTCGCGCTGCCACACCTCGGCCACACGCTCAGGCGTGCGCACCAGATCGGGATCCTTGTCCACGTCGCGGCCCGCAGCCCGAAGCAGGGCCGCCACCGCCGCACGCAAGGCTTTCGCATCAGAGGCCACGCTGCTCCCCCTAGAGCCCGCCGTCGAGGTGGACCAGCGAATAGCCAGCCGCGGTCCACGCGCTCATGCCGCCGGTGAGTTCACTGATGTTGCGATAGCCAAGGGCAACCAGCGCGTTGCCCGCCGACTTGCTCATGCCGCCCATAAGACAGGTCAGCACGACCTTGGTATCGAGATCGGGGCCGATGAAGGCAACCAGGGCAGGTATGTCGTCGTAGGCGATGCGCGCGTCGGTGCCCGGGATGCTTCCGGCGTTGGGGTAGTGCACGTCGATGAGCAAGAAATCCTTGTTGGCCAGGGCGGTATGGAGTTGCTGGGCCGACATCTCGCCCAGCGCAGCCGGCGCCAGATCGGTCGCGGCCATGTCGATCGTCATGGCGTCAGGCTTCGCAGCCTCGAAGCCAGCGGCATCCGGAACGCCTGGCGCCTCGGCCGCATCCACTCGGACGGCCGCCTCCTCCGCCTCAGCGTCGGTCAGGCTGTCGGGGGACGTGGGACCATCGAGAAACGCGGGTGGCGAGTCCACGCTGGCGTCGGCCGACAAAGCGGCCATGTCGGCAGCAGCGACTGGCATGTCGGGCGAGACTGCAGCTTCGGTGACGTAGCTGGCATCAGCCGGCGCGGCCGCTTCGGCTCCAGCTGTCGCGCCGTCGGGAAGCGCAGTCAGACTGTCGGCCCCAGCGCGACTGCCCGATCCGCAGCCGGCCAGGCCCGCGCCAATGATCAGAACCAGCACCAATCCAGTGTTCGTGCTCAAGCGTTCCCTCACTGGCGCAAAGCCTAGCATTGAACTGCACCCAAGCACTCACTCGCAGACGTCGTAGGTATCGAACTGCATGGTGTAGTTGGCGCGGCCCTGGGTGGCCGAGCGCAGATCAGTCGAGTACCCGAACATGCGACGCAACGGCACCTTGGCAATGATCAGGCGCTGGGCGCCGCGCACGCCCACGTCCTCGATGCGGGCGTGGCGCGCATTGAGATCGCCGACCACGCCGCCCACGTTGACCTCGGGCGCGGTGACCTCGACCTTCATAATCGGCTCAAGCAAACGCGTGCCTGCCTCGCGCGAGGCCAGACGCAAGGCCTCGCCCACCGCGGCCCGCTGGCCAGCCGGGGTGGAGGCGTCGGGCCGGTATTCGATACCGATGACAGACACCTCGATGTCCTCAAAGGGATAGCCCTCCGGCCCGGAGCGCATGGCCTCGGTGGCGCCTTCCAGCGCGGCATCGAGAATCGCTCGCGGTGTGTCCGGGATGCGGGGCGCGCCCGGTAGCGACTCGACCTTGGCCAGGGCCAAACTGACGTGGTTGCCGCTGCCGCGCGGACGCGGTGCCACCCGCACGCGGGCCTGCCCGAACAGCTTCTCGTCCTCGATCTCGCGCTCGAAGCGCGCCTCGGCCTCGGCCGCCTTGGCCAAGGTCTCGCGGTACACCACCTGGGGCCGGCCCACATGCGCGTCCACGCCATACTCGCGGCGCAGGCGGTCCACCACGATGTCGAGGTGGAGCTCGCCCATGCCCCGGATGATGGTCTGGCCCGTCTCGGCATCCTCGCCGGTACGGAAGGTAGGGTCCTCGTCGGCCAGCTTGGCCAGGCCGAAGTCGAGCTTCTCCTTCTCTGCCTGGGTCTTGGGCTCGATGGCGCGGGCGATGACCGGCTCGTGCGCGGCGATGCGCTCAAGCAAAATAGGCGCCTTGGGCGAACAGATGGTGTCGCCGGTGCCCGCGTCCTTGAGGCCCATGGCCACCACGATGGTGCCCGCCCCCGCGCGCTCGATGCGCTCGCGTCGGTTGGCATGGACGGAGAAGAGCCGGGTGATCTTTTCGTTGCGCCGGGTGCGCGGGTTCTGCACTTCGTCGCCTGCTTTCAGCACGCCCGAGTAGATGCGCAGGTACACCGTCTTGCGCCCCTCGTCCATGGCCACCTTGAAGGCCAAGGCGCAAAAAGGTGCGCTGTCGTCGGAGATTCGCGTGACGATTTCATCGCGGCCCGGCACATGTCCGGTGATGGGCGGCACCTCGGTGGGCGAGGGCAGAAAGTCACAGACGGCGTCAAGCAACGGCTGCACGCCCTTGTTGCGCAGGGCCGAGCCAGCCAGCACCGGCACCAGCTTGCAGGCGAGCGTGCCCTTGCGCAGGGCCGCGACCAGCGCGGCTGTCTCCACCGGCTTGCCTTCGAGATAGGCGGCCGCGATGCTGTCGTCGAAGTCCGCCGCGGCTTCCACCAGCTTGTCGCGCGCGGCGGCCACCGCCTCGGCCATGGACGAGGGCACGCTGTCCTCGCGCGGCGGATCATCTTCTGCGCCGGAGAAGAAGATGGCGCGCTCGCGCACCAGGTCCACCACCCCGGCGAAATGGTCCTCGGCGCCGATGGGAAGCTGAACCGGCACCGGCCGTGCACCGAGGCGCGTGCGAATCTCATCGACCGCGGCCTGAAAGTCCGCGCCGGGGCGGTCCATCTTGTTGATGAACGCCAGGCGGGGCACGTGGAACTGATCGGCCTGGTGCCACACGGTTTCGGACTGCGGCTCCACTCCGGATACGCCACAGAACACGACCACCGCACCGTCGAGCACGCGCAGCGAGCGTTCCACCTCGATGGTGAAGTCCACGTGTCCAGGCGTATCGATAAGATGAATCTCGTGCGTCTCGCCCGCGCGCTTCCATTCCAGCGTGGTGGCCGCCGCGGTGATGGTGATGCCGCGCTCGCGTTCCTGCGCCATCCAGTCCATCTGCGCCTCGCCGTCGTGAACTTCGCCGATCTTGTGGATGCGGCCAGCGTAGTACAAGAAGCGTTCGGTGACCGTGGTCTTGCCGGCGTCGATGTGGGCCACGATGCCGATGTTGCGCACGCGCGCCAGCCTCGACAGCTTGCGGGGTTTGGCGACGGGGCTTGGCGTTTCGTCGGACATGGGAGCGCGGATTATAGGAAGTCGATCGTCGACAGTCGACAGGCAAGCGTCATGGTCATGCGGCCTGCGTCGTTCGGCAGTATAGTGGCGCCCCATGACCCGCACCGAGTTTCAAGCCGAGTTGCAACGCCTGCGCCGCGAGGCCGGCGCGACCGAAGCGAACGCGGGCAGCTTCCGCAGCGACGACTGCCGGGGCTGCCTGCGCTGCATGTTCTGCTCGGGCTGCACCAACTGCTACCGCTGCACCCACTGCACCGGATGTGAGGCCACCACAGGCAGCTCGCATTGCCTGCGTTGTACCGGCTGCCACGATTGTTCACACTGCCAGGACTCGCAGGGTTGCACCGGCTCGGCCTACCTGGTCCAGTGCGCTTCGTGCAGCGACTGCACCTACTGCACCGGCTGCGTGGGTCTGGCCCGCAAGGAGTTCCACATCCTCAACCACGCCTACAGCCGCACCGAATACTTCGCGCTCATCAAGACGCTGTCGGGATGAATAGAACATTACCACCGCATACAACAGCCCCCTCTGCGTCATGCGCGACAAGGTGCCCAATCTCAAATAGCGATCACGGGGAGTGGGCGCACGCGCGGAACAAACCCACATTTCTCCACGTGTCACCACGTCTCTGAATGTCCGATAGCGCACAATCTGTCGCCGACACCCTACGCCCGGATTGACGCCGGGCGAGTCATCTGGTGGGATCTAGGCTATGAAGAAACATCTAGCCTTCCTTACGACTCTGGTATTTGCGACTCTGGTTGGACGTGCCTCGTTCGCATCGGTCTGCGTCCAGGTTGATGTCTCCCAGGACACGCTGTCCGAGGGGGATCAAAAAGCGAGCAAAGCCCTGCTGGAGCAAGCCCTGCGCGACCAGGGAGTGCAGGTCGATGTGAAAAACTGCACCGACACCTATCGCGTGTATCACATCAAGCTCGGCAACAGCATCACGGTCTTCATGCAGGGGCCAAAAGGCTACCGTCAGGCGACGGCGCGCTCGCTTGAGGACGTGCCGGCGGTCTACAGCCAGATGGTCCGCTCGCTGATTTCCGGTCGCCCGATGAACACCAGCAATGGAACCGTTGATCGCAGCAATGTCACCTCGGCCCAGCAGGCTCCCAATCGGGTCGAGGCGGATTCTTTGTGGTACCTGCGCATCGGCTACGGTCTTGCGCTGGGCCCGACCACCGGCCACGGTGTGGCGTTCGGCTTTGGCTATCGCTACGAACTGGACGAGCTTGGCGTCGAGCTTTCGTTTCTGAACTTGGTGATCGGGAACAACAACAACAGCTCGGGGTCGGCGACGGTTACCGGCGACTGGGTCAAGATCATGGGCCTGTATTTCCTGAGTCCGATTTCCACGGGATCATTCTTTCTGGGCGGTGGACTTAGTTGGGGAATGGCGGCGGCCACCGGCAACGCGACGGGTGCGACTGGGTCGACGTCGTTCCAGACGTACACCGGGAGCGGGCTACAAGGGGAGCTCTCCGTGGGCTACGAGTTCCTGCGCGCCAGCACCATCAGGATGTTCCTGCAAGCCGATGCCACGCTCCCGTTCTACACGGTTCGCCGCGAAACCTTTGACACCGCCTTGGGAGCGACGGTCGGTGGAAGTTCGTGGGTGCCCAGCCTGGCGTTCTCATTTGGAATCGGCTGGGGCAAGTCGATCACACGCGTGCACGTCGTCGAATAGCGTTCCAAAGATCTCTTCATCGACGCGCGCAGATTTTGCCGCTGTGATAGAATTTTCTGAAGCCATGCACGGGAGCCCCGCCTGAACATGAGAATACGATTCTGGGGCGTCAGGGGTTCTTTGCCTGTCCCGGGACCGCGAACCGAGCGTTACGGCGGCAACACGTCGTGCGTCGAGGTCAGCTCCGCCGCCGGAACCCGCATCATCATCGACGCCGGCACGGGCATCCGCCGCCTGGGCAAGGAGCTGATGCGCGGCGAGTTCGAGTCAGGCAAGGGAGCGGCCCACCTCCTTATCAGCCACACCCACTGGGACCACATCCAGGGCCTGCCTTTCTTCGCGCCATTCTACCGCGCCGGCAACAAGCTCTTCGTGTACGCTCGCCAGCGCGACGACCAGAACCTGCGCAGCGTGCTCTCCTTGCAGGTCGATTCCCCATTCTTCCCGGTTCCCTTTCACAAGGCGCGCGCCGACGTGGCCTTCCGCGAGCTTCACGACGGAGCCCACTTCGAAATCAACGATGTGGTGGTGTCCTGTGCTCGCCTCAACCATCCTTACATCGCGACCGCCTATGCCCTGTCCGCCGACGGCGCCAAGGTGGCCTATATCGCGGACACGGCGCCGTTCTCGGACATCCTGTTTGGTCAAGAGTTCATTGCCGGACCGCCGTCGCCGCACTCCCTGCTGAGCAAGACGGACCACAAGATCCTGCGGACCATGCGCAACCAGGTGGTTCGCTTATGCGAGGGTGCAGACCTGGTCATCTACGACACCATGTTCACGCCCGAGGAGTACCGCCAGACGCCCCACTATGGCCACTCGCGGCCCTCGGACGCGGTCGAAATCTGTCGTGATGCGGGCGCCCGGACGCTGGCGCTGTATCATCACGCGCCCGATCGTTCGGACACGGAAGTGGACGCCCTGCTGGCCTCCACGCGCAAGGAGGCGAAGGTGACGACACCCAAGCTGGAAATCGTCGCGGGCTTCGAGGGGCTGGACTTGGCCCTGGGGAAGGGATGATGGACGTCACCTTCTGGGGCGTGCGTGGTTCCATCCCTTCGCCGGGACCGGGCACCGTGCGCTACGGCGGCAACACCGCTTGCGTGTCGGTTCGCCTGCCCCACGACGAGCTCATCATCCTCGACTGTGGTACCGGCGCACGCAACCTGGGGATCTCGTTGCTGGCCGGCCCCTTCGGCAAGGGCAAGGGTTCGGCCACGCTCTTGCTTTCGCACGCTCACTGGGACCACATCCAGGGCTTCCCGTTTTTCGGTCCCTTCTATGTCCCGGGCAACAACTTCACCGTGTATGGCGGCAGCCGCGGCGAGCGTTTCCTGGAAGACGTGCTTGAGCGCCAGATGGCGGCCCAGTTCTTCCCCGTGCAAAGCTTTCACAACATGGGCGCCCGCATCGAGATGCGTCCCCTTCCAGAGGACAAGGACGTGCAGGTCGGTGGTGCGACTGTCCGTGCTCACGCCAATCCGCACGGACCCACCCCGGCGCTGGCCTTTCGCATCGAGGCTGGGGGAAAGTCTATGGCCTATGCCAGCGATGCCGGCTACGGGTCAGGCGGCCCGCCCCAGGCAGCCGTGGACCTGTACCGCGGTGTCGATTTGCTGATCCACGACAGCACCTTCACCCCCGAGGACCGGGCCTTGCGCCTGGAAAGGGGCCTATCGTCTCTCGAAGATGCGGTGGACTGTGCGGCGCGCGCTGGGGTCAAGAAGCTGGCGCTGTTCCACTATGACCAGGACTACACCGATCACGACGTGGACGAGCTCGTGGATCGAGGCCGACGCCGGCTGGATGGGAGCGCGGTCAGCGGGATCGAGGTGATCGGCGCAGCCGAGGGCCTCACCCTGTCACTGTAATGGGAACCCTCAAAGGGTTCGCTCCGCCCTTCGGCCCCCCACTCGCCACCTCCTCCCCGCTCGCTTTGCTCGGCCTCGCCAACCCCTCCCGCGATGGTCCGCGGCGAGCGGAGCTCGCCGGCTCCCCACGCGATATGGTGCGGAAAATCCGCACCTGTCCGTCGGCCGGAAACCTCGCCGAAACGCGATCGTGTGGTTTTCCCGCGATTTTCATCGCACTCGACTCAAGAAATCGGCTAGAGTCTCTTGCGAACGCCGGTTTTCGTGGTGTCGCGGGATGATGTCGTGTCCCCCACTGCGCAGAACAGGTGCTTCCAGGCCCACCCAAACCAGAAGGAGATACGATGGCTAAAGGTCCTCTTTCCAAGTCTGCCCTAATCCAGATTCTCTCCGACAAGTCTGCCAACGAGCTCACCCGCAAGGACGTCAAGGGCGTTCTTGAGGCCATGGTCGGCGTCGGCCATGCCGAGCTGAAGAAGAGTGGCATCTTCGTCGTACCCGGGCTCGTGCGCATGGTCGTGGTCAAGAAGCCGGCCACCAAGGAGCGCAAGGGCATCAACCCGTTCACCGGGCAGGAGACAATCTTCAAGGCCAAGCCAGCCCGCAAGGTGGTCAAGGCGCGCGCCGTAAAAGCGGCCAAGGACGCGGTAGCGTAGGCTCGCTCATGCCCGCTTCGGCCGACCGGCTGGAAGTGGGCCAGGACCGACCGGGGCGCCGGGGCTCATACCGGGCGCCCGCGGTTGGTTGTGCTGTGGGAAGGGTGTGGTGGTGGCGCGGAGACGCCAGGCTCAGCGTCGGAAATAGTCACGATGCTTGAAGCTGCGGTGATCCTGGACAGCGCCGGCAAGGAGTTTGGTGCCTTGCGCGCCGTCGTTGATCTGACCCTGTCGGTACAGCCGGGTGAGATCTACGGATTGCTGGGCCCCAACGGCGCGGGCAAGACTACCGCTCTGCGCATGCTGGCCGGCCTGCTGCAGCCGTCGAGCGGCCGGGCTCTCTTGCTCGGCCTAGATGCTGACTCGGCGCAAGCCAAGGGGCGCATGGGATTTCTGAGTGGCAGCACCGGTCTCTATGCCCGGCTGACCCCGCGCGAGACCCTGCAGTATTTTGGCCGCATTCACGGTCTGCCTGCGGCTGATCTGCGCCGCCGGATTTCCACTCTGGCGGGCTGGTTGGGCTTGCAAGAACTCCTCGACCGTCGCTGCGAGAGCCTGTCGAGCGGCGAGAAGCAACGAGTGTCGTTGGCGCGGGCCGTGCTGCACGACCCGCCGGTTCTCATCCTTGACGAGCCGACCGCTGGCCTGGACGTGTTGGCCAGCCGTTCGCTGCGCGACTTCGTGGGCAGCCAGCGCGCCCGCGGCAAGGCCGTGCTTTTTTCGACGCACTACCTGGCCGAAGCCGAGTTGCTGTGCGACCGCATCGGGCTGCTCTTTCGTGGCCGCCTTCTGCGTGAGGGTACGCCCGCAAGCATCCGAAGCGAATGCGGGGCGACGACGCTGGAAGAGGCCTTTCTCAAGCTGGTGGATCGCGAGTGACTCGGTTGTCTCAGCGTCTGTCCCACGTGCTGCTCACCTTCGGCAAGGAGCTGCGAGAGTCTCTGCGCGACCGCCGCACGTTGGCGGTCATGATCCTGTTTCCCTTGGTGGTGTACCCGCTGCTCTCCCTGCTTGCGGCCCAGGTGGCGCTGTCCAGGGACAGGACACGCGAGGCTCGGCCTTCTTTGGTGGCGGTGGCGGGACCGGATGGTTCGCGCCACGATCTGGTGGCCCGAATTCGCGAGCGGCCCAAACTGCTCACCCTGATTGAGAGGGGAAGTCGGGACGATGTCGCCGCCGGCAGGCTGGACGGCATGGTTCAGCTCGCCGACGCTGGCGCCAGCCGCGCCGAGATCGTGTACGACGCTGGCCGCGAGGAATCCCGCGAAGCAGCCGAGCGGTTGTCCGACGTCGTCGCTTCGATCCTGCCCGAGGGTTGCGCGCCCCGCTTTTCACTGGAAAAGCGCAGCCTGGCCGCCCAGGCCAGTGTGGGTGGCTACCTTCTGTCCAAAGCACTCCCGCTGCTGGTCGTCCTCATGGTTCTACTGGGCGCTTTCTACCCGGCCATCGACGTCACCGCAGGCGAGCGCGAGCGGGGCACGCTCGAAACCATTCTCTCGTCGCCCATCCGGCGCTTTGACCTTCTGCTGGGAAAGGTTCTGGCGGTGACGGCCCTGGCCGCGCTCACCGGCCTGCTGAATCTCGCCTCCATGTCGGTGACCTTGATTCAGGTGATGCGGCTGGCGGATCCAGCATCGACCCTGCCCGTGCCCTGGACCCGCGCCGCTGCTGCCTCGGCCGTGGTGCTTCCGGCGGCGTTCCTTTTCGCGTCGCTCTTCGTGGCGGTGGGCGCCGTCGCGCGCGGATTCAAAGAGGCGCAGCACCTCCTCACCCCGGTGTATTTCCTGTCGATCGCACCGGCGGTTGCGGGCGCCGTGGGCGAGTATCGGCTGGCCGGCCTCGCCGCCTGGATCCCTTGCATGAACGTGACCCTGCTCGCACGCGAGCTGCTGCTCGGACACGCGCCCCTCTTGGGCGCGCTGGCGGCGCTCGCATCCACCGTGGCCTGCGGCTGCGCAGCGCTGGCGGTGGCTGCCCATATCTACGGTTCCGAGCGTTTCGTGGATCCCGGGCCGCGCGAACGGCGGTTTCGGGCAAATTCCAGCGCCCCCACGGCTGGCCAGGCCCTGTTTCTCTACGCGCTGGCCTTCGTGCTCCTGTATTTCCTGTGGCTGCCTTTGCAGCGACGCAGTCTCGTGCTCGGGCTGCTGGCCTCGGAATGGGGCGGCCTTCTGGGCCTGGTGGTGCTCTTCGCGGTGTTCACACGCCGATCGCTTGCGGACCTGCTGCGCATCGTGCGCCCGCCGCCGCGCTGCCTGGCCGGCGCAGCCCTGGTGGGCCTGAGCGCGTGGGCCGGGGTGGCCATCCTGAGCGAATGGGTGAGCCCGGTACCCAAGGAAGTCATCGAGCAGCTTCGGCGCAGCCTGATTCCCACCGACGGAAGCCGCGGTCTTTGGGCTACCCTGGCCCTGGTCGCGCTGACCCCGGCCATCTGCGAGGAAGCCTTGTTCCGCGGCCCCATCTTGCGCGGGTTGCGCACGCGCGCTGGCCCTGTGGCGGCCGTAGCCCTGACCGGCCTTCTCTTCGGCGTCTTTCACCTCGAGCTGTCGCGCATCCTGCCCACCGCCCTGCTCGGGATCCTGCTCTCGCTGGTTGCCCTGGAGAGTGGATCCATTCTCCCCGCCATGCTGGCCCACTTCCTCAACAACGCCAGCCTGGTTGTGCTGGCCACCCTTCGCGTCGACGAGAAGCTGGCCGCGATCGGCGCCACAGCGTCCGCGCTGATTTTCGTGGCCTCCGCCGTGCT
This sequence comes from Myxococcales bacterium, assembly GCA_003142855.1. GTDB lineage: Bacteria > Myxococcota_A > Polyangia > Fen-1088 > Fen-1088 > Fen-1137. The sequence continues at coordinate 11,471 of PLNW01000069.1, forward strand.
GACGGCGTTCGGCCTGCTTGTGGTGCACAGCGGCAATCGCCAGGCGAGATTGTAGTCTCCCTGACAATCTGGCTTGTCGGCTCTGCGTCGGGTCTGCTAAGGGATCCCCATGGCTCACGCGGAAGAGAAGAGGATCCTGGGTATCTTGCGCAAGTCCCCGGTGCTGGCCGATGCGTCGGTGGAGGCGTTGGCCCGACTCGCGACGGCTGCTGAACTGCAAAGCTTTCAGCCCCGCCGGGTTGTCTTCCTGCCGGGTGACCGGGCCGTGGGCGTGCACTTTCTGGCCAGCGGTCGCGTGAAGATCTCGAAGGTCACCCGCGACGGCAAGGAGCTGACCCTGGCCTATCGGACCGCCGGCGATTTTTTCGGCGAGAGCGCCTTGCTCGAGGGCGGCCCGCGCGAAGAAATGGTGGAGGCGATGGAGGTCACCGCCACCGTCGAGGTCGAGCGGAGTGCCCTGGACAAGCTGCTGCAGACCAACGCCAGTGTGACCTACCAGTTTCTGCGCGCCATGATCAACCGTCGGCGCGAACTAGAGACCAAGGTCGAGCAGTTGGTGTTCAAGGACGTGGGCTCCAAGCTGGCCGAGCTGCTGCTGCGCCTGGGTTCGGAACACGGGCTGGAGCACAAGCGTGGCCTGGTGCTCGGCCTGAAGATCACCCATCAGGAGATGGCGAATCTCATCGGCTCAACTCGCGAAACCGTTTCGTTGACCCTGTCGCACTTCAAGCGCAACGGGCTCATCCAGACCGAAGGTCGCAAGGTGATCCTCGTCGACCGCGAAGCGCTGCGGTCGCTGGCATAGGAGGATCCTACTACTACTACCAGCCGCCGTCGCGACGTCCGCCACCACCGCGGTCGCGATCGCGGCCGCGGCCACCGCCGCCAAATCCGCCGCCGCCGCCGCCACGAGCCGCGCGCTCGCGGGCTTCGCTCACACTAATGGGTCGTCCCTGGATCTCGCGCCCGCCTAGGGCTTCGATGGCCTGGGCCGCTTCCTGGTCGCTGCCCATCTCGACAAAGGCGAAGCCGCGCGGCCGCCCGGTGTCCCGGTCGAGCACGATTTTCACCTCGGTCACATTCTTTCCCCCTTCAGCGAAAACCTCTTTCAGCTCCGCCTCGGTCACGTTGTACGACAAGTTGCCAACATACAGCCTCTTTCCCATTTCGTTCTCCTGTTGCTTCTCAGATTGCCGCCGCTGGCCGGTATTCAGCGATCGGCCAGGTGGGGGATCCCGTGACTGGCTCTGGGTTCTCGGTCGAACGCGCGCCGCTCGAAACAAGGGCGTCGAAAAAATAACGGCAAGAACTCACCAGAGGAACTCGCTGCTGAATAGACAGTAGCAAGAACGCTGGCCTCCTGTCGAGTCTACCGATTCTCGCGAACCAGTCTTCCGGCGTGACGCACGAGGCGGAGCGGTCTTCCCCTTGTTCACTCACGCTCCGACGTGCTATCAGCGAAGATTGGATTGAAAGCGAAAGGCTGGGATATGAAATCGTACAACATCGCACTGATTCCGGGTGACGGCACCGGGCCCGAGGTACTGGCCGAGGGCGTGAAAGTAGTGAATGCGGCCTGCGCCAAGTACGGCGTCAAGCTGAACTACCAAAGCTTCGATTTCGGTGGTGAGCGCTACAAGCGCACCGGCGAGATCCTGCCCGACAGTGCGATCGAAGAGTTCAAGAAACTCGATTCCATTTTCCTGGGCGCCATCGGCCATCCCGACGTCAAGCCTGGCATCTTGGAAGTGGGCATCCTGCTCAAGACGCGCTTTGCTCTCGATCAATACATCAACCTGCGGCCGGTGAAGCTGTATCCCAACGTGGAAACCCCGCTCAAGGACAAGGGACCGGAGCACATCGACTTCGTAGTCGTGCGCGAGAACAGCGGCGGCATCTATACCGGCATCGGCGGCGTCACGCAGAAGGGAACGCCGCTTGAAGTGGCGACGCAAGTGATGCAGTACTCGCGTCCGGTGGTCGAGCGCTGTGTGAAGTACGCCTACGAGTACACGCGGCGCCGCAACAGCAAGAAGAAGATGCTCACTCTCGTGCACAAGTGCAACGTGCTCACCCACTGCGGTGACTTGTGGGTGCGCGTGCACAAGGAGATGGGCGACGCGCACTATCCTGAAATCAAGCAGGACTACAACCACGTCGACGCCTGCACCATGTGGTTCGTCAAGCAGCCCGAGTACTACGACGTGATCGTCACCGAGAACCTGTTTGGCGACATCATCACCGACCTGGCCGCCATCATTCAGGGCGGCCTGGGCATCGCGGCCGGCGGCAACATCAATCCCGAGGGCGTGTCCATGTTCGAGCCCATGGGCGGCAGCGCGCCCAAATACACCGGCAAGAACGTCATCAATCCGCTCGCCACCATCTGCGCCGGCGGCATGATGATGGACACCTTGGGCGAGCCGGCGATCGCGCAAGCCATCGACAAGGCCGTGCACGACGCCCTGGCGTCCAAGCAGATCAAGAGCCTGGCCGCCGGCAAGATGGGCATGGGCACGCGCGAAGTCGGGGATCTGATCGCGAAGATGGTGAGTTAGGCCGTAGGCTGGAGACTGGAGGTCCGAGCCACCCTCCAGTGCCCGCGGCCTATCGTGCGCGAGAACACCGGCGGCATCTACACCGGCATCGGCGACGTCACACAGCAGGAAACGCCAGTCGTCGTCACCGCGACGAATCGGTCCACGCCAGGAAGTCGCGCGCGAGTTCGATGAAGGCCGCACGGTCGAACGAGCCAGGCGGGACAACTCTTTCGTACCGAGCTTGAGTGGCGAGGAGGGTGAGCGTGTCCAAGTCGGAGAATTTTCTAGCTTCACAGGTAAGCATAAGCAAGCATGGCCTGCCTAGAAAACCTGGCGAAACCCGAAGGTCATGCGGCCGGGCCAGCCGGCGGGCATGCCGGGCACCGGCCGCAAGGGGAAAGCCCAGTCGGCGCGCAGCGAGTAGATATTGAGCTGGGGAATGAGCAGGCGCAGGCCGAAGCCCACGTCGCTGTAGAGGCTCAGACTGCTGGCGTCGGCGGCAGCGTCGCCGGCATCGAAGAACAGCAGGCCGCCCAGGCGCAGAAACGCCAGCTTCAGCGCCATGGTGCGCGCCTCGATGTGGCCCACGACCTGCGCGCCGCAGCCCACGAATTCGCCCACGGGATAGCCACGCAGGACGCTGTCATAGGCCTGCAGCCTGCTGTTGGCGTCCTCGGGATAGCTGCCCAGACCGCTGTCGCCGCCCACCGAGAACAAGCGCTTGCGCGTGTTCCGGTAGAGCAGACCCAGGTTGCCCGTGGCCACCACGCGCAGCACGCGCGCCAGCACCGGCGTGGCCAAGGTGACCCGCGCCCTGACCAGCTGGTCCGTCACTTCGCCGTCGCTCAGCCGCGCCTCCCATGAAGCGTCCACGCTATTCAGCCCGCCCAGGGCCTCTTGCACAAGGCTGGCTGATGCCTGAAATATGCTCAGATCGTTCTGCGATCCTATCCAGGTGCCAGCCTGGCCGGCCTTGAGCGACAGGGCGGGCCCGAGCCGTATGTCCTCGCGAAAATCGAAGGTATCGAGGTCGCGAAAGGTCCGGTAGCGGGGCGTGAACAGGTCGTAGCGCAGGAACAGGTCCGACACGCGTTCCGACAGTGGGAAAGCCCGGCTGGCGAATTGCTGGCGCTCCGACGAGCCTTCGGGATAGGGAAAGTCCGACGTGAACGACGGCCGCACCAGCCCGATTTCGTGGCCAGCGGTCACGCGCTGGATGACCCACGGTGTGGGAAACGAACGCGTGACGGTCTCGCTGGTGTTCATCGTCCTCAACCCGTAGACCCACGGCACCGTGGGCACGCCCGGGGCCACGGTTGTGGGCACCGGGTCGCAGGTGCCGCGGGACACACCGTCCAGTGGAAATGGCCGCAGCTGCGTGCCTTCAAACAAGCGGACCACCCCGTCGACATGGCTGAAGTCCGCGGCCGCGCCCCAGCGGCTGGCCAGCGAGTAGAGCGGGTACTCCAGGTGAAAGTGCGAAGAGGAGCCTTCGAGCGGGCCAGCGGCGATTTGTCCAATCTCGCGCTTCCAGATCAAGGAGTACGCCGCTTGCAGCCGAAGGCGCGTGCCCAGGATGTTGGGATCGATATACTGGGGTCCAAACGCCATCTCGCCTTGGTCCATCACGAACACGGCGGCCAGGTACTTGCGCCAGCCGAACAGGTTGTTTTCCGACAGCGACCCCGTGAAGTAGATGAGTTGGTTTTGCGCGGCTTCGAAATCCTCGTTGAAGCGCAGGCTCCACACATCGCGGGTGACAATCAACACGTCGACCATTCCTGGCGTCGATGACTTCACCGGCAACACGGCCACCACATTTGACAGCGACGGATCTCGCAGATTGCGTGTGGTTTCCTCGGCCAGGTCCTGGTCGTAGCGATCGCCCGCCTGAAGCAGCGACTCGCGCCGGACGTGGTGCTCGCGCGTGGTGCGGTGGAAAATGTTGGCCCAGACCAGCGGGACGCGTTCGCGCGCCAGGAACACGTCGAGGTTGACCACGTGGACGGCGCCGATGATCTTCCCCTGCGGCGCGGGCTCGATGGTCAGGCCCCGCAAAGCCAACGCATCGTCCACCGATTCCCGTTCCAGCTTCCCCAGATCGACATAGCCCGACGCTGCGGCGGAAGCCGGCAGCAGGGAAAGCAGAAGCAGCCAAGCGCCGCGCATGCCTTGCGCATTCTACGCGCGAAACCACCGCCGGCATCTGTGCCTGGTTTGGCTCTGCGCGGCGTGGTTGAAGAGAAAAAGTGACAAGCCGGGCACTTCAGGCGAGCATTCCGCCGGAAGCCGGAGACAAAGCCGGTGCATCCAAGGATAGCCAATTGTTGGCAACAATCTGGAGGGAACATTCGATGAACAAGTTTCACGGGAAATTAGTTGCAGGTTTGGCCAGTGTCGCGTTCTTCGGCCTGCTGGGTTCGGCTCTGGCTCAGGAGCCAGCGGGCGCGGCTCCGGCCTACGCCCCGCCCCCGGCCCCGCCCCCGGCCCCCGCGGCCTCTGACAACATGTCAGGGCAGTTGGGCATCGGCGTGGGTGTCGGCGCCGGCGGAACCTCGCTCATTTCAACGAGGGACGCCGAAATCAACATGAAGTACTGGCTCAGCGACACGCTGTCCCTCATGCCGCAGTTGGCGCTCGGCGTGTTCACCACAAGCGGCCTTTCCACCGGATATAAGATCGATCCTGCCGCGCTCATCCTGTACTGCCCATGGAAGACCACCTCAACCCGACTCAGTGTCGGCGGCGGTCTCGGGCTGGATTTCGAAAAGGTGCCGACGAGAACCCCAGGGACTCCCCCAGGGGCTCCCCCGACGGCGACGATACCCGCTAACGCCACCATCGGAATCACGCTGCCCATCTATGCGGGTGTGGAGCACTTCTTCACCAAGTGGTTCTCGATGGGAGTCGCCGTGCAAAACGACTTCTTGGCCTACAGGAAGAATGGTACCACCCACTCTTTCGATTTCGGCTTCGACACCACGGCCACCACTCGGGCGGTCGGATTCCTCTTCTTCTACACGGACTAGAAGATCAGCGGTCAGGCCCGGCCTGACTGAATAGCTTATCAAGGCGGGATCCTTCGGGGTTCCGCCTTTTCTTTTGGCTGAGTGTCTACAGCGCTTCGAGCACAGCCTGGCCAGCCTGCACCGTGGTGGCCGCAGGAGCGCCGGCGGGCACCACGTCGGCCGTGAGCACGCCGCGATCAATGGCGGCCGAAACCGCGCTCTCGACCGCCAAGGCTTCTTTCTCCAGCCCCAGCGAGTAGCGCAGCAGCATGGCCACGCTCAGGATGGTGGCGAAGGGATTGGCGATCCCGCGGCCGGCGATGTCGGGCGCGCTGCCATGAATCGGCTCGTACAGCCCGCGCGGTCCGTCGCCCAGCGACGCCGAGGGCAGCAGGCCCATGGATCCAGCCAGCACCGAGGCTTCGTCGGTGAGAATGTCGCCGAACATGTTCTCGGTCACGATCACGTCGAAGCTGGCCGGCCGCCGTGCCAGGTACATCGAGCAGGCATCGACCAGCACATGTTCGAGCTGCAGGTCGGGATATTCCCTGCGCACCAGCTCGTCGGTGACCCGGCGCCACAGGCGCGAGCTTTCCAGCACGTTGGCCTTGTCCACCGAGGTGAGTTTCTTGCGCCGGCCGCGCGCCAGCTCGCAAGCGCGGCGGACCACGCGACGAACCTCGTCGCCGCTGTACGCGCACACATCGCTGGCCCAGTCTGTCCCGCGCTTTTTCTCGCCGAAGTAGATGCCGCCGATCAGCTCGCGCACCACCAGCAGGTCCACGCCCTTGAGGATCTCCGGTCGTATGGGCGACGCAGCCACCAGTTTGGGGTGGACGGTGACCGGCCGCAGGTTGGCGTACAGGCCCAGTTCCTTTCGGATGGCGAAGAGCCCCTGCTCCGGTCGCACGTCGCCCGAGGGATTGTCCCACTTGGGACCGCCCACCGCGCCCAGCAGAACCGCGTCGCTCGCATGCGCCAGGGCCAAGGTCTTGGCAGGAATCGGGGTGCCCGTGCGATCGATGGCGATGCCGCCCAGAAGCCCATCGGTCAGCGTGAAGGTGTGGCCGAACTTCGTGGCGACAGCGCGCAACACGCGGGTTCCCTCGGCCGTGACCTCGGGCCCGATGCCGTCGCCGGCCAGAACCAGAATTGAAGCTTTCATGGGGCGGAGGTTTACCACAGGGCGGGCTTGAGGAGTTGATCACCGCGATAGCCGCCCTCCGTCGAGAACGCAGAGGTGACAGGGGAGGCCACAGAGTCGGAAGATTCACGGCGCGCCCCGAATACATAGTGGCGGCGTTTCCGATCAGTCGTTGATGCCGTCGCTTGAATAATGAGGATTCACCGCCAGCGACAGCTCGAAGGGCTGGCCGTACAGCCAGAGATAGTGCGCGTACACGGCCAGCACGCGCTTGATGTACTCGCGCGCCTGATCGTAAGTGACCAGCTCCACGAATTCGTCGAGCGGTCGGCTGCCCCATTGGTCACACCAGCGCGTCATGGCGTGTGAGCCAGCGTTGTACGCGCCCGCGGCCAGGGCGATCTGGCCGCCAAATCTCTTGAGCAGTTCGCCCAAATACGCAGCGCCCACGCGGATGTTGACCTCGGGATCGAAAAGCTCGTCGGTGAAAAGCGGCACGCCCAGGTGCTTGGCGACCTCCTGGCCAGTGGCCGGGATGAGCTGCAGCAGCCCGCGTGCATCCGAGGGCGAGAGCGCGTGAGGCAGAAACGACGACTCCTTGCGCATGATCGCGTAGACGAACAGGTCCGGCGTGCCGGCCGTCGCGGCCAGCGGTTCCACCATGTCGCGGAAGGCGCGCGGATAAGCCGCCTGCCAGAAGATGCGTGCAGGCCCAGTTGCCGCCGAAGCCAGGGCCGAGGCGCCGTGGCTCTCGGCCAGGTGCAACGCTTGATGGAAGGCGCGCATGCGCGGGTATTCTTCCAGGAGCACGGCCAGCCCTTGCGACTTGCCCAGGTGTTGCATCACGCTGGCTTCGGCCCGCCCCAGCTCCTCGCCCGCCTCAACGTCGAGTCCCGCGGCAAGCAACTCGCGCGCGCGTTCCAGCACCGGATCGCGCGCGGACTTGGCCTTGTCCGCCGACGCGGCCGGAGACCACACCGGCCAGTCGATGGTCACCTTCTCGCCCGACTCGCGCAGCCGCGCGGCTGCCAGAAGTCCGTAATAGCCGAGCGGCGAGCGGTGCACGCACTCGTGCAAGGAGCGCTGGGCTTCCTCGGCCTGCCCGGCTTGGGCGGTAAAGCGCGCCCGCCAGTAGCGCACGCGCATGCCCGCGTCGTTGTTGCTGTGGGACAGGCTCTCGTAGTGCTCGAGCGCCCGCAGGGCTTCAGCCGGCTCGCCCAGCAGGTGGTGTGCCAGCGCGAGATACCAGGCGGCGTCGTCGGCAAACGGGCTGTGCGGGTAGCGCGCCAGGGTGGCTTGCAGGCTGGGCAGGGCCTCGCGAAAACGACCGCGATTGACATCCAGCCAACCGGAACGGAACTGGGCTTCGGCCGCCCATTTCGACGTGGGGTAGCGCTCGACCACCTGGCGATAGCCGGCAATGGCCTCGTCGTTGCGCTCGATGCGCGAAAGCGCGCGCGCACCGTGAAATGCCGCAAAGGCCGCTTTCTCGCCGGCTAGCTGGGACGCCACCTTCTGCAACAAAGCCGCTGCGCCGGCATAGTCGCGCCTCATGTTGTACTTGGCCATCCCGATAGTGAAGTCGCGCTCGATGGCCAGGTCTGCAGGCAAGGCCGCGGGCAGCAAGGCCAGCTCGTCGAGCGCGGCCTGATACTCGCGGCCATCGGCCAGCTTGTCGGCCCGGCGCAGCCGCTCGACCGGCGAGAGCACTGCGACCTCGGGCGCGGCCGCGCTCGCGGCGCCCAGAATCGCCGCGCGTTTGACCGCCTCGCCGGCCAACGGGTGGGCGGGGAAGTCCAGGTGCACCTGCAGGTAGAGGTGGCGCGCCTCCTGGGCCGCGGCACCTCCCTGCGACGCCGCTCCCTCGGCAGCGAACTCCGCCAGGCGAAAACGCGCCACCGCCTGATCCGTGCCCGGCGTCTTTCCGGCCAGCAGCCGACGATACGCTTCAGCGGCATCTTTGCGCTGGCCCTGCATCCACTGGCAATCCGCTGCGCGCCAGGCCGCGATAGCAGCGAAGCGCGAAGGCCGCAGCTTGGCCAGCTCGGAAAAGGCAGCCCGCGCCTTGGCGTAGGAGCCGTCGTAGAAGAGGCTTTCGCCGAGCAAGTAGAGGGCGTAGTCCCGGTTGCGCGGCAGCCTTTGCGGCAGACCATCGAGCGCGCGCGCCGACTCGTGGAAGTCGCCCGCGCGCAGGGCGAGAAAGCCGCGCGCCAAGTCGGCCACCGGACCACGCGCAGCCGGCGCGGTCGTAGCAGCGGCCAGGGCAATGCAAACGCCCAGCGTTGAAATCGCCATAGAGGAAAGCACTATATCGCGGCCCAGGCACGAAACCCGAAGACCGGTTTGCCGATACTCTCGTGCACCAGGCGAAGCGGTGATTGACCCCCCGCTTGGAAAGTGAAAGAAGAAACTCAGGGCCGCCACAGGCAAGGAGGCAAGAACCCCATGGGCAGCGTCAACAAAGTCATATTGGTTGGAAATCTCGGGGCCGACCCCGAGCTCAAGTACACGCCGAGCAACCGAGCGGTGTGCAATCTGAGCGTCGCGACCAACGAGGTGTGGAAGGACAAGAGCGGCCAGAAGCAGGAAAAGACCGAGTGGCATCGCGTGAATGTGTGGGGCGAGCAGGCCGAGAACTGTTCGAAATTCCTGTCCAAGGGCCGCATGGTTTACGTCGAGGGCCGGCTGCAGACCCGTTCCTGGGACGACAAGGACGGCAAGAAGCGCTACAGCACCGAGGTGGTCGCCGACCGCGTGGTCTTCCTGGGCGGTGGCGCGGGTGCCGAAAATGGCGGTGGCGGCGGTGGTCGGCGCGCAGGTGGCGGCCGTCCAGGCTGGGGCGAAGAGACACAGCAGCCGCCCAGCGAGCCCAGCGACGGAGGCGGGAGCGGGCCTCCGCCCGCCGGCGACGACGAAATTCCCTTCTAGGCCCTGCTGCGATTCCTCACCGACGCACGCTAAAGCAGCGGGAAAATCCGCCGTTTGATATGATCGTGGCGGATCGTGCTGCGAGTAAGCGTTTCGGTCTTTGCGATGATGATGCCGCTGTGCCTGTCGGCCAGCGGCGGGGGAGAGACGCCCGAAGCGCCACGCCACGCCGGGACCGCTTCGGTCAGCGGCGCCGAGCGCGGGCTGGCACTCGGCCCTGCCGATCGGCGCCAAGCTTCCAAGAGCGCGCCCGGCGCGCCGGCCCAGGCGTCACCGCCCTCCGCGACTTTTCCGCGCTACTTGGTTCCACTGCCAAGTGAAGCGCCAGCCCCTGTCACGCACGGACCCGCAGAGCGTCTGGTGCTGCTCACCTTCGACGACGGCCCGGACTTGCAGGGGACGCCGCTGATTATGGACGAACTGGATCGCCGAAGGTTGAAAGCGGTGTTCTTCGTCATGGGCCAGCACATCGTGCGCAACCGGCCCGAGGATCTGGCGCGTCGCGATCTGCTGCGCAAGCTGGCGGTGCACGGGCACCATGTGGGTAACCACACCATGAACCACAAGGATCTGTGCCGGAACCCAGGGGCTTTGGCCGAGGAAGTCGACCACGCCGCCGAGATCATCACCTACGCCACGGGCGTGCGGCCGTTGCTCTTTCGCTCGCCCTACGGCGCCCGCTGCCGGTCGCTGGATCGCGCGCTGGCAGAGCGCGACCTCACCCAAGTCGGCTGGAATGCCGATCCGCGGGAATGGCGTGGCAACAGCGAGAAGGCGATCTTCACCTATGTCACCAACTTGCTGGCCCACGCCAGCGCGCCCGTGATTCTGCTCCTGCACGACAAGAACATGGCTGCGGTGCAAGCCCTGCCGCGTATTCTCGACTGGATCGAACAGGAACAATCCCGTGTGGCACGTGAAGGGGGCGTTCCCATCCGCATCGTGGATTACTCTGTGCTGCTGCCCGAGCGGGCTGCGCACCCCCTGGTTGAATCGGTGAGCCCATGACCGCGACCATCCTGATTGTCGACGACGAAAAGAACATCCGCCGAACCGTGCGCATGGTGCTGGAGGGCGAGGGCTACGCCGTGGAAGAGGCGGCCAGCGGCGAAGAGGCGCTGGCGCGCCTGCCTGACGTCGCCCCAGACCTGATTCTGCTCGACGTGCAACTGCCAGGCATCTCAGGCCTGGAGCTGCTGGAGTCGCTGAAGCGGGCCAAGGGTGACGAAGCCAGCCGCGCCTCTTCCCTTCCCGACCCTGGTGTCATCATGATCTCGGGCCACGGTACGCTCGCCGATGCCGTGCGCGCCACCAAGGCAGGGGCCTACGATTTTCTGGAAAAGCCCATCGACCGCGAGCGCCTCATCGTGACCCTGCGCAACGCACTTGAACGCCACGCCATGGCGGGCGAGGTGGCGGGCCTGCGCGCCCTGACCGAGGGCCGCTGGGAAATGGTGGGCAGGAGTCCAGCCATGGCCGCGCTCTTCTCGCAAATCGCCAAGGTGGCTCCCACACGCACGCGCGTGCTCATCACCGGCGAATCAGGCACGGGCAAGGAGCTGATTGCGCGCGCCATCCACCGCGAAAGCGGGCTCTGCGACCGGCCCTTCGTCAAGGTGAACTGCGCGGCCATTCCGCCGGACTTGATCGAATCCGAGCTTTTCGGGCACGAGCGCGGGGCCTTTACCGGTGCGGTTGCGCGCAAGAAGGGGCTGTTCGAGATTGCCGACGGAGGCACCATCTTCCTCGACGAGATCGGCGACATGGCCCTGCCTGCGCAAGCCAAGGTGCTGCGCGTTTTGCAGTCAGGGGAGCTGTCACGCGTGGGCGGCGAACAGACGCTCAAGGTCGATGTCCGTGTGCTGGCTGCCACCAACCAGGACCTGACCGCGGCGGTGGCAGCCGGTCGCTTTCGCGAGGATCTCTACTTTCGCCTGGCGGTGGTGCCGCTCAAGGCTCCCCCGTTGCGTGAACGCAGCGAGGATATTCCGTTGCTCTGCCAGGCATTCGTGCAGCAGTGCGCGCGGGAAAACGGCCTCAAGGAAAAACCCATCACCCCCGAGGCGCTGGCCGTGCTCTCGGGCTTCGAGTGGCCGGGCAACGTGCGCGAGCTGCGCAACGTGATCGAGCGCTTGGTCATCCTGTCCGAGGACAGCATCGGCGTGGGCGACTTGCCCGAGGAGATCGTGACCGAGGTGGCGCGCAAGAACCGACCTGAGCGCACGATGGCCGCCTTGGACCTGCCGCCCGAGACGCGCACTCTGCCTTTGCGTGAGCTGCGCGATCTGATCGAGCGGCAGTACATCCTGTCCAAGCTGGATGAGAACGGCTGGAACATTTCGCGCACCGCCCAGGTCCTCGACATCGAGCGCACCAACCTGCACAAGAAGATGCGCGCGCTCGGCATCTCGCGCGACGACCGGCGCGAGCCAGGACAGGGCTGAGCGACCACGAGCACGAGGGGGCTTCGCAACGGGCGGCCTTCGTGCTACCGATCATATATGCCCGAGCGAAAGGCGCGTGCCAAAGCGGCCGTGCAGGCGTCCAGCCAGAAGATCGAAAAGATGCTGGGGGACAATCCTGCCTACCGCAAGGTTGAGGAAGGCTTCTTCGTCATCAAGCAGGGGTCGTCGCGCGTGATGATTCGCGTGCACCCATGGAAAGACCACGCCGTGATTCGCCTGGCCGCTCAGTTGGTCAAAGGCGTGAGAATGGAGGCGCCGCTGGCCCTGGAGCTGCTGGAGCTGAACGCGGTTCTGCGCTTCGGATCGTTTGCCTACGTGCCGGCCGGCGAGGCCGTGATCCTTTGCTACACCCTGGTCGACCGCGAGCTGGCCTCGCGCGAGGAGTTCTTGGAAACCATCCGCGACTTCGCCTTCGTGGCCGACGAGTACGACGATCGCATCGCCGCTCGCTATGGCGGCCAGACCATGGAAGATCTGCTGGAAGAAAGCGTGCTCGAGCACTTGCGCGAACCGGGCGGCCCGGAGCCGCGATAGTTGGCCAATCTTCGGAAGCCAGGATCAAAGCGTCTTCAGCGCGGTTCGTCGCAAGCCCTTTGCCGATGCTTGTCTGATCGATGAAGCGAGATGGTGGCGCCGCGCGTTTGGCGCACGGCAACAGGGGCAACTTCCAAGGTTCTGTCTCCGTGCTCTCGCTTTTTGAGTAATTTCCGGCTAGACGACGTACTAATTCGCTAGAGTTCCGCGGGCCAGGGTTTCCCGATCCTGGGTCCAAGACTGTTTTCGGTTTGATTAAGGAGGTCCCCGAATGACTTCTCGTGCAGCACGTGACAACAATATCTTTCGCCTGCTCTTCATGCCCGCCTTTGCCATAGGGCTGGTGGCTGGGTGCGCCCCCGCCTCGAGCGGGGGTGGCGGTGGCTCCGTCGCCGGACAGGCAGGCGGTAGCAACGGCGGCAACATCATCCAGGGCGGAGACACTGGCAGCCCAGCAGGAAACGGTCCAGCAGGCAACGGTCCAGCGGGCAACGGGCCAGCGGGCAACGGCCCAGCCGGGAACACCGGCAGCCCCGGCGGCATGACCAGCAACCCTGCCGGCAACACTGGTAACCCGGGCGGCACGACCAGCAACCCAGGCGGCATCACCGGCAACCCGGGCGGCACGACCAGCAACCCAGGTGGCACCACCGGCAACCCGGCCGGCAACACCGGCAACCCAGGCGGCACCACAACTTCCACCGGCGGTACCACCAAGGCCTCGGGTGGCACCACAACTTCCACCGGCGGCACCACCAAGGCCTCGGGCGGGACCACCACCTCTCCAGGCGGCACCACCACATCCTCCGGCGGTACTACCTCTGCCGGCGGCACCACCGGTTCGAGCGCCGGGAGCACTGGCAGCACGGGCAACCCGCCTGGGTGGTGGCAGACCTCGGACTGGGGTGTTACGTCGGCAAACTGGCACGGCTGCGTGTGGACAGGTGTCGACTGCAAGTCTAACTGTTCTGCCGGCATCGTCGCCGTCCCGAACAGCACGACGTCGATCACGCCCCTAGATTTTACGGCCGCTACCACGGAAGGCGGCCCGTACGAGGTCACTGGCACCGTGTTCAACGACTACAACTCGGTAGCTCTTCTCGGGTTCGACCTGACCGACACGCCGAGTGGCGACACTCAGCAGTGCAGCAGCGCGAAACGCAACCCTGCGGCAGATGGACCACCCGCGATAGCCATGCCCTCTGGCGCGACCGGCATTGCGATCAACTGGAGCGCCAAAATAGCGCCAGTCACCTCGTTCCGCATCCAGATTCAAGGCGTCAAGGGCGCCACCGATCCGACCGCTCGGTGGTGCGCGACGATTACAGATGCGTCGGGACCAAGCTTTGTGAAGCTCTCGGACTTCTACCCCTCGTGCTGGTATGTGGGCGTCGCTGGCCAGAATCCAGGCACGGCGTATGCTGGCCAACCCATCGACGCTGTGGTCTTCCTCGTGCCTGGCACGACCACCGCGAAGGCGCCGTTCGATTTCACAATCGTTGGCTTCGCGCCCGGCACCAGCGCCGCGGACGCGCCTGGTAAGGCTGCGGCATGCGGCACAACGACCGGCACGGTTGGCTCCACCACTCAACTGTCTGGCCAGCCGGCCATCGACGCGTCGATGCAGCGCGCGGCGGTGACCGGAACGGACTGCAAGAAATACATCATCAACAACAACAACTGGGGAAATGAGAGCACTACCTATCAGTCCCTTAGCTACACCGGCAACACCTTCACCGACACGGTCACCAGCGGCAGCGGTGGCGGCGCCAACGTGGTGTCGTTCCCGTCGATCTACATTGGCGCCAACGGCCAGATTGGCGGCGGTACGTTCAACACATGGGCTGACAGCGGCTTGCCGAAGCAGATCAGCACCATGACCAGCGTCAAGACCGAGTTCAAATGGTCCGGTGGCACGAGCGGGGGCAACTACAATGCAACCTACGACGTGTGGTTCGCCAAGACCCAGCCCACTGCGGGCGGCTACAACGACGGCGTTTCCGGTCTCCTCATGGTTTGGCTCTATAAGCCAGGGGCTTCCCAACCCATCGGCAGCGCTGGGAACACTCGCACCGCGACCATTGCCGGTCACACCTGGACCGTGTGGAGAGGACCACGAAACACCACCGCGACGGGGACAGATGGGACCGGCAGGCCGGTCATTTCCTACGTTGCCAATGACTCGCCCGTGAAAGACTTGAATTTCGATCTCAAGGATTTCATTAACGATGCGGTGACGAACGGCAGCGCCGACATGAGCGCTGGCGGCGGGATCACCCAGGCCTTTTCCAGCAGTTGGTGGCTGACGGATGTGTTCGCTGGCTTCGAGATCTGGAACGGCAGTGATGCCAAGGGTCTGCAAGACACCTTCACCTGCGTAGTCAAATAGGCAGTCGCTCCTAGCAGAAAAGGGCCGCGCGGTACACGCCTCGCGGCCCTTTTGCTATCTGCCTTGCGCGGGATAGATTGCGGCGATGGCATCCCTGCGTCAGCCCATCCCGCTCAAGCGGCGACCGTTTGACATGGTCCTGCTGGGCTTCTTTGGCATCAACCTGCTCCTGGTCACCTACGTGATCAGCCTGGAGCAGATTGTCATCGACACGCCTTTTGCCTACGCCCCGCCGGCCTGGCCACCGCAGTTTCTGCTGACGATCATCCATTGGTGGGAGAAGACGTTTGATCCCTTGCTGTGGGCTCGGCCGGCCTGGTATCGCGCGACCATCTGGCTGGACGTGTTGGTGTTCGGCCCCTACTACGCCGCCGCCCTGTACGCCTTTGCCCGTGGCCGCGACTGGATCCGCATCCCCAGCGTCATCTGGGCGTCCATCATGTTCACCAACGTGTTCATCATCCTGTTCGATGAGCTGGGCGGCGTCCACGCCAGTCCGCACCCGGCGGTGGTGGTGATGGCCAACGCCGCGTGGTTGCTGGCACCCTTCATCGTGGGGTGGCGTGTGCTGCCCAAGCAACACCCGTTCACCGAGGAGGTCCTCCCGCCGTCGGGGACAGGCGCATGAATGATTGGCGGGAGCGCTACGGCCCTTGGGCTTTGGTCGCCGGCGCGTCGGTGGGACTGGGCGAAGCCTTCGCGCGCTGCCTGGCCGAGCGCGGCCTCAACTTGCTCCTGATCGCGCGCCGGCCAGATGCATTGGAGCAGCTCGCCGCTGATCTGCGCGCCCGGAATTCCGTCGACGTACGAACCCTGGCCGCAGACCTAGGCCAGCCCGATCTGCGGGCAGTGGTGGAACGCACCGTGGCTGGTCTGACCGTGGGACTTCTCGTGTACAACGCCGCCTATTCGGTGATCGGGCCGTTCGTCGACCAGTCGCTCGACGAGCAGCTGCGCGTGCTGGATGTCAACTGCCGTGGCCCACTGGTGCTGTCGCACCTGCTGGGCAGGGCCATGGCGGAACGCGGCCGCGGCGGGATCGTGCTCATGACTTCGATGGCCGGATCGCAGGGCGGGCCCTGGCTGGCCTCGTATGCGGCGTCCAAAGCCTTCAATCTGGTGCTGGCCGAGGGGCTGTGGGACGAGTTGGGTGAGCGAGGCGTGCATGTCGTCGCCTGTCGAGCCGGCGCCACGCGCACGCCAGGCTACGCGGCTTCGCGGCCCCGGCCCAGCCGGGTTCCCCTGCTGGAGCCCGACCATGTGGCGCGCGTCGCGCTCGACGCCCTTGGCCGCAAGCCTTCGGTTGTTCCCGGCGCGTTCTATCGATTCTCAGCCTTTGTCATGAACCGCCTGCTGCCCCGCCGGACGGCGGTGCGAATCATGGGCCGCGCTACGCGACGGCTGTATGCTGGCCGCGATGGCAACCCCAAGTCCTGACCGACGCCGGCGCGACCTTGGGCGTGTGGCGCTGGCCTACGCCGCGGCCCTGGCAGTGGCGCTGGCCGTGGGATGGGCTCTGCGCGATCACCATCCCATCTTTGTGGCAGGCGCGGCCGACTTGGTCGCCACCGTGGTCGTGTTCGGCTTCAGCGTGAAGTACAACAACTCCAGCCTCTATGATCCCTACTGGAGCGTGGCTCCGCTGCCTATCGCCCTTTACTGGTCGGCTGCGGGCGCGTCGGGGGTGCAGCAGCTCTTGCTCCTGGCGCTCGTCGCCCTGTGGGGCGCGCGCCTGACCGCCAACTGGATGGCGCGCTGGCGTGGAATGGGTGACGAAGATTTTCGCTATGTGGAGATCCGTGGCCGCACCGGCCGCCTGTACTGGCCCGCGAGCTTCGTCTCGATTCACCTCATGCCGACCATTTGGGTTTTCCTCGGTTTGCTGCCCTTGTATCCCGCGCTGGCTCGGCCGAGCCCCTTCACGGCGTGGCAGTTGGTGGGACTGATTGTCACCACGGTGGCCATCGCGATCGAAGCCACGGCTGATCGGCAGTTGCGCGTCTTCTTGCGCACCCGGCGCGATGCCGAGGCGATTCTCGACAAGGGTCTGTGGGCGCTCTGCCGGCACCCCAACTATCTCGGCGAGATCCTGTTCTGGTGGGGTCTCTACCTGTGCGGCCTGGCGACTGCGCCGACCTGGGCTTGGGCGGGCGTGGGCCCGCTTTCCATCACCCTGCTCTTCGTATTCATCAGCGTGCCCTGGATGGACCGACGCCTGTTGCTTCGACATCCGGCCTGGGCGCAGACCATGAAGTCCCGACTCGCCTTGCTGCCTTGGCCACGCCCAAAGTCGTGACGTCACGGGCAGCGACGACGATGTATCTTTCGTCGTTCCGATGACCGACGCACCTGCACCCTCATACCGACCACTGACCGCCTTCTTCATCCCGCTGGCCCTGCAGTCGGCATCGCAAAGCTTGACCTACCCGCTGGTCGCCATGGTGGCTTCGCATGGCCCGGGCGGCACCCTGAACCTGGCGGGCGTGGCTCAATCGAACATCGTGATGTTTCTCGTGGGAGCGGTCGGTGCGGGCCTGGTCACCGCGGGAATGGTCTATGGCAAGTCGCGCCTGGGATTTTCCCGCTTCTTCGCCGTCAACAACCTCATGGCGGTCATCGCCGCACTCGTGCAGGCCGCGATTTGCATTCCGGCGGTGGGCCATGGCGTGTTCGGCGCCCTGCTCGGCCTGCCGCCTTCCATCGAAGGCCCCGCCCGGCAGGCCTTCCCGCTGACCATCTTGCTCAACGTCCTGTTCTTCGCCCGCAACCCCTACGAGGTCTTGCTGCTAAACAACGGCGCTTCCGGGCGCGTGAGCGCGGCCACCTTCGCCCGCATCGCGCTCACTCTCGCGCTCGCGCCGCTCTTCGTCCGGGCCGGCCTGGTTGGTCCGCGCTGGGCCGTCGTCTGCCAATCCATCCCGGTGGGCGTCGAGGTGGCCGTCGCCTGGTACTTCAGTCGGCCGTTCGCGTCGGTGTTTCCTCAAGTCGACGACAACGTGCTCAGGCGCCGCGCGATCGTCTGGTTCAACCTGCCGCTCTCGCTGGGCGGGTTTCTCATGACCCTGTCGGGGATGCTGTTGGGCGCTGTCATCGCAAGATCAAACCAGCCCGAGCGCATGTTGCCCGCTTACTATCTGGCTGTCGGCTTGGCCAACCCCATGGCCTACGCAGCCACGCGCCTGCAAAACGTCGTGCTTCGCTTCCCTCCGCGATCCCGCACAGACAGGCTCACCCGTCGATTCGCCCTGCGTGCGGGCACGATCGTGTCGTTCGTCCCGCTGGTTTTCTTGCTGCCCGCGCTTTCCCACTGGTACTACGTTTCGTTGCAGCGCCTGGCCCCCGCTGACCTTTCCCTGGTCACCGTGTCCGCGCTGCTGCTGGTCGGATATCCGTTCACCTCGGGCTTGCGCGCGCACTGGGAAGGATTGGCGGCGCTGGCGCGTCGGACCTCGACCATCCTGGCCGGCAACATCGCCTTCGTCGCAGCGCTGGCCATCACCGCACCAACTTGCCTGGCGCTGAAAGTGTCCGGCAACATGATCGGCCCCATCGCCCTGGTCATCAGCAACCTGGCCGGCCTGGGCGCGCTCGTGCTCTTGCAGTCCTTGCCCGAAGGCCCGGGTCCCGTGGAAGTGATCGACGTGCACGAGCGTGGCTGACCAAGCGGCTGGCCGCGAAGAAGCTCCGATTCACTGCTACGGCTTGTCAGCCTTCTTCTGCGCCTTGACTGGCCAGGGCTTGCCAGCCAGCGACTGGCAGGTGGTGCCCGCCGGAACCGGGCGGTAGGCCAAGGTTCCGCGCTGGGTTTCGCTGCTGTCGCCCGCCATGGCCCGCAGACACAGCCCGCTCGCTCCGAGAATCTGCTGTTTCTCCACAACCTGAAGCTCACCGGAAAGGCCATTGCTGTCGAGCTGCGCCCGCTCGACGGTGTAGTGCGACTGGCTCGAAACGTAGACATCACCCGAGCAGAAGGTCCCGCTGACCGTGAGGGTTGCACCCGGCTTCCCGTCGCCATCCATGTCTTCGCGTCCCCAGTCCACCTCCCAGGGCGCGATTTTCGCCTGGCCGTCGGCGGCCACGTCGATGATCACCGTCGAAGTGGGCATATGAGACACGGCTGCGTGCGAGAACGCGACAGTCACGCCCTTGATCGGCTTGCTCTCGACACGACAGAAGTGCTGGCGCAACTCGATGCGATCACCCCGTCGCTGTACCTTCGCGAGAACGAAGTTCTCCGCCTCGTCGAGCACGTCGCTGTGAAGGGGCACATGGCGCATCCCGCGCAGGATGTGATGGCCGGCCCATAGCTCAACCGGTGATGCCTCGACGGGCGGCGTTTCGCCGAGAAGGAGGAGAGCGAGCAGGGGAGCAAGGATGAACATGAGAGATTGCAGATGTCACCACAAAGTGCGCGGAGTTCACAGAAAGGAATGCTGTCTTCCTGCGCAGCGAATCTGGATCAGATTTACTTCCGAGACCCGGCCGACAAGCCGGCCCGATGACGAAGCCGGCGCGAGCACCGGAGCGGAGCATACACACGGTATGTGAGCACCGGAGCGCAGCGACGGCACAGTCAGCGGGTCGGATCGTCGGCCGTCGGTGAATCGAAGAACTGACGTGGAAATTGTTAACTTCCTGTGGCCGCTCGCTGGTCGGTCTGCGACGACGGGGCGCTGAGGTAGTCGGGCAGCGTTCGCCCGGCAACCTGCAACCACGTGCGCGCCAGCCGCCGGCCGAGCACCCGGTCGGCCGAGGTGAGCATGCGGTAGGCCGCCTCGCGCACCAGCTTGTTGCGCACCCGGTACGCCACCTCGCCGCCGTCCGCTTGCCTCTGCACCAGGTCGCGCATGACCAGGTTCTCCAACCACTCGCCCATCTCGCGCCGGCTGGCCTCGCCCAACACCGCGACCAGCGCCTCGGCCGAGAAGAACTTGTCACCATACAGGCTCGCCGCGCGCAACACCCGCCGTACCTCGGGGGACAGGCAATCGAAACGCGCTTCGACCGCGGCCAGCACCACGTCCGGCACTCCCGCCCGGCCCACTGCGATGGCGTCCGCCATCTCCTCCAGGAACATGGGATTGCCTTCCCAGCGCTCGAGCACGAAGTGCTCGGCCTCGGCCGTCAGGGGTGGAGTACGCAGGCGCAGCAGGTTCTGCCCGGCCTTGCGTGGCAAAGGTGCCAGGCGGATGTACTCGACCATGCGTTCGCCCCACAAGCCGGGGAAGCGCTCCTCCACCTCCGGCCGACCCAGGGCCAGCACCAACAGCGGCTGATCCGAGAAGAGACCCAACACCTCGTCCATGACCTGCACGCTGGCCGCATCCGCCCACTGCAAGTCCTCCAACACCACCACCGGAGCGCCGGCCGAGCCCTTGCCGCGCAGCCACTGTACGAATCCCCGCTTGATTTCGGCCGCCTCGCGTCCCGCGGTCTGGATGCCGGCAGCGGCCAGCAAGGAGGCCAGCAGCGAGAAATCTGCTTCGGGCCGAACCAGCGTTCCCGTGCAGCGAACAATGTTCCCGGGTAGCTCCCCCGTGAGAGAAAGGAACTCACGCGCCAAGCGCGTTTTTCCGGTGCCGGCCCCGCCTATCGCCAGTGCCGCGCGCGCCACCCGTTCGCGCACACATTCCTCGCGCAGCGACATCAGCAAGTCCAGCTCCCGCTCCCGTCCCACCAGCGGGATCACCTGACCGCCCACGCTGCGTGGCCGCTCTGGCCCTGCCCCACCAGTTTCGGCAAACAGCAGCGCGACTCCATCCGCATCTCCCACGACGAAGCGGGCGGGCAAGAGGCGCCGCGTGGTCTCATCGATCCGGACCGTCCCGGCCTGCTGGTTTTGCATGAGCGCGGGCAAGGAATCCATGAGACGGCCAGCCGGAACCCGTGCCATGAAAGCCGCCCGGCCCGCCCCGATCGCGATCTTCGCGTCCGGCTCCATATCGCGCAGCACGAGAGCGGCGCGCGCAATCTGCGTGGCCTGCTCACGCGCCGTCCCCACGGCCGGCGCGGTCACCAGAAGCGTGCGATCAATGAGACGGTCCATCTCGCCACCCAGCGCCCGTATCGCTGCCTCCAAGGCGGCCACGCGCTCCGGGCTGTCGTCCTTGACTTCAGCCGTCTTGAGCGCGGCCTGCCAGGGGAATGCCGCGCGGGGTCCGAGGCGGCGGTCCCGCACCGTCCGCCGCGAACCATCGACCGGCGGCCGCCGCCCCAGCGAGATCAGCATCGCGCAGATGGTGCGCTCCTCGGATTCGCTGATGCAGCTGGGCCGCAACGGGGAAGGTGGCTTGGCCGAGGCGGTTTCCTCGCCCAGATCGCCCAGCCGTTGCGCCAGGGCGCGAAACTCGCCCGCCACTATGCCAGCCGACTGAGGCCGCGCGTCCGGATCGGGAGCCAACATGCGGTGGATGATCTGCTCCAGCTCAGGCGGCACGTTCGATCGGCGCGACGACAGCGGTACCACTGTGCCCGCGCACACCTTCTGCATCACCTCGGTGGCATTGTCTCCGGTAAAGGGCGGTTCACCGGTCAGCGCCTCGTACAACACACATCCGAGAGAGAAGATATCGGCCCGGCCATCCACGTCGTGACGGCCGCGAGCCTGCTCGGGCGATGCGTAGAGCGGCGTCCCCACGGTCGAGCCCTTGTGCGTGAATCGCTTGGGGTCGAGCACGCGGCGGGCGATGCCGAAATCGAGGATGCGCGTGTTGGTGAGCCGCCAGCCCACCAGAAAGATGTTGCTTGGTTTGATATCGCGATGGACCACGCCGCGCTCATGGGCAGCGGCCAGCGCGTCCAGCACCCGATAGGCCACGTGCGCGACAGCCGCCGGTCCCAGAGAGCCGCGCGACAGGCGATCTTCCAAAGTCTCGCCCTCGAGCCACTCCATGGCGATGAAGGGCGATCCATGGGGTGCTGTCCCTCGATCGAAATAGCGGACGATGCCCGGATGTAGCAATTCCGCCAGGAGGTGCGCCTCCTGATCAAAACGCGCACTTTCAGTGGCGGTCCGTACGTGAAGCACCTTGAGAGCAACCACCATCCCTGTCCGCCGATCGATCGCCTGATACACGGTACCCATCCCACCCGTGCCTGCCTCGCTTTTTATCTCAAAGCGATCCATGAAGTCCGTGCCGCCCGCTGGTGTTCGAGACTTCACTGGTCACCTAATCGGCACGAAGATTGGCTCTCTTGAGGCAGCTTGACAAGGACTCAAGTATCATTAATCGTAACATCAGGATTGCCGGATGGGTACAATCGCATCAGCCGTTGATCTACTTCGCCTTTTCGGTGACTCTACACGTCTGCGCCTGGCTTCTCTGCTTGAAAAAAACGAGCTGACCGTTGCGGAAATAACCAAGATTACTCAGCTTCCCCAGTCGCGGGTGTCGACTCATCTCGGTAAGCTTCGGGACGCCGGTGTGCTGCGCGACCGGCGCGAGGGCGCGTTGGCCTACTACACGATGAACGGCGGCAGTGCACCGGCCAGCGTGCACCGGCTGTGGACCCTGCTGGGCCGCGAGCTGGACGAGCCACTTCTGCGCAGCGATCGGGAGCGCTGCCAGGCTGTGCTGCGCGCGCGGCAGGGTACCGCCAACTGGCCCGACGCCGTGGCCGGTGAGATGGAGCGGCACTACTCACCAGGTCGGACCTGGGAGGCTACCGCGATCGGCATGCTGGGCCTGTTGCACCTGGGCGAGGTGCTCGACGCCGGGTCGGGCGACGGGACCATCGCCGCCCTCTTGGCTTCGCGCAGCCGGCGCGTGACCTGCCTGGATATCAGCCCCAAGGTGCTGCAAGCCTGTCGCAAGCGGCTGCAAGGCCTGGACAACGTGGAGTTTGTGCTGGGTGACGTGCAAGGGTTGCGATTCGCGGATGCGAGCTTTGACCAGGTGCTGCTGCTCAACCTGCTGACCTACGCGACCGATCCTGCGCGGGCACTGGCCGAGGCGGCTCGCGTGCTTCGACCGGGTGGCGATCTGGTCGTGACCACGCTGGCAGCCCATGAGCAGCGCGAAGTGACCGCCGGCTACGGCCACGTGCAGGCGGGCTTCCGGCCGCAGGCGTTGCGGGATTGGTTGACCGAAGCCGGGCTGGTCGTGGACCGCTGCGAGGTAACCTCGCGGGAAAAGCGAGCACCCCATTTCGCCGTGGTAAGCGCCTTTGCGCGCAAGGCTGCGCGCCGGACGGGCGCGCGCAAGCCGACAGATGAAACCGGATCGCCCGTCGAGAAAGAGGAGCCCTCATGACCCGCACCGACCGCATCCAGCAGCTCCTGTCAGCGCTCGAAGCGCGCGTCCTGGTCATTGACGGCGCGATGGGCACCATGATCCAGCGCCGCGGCCTCACTGAGGCTGACTTTCGCGGCCAGCGTTTCGTTTCGCATGGGCACGATCTGCGCGGCGACAACGATGTGCTGGTGCTCACCCGGCCTGACGTGGTGGCCGACATCCACGCTCAGTATCTGGACGCAGGCGCTGACATCATTGAGACCAACACCTTCAACAGCACGCGCATCGCACAGGCCGACTATCGGCTGGAGGCTGTGGTCTATGACCTGAACCTGGCAGGCGCACGCCTGGCACGAGAAGCAGCCGACAAGTTCTCAGCGAAAACGCCCAGCAAGCCGCGCTTCGTCGCAGGGGCTCTGGGCCCCACCAACAAGACGCTGTCGCTGTCGCCGAGGGTGAACGAGCCAGGCTTCCGCGCGGTGACGTTCGATGAGATGCAGGACGCCTACCAAGAACAGGTGCGCGGCCTGATCGATGGCGGCTGCGACATCCTCCTCCCCGAAACTGTCTTCGACACGCTCACGCTCAAGGCCTGCCTGTGCGCCGTCGAGGCGGTCTTTGCCGAGAAGAACCTGGCCGTGCCAGTCATGCTGTCAGGAACCATCACCGACAAGAGCGGCCGCCTGATGTCGGGCCAAACCGTCGACGCGTTCTACGCCTCCATCAAGCACGCGCGGCCTCTGGCTGTCGGTCTCAACTGCGGGGGCGGGGCGCCCCAATTGCGCCCCTACATCGAAGACCTGGCCGGGCAGGCCGATGAATACATCCTGTGCTACCCCAATGCGGGGCTGCCCAATGCTTTCGGGGGCTACGACGAGCAGCCCGCGGATACGGCGACCTTGGTGGGCGAGCTGGCGCGCGCCGGTCTGGTCAACATCGTGGGCGGATGTTGCGGCACCACGCCGGATCACATTCGCGCGATCGCGCAGGCCGTGCAAGGCGTGTCCCCGCGGCCTCGTCCGGAACAACGCGCGCGGCTCTTGCGTCTGGCTGGGCTGGACACGCTGACCGTCCGGCCTGAATCGAACTTCATCCTCATCGGCGAGCGCACCAATGTCTCGGGTTCAAAGAAGTTCGCCAACTTGATCAAGGCTGGCGACTTTGCGGCGGCACTCGCGGTGGCGCTCGAACAGGTGCGCGGCGGAGCCAACGTCCTGGACGTCAACATGGACGAGGCCATGCTGGATTCTGTGCAGGCCATGACCGCGTTCCTCAATTTGGTGGCCAGTGAGCCCGAGATCGCGCGTCTGCCCATCATGATCGACAGCTCGAACTTTGTGGTCATCGAGGCGGGCCTCAAGTGCGTGCAGGGAAAAGGCATCGTCAATTCCATCAGCCTCAAGGAAGGCGAGGACGAATTCTTGGCCCGGGCGCGTACCTGTCGCCGCTACGGCGCCGCCGTGGTGGTGATGGCCTTCGACGAGGCCGGCCAGGCCGTGACCACTCCGCGCCGAATCGCGATCTGTCAGCGCGCCTATCGATTGTTGGTCGAGCAGGCGGACTTCTTGCCTGAGGACATCATCTTCGATGCCAACGTGCTGGCGGTGGCCACCGGCCTGGAAGAGCACAACGACTACGCGCGCAGCTTTCTGGAATCGCTTCCGCTGATCAAGGCGGCGTGTCCGAGCGTGCATCTGTCGGGCGGCGTGTCCAACTTGTCGTTCTCGTTCCGTGGCAACGACGCCATCCGCGAGGCCATGCACACGGTGTTCCTCTACCACGCCATCGCCGCAGGCCTGGACATGGGCATCGTCAACGCCGGTCAACTGGGCGTCTACGCCGACGTCCCCGCCGAAGTGCGCGAGCGCGTGGAAGACGTCCTCTTCAACCGCCGGCCTGACGCCACAGAGCGCCTGGTGGAGCTGGCCGGGCAGGTGAAGGGCACGGCCAGCAAGCGAACCCAGGATCTGTCGTGGCGGCAGGCGCCTGTGGAAAAGCGCCTGGAGTACGCCTTGGTCCACGGCATGGTGGATTTCATCGAAGCCGACACCGAGGAGGCGCGGCAGAAACTGGGCCGGCCGATCGACGTCATCTCGGGCCCGCTCATGGCCGGCATGGATGTGGTGGGCGATCTTTTCGGCGCGGGCAAAATGTTCCTGCCCCAAGTGGTCAAGAGCGCACGCGCCATGAAGGCGGCGGTGGCCTATCTGCAGCCTTTCATGGAGGCCGAGAAGGAGCAGGGTGTGGTGCAGCCGCGCGGCCGCCTGCTTGTGGCCACGGTCAAGGGTGACGTGCACGACATCGGCAAGAACATCGTTGGCGTGGTGCTGGGGTGCAACAACTACCAGGTCATCGACTTGGGCGTGATGGTCCCCTGCCAGAAGATCCTGGATACCGCCGTGCAAGAGAAGGTCGACATCGTGGGCCTGTCAGGGCTGATCACGCCCTCGCTCGAAGAAATGGTGCACGTGGCGCAGGAGATGGAGCGCCGGGGCCTTGCGCTGCCGTTGCTCATCGGGGGCGCCACCACCAATCGCGAACACACCGCGGTCAAGATCGCACCCCAGCGCAGCGGTCCCACCATACACGTACTCGACGCCTCGCGCGCGGTGGGGGTGGTTTCTGCGCTGCTGGATGCCGCGCAAAAGGACACTTTCGACAAGAAGAATCGTGCCGAGCAGCAACAGCTCCGCGAGATCCACGCCGACAAGCAGCGGCGGCCGCTGGTTCCCTACGCCGCGGCCGGCACGGGAAGGCCGGCCATCGTGTGGCGGCCCGAAGATATTCCGGCGCCAACTTTCATCGGCCGGCGCGCGATCGAGCGGCAACCGCTCGACGAGCTGGCGCGCTTCATCGATTGGACCTTCTTCTTCACCGCCTGGGAGTTGAAGGGCAAGTACCCGCAGATTCTCGACCACCCCAAGTACGGCCCTGCGGCCCGCGATCTGTTCGGCGCGGCCCAGAGGCTGCTGGCGCAAATCGTGGAAGAAGGATGGCTCACGGCCAATGCGGCCTACGGCCTGTGGCCGGCTTGCAGCGAGGGCGACGACCTCGTGCTCTTCTCCGACGAGAACCGCACCCGCGAGCTGTGCCGCTTTCCCATGCTGCGCCAGCAGACCGGATCCGGTCCCTATCACTGCCTGGCCGACTTCGTGGCGCCGGCGTCAGCGGGCCTGGCCGACCACGTGGGCGCCTTTGCCGTCACCGCGGGCATCGGCGCGCAAGCGCTGGTCAAGCGTTTCGAGCAAGCGCGCGACGACTACAGCGCGATCATGGTTAAGGCCCTGGCCGACCGGCTGGCTGAGGCGTTCGCCGAGTGCTTGCACCAGCGCGTGCGTCGCGAATGGAGCTACGGCGCCGACGAGAATCTCAGCAACCAGGACCTCATCGCAGAAAAGTATCGTGGCATCCGGCCCGCCGCGGGCTATCCCGCCTGGCCCGACCACACCGAGAAGCAGCCGCTCTTCGATCTTCTGCAGGCGCCCGAGGTGGGCATCACCCTGACGGAAAGCTTCGCCATGAGTCCCGCTGCCAGCGTGTGCGGCCTGTATCTCGCCCATCCCGAGTCGCGCTATTTCGACGTGGGCCGCATCGACCGCACGCAGGTTGAGGACTACGCCCAACGTCGCGGGCTGGCGCTGGACGAGATGGAACGTTGGCTCGCCCCCAATCTGGGGTACTCCACAGTCGAGTAGCCAAGGCCGCTAGACCGTTCGTCTCGGCGGCCACCCACAGCCGAGAACGCAGAGGTGAGAGGGGAGGCCACAGAGCCGGAGAAGCCGCAGTCATGTTCTGTCGCGCCTAATGAATCTCCGCGGCTTGCGAAGAAATGCGGGCTTAGTACCATTAGAGGTCGAGCGTGTTTGATGGATGTTGAGATTGCCTTCCGCCTCAACCTGGTGCACGGCCGGTGTGTGGGCGTGCGCATACCAAGCGAGGTGGATGAGAAGGTCTTGGCAGAGTTGGTTCCCGAGGAACGCAGCTTCGTATCAACCCTGGCTTCTGGCCGTCACCCAAGCTGGGTCGCGGGCCGGCTCGCCCTGCGTGAGGCGTTTCGCGACCTCGGCATCGAGCCCGGCCCGATCCTCGCCACCCGGCGTGGCGCACCGGCGCTGTCGTCTGACCTGGTCGGCTCCATTAGTCACAAACGCACGTTGGCGGTCGGGCTGGCGGGCCGCCGGGAGGGCGGCGCCAGCATCGGGGTAGACCTGGAAACCTGTCCCCCGGCCCTTTCGTCGGTGCAGGAGGTCAACTCCCAGGCGCGGCCGGACGTACGCACGCGCGTGCTCACCCCGAATGAGCTGGCTCGGCTCGAGCGCGTGCCGGAGGAGCACCGCCGGCGCACGGTCATCTTGCACTTCTCGCTCAAGGAGGCCCTGTACAAAGCCATCGATCCGCTGGTGGGTCGGCACGTGGCGTTTCACGAGGCCAGCATAACCCCTTTGCCCGACGGGTCCGCCTCCATCGCGTTGGCCTTGTCCGAGAACGACGGGACCTTCGCCTCCACCGCCTTCTGGACCGAGGTCGAGGATCACTTCCTCACCACGGCCCGAGTGCAGCGACAGTAGCGGTCAGCGGATCACGCGAAACTGGGCGCCGAACTGCTTCCAGTCGAGATCAAGCGGACGCGCCTTGCCGGGCCAGTTCGCCGACGCCTGTTCGGATAGCTGCACGCGCTCGTCGAAGCCAGGGTGGGTGCTGATGTACTGGATCACGGGTGGCAAGATTCTGTCAACCGATGGTGCTAAAAGAATGGCGCCATGCCGCGCATTCAACCCGACGAGGTCCGAACCATTGCGACGCTCGCCCGCCTGCGCCTGTCGCCGGAGGAGATCGAGCGCATGACCCATGAGCTGGACGCGATCCTCGAATACATCGACACGGTGAAGAACCTGGACACGGACAACACCGAGCCGATGACCCACGCCGTGCCCTTCGACTGTCCCCTGCGTGATGACCAGCCCGCGCCGTCGCTGTCGGTCGACGAAGCTCTGCAAAACGCGCCCCGGCGACGCGACTCCTTCTTCGAGGTGCCGCGCATCGTGCCCGGCGCCGGTGAGGGTTCCTAGCCATGGCGGCGCCACAAGTCGTGGGTGCTTCCATCGCCGAACTGGCCGATGGCGTGCGTGCGCGCAAATGGAAGGCCCGCGAGTTGGTCGAGTCCTATCTGGACCGCATCATGCGCCTGGATGGACGGCTGGGTTGCTACTTGCTGGTCGACGGCGACGGGGCGCGACGGCGCGCGGACCAAGTCGACGCCACGGTCGCTGCGGGTCGAGACCCGGGCCTGCTTGCCGGCGTGCCCGTTGGCCTCAAAGACATCTTCGTGACCCGGGGACTGGAAACCACGGCCGGGTCGAAGATCCTGCGCGGCTTCGTGCCGCCCTATGAGTCGACGGTCTCCGCGCGCTTGGCTGCGGCGGGCGCCATTGCCCTGGGCAAGCTCAACATGGACGAGTTCGCCATGGGCTCGTCCAACGAGAACAGCGCCTTCAAACCCGTGCACAATCCCTGGGATCTGGAGCGCGTGCCTGGTGGATCCTCGGGCGGATCGGCGGCTTCGGTGGCAGCGTCGCTGTGCGCGGGCAGCCTGGGCACCGACACGGGCGGCTCGATTCGACAGCCGGCCTCGCTATGCGGTGTCGCGGGGATGAAACCGACCTACGGCCGCGTGTCCCGCTATGGCGTGATCGCGTTTGCCTCGTCGCTGGATCATCCGGGTCCCTTCGGCCGAACCGTCGAGGACGTGGCTACGCTCCTGGAAGTCATCGCCGGCCACGACCCCTGCGACGCGACCTCGATTCCCTCGCCGGTGGGCCGCTACCGGCAGGCCTGCGCCGCCGGGCTGGCCGGCATGCGCGTGGGCGTGCCCGAGGAGTACTTTCAGTCTGGCATGGATCCCGAGGTGGAGGCCGCTGTACGCGGGGCCATCGACGAGATCGCGCGCGCCGGTGCCAAGCTGGTACCGGTTTCGCTGCCTCACACCCAGTACGCGGTCGCGACTTACTATCTGGTCTGCATGGCCGAGGCCTCGTCGAACCTGGCGCGCTACGACGGTGTTCGCTACGGCCATCGCACGGCCGAGGCCGCGTCGCTGGACGAGCTGTACAGCAAGACCCGCGGTGAGGGTTTCGGCGCCGAGCCCAAGCTCCGGATCATCCTTGGCACCTACGTGCTGCGCTCGGGCTACTACGAGGCTTACTACGGCAAGGCACTGCGCGTGCGGCGCAAGATCGCCGACGATTTCCGCGCGGCGTTCGGCCAGTGCGACGTGCTGGCCACGCCCACCTCACCCACTGCCGCCTTCAAGTTGGGCGAGCGCATGGCCGACCCGCTGCAGATGTACCTGGCTGACATCTACACTGTGGCGCCGGCGCTGGCCGGCGTGCCTGCCCTGTCCCAGGGCTGCGGATTCACCAAAGGCAGCCTGCCCATCGGGTTGCAGCTCATCGGACCGCCGCTGGGCGAAGAAGCCGTGTTCCGCGTGGCGGGCGAATACCAGCGCCGCAGCGACTGGCACAAGCGACTGCCCAGGGATCCGTCATGAGCCTCGATCGATATGAAGCCGTCATTGGACTGGAGGTGCATGTGCACCTGGCCAGCCGTTCCAAGATCTTCTCGTCGTCGTCGACCGCGTTCGGCGAGGAGCCAAATTCCTGCACCGATCCCGTGTGTCTGGGTCTACCGGGTGCACTGCCGGTGCTCAATCGGGCCGTGGTGGACGCAGCGGTGCGCCTGGGTCTGGCCGTGGGTTCGCACATCCGGCCGCGCTGTCGTTTCGCGCGCAAGCACTACTTCTATCCGGACTTGCCCAAGGGATTTCAGATCTCGCAGTACGAAGAGCCGCTGTGCGAAGGCGGCACGGTTGAGTTTCGCGTGGCTGGCGAGCCACGGCGCGTCCGCCTGACCCGCATCCACCTGGAGGACGACGCGGGCAAGAACATCCACGACGATTCGGGCGTCAGTTTCGTGGACTTCAACCGCGCGGGCGTGCCGCTGGTCGAGATCGTGAGCGAGCCCGACATTCGCTCGTCGGAAGAAGCGGCCGAGTACATGCGCGCGCTGCGCACCCTGGTGCGAACCCTGGGCATCAGCGACGGCAACATGGAAGAAGGATCGCTTCGTTGCGACGCCAACGTGTCCCTGCGATTGCACGGCGCCGAGAAGCTGGGCACCAAGGCCGAACTGAAGAACATCAACTCGTTCAAACACGTGCGCGAGGCCATCGAGCACGAGATCCGGCGCCAGACCGCTGTGTTGGATCGGGGCGAGGCGGTGGTGCAGGAAACCCGGCTGTGGGATCCGGAGCGCGGCCTCTCGCAATCCATGCGCAGCAAGGAGCACGCGCATGACTACCGCTACTTCCCCGAGCCCGACCTGCCGCCGCTGGCCGTGGATCAAGCCTGGATCGAGCAAGCGCGGGCATCGCTGCCCGAGCTGCCCGAGAACCGTTACCGCCGCTACACCCGCGACCTGGGGCTTTCCGCGCAGGACGCGGGGGTGCTGATCTCCGAGCGCGAAATCGCTGACTACTTCGACGACGCCGGCAAGGCCTGCGCTGCTCCGGCAAAGAAGGTGGCCAACTGGATCATCAATGAAGTGCTGGCTCGCGTGGGTGATGCGCGCGGGCTGGCTGCCGCAGACCTGCCGGTGCCTGCAGCGGCGCTGGCCGAGCTGGTGGATCTGGTCGAGAAGGGCACGCTTTCGGGCAAGCTGGCCAAGGACGTATTCGGTCGCATGTGGCAGGAGAAGCGACGGGCCGGCGACATCGTGGCCAGCGAGTCAGTGGCGCTGGTGTCCGATGCCGGCCTCATCGAAGAAACCTGCAAGAAGGTTGTGGCAGGATACCCGGACGAGGTGGCGCGTTTTCGTGCCGGCCAGAGCAAGCTGCTCGGCTTCTTCGTGGGCAAGGTGATGAAGGAAATGGGCGGCAAAGCCGACCCCAAGACCGCGAACGAAATCCTGCAGCGGCTGCTGGGTTAGTACCGGGGCCGGGGCCGGCTGCCGGAGCCGGTTCCGTATCCGGTACCGGACGCCGACTCCGGCTCCCCTTCGGGGACTTCGGGACGGACAGCCCACCCTGCCCGCCCCGCGCGCTTTGCGCGCGCCCTCGCCGGCTACCGGCCACCGGATCCCCTAGTCGCACACCCCGATTTCCGAGATCGTGGTCTCGACCGCGAAGTCGGACCCGGTCACGTGCCGCTCGGCGAAGAAGATGTTCATGGGGTAGATCTCGCCTTTGCTAAGGCCGAGCGTGGCGGCCTGGGCATCGAGATCCACGGTCTGGCTCTCGGTCTCGTGAATGCCGCCCAGATCGATCGCGAGCTTGCGGTTGATGAACACCCAGACGTCGTCGTCTCCGGAGAAAGTGAAGGTTTCACCGCCCTGGTAGCGAAAGCGGGTCGGTATCTCGACGGTGAAGTGATAGTTGTGCGGCTCCCCTTCGTTGCCGAAAAGCTGATTGTCGATGGGGAAGAAAGCCATGTCTTGGTAGGCATAGACGCCCGGCTGGGTCGGCGATGGCGAAAGCGGCAGACTGATGGTGGTCGAGAGGTTCACGCCGGGCACATCCCTGTACCACTCGTTGAAGGTATCCGGGCCGCTGACCGAATGCGAGACCCCGCTGTAGACCGGCTTGTCGTCTGGCCCCAGGTCCGGAGCCACGATGCCACGGTCGTCGTACAGCCATTGCAGCGGTTCCATGTCCGGGAAGCTGGTGTGGAAGTCGCGAATCGTGGCGACCAGCGTGGGTTGCTTGGGCAGCGGTGCATCGCACGCGCCCCACAAGTTGTTGGTGCAGGTCCGGTTGCCGCTGCCGCAGACGCTGGTACAGGTCTCCACAACCGGCGCGACCTCACAGATTCCCGTTTTCTCGTTTTCGCAAAGCTGCGTGCCCTGGCCGCAGTCGTTCGTACAAGGAAGCCGGGTGCTGGGGATGACGCAGGCCTTCCACTGCTCGTTCTCGCATTCCTGGGTCCCCTGCCCGCACACGCCTTGGCACGAACGCGTAACGGGAGGTACCTCGCAAACCTGCCAGGCGCCGTTGTGGCAGGGTTGCAGGCCTTCGCCGCATGTCGTCGAACACGGGCGCGTCTGGCCGTCTATTCCGCAGAAGTTGATGTGCAAGCCTCGATGGTCGCAGGCGACGCCAATCAAGGCCATCAACAACGCCAGACGGGGGGCTTTCATGACGGATCAGGATACTCCCCCGAGCGAAGAAGTCCCCATGTCAAACTGCCACCCTGTTCTCTGGTGAACGTGTACACTACGTTTCGTCCGGACGAGGGCCGGGCCAACCAAACGTAACGAGACGAGGAGAGAGAACATGAGAACTGTGTGGCGACTGCTGCCGATGCTGCTGGTGATGGGGCCTGCGCCGAATGCCATCGCGGGGTCGAAGACAACAGCGGATGAACCCCAGCTCAACGCGTGCGGGTGCTACAAGAACTCGGCGGGGGTTTGCCTTTGCGGAAGGAAGGCCAAGTGCGAGTGTCCGGGCGAGTGCGAACCCAAGGGCTGCGCCGAGAAACGCGAGAAGGACTACGACCGAGAGATTCAGGCGGAGACCAAGCGCGCACAAGAGGCCGAGAAGAAGCAACAGGAAGAGGCAGCCGAGAAGAAGAAACGCGAAGCTGAGGCACCGACTGAAGAAATCGTTTCCCCTGAGGTCGTCGCCGATGGCGAGGCTGCCTCTGACGGCAGCGGGGCCGCAGACCCGAATCAGCCCAAGGACAAGAAAGGCAAGGACGGCAAGAAGGGCAAGAAGATCGAGAAGACCGAGAAGAGCAAGAAGACCGAGAAGGTTGACAAGACCGACAAGACCGAGAAGGCTGCGAAGACCGACAAGACCGACAAGACCGAAAAGACCGAGAAGACCGAGAAGACCGAGAAGACCGAGAAGACCGAGAAGACCGAGAAGACGAAGTCAGACGTCCCGTAGACCCAGCTCGGCCAAGCGAAGCAGCCCATGACCAACGCCAGAGCCGACCAGGCGCCAGCCCGCTCGGCGATTGGCTTGCCTTCGGCCTGCACGCTGGTCGCGACGCTCGGCCTCGCGCTGGTCGCCGCGCCAGGCCTTGCCCGTGCCGCCGAAACAGCGGATGGGGCAAGCCTCCCGCAAGACCGGCACGTACTCGCGCCTGCGCCGGTGATGACCGGTGCGCCCTCGCTGAATTCTGTCGCGGGCACAGCCGCCCCTTCACGCTGGGCGCGCGTTCCACTGTGGCAGAAGATGCTGGGTGTGGGCGCGAGCTTGGCCGGTCTGGCAGCAGTGGGAAGCGGGGCTTACCTGCTCTGGCGGGACGGCCAAGCGGCCTGCTCGCCTCCCAGCGGGACATGCGCTTACCATCATCAAACCGCTTTGGCCGGCTGGCTGCTCGTGGCAGGAGGCACCGCCGCCTCCTTGGGCGGGGTCACGCTGCTTCTCTTGCCTCCCATCGGCGAATCGCGTGGCCACGCGGTCGCGCGACTGGCGGTGTCGGCGCGTTTCTAATGTCGCTACGCCGCCGCGGTGTCCGCGCTGGTAGCCGGCGCACTCGCGGGCGCCGCGCCCAAACGCGCGTTCTCGGCCTTGCGTTGCTCGACCAGCTTGTCTCGTAGCTCTTGGTGTCCAGAAACAGATCGCTGGAATTCTTGCACAGAATCGCGGAGATGCGCAGCTTGAATCTGCGTGTCTGAGCGGGCAGCGTGGCCATCAATGCTTCCGGCAACGCTGCAATTTCTCATCACGATGATCGCATGCGCGATCAACGAGAGAATGCAGCGCAAGCTGGACTACACTCAGGAAGAGGTCCGGGTTCTCAGGGACGTGCTGAAGGCTGCCACGGGCAGCGATAGGATCGTATTCACAGCCGACCACCGTCGTCGCCTCGCCGTCGCCGGCAAAGCTTTGAGCCCGGAAGAGCGGAAGAAGTACTGCCAGATCGTGAAGCCTGGGACGCTCTTGGGGTGGTTTCGCCAGATGGCGGCGCAGAAATACGACAGCTCGAAGAAGAAGGTCGGTCGACCACGGAAGAAGAAGGACATCCGCAAGCTGGTGATCGCTATGGCCCTGGCGAATCTGGGCTGGGGATATACGAAAATACGCGACGCCCTTCGGACCGGATTGAAGATCGAGATCGGACGAACGACGGTGGCCAACATCCTGCTGGAAGAAGGGATCGAGCCGGCACCGGAGCGCGAGAAGAGGCGGACATGGAAGCAGTTCATGAAGAGCCATTGGGACACGCTCTACGCCTGCGATTTCTTCAGCGTGGAAGCCTTGGGGCCATTCGGCACGGTTCGGTACATGGTGTTCTTCGTCATCGAGATCAAGAGTCGCGCCGTCGAGATCGCCGGGATTGCCGTTGACCCAGGCGAAGCGTGGATGAAGCAGGTGGCTCAAAATTTGACAGATCCGGTTGATGGGTTTCTTCGTGGCGCGAAGTACCTGATCCATGATCGGGACCCGTTGTTCACGGAGGGGTTCGTCGCGATTCTCGAAGCGGGAGGCGTGAAGAGCGTGAAGATTCCGGCGCAAAGTCCAAATTGCAATCCATACGCGGAGCGCTTTGTAAAAACCATCAAGTACGAGTGTCTCAATCACTTCGTCATCTTCGGCGAGCGACATCTGCGTCACTTGACAAAAGAATTCGTCGAGCACTATATGACCGAGCGGTTCCACCAGGGCATCGGTGGCCAACTCATCAGAAAGCAGGTTGGACCGACGAATGACAACGGGACAGACGGCAGGGTCGCCTGTCGCTCGCGCCTCGGCGGGATGCTGAACTACTACTATCGGGAGGCCGCATGAGCCTCGGCGATCAGTTTTCGGACAGCAAGGGTGTTCGCGCCGAAGGATGTGCCCAGGTTGCGGACGGCACTCTCACGTGCTCTGGCCCAGTGAATGCGGCCTGTGCGGGAAGCTGGTGACGCGCCCTCGCCTACGAATGAATGACACGCAGAAACTTCGATTCAGATCCTACACGCCACCCCGATTCCGAGGCCGACCCTGGTCAGAAGTCCTTCCAGGGCATTGCGTGACGACGTCACCTCCATGACGTCGCAGCGACGGATGCGATACCCCACGCCCACGCCCATCAAAAGCTCCGAGTGCTCCGAGGTAAATGACGTGCTTCCGGAGTAGTGGGGTGCCGTAATCAGCCCAACGTACAGCGCTTGGGTGAGATTCGCCCACAAACGTACGGGCACCCCGAAGCCCGGCTCAAGGACGGTGCCGCCCGCGAACCAGTGCCAGGTGAAGACGCCATTGAACCCGACATCCAGGCGCGCCCGCCGCCACATGTGCAGCGACGTCCACGCACCTATCACCTCCGCTAGCTCTCGCTCGGCTTCGAGCGGAGGCACAAAACGGTCCTCTAGGCCGGCCTCTCCCCAACGCCAACGATAGGCGCGCCAGCGCACCCGTAGCTCGGGATTCGGGAAGTTGTCCAGGCCGGTCCCGTAGGTTTCGGTATCATCCAGACGCGCAATTTCGTCCCCACGCATTCCGCTGCCGGCAGCCACGAGTCGGTGACCCACGCGCGCCCCGACCTCAATGCCAGCCCCGACACCGACCGCACCCTCAAGGTTCAAGCCGCCGCCGCCTGAATAGTACGTCTGGCCGTTGAGAAGTTCGACCGAGAGCAGGCCCATTCCCAGTCCGGCTTGCAAACGTATGTGACGGGCAGACAGAACGCCTTCGTCGTCCACCCAAGGCTCTTCGCAAAACGCCACACCACAATGAAAGACGCACCACAAGGCAAGGCAGACGCCAAGTCGCAGGATCACTGATCAGCTCCGCCCTGCACCGGCCGGAACCATAGACCCGCGCCCGACTTCATGAAGAAACCATCTGCGCTGGCGTTGATATTTTGGAGGTGAAGCACGCTCCCTTGGGTGACGGAGAGCGTTTGCGTGGCCCCCGAGTGAATGGGCACGCAAATTGCCGACGGATCGCAGCTGTCACAATAAGTCAAAGTATTGCGAACTGACGCTGGAAGAGATGGGTCGTCGGCGAAGCCCAGCGCAATCGGTGTGAGATCGTAGGACTTGCCGACAGCCCCAGTCAGGCGGATCCAGCCGCTGATTCCGTCAACTGAGGGGAGGTCGATCTGGGTCGCAAGCTGCTCGTCGAGTTGAACCTCGCCCGCTGTCTCGCACGCCGGTCCCAGAAACGGAGCGGGCACGTAAGACTTGACTTGCAGATCCGCCGGTCCCCACAACGTGAGCGTATACGTGCCCGGGTCCATCAGGATCCAATGAACTGCGCTGAGGTCGGTGGGAGCGGGATCGTCGTGGATCAAAAGATACGGCCCGGCATCCTCCCAGCAGGTTTTCCACACCGCAAGATCGCTTCCACTCTTCAAGAAAACCACCCCGTTTTGACCGTCGGCAACCGTCATTGTGCGATGAAATCCATTCGCGCAGTCTTGGGCCACCTCCTCGCCGAGGCCCAGTGGAGGACCCGTCGTCCAACAATCCCAGTCGCCGAAGCATCCACTTAGCCCCGAATCAAGTCCACCTGCCTTGCTGGCGCTTTGCCACGCCTGGTCCATGGACAAGGGGTAAAGACGAGCGAATTCTGCTTCAAAATCTGCGGCGTCAGCTTCGTCGGGAACCGCGTGGTAGAGCTGGCTGAACTTCTGCATTCCGTACTGCCGGATCAGGTAGGCAGCCAATCTGCCGGCTAGGGCGTACCCGGCATCTGAGTCCGCATGGACGTGGAGAAGGTCTCGCCAATCGTAGGAAGCTAGCGCCAGACTGTCCATTGGGTCGCACGACAGGGCGACCGCAATCCCTTCTCTTAGGAGGCCATTGGAAGGCCAATCACCCCAGGCCCGGTAGACATAGGCATGAACCAGCTCGTGCGGTTCAAAGTAGTTGAACGAGTACACTGAATCACCGATGCACAAACCGCCCGAGCCAGGGAAATCCTCGATGTATCCCTCAAGACTCTCATACCGGTAGTATCGGAAGGGCCGCGCATCCGGGTTCAAGGACAGTCCGACCAGCCCGCCAATCATTTCAGCGTGCTTGTCGAGCAACGAAAGGAGGCCTGGGCACAGCGACTCGTTCACCTGGTCGTGGTACTCAAAGTACTGCGATCGGGTCACGTCGCCAACAAAAGCTGCGGGTGCATCTTCGCAGGCCGCAACGATTGACGACGCGAGTGTCACTGCAAAAACGGCGCACCCCTTCCCCCGCAGGAATAGTCGCTGGGGATCCGGCCTCCGCATGGCACCCCTAAGGGTAGCACTGCTCATGCGACATCGCTAGGAACAGACAGGAACACTCCAGCAAGCGCGACAGCACGCCATGCTCTTGGGCGCTCGTTTCAGGTAGACCGGTCTGCCTCCGGAATTCTTGAAGAAGGGGCAGGCCGCCGCTGCGAGGCGACAGCCTGCCCAGTTTCTGCCTAGCCGCTCAGCCGTTACCCCACCAACGCAAGGAAATTGAGCCAGCTCCGTTTCCGCCAAGCTTGACGAGTGTTGGGCATCCTGCACTCACTGGACTGGTTGAACCCTGTTGCCATGGACCGGGCAATGAACCGCTGCCGTGGTTCGAGGTGCAATTGGCATAGGTGAAGGAGATTGGCCACCCAACACCATCCGCCTGCGGCTGGATGATGATGGTGTGCATATACTGACCCCAATTGGGGTACTTCGTGACCTCGAGACAAGCGTTGTTCTTGACAGTTGACATATTGTGCTCAACTCCGAGATCCGTCGCAGCCGAGACCGTGACCTTCTGTTTGTAGGTGGCGCTGTCTCCCATGCTATCCGTGGCGGTCCATGTCACCGTGGTGGTTCCAACGGGGAATGTCGATGCGGCGTTGTTGGTAACCTTGAGCGCACTGCCACAAATGTCGACGGCCGTTGCCGTGCCGATGCTAGTCGGGGCGGGATCGCAGGCCGTGTAGCTAATGTTTGAAGGTGTTAGAACGAACTTCGGCTGTCCGGCGACTGTGACCCTCTGTTTGTAGGTCGCGGTGTTCCCTGAGGTATCCGTGGCCGTCCAGGTCACCGTTGTCGTGCCAAGTGGAAAGGTTCCCGGAGCGTTGTTGGTGATTGCCACTGGCGTGCCACTGCTGCAATTGTCAACCGCCGTCGCCGCGCCAAGGTTAACTTGTCCGCCACAAGCGGTAGTCTTCACATCAGGAGGCGTCCTGGCGAACTGCGGTGGCGTCCCGTCGGTGACCACCAGCGTTTGATACAGGTTGTCGTAGCCCCCTTTCCCGTCATCGACTTGCACGAAGATCTGATGCTTCCCAACGGACATGTTGGCACTGAACGCCGCGGTGCCGCCCGCAGTTGCACCTCCCGAGTACAAAACGTTCCCGGACACCTCAGCCACGTAGAACGTGAGGCTGTCGCCGTCGAGATCTGTGGCTGGAATGGTGAAGCTGACCTGTGACGCGCACGTGCTCCCAGTCGTTACGGTGTTAGCAAAAGTTGGGGTGCCGAGGCGCGGCGCCCGATCTAGCACTGTACCCGTTGTCACGGTGCCAGTTAGCGTGGCCGTAACACCGGCTAGTGTGCCAGTTAGATACAACTGCGCGGTGAATACGCCCTCGTCTACATTGTAGGTTCCCGTGACAGGCTGAAAACTCGTGAGACTCAGCCACTGGTCCGTATTGTCCACCTTCGCATAGCCGCCGAAGATTGCGCCGACGGGCAGAGTGTACTGAAAATTCGAGCCGTCCAACGTGATGATTGCCTCCACGCCGACTGGGGCTGGTATGGAGATCGTCACAGATTGAACCGGCTTTCCCTTGACGACGAGATTGTCGAATGTGGTGGAAACGAAGAAGGAATTCAATGCGCCGGGCGCGCACGGAGCGCCACTTCGGCAATACGGGTCGTTGGAACCGAAGTCCAGCATCCCCGCTTGCACATCTCCTTTAGGAGTTTCACCGTCGATAGACGCAGTGAGCGTTCCTGTGACCTGTGCCCGCAACGCGGTTGGAAGAACGTGGTAGACCCTGGGCAATGGTTGGTCGGTCGTGCACATGTTGCCGCTTGTTCCAGGTGAGATCCAGTCAGGTTGTGTTGTCGAAAATGGAGTTGCCTTGCATGTCGAGGTATCTGGAACCGACGTACTCGACAGGAACCCATTGGTGCAGAGCTGCGCGCACGCCAACGCTCCGGTGGGGAAGAGCTGTCCGACAGTGTTTCCAGCATCGTTCTTGCCGTTGCAGGTGTTATCAGCAGATTGACAGAAGCATGTCGCTTGGGCCGTCTGGGTCACTGGCGTGGTGGAGTATGCTCCCGTTGGCCCTTTGGCGCATTGAACCGTGCTGGTATTGCAGCAGGTGGAGCAGTAATTGCCGGCCTGAGCTTCGCTGGTAGTTTTGATGAGGACGCCACCATTGCCTTGGCAGTTCATTATGCAGGTGGTGGTGTTGTCTCCGCACTGATAGTAGTTACACTCGCCATAGGAGATATTGCAGAAGGTTTCGTCCGGGGTAGCAGGCGGACTCGGGTGAGAGGTGTCGCAACCATCGCAGCCCGCGGCGATGGATGATAGCAGCAGTGCGATTAGGGCGAATTTTTCGGTTCTGTCCATTGGATATTCCTTTCATCTGGGTACGGGGTGGTTTGGTCCTATTCCTGTCCTATTCCGAGGGATCTTCTGGTAGCAGGATGCTCACCACGTGCTCGCGGGCGAAGATGTCTCGCTCCACCTTGGAGAGCTGTAGGAGAATTCTGGTCTCCGCGTCCTTGCGGACGCGGCCTGGAATCAATGAACGGACGGTCGGGTCGTTGCTGCGCTTCGCGGACTCTGTGTTGACCTGAGTGAGCGCCAGTATTTCCGCAATTCTGATCCTCTTTTCGGCCGGGAGGTCGGCCGCTGCGGCAAATGCTACGAAGCTCGGCGCGTCGAGCACTTCGCTCGTGGCGGTCTGAACTGGGTTTGCAGAATTACGGCCAGCTGGCTTGGGATCTGCGCCCGGTGTTGGATCATTCTGGCGGGTCAGTTTCGGGGGGTTGAGCTGCGGGGTGGGGCCGCTTGCGTTTGGAAGGATCGCTGATGCGCGGGCGTCGGGTTCTTGGCACTCTTCCGGGTGGGCAAGGGCAATGCCCGTCTTTTCGATGACCGTCTTTCTGGCAAAGAAGAGGAGGAAGACGGCCGCACATGCGATTGAGGCGACAATTACGATCGGAGCGATTCGCGGAGACTTCATTTCATCCTCCATTGGGCTGATGCTGGTCGGGCGAAGCAGTCCGGCACTCGGGGTTGGGGGGCTGCCCTTTGCCACATCCAGGATTTGTGGCGCGAATTCAAGGCGTGCGCGTGTGGCTGCGGACATGTCGTGGAAGGCGGTGCGCCGGGAACTCCTCGCGCAGCCCGAGGTAGATCGATCTCCCCTGACCTTCGCACGCAACTCCTCGAATCTTGCTTCCGATCCATGAAGTCCCCCAAGAGGTGGAAGCGAGCCACTACCTATCTGGCGGGGAGGCCTATCGTAGATGCGCGACCCATGTCAAGCACAAGTACGTCACAGTAGCATCACAAGTGCTCGACATGCGGGGCGTTCGCAAGCACGGGTTGGGTACTTCAGTCTTAGTATATTGTAACGAATACGGCGGAATGTGATGGAATAGTAACTTCCGGGAGAAGTCGCACTTGCCGCCTCTCGTATCGCGATTCCTTGTTAGATTTGAGCGTCGTCGTGATGGAGCGCGCTCAAGGAGGCGCCCTTTCGGCCGACTAGTTCTGCATGCCCTACCCTGTCGCCGCCCGACGAGCTTTGACGAGGGGGTGGATTTTCTTACAACGCGACGGCGCAAGAAATGTGCGCCGTCTTGCTTCGCGGCCGCGTCGAGAGCACCTCCGGGGCACATGGGAGCATCTCAGCTAGTTGGTGCCGCTGATGTCGAAGAGATCCTCTAGCCAATCCTCGATTGTCTCAGTCGCGATGAGGGATGCGCCCGCACCAGAACGCCATGGCTTCCGGGCCATGCAGTCCCGAGCGTGCCACCTGCGCAACTTGCGGATTGCGGAGATGTTCGACGCCGGCAAGAGCGTCGCCGAAATCGCCAAAGCCGAACACCTCACGCCGACGTGGGTATGCTCCATTCTCGATGCGACCGGCGTGCGGCGAAAGCGCAAGCGCGGTCCGGGAATACCGTTGGGCGAAATGCCCGAGATCGTCCGGCTCAGCGCCAGCGGCTGGTCTCTGCGGGAGATCGGAGGGAAGTACGGAATCAGTGGCGAGGGCATCCGGCAGGCGATCACCAGCTGGCCCAAGAGGAGGAGGAGGGTTGCCATCGCTAAGCGGAGAGCGGGCGCCAAGGTCGCAAGGACGGCCGAGAAGATCCCCATTCTTTCGAGAACGACCGAGTACCCGGCGGATGGATCCTTGCCCGCGCAACGGCGAATCGGCCACAGGCGCCCTCGCCCACCGAGAGCAGGCGGAGAGACAATCGGCGCGGACTTGGTCGACCGTCTCTCGGAACGCCGGAACATCAGCCTGCGCAAGGCCGCGCCCTTGGTCGCCGCGTTCTTCGAGTGTATCGGCGGCGCCTTGCGTCGAGGCGAGCGTGTTGAGATCCGCGGCTTCGGTGTTTTCACGATTCGGAACCACAGGGGCTACCGGGGGCGAAATCCGCGCACGGGGCAAGCCGTCGAGATCAGGCCCGGACGTGTAGTTCTCTTCAAGGCGAGCAGGGAGTTCTTGAAGCGCCTGAACGTAGGTCGAACCGGGAAGGAAGAGCGAATACAAACCGACGACGTGTCGGCCCAAGCGTGAGAAATGGCTTGGGCGGCGCTCTTGCCGCGACGGACGCCGAAGTGCCGGCCATCAGTTCCCCATGCGCCGGCCAGGTTGATGATCCACGTCGAATGGTCGTGCTCAGCGGCGTCGCCGACCTCTGCGCCGCCAAGTCCGCCCCCAACGATGATCGTCGCTACGCCGCCGCGGTGTCCGCGCTGGTAGCCGGCGCACTCGCGGGCGCCGCGCCCAAACGCGCGTTCTCGGCTTTGCGCTGCTCGACCAGCTTCTCGCGTAGTTCATCGACCAGGGCCGGGCGCTCGGCCATGTACTGGCAGGCTTTGTCGCGGCCCTGAGCAATGCGTTCGCCCTGCCACGAATAGTAGGCCCCTGACTTCTCCAGCAGGCCCGCCTCGCTGGCCAGGTCGACGATTTCGCCGACCGCGCAGATGCCTGTGCCGTACAGGATCTCGAACTCGCACTCGCGGAAAGGTGGCGCCACTTTGTTCTTCACCACCTTGACCCGCGCCTTGTTGCCGACGATCTGCTCGCCATTCTTGACCACGCCGATCTTGCGGATATCCAGCCGCACGCTGGCGTAGAACTTGAGCGCGTTGCCGCCGGTGGTGGTTTCGGGATTGCCGTAGACCACGCCGATCTTCTGACGAAGCTGGTTGCAGCTCCCAACGTGGGCAAACGGGCTTCCGCGTCACCCTGTCGGTGGAGGCATGACCTAGTGAATCATAGAAGTCCGAGGACGCACACGTGTACACCGCCGACGAAAACCCAAATGATATTGGGGAGGTCGCTCTTGCGTATAAAAGTCGCGGGAATGTCTTCGCTCGCAGCTGTGCTGTTCACGCGGGTGGGATGTTGGCTAGGAGAATTTTCTGTGCAACCTTTCGCGCAGTTCTGCCAGGAACGAGTGCAGTCTGCGAACCAGTCGCAGGTACATCTCCTGGTAGTCCCCTGGCGAAGCCGGCACTCCGGAAACCCCCAGACGTTCAAAGACTTTCTTCACGTCCTCGTAATTCTTGTCCGCGCCGTGGCCACCGCGTTCCAGATCGTGACAGAGCCATTTGGAACGGAGGAATTTCAGATCCATCACCGCCTCAAACAGGTCCTCGGTTCTCCGAAAAACGCCGCACTCGCTGTTGCCCTCCTCGAATCGCAGATTCGGGCTGCCAGCGCCCTCGTAGATTAGGAGGTAGAGATGCTCGACAGCCTCCTTGAGGCAGATCAGATTTCGCGGCAAGAGCCATGGAAGCAGTGCGGACGCGCGGGCGGTCCTGTTTGTGTGCGAGAAGATGTCATCTTTGCCATGAAACCGAGCTGCTTCATTACAATCAACGACGCATGTGAGCAGCTCTCTTATTAGCGCAGCAAGCCGGACGATGTCTGCACTCTCGGCGACCTTTGTTACCGATACGTCTTCGTCGAGCGCTGCCCGATTCACAAGCTCGTCGCGCTCCAAGTCGAGCAGGTCCAGTGGCGGAGCTGCCGGCTGTTCGGCCGATAGGCCGGTCGAGATTCTGTTTTCTTGAGCAAGCAACCGCGCCGTCACTTCGCTCGTGACCTGAAAATGGGTTGAGCCTAGCACTAGTGCGAGGTCGAGAACTTCTCGTCCTCGCGGAGTCGTTGCCCGCGCAAGGTCGCCGGTTCTTTCCATATAGGAAGTGAACGCGCGGCTCGGTTCTCTCACGATGGAGCCATAGGAAAGTGCATCGAGAGACCTTCCTGCGGCCATGCTTTCAATGACCGAGGCAAGACCATTTCCTGCAACGGCACGAGCGATCTTAAAGTTTGGGATGCTTTCATCATAAACGTGAAGTCCCAACCATTGCAGCCGGTCCTCGCGAAACATGGTTGCTGTCGAAGTTCCCATCTTGTCTAGCAAGCTGAGGGCGCCCAATTTCTCCACCGGGTCGAGCATGCCCTTCGTCATGCTGGAGAGGACGTTTGGCTCGCGGAATCTCTCCGCGGCGGCGAGGATACCCTTCGTCATGCCGGACATTGGATCACGGTATTGCTTCGCGGCGGCAAGCATCCCCTTCGTCATGCTGGACATTGGATCACGGTATTGCTCCGCGGCGGTGAGCATCCCCTTCGTCATGCTGGACATTGGATCACGGTATTGCTTCGCGGCGGCGAGCATCCCCTTCGTCATGCTGGACATTGGATCGCGGCATTGCTCCGCGGCGATGAGCATCCCCTTCGTCATGCTGGACATTGGATCACGGCATTGCTCCGCGGCGGTGAGCATCCCCTTCGTCATGCTGGACATTGGATCACGGTATTGCTTCGCGGCGGCGAGGATCCCCTTCGTCATGCCGCGAAGGCCGATCCGGGCGTCGAGTTCCTCCATCGGATCATGCAGCTCTTTCATGCCCCTGGAGACTGCACCGCGGGCGCCACGCTTTGCCACCGGCGCGCCTACTTTTTTCACAGCCCTGGAGATCAGCTCTATTCCGTCGATGGTCTCAGACTGCCGCC
Source organism: Myxococcales bacterium (assembly GCA_003142855.1). Classification (GTDB taxonomy): domain Bacteria; phylum Myxococcota_A; class Polyangia; order Fen-1088; family Fen-1088; genus Fen-1137. The sequence goes on from PLNW01000069.1 coordinate 55,900, forward strand.
CGGTATGCTCGAATCCCTTTGACGCTTCTTCTTCCTGAATTGTCCCCGCCTGCTCAATGTCGAATCCAGGAGCAATGGTTAGTACATCCGCTCGTAGGATGCTCCATCCCTTCGCCTTCGCGAGATCAGCAGGGGCTGCTCCCGCCTGCCGAATGGCTTGAAGGCACTTTTGGTAGGCCCATCCGGTGATCTTCCGGAGGTTACGCGCCCGAGTCTTCAGGTTCATGGTTCTCCCCTGTTTTAGCCGAGCCGTCCCTCACATCGACTGGCCTTGGAGTCGAAGCCATGCCTGTGTAACCTTCCTCAATTCGGTTGCTGTCTTGCGGGGGTAATCCGCTTCTCCGCTCCGCCTTGGTGAGGGGCGCGCAGAGCATCTTGAATGCGTGACAACGACGCACAAACAATACTAGCACGTTTAGCGCCCGTGCTGGCTACCCAGGGTATCCGCGCGAGATGACAGCGGAAACCTGAGACAACGGGCTCGACTGGCGTCGCCTTCCACCGGCTCCATCCCGATCCGCAGGAGGTTCTCGCTCAGGGCCTCGAAGCCCCGGGCTCCGCGAACTGCGCGGCGCCGTCGCCGGTGTCATGGCCAGGCCCGCCAAGAAGGCGAGCACCGGCCGCCGGCCGGCCTGGCCGCCGTGCAACACCTCGTCAACGGTCAGCGGACGAAGCCCACATGGCGAGCGGCGGCGTCGTAGTTGGCTATCTGTTGGCAGCTCCAACCGTGGGCAAACGGGCTTCCAGGTCACCCTGTCGGCGGAGGCATGACCTAGCGAACCATAGAAGTCCGAGGGCGCACACGCCTATACCCGACGACAAAACATCAATGATATTGATGCGTTCGAGCTTGTGTACAGAAGTCGTGGGAATGTCTTCGCTCGTAGCTGAGATCACGTCCCGCACGCCATCTCGCGCCATGGCTGGCTTCCCCTCGCCGTGGATAATTGGCTGGGACGCGCGATTTCAGGCAGGCTTGCGCGATGAAGACGCCTCGGCGGCCACCCCGTCGGAAATCGGCGAAGCCCCGCGATCGGAGCCCGGGGATGGTGCGCACGCTGCGCTTCATGCTGTCGGGTACGACGAGTCCGCCCTGATCGGCGGGACGCCCAGCTCGCGCCCGGCGGCCCGGCATCCCCGGAGCCCCACCCTCAGATCCATGCCCGAGGCCCCGTGCGCGCCCATGGCCAACCCCCTCCCGATCCATGCTCTCTGGCCTCCGATCCATGGTCCCCGGCCTCCGATCCCGGCCTCCGATCCATGCTTCCCATGCCCGCGCGTTGGCGATGTTCAGATCGCGCGTGACCGATGCCTACAACGGAACGGTATTCGCCCAGTGCTCGATCTCATCCCAGGTGGGGGGATTCTTGGTGGGGAGGTCAATCACGCCGCCGGTTTTGATGTCTGCGGCCGTCTCGACATCGGGTTGCCCACCCAAGATTCTGAACGCCGACACGAGCCTACGAATGGTGGTCTCTGCTTGCTCGGTTATCCAACCCAGCAGAGTTAGATCCACGTTGCTGACGGAGACCGTTTCATCACCCGAGCCCTTCGTGATGTACTCGACAAACTGAGTTCGCCGCTCGGCGACGAGTTGGTTGTTCCGAAATGCCTCCAGGGTCCCGCCGAGTTCGATCAGGCATTGCAGAAGTGGACCGATCTTGTAGTTGTCCGCCTGGCCGTCGTGCTCAAGGAACTCTCCAGATCGTAGCGCCTCGTCGAGAAACCTGGTCTCAAGCTCTCTTGGCAGATTAAGCGTGCCGGCGATGAGCGTGTTCAATAGCCTTGCCTCAACCGGGCTGACTTCAGTCAGCTTCCGCTTTTCTTGAGAACCGGACTGCGCTTGTAGGATTGCCCAGGCGTCCCGCGCGCCCTGGTTCACGGGAACGATCTCGTTCTTCCGCTTCAGAAGCTTGCTGAGGTTCCGGATAAACTCTTGCCGTAATCCTAGGACAAGGGCACGTCGACGAAGGTTGCCCGTGATATGTAGGACCTGTCTGAGAGCTAGTGCGATGTCCTCGAACGTGTTGAAGACGTGAATCCAGTTCCCCTTTGGAAAATCCGCTCCAACCGTCACCGCTTGCTTCATCTCACTCGACCGTGCGACCTCCGCCAGAAAGGAGAATGTCGCCTCGGGGTTGTTGATTGCGCGGCTCGGATGGTTCGTCAGTGCCACAACATCCTGGTCCGACAGCTCGTGATCCTTTTGGTACTCCTCACGAAGGACCCGTTCTAGGGTCCTGCGGTCTTCCCGCACGTCCCAGATCTCCTTGCGGACGAAGACGAGCAACTTCAACCGTCCCTGCTTGAGCCGTTCGTAGGCATGACGGTACTCCATCCGGGTGATGCTCGCGCCCTCTTGCTCGTTGAGGACACCGCCGGTTCGAGCCCCGATCAGCAGAACGAAATACTCGCAGTCATCAATGGCCTGAAGGCATGCGTTGTACGAGTTGGTGTCGAAGGGCTTTGCGAAATCGTTGAGTTCCGAGAGCATCACCTCGTACCCTAGCTCCGCTAGCCAGAATTTTAGGGCTGACCGGAGATCTCGAAAGTCGTGAATGGTAGAGGAAACGAAGATCCGGGGAGGACCTGATCGAGAAGCAAGCATGCCTCAACTGTGGGGCGAAAACGGTGAAAAGTGAATGATTCAAGAGGGCATCTGGGGAACGGGCGGGTTGCCGGGATGTCCGTTCGACTCCGTTTCCGACCGATCTGCTCACCGGACGCAAATTCATGGGCGTGGAACCTGCCCCGCGTCTTCCAGCCTCCGTGCGGCCTTACTGCGGAATCAGGCCCGCGCAGGAGGCGGGTCCGGGCCACCGCCGCCGTCGCCGGCTACGTCCAGCCGTTCGCCCGCCTCCAGGCCGCGAGCTTGGCTCGCGCGTCGTCCGCGTCCTTGGCGTCCTCCCGGTACGCCTCCTCCGGCACCGGGACCATTCCGCCTTTGTTTGTCGGCCTCGGCCCCGTGATCACCGCCAGGCCGTCGTTTTCGCCACGGAAGCTCATCCGATAGTCGTGGCCGTCGGGAGATCTTGTCGTTCCAAGGAACTCGCTCTTTGGGAATTTCATTTTGAACCTGCCTTTCAGGGCCTATTTGAACACGGGTTCTAGCGCTAGCTTTATGGCCGGGCCTAGTTCGGCGATGTCGGCCGGCGGGCGGGCTCGATGCCCCCGGCGTCGCCCTCCACCATCTCCATGCCGATGCGGAGGAGGTTCTCGCCCAGCGGCTCGAATCCCCGGGCCGCCAGGGCCAGGCCGGCCAGGCGGAGCAGGTCGCAACCTACCTCGAACATCGAGGGCAGCATTCCCCATTGTCGGCCGCGAACGGCCGAGGTTGCGTTAGGGCGGTCGCTATGACCTTGTCTGTGAGCCTGGCCGTGGGTTTCGAGGCCGGCGGCGACCGCGCCCAATACCGGCCGGCGACTACTTGGACCATGGCCAGTGTGCGATCAGGGCGGTGACGGCGGCGATGATGATTTTGGTCAGGGGCGCGGCCCACCAACGTCGGCGAGGGGTATCGATCTGCTCCCGTCTCTGCTTCCTTCGGAACGGTTTTCGTCGAAGGATGCGTCTTCTGTTCGTCATGGTTTGCCTCGCTCGTACTTCCGGGTGTGAGGTGGCAACGACCGCAACTGCAACCGCTGCGAGGCGGGAAAACACACGCTTGTATGAAGAGCCATGATTGGACCATGACGAATCAGATCGCCCCTGGCGAAATGTACGTGCTGGCCGCGTTTCCCGGACGCTTCGTATATTTCTAGGTCTTCGTGCGGTGCCTCTTTGCCGTTGGGCTAACTGGCTGCTTGAAGCCTTTGGCCCGAAGGCGAGACAGGCGCGCGTTGACGGCCTTCTCACTTAGCGATTCGGCAGGAAAGCCGAGCGGATCGTCGATTTCTTCGAGTCTTCCCGAAGCGTCGACACGGGAAAATGCAATGGTTCCAGCACGTCGCGACTTCGTGGGGGGATACCCGAACATCTCGTGTAGTGAGTGGCTGATTTGTGCGGGCTTGAGCCCTCGTTCGGCCAAGGTGCGGACCACACTGTCAAGAACCGAGAATTTCTCGCGCTCTTGCTCATGTCGCCTGGTGCCTTCAGCAAGCAACGGACGGATCTCTCGAATCTCCGCCTCGATGCCTTGAAGCTTTTGCTCCAAGCGTGCGCGCCGTTTCGACAGCTCGCTGAAGTCCTTCTTGTCGGATCGGGTTGGCCCCTTGTTGAAGCGCTCGAACTCCGCGAGCTGCTCTGGACATGGCGGCTGCCAATGTTCCCTCGCAGCCCTCAATTGCTCCTCCGACGGTGGCTTAGGGACGTTCTCGTCGGTGAACAGTCCACCGGCGCGAATACCTTTCACGCGGTTCAAAGCTGCACCTATCAGGCATTCCAAATCCTCAAACGCCTCAGCTTCGAGCGCCAGATTTGGTGGAATGAGGGCCAGCAGTTTCTTGGCGTGCGTGAGAACGGCGGCGGCCGGATTCCTCGTCTTCACAATTCACCTGCGGTGGGCGTACCCGCGAGGGGCTGAGTTAGTCTGGCGTGCCTTGGCCCAAAGCGTTGCCGCCCCAGCAGGTGACGGTGCCGTCCGTTCTCAAGCCGCAGGCGTAATCATCTCCGACGCTGACGGATGAGAAGGTACCTGTCGGCATGGTCAGGCCGTACACGATGCCCCAGCAGACTACCGTCTTGTCTGTCTCTACGCCGCAGGCGAAGGTGGTACCTGCGCTAACAGACGAGAACGTACCCGTGGGCGCCGTGCTGACGGTGCCGGAGTCGTTACTTCCCCAGCACGTAACCGTGCTGTTCGTCGTCACGCCACAAGTGTAGCCCTGTCCGGCGCTGACTGACGACAGATACACGCCGATCTGATATGAAGCTTCGCCGAAAATGTTGTCGCCCCAGCACTGAACCTCATTGTTAGGCAAGACAGCGCAGGCGTGATCGAATCCGGCGCTCACAGACAGGAACGTACCAGTGATCGGTGTGGCCTGGCCGTAGGTATTGGAGCCCCAGCAGGCAATGGTGCCGTCCGTTCTCAAGCCGCACACGAAGACGTTGCCAGCGCTGACCGACGCGAACGTGCCGGCGGGTGGCGTGGATTCGCCGTAGGTATTGGAGCCCCAGCAGGTGACAGTGCCGTCCGTTCTTAAGCCGCAGGCGTAGTCATCTCCGCCGACGCTGACCGAGGTGAAGGTCCCTACGGGCGGCGTGGCTTCGCCCCAGGTGTTGTCACCCCAGCAGGCGATGGTACCATCGGCTCTTACGCCGCAAGTGCAGGACTCGCCCGCGCTGACGGTGGAATAGCGCGTGGCGGGGCTGACATCCATTGCGGTATCGATCACGCCCGTCCCTGCATCTCTCGCTTCCAGTGTCGGGTAGGCATCGGAGAAACTGGAAGACCCTGGTTCGACTGCTGGCTCCGAGCCCGACTCGGTACCGATCAAAGGGGCAGGTTCGACCGCCGGTTCCGGTGCAGGTTCCGCGGCGGGTGGGATATCGGAGCCAAGATCGGTGAGGCTACTGGCGCGAACGTCGAGACCGGCATCTATTCCAGGCACCACGCACACGCACGCCGCGAACGTGCCTGCCGAGGTGCACGTCTGCGCGCCCTGCTGGCTGGCGGGGCACGCGCACGCAGCGCTGGCACCGGGGACGCACGCGGCCGGAGCGCTGGCATCGGGTGACGTATTGGGTGCCGAGCACACGCACGCCGCAAAGGTACCCGCCGAGGTGCATGTCTGCGCGCCGGTCTGACCAGTGACGCACACACAGGCAACTGCGGCGCCGGGAATACAAAGAGGTGGTGTAGCGCTGGTGGCCGTGGCCAACTGGCCGCCAGTTCCGCCGCTACCTCCTCCGACTCCGCCCGGTCCCCCACCAGTTCCGGCAGAGCCGCCCATGTCGACCACGATGGTTAGAGCGTCTTGGGAGCTGGTGGCGTGACTCCCGCCACCGCAACCGCCGAGGGACGCCACCAGAAGACACGAAAGCACGAAACGCAGTCTGGCTACCATGTGGACCATGGTCGCCCCATTCGGGATTCGCCGCAAACAGTTCCGGGGCCTGTCTGGACCGTGACGAAGACAACCCGCAGAACCTCGCGCCAGGCGAAGCGCTCTCACGCTGGCGCCTCGCAAGCGGACCTGCTGGGGCGAGAAAGGGCCATGGACGGCGCGAACGCAGCGGAGCGAAGCCCCTTGCTAGCGGAGTGGCGGCAGCGAGTGACCACCGCCGGCCACGCTCCGCTTGAGATCCCGCGCGTCGCGTTCCAAGGCGTCGAGATGGTTTCTCATGCGCAGGACCGAGCGCCACCTCGTCATGGTGGTGTTGACTCGCCAGCAGAGTTGTCGCCCCAGCAGGCGACCGTGCCGTCGGTCTTCACGCCGCAGGCATAGTAGTCGCCAACGCTGAGGGATACGAATGCGCCTGCGGGCGGCACATAATCATAGTTGTTCGATCCCGATGTCCAGAACGGCCCAAAGTCGCCCCAGCAGGCGACCGTGCCGTCGGTCTTCACGCCGCAGGTGAGGTTGCCGCCAGCACTCACCGATGAAAACGTCCCTGTGGGCGGCGTGGATTGGCCAGTATTGTTGAGCCCCCAGCAGGCGACTGTGCCGTCCGTCTTCACACCGCAGGTGTGGTAGCCGCCAGCGCCCACGGACGAAAAGGTCCCGGTGGGCGGCGTGGATTCGCCATAGTTGTTGTCGCCCCAGCAGGCGACCGTGCCATCGGTCTTCACGCCGCAGGCGTGGTAATCGCCAGCACTGACAGATACGAAGCTGCCAGTGGGCGGACTGGTCTGGCCGTACCTGTTGCTACCTCCCCAGCACGCAAGTGGGCCATCGGTTCTCACACCACAGGCGTAGTCGCCGCGGGCGCTGATGGTTGACAGCGTGCCCGGACCCACGTCCACGCTTCCGTAGAGAATGTCACCGCAGCACAAGAACGATCCGCCGGGTCGAACAGCACAGAGGAAACTGTCGCCAACGCCGACGGATGACACGGTACCCATCACGGGCGGTGACACACCACCGCACGATATGGAAGCGATGTTGCCCCAGCAGGCGACCGTGCCGTCGGTCTTCACGCCGCAGGTGAGGTCGAGACCCGCTGCCACAGAAACGTAGCGCGGCCCCAGCGCGGTTTCCGCGTCCGGCGTGAAAGGCGCGGCATCCGCTGCTGTGTCAGGCGTGGCCGTAGCGGTGTCACGCTGGAGAAGCCCCGCGTCGGCAGCCCGCGTGGGGCAGTAGATGTCGCAAGGCAGCGATCCCCCTCCCGACGACTGGGGCAGGCAGATCACATTGCCACCATTCCCACCGATGGACGAGTACGGAAACCCGCTGGTTCCGTCGTAGGTCAAGCATGGCTGGGCCGGGTTCACGGACTGGAGAGTCTTGGAGTCGACGCAGATCGAACAACGTATGGTGGTTCCGGGCCAGTAGGCACCACTGGCGCAGTAGCCGTTCGGTGATCCAGGGAAGACATCCAAAGACCCGCAAGTGCCCGGCTGGAAGCCAGAGGAGAGCGGCGAAGACGCATCCGGCCCGGTATCGACTGGGGGCTGGGCGTCCGGTGTGGGTGTCCCCGGCGCGTCGACCGTCGAGACAGCCGCCCCACCGTCAGCACTCGGCGTGTCCACGCACACGCACGCCGCGAACGTGCCCGCCGAGGTGCACGTCTGCGCGCCGGTCTGACCAGTGACACACGCACAGGCGACGCTGGCGCCGGGAATACAAAGAGGTGGTGTAGCGTTGGTGGCCCTGGCCGGCTGGCCGCCGGTTCCGCCGCCACCCCCTCCCACTCCGCCCGGACCCCCACCAGTTCCGGCGGAGACATCGCTGCCGCCCATGACGGTGGGAGCATCTGGCGGGCTGGTGGCCGGACTCCCGCCGCTGCAGCCGCCAAGAGACGCCACCAGCACACACGAAACTACGACGCACATCCTGGTTACCATGCGGACCATGGTCGCCCCATTCGGGATTCGCCGCAATCAGTTCCGAGGCAACGCTATCCCGTGGGGCCAGCGGCCTTCGGGCGGAGCGGGACCACGTTGTCAGCCTCGGCCATGGCCAGGTAGTCGCCCCATGCCTGCATGATCTGGCGGCGCTCTTCCACCAACATGGCCTTGTTGTAGGTGGCGCGCACCTTGTTGTATTCGACGTGTGCCAGTTGCTTCTCGATTGCGTCGGGCCGGTGGCCGTTCTGGTTTGCCCACGTGCTGAAGGTCGTGCGCCAGCAGTGCGGGCTCGCCCCCTTGACGATGGCCAGACCCTGCATGAGATAGCGCAAACGCCGTAGCGCGCCGGGCTTGTCGGGATTACTTCGATAGGGAAACAGATAGCGTCCACTGCCCGTGATCACGCGAAGTTGTTCGAGTGCACTTGACGCAAAATGCACACAGAAAACAGTCACCAAGTGGGGCACAGGTCCACGCAAGTTGTCGCATTGGCGAAGCACAACCCATCGCGATTGAGCGTGCTCCCCGAGGCCGCGTAGTCGTCTACATTGGACAGGCAATACCCCTCGGCGTTCGCGTCGAACGCCGAGTCAGGGTAAGCCGTAATGATGGTCTCTTTCCCGGACACCATCGCTAGCGCCGACTCGACTGTGCATCCGGTGTAACACGAGATCGTGCCCTGTGGCCCAAGCTGGGGATACCGGCCGCAGTACGTGCCGGCCTTCATAACCTCGACCATCTGCGAACGATAGAAGCAGCTGGAAAACGACGAGAGAACCACGATAGGCAGCGGGGACACCACGTCCGCTTCGCCGCCGACCTCGGGCTGTGCTTCGGGACCACTTTCAGCCCCCGCTTCGCGGGAAGAGGTCTGCCCCGAGTCCGGCAGCGGCGGAGGAGTTGCTGGGCGCGTGTCCATGCACACGCACGGCGCGAACGTACCCGCCGAGGTGCACGTCTGGGCGCCGGTCTGGCCAGTAACGCACGCGCAGGCGACGCTGGCGCCGGGAACACAGAGAGGTGGTGTCGCGCTGGTAGCCGTGGACAACTGGCCGCCAGTTCCGCCGCCACCCCCGACTCCGTCCGGACCCCCACCAGCTCCGGCAGAGCTGACGATGCCGCCCGTGGCCGCAGGGGCGTCTGGTGGACTGGCTGCCTTACTACTGCCGTCTCCGCAGCCGCCGAGAGATGCCACTAGAAGACCTGAAAGCACGATATGCAGCTTGGCTGCCATGTAGACCATGGTCGCTCCATTCGGGATTCGCCGCAAACAGTTCCAGGCCACCGGCGCCAGGCCGCCGGCGCCGGCTACGTCCAGCCGTTCGCCCGCGTCCACGCCGCGAGCTTGGCTCGCGCGTCGTCCGCGTCCTTGTTGTGCCCACCTCGCCCCAATTGATGGGTACCTTTTGAGGTCCGCTGATATCCGACTGATGTATCCAGGCACCCAGCGGCCGACAACTGCCGGGCGGGGAGAGGAGCCACCGGGACGTGGTATTCTGGGTGGCATGCTCGAATCCAGGTCGGCCAGGTGCGAGGCACCTTGAGTCGCCCCAGTCTGTCCCTGGCGACTGACAGCTGCGGTGATCAACCAAGAGCGCCTCAACCTAGCGCGGACGCCACGTACCGTCTTCCGCGCAAGATGCCTCCAGGAAGATTGTTCGCTGCCCCAGTTCCTCAACGCTGTTGAATCGGGACAAGACCTCAACCCACACCAAAGTCGGAACTATCGTCCCACGTTCAACGATCTGCTGCTCAACGATCTTGGAATTCGGCATTTCCATCTCACCGCTCCAACCGCGAGGAGGGAGGATCCTCTCCTTTTCGCGATTGCAACTGGCGATGCATTCTACGCGATCGGCGTGGGCAGACACTCGACCTTTACGAAGGACGCTCTGATCGAAGTCGTGCATGCAAACTGGCCAGACTTGCTGGCCCAGTTCAGAGAACCTGGCGTAAAGCCCGGCTCATATCGCGGTCCTAGTGATCGCGTCGCATTCAGGAATCTCGGGTTTGTCACCAAGATTCAGGTCAATGACGGAACTGTCTACTGGCCACCGGGTGGCGGACTCACCACTGGGGGGCTCGGAAAACACCGTGGGCTCAGCATGAGCGTCGTGGTTGAAGCAAATCGTGCGATGACATACATCAGGAATCTTGAGTGTGACGTCCTTGACGCTGCTGACAGACTTGCCGCCATGAACGAAGGCTCGGACAAGCGGCTCATGTTGGCGTACAAAGACGGGCAGCTCTTTGGCTTCAGCGAATCTGCCCGACCGGCCATTGACCTGGGAACCTCGCCGATTCGACTTAGGATTGACGCTCACCGCTGGCTATCCCCGCGCTGATTGGCGATTGCGAACGCCTCGGTGCGGAGGGCGGGTGGCTCGACTTCCTACGCCGTCGCCCGGGTGAGCTTCCACCGCCGGGCGCCCTCGGCCTCGTAGCCAGCCAGGATTCCGAGCGCCGCCAGGCTGTCGAGGACCTTTTCGACGTCGGCCTTGTTCGCGCCCCGGAACGCGCCAGCGACCTGCTCGACCGACCACGCGGACGGGGCCTTGGCGGCGAGGTCGCGGATGGCGCCGATCCGATCGGCCAGTTTTTTTGGGCCGGGGCGCGGTGGCCAGCGTCGCCCTCTCCGGCTCCATCCCGATGCGCGGGAGGTTCACCCCATCCTCTCGAAGCCCCGGGCAGCCAGCGCCAGGCCGGCCATGCGGAGCAGGTCGCAACCGACGTCGAACATGCTGGGCAGCATTCCCCATTGTCGGCCGCGAATGGCCGAGGTTGCGTCGAGGCGATTTTCTGGACGATCGAAGCTAGAGCTTGGGCGCCCTCTCGCTCTCGGAATGGATCAGCCGGGCCAGAGTCCTATGAAGTGATCCCTAAGGCTGCGAGCAGAGGGAAAGGTCCTTCGCATCCGGAAATTCATGGTGCCCTGGGTACGGGGTACAATCGCCGGGATGCCGCCACGAACTGACCGCGCCCTGGCGGAGGGTGACAAACTTCCACCCACTTTTCGAGCATATGTCTGCGCCCCTCGCGGACTTTCTTCAGGGACGATCCTGCGCCGGACGTCATACATGCGCAATGACGAGGAGTTTCAGCTCTTCTGGCATGTGTGGGATCCTAAGGTGATCCTTGCGCGGCTCGTCGCTGAGCAAGGCCGGAATCCAGGCGAAAACAACACGTCGAAACGGGTGTGGGAGGTGGTTCTGGAGCGTGTGCGGAGGGAAGTTGACCCTCGGTTGCCCTCACGCATCAGCTGCAATTTTGCCTTCATCGAAGCACACCGCGCCGCACACTTTCGTCGTATCCATTGGTCAGTGGAAACACGCGCGATCTATGCCGTCCAGGCGAGTGGGTGGTGGGCACAGCTAGAAATGATGCTTGCCCATTGCGATGAACTTCGGCGGACTGACCTGTCGCTTGAAATCGTCCAGAAGTCGATCAATGCCTGCGAAGAGAGAGCGAGGAAGTATTGGAGTGGCGTTCGTCTCGACGAGGGTTGGCCGGAACTCCTGGTAGACGGAAGGGTCGAAATCCGTGGGGAACTATTGGAACCTGTTGCGACTTATCGCAAGACCACGCCCATACCAGGCTCGGACTACTACGACACGGCCGAACTCAACGTCTTTCGAAGTCGAGATGTCTTCGTCGCCACCGTGGGCGTGTACCGTCGAGACAAGTTGTGGGGCGTGCACACGACAGGAGGATCTGGACTGTCTCCAGAAGAAGCGACACAACAGGCGATAGACAAGGCGAACGTATGGGCGTTGGGACAGCCGGAACCCAAGGAGTGGGCAGCCACCAAAGGGCTGGGTAGTAGTGTAGACCGCTGAGAGGTAAAGGCCGTTCAAACAAATCGTTGCAGCGGATCGTTGCAGCGGATGGGGTCGCCGCAGGGAAATTGGATAGAATCGTGACGCCACCTCGGCGGCGCCCCCACCGCTGAACGGCAAGGCTCGTAGGTCCCTTTCGGTTCCATGGCGCCAAGATAACACCCGCTCCTCTCTGGTTGAAGGAATGCGCTGACCCCGCTGCCGAGCTACGGTCGTCGGTGTTAGAGCGGAGCGCGTCCCCGTCGCACGACACCCCGTCGCACGACCCTTCGTCCGTGTCAGACCAGGGAGTATCATGTCGCGGCGTCCGCCCATGCGGGCCGCCGGAGAAAACCATGACGTTCAAGAGAAAGGCTCTCGGGGCGCTTACCCGAGTTGAGTTGTTGGAAGTCGGCAAGGCGCTGGAGCTGGATGTCACCACCGGCATGCGGCTCGANNGATTCTGGCGCTGCTCTCGCGGGATACGCTGAAGTCGATCTGCTTTGCGGTTGGGATCTCGGCCGAGGGACGGGAAAAGCAGGTGCTGGTGGACCGGATTCTGGCGGCGGAGCGCGGCCCGGACAACGAAGACGACGAGGGCGAGGCAGAGCAGCCCGAGCCCAAGGCGAAGAAGGTGCGCGGCGAGGAGGCTGCCAAGCCCGAGCCGCCAGTACCGCCAAAGCCGGTGCAGGTGTCGCTTCCCTGGCAGGGCTTTCCGGTGCTGGAGCCTACTCCGCCGCCGGTCACGCGGACGGCACGTGCGCCTGCCTTGCCGCCGCCGACCATGATGGATGCGTCCGCGCCGGCCACCGAAGGGGCGGGGCTGGAGATAACGCTGGACGTGACGCCGAGAAAGCCACGGCTGGCTTGGCAGGGCATGTGGCGCAAGGAGATGGCGTTGCCTGTCCCCACGCAGGTGGTGGAGATCGTGCGCCCGGGGCGGGCGGTCGATCGCGGGGGCGAGCTGGCGGGGATCGACACGCGCACGGTCGAGGCGCGGGACGTGACCACGCTGCCGCCCAACCGGCTCATCTGGACGAACGACAACCTGGTGGCGTTGCAGACACTGCTCGACGAGAAAGATCCGACCACCCGAGACTGGCGCTACCGGGGCAAGGTCGATCTCGTGTACATCGACCCGCCTTTCATGGTGAACAACGACTTCCGCGCCGACAACACCATCGACATAGACCTGGGCGGCGACGAGGAGGTGCAAGTCAAGAAGGAGCCCTCGCTGGTCGAGGTGCTGGCCTACAAGGACACCTGGCGCCAGGGTCTCGACAGCTTCCTCACCATGCTGCGCCGACGCCTGGAGCTGCTCAAGGAGCTGCTCGCCCCGACCGGCAGCATCTACGTCCACCTCGACTGGCACGCGGTCCACTACGTGAAGGTGCTGATGGACGAGGTGTTCGGGTACGAGAATTTCCGGAGTGAAGTTGTCTGGCAGAGGACGAGTTCGCACAACGATCCTGACAACTATGGCATCAACAACGACGCCATCATCTACTACGGAAATGGCAGCGCACCCTACTGGGGCAACCCAACGCGACCCGCAGAGCCAGAATACTTCGATGCCCATGATTTTGAGCGAGACGACCATGGACGAAGGTATAGGAAGGCTGACGCTACTGGGGCTGGGCAAGGACCGCCCAGGCGATTTGGTGACCAGTGGATTGAGCCCCCGACGGGACGCCACTGGGCTTGGGACCAGGACGAAGTGGACCGAATGTACAAGGAAGGGTTCTTCGTTTTCAGTCGGAGTGGCAAACCGCGAGTCAAGGTCTATGTGGATGACAACCCCACCCAGCCAATCCAGACGATCTGGGACGACATTCTAGCGGTGAATTCCGGCGCCGCCGAGCGGCTCGGCTATCCCACCCAAAAACCCGTTGCTCTCCTCGAACGCATCATCTCCGCCTCCTGTCCGTCCTCTGGCCTTGTGCTCGACTGCTTCCTCGGTTCGGGCACTACCGCCGAGGCAGCAGAGCGCCTGGGCCGGCGCTGGATCGGGATCGACAATGGGAAGTACGCCATCCACTTGGCGCGAAAGCGCCTGATCCAGCTCCACGGCCAGCCACGCCCCCCAGAGAAGTCTCAGTACGACTACGTCGAGTGCGACAAGTGCAAGAACATCGACCGCAAGGGAAAGCCGCAGAAGAGCCCCGGCACGTTCAACGTGCGCCCCTTCACCGTCGAAAACATGGGCGTGTACCAGCGGGCCGAGGCGTGGCAGGACTTCCAGACCAAGCGCTCTGTCTACCGCGACGAGATGATCAAGGTCTTCGGCGGCGAGCCAGTGGCACACTCGCCGCTTCTGCACGGCAAGAAGGGAAATTCCTGGATTCACGTGGGGCCGCTCGACGGTCCTGTGTCATCGGGCCAGGTGTGGAGCATCGCCCGCGAGGCCCAGCGCACGACCTGCAAGGCGGTGACGATCCTTTCCGCCGACTTCGACACGCTGTCAGGCAGCGAGAAGTCGGACATCAGTGAGCGCACCGCTGTCGCGGTCACGGTGCGCGTGATCCCATCTCAGGCCATCGACGAGGTCCGGCGGCGAATGGAACTGCTCAACCGGCCGCCGGACGCGCCCATCGAGTCCATGGCGGTGCCGGCGTTCTACGCTCCATTGTCCATTGTCCTGGCTCCCAAAGTCTCGGGCCGCACAGTGAGCTTGAAGCTGGAGCGCTGCGAGGTAGACATCGAGTCGTTCCTGGCCAGCCAGAGGCCAGTGTTCAAGGCCCCGTCGGACAAGATGTCAGCGGGAGCGCGCAAGAAGGCCGAGGCCGAAGCGGCCAAGTGGGAAGAACGGCAAAAGGTGTTGCAGAAGTGGCTGGCCAAGACCAATTCTTGGCAGAGCTTCGTCGACTTCTGGGCCGTGGACTGGGACTATTTCTCGCGCACCAGCCCGGACGGCAAGCCGATTTTCGAGACCGACTGGCAGAGCTTTCGTGTGCGCCAGGGCAAGGGCGAGAGCGATCCGTTGGTCTTCACGGCCGAGTTCAAGTACGCGCAGCCTGGCAAGTTCTGGATCGCCGCGCGGGTGACCGACGTGTTCGGCAACGACGGCATCGCGACCGTTCAGATCGAGGTGAAGTGATGGCGCTCTTCGACCGTTCGGACGACATTGCAGATCTGCGGGGCCAGGCACGTGTGATCGCCGAGGTTGCCCGCCTGGTGGACACCTGGCGCGGCTTCCCGCTGGCGAGCGCGGCTGCGCCCTACCCCATCGAGGCCCCGCGCTATCAGCCGGTTTCTGACCGCGAGCAGCCGCTGAGCGACACGACCATGCACCTGCTCCAGCACTGGTTCCGGCACGAGCCGCACCTGCTGCCCGGCGGACGCCTCTTCAAGTATTGGCCGCACCAGCGGCGCCTGGTCGAGACCTTCATCTATCTATATGAGGTGCGCGGCATCCGGCGCACCCAGGATCTGTACGCGCTGGCCGAAGTCACATCGCTGGGTGAGCAGCGTGATCCATGGGCCAAGCTGGGCGGCCAGCTCGCCACCGGGTCAGGCAAGACCAAGATGATGAGCCTGATCATCGCGTGGGCCTACCTGAACGCGGTCCTGGAGGGCGAGAGCAGGCTTGGCTTTGGCCAGCACGCGATCTTGATCGCGCCGAACCTGTTCGTGAAGGACCGGCTGCTGCAGGATTTCGCGCCTCCCCTGGGCGAGACATCGGTGTTCTTCTCAGATCCAGTGGTGCCGCCGGCTTTCGAGCGCGATTTCAACCTGAAGGTCTACAATCCGGTGACCTGTCCGCGCACCCTCCATCCCAACGAGGGCGCCCTGGTGGTGACGAATTTCCACCAGCTCCTACGCGAGCGGGAGGAGACGCCCACGCTGGCGCAGTGGCAAGAGCGGCAGATGGAGCTGCTGTTCCAAGCCGGCGAGCCCGAGAAACTGGAGGCAGTGTCATCTCCGCTGATCGAGCGATTCGGCCGCTCGCGCGGATTGCTGGTGTTGAATGACGAGGCCCACCACGTCTGGGACGAGACTGGGCAGGCCAAGTTCGAGCAGAAAGCAAAAGAAAGGGCGCTCGTTACCAAGGACGACGAGGCGGCGAAGGACATGGCGTGGATTCGTTCGATCCGGCGCCTGAATGGCGATGAACGGGCGCCGGGGCGCGTGGCCCTGCAAGTGGACCTGTCGGCAACGCTATTCGAGGAGGCGGGCGCAGCCACCACCAAGGTAGGCAAGAAGTCGGGCAAGGAGTTCAAACCCGCAGATCTGTTCCGGCACACCTGCGTGTACTACCCGCTGGCCGATGCCATCCGCGACGGCATCGTCAAGAAGCCCGTGCTGGAGCGCGTGGAGGTCCGCAACAAGAAGACCGGCGCGATCGAGCCACACATCCGCGAGGGCCAGCCCAATGCCTGGGAGAAGTACCGCAACCTGCTGGTCACCGGCATCGAGCGTTGGAAGAAGGTCAAAGCGCAGCTCGAAGAAGAGGGCGATCAGCGCAAGCCCATTCTCTTCATCTTGTCGAACGACCGGAACGAGGCGCGTGAGGTCGCCAACTTCCTGCGCTACGGCGAGGCCGCGCGGGACGATCTGGAGGGGCGGACGGTCACGGGTTACCAGGACGGCAAGGAGGCCCTGTTCGTGGACAAGAGCGGCGGCGCGGCCCGGTCCACGGTGGTCGAGATCCACATCGGCGAGAAGGAAGAGCGCAACGAGGACGCCTGGGATGCCGTCCGGCGCTCGGTCAATGCCGTGGATCGCGACGAGATCGCGAAACTGGATGGCGACGGGCAGCTGATCAAGGACAGCGACGGGCAGCAGGTCATGGAGCCCAACCCTTACAACGTCGTGGTCAGCGTGATGATGCTGAAAGAGGGCTGGGACGTGCGCAATGTGAAGGTCATCGTGCCTTTACGGCCATGCGACTCGCGCACCCTGACCGAGCAGACGCTGGGTCGCGGGTTGCGCAAGATGCACCCGCCCATCATCGACGAGGAGGGTGCCTCGTTGATGACGACCGAGGAACTCTACGTCATCGAGCACCCCTCGTTCCGCAGCATCATCGATCAGATCAAGGACATCATCGAGGAGAAGTCATCGGGTGAGATCGAGCCTACCCGCGAGTACGTGCCCATCTTGCAGAGAGCCGATCTGACCGAGCGCGAGGCCAACGGCGTGCGTTTGGTGCGCTTCGAGGGGTTGCGCGAGGTGGTGCCCGACTGGCGCAAGTCGTTCGATATGGAGCGCGTGCAGGCGCTGTCGCCACGCCTGGCCTGGCTGGAAGAGATTGCCGACACCGAAATCCACACCTATCTGAAGGAGGCGCTGGCCCAGACTGAGACGGACGGCCAGTTGTTCGTGATCCCGGAGGTGCCCTCTTACCGCGACTTCGACCACGTGATCGAGGTGGCGATCGCGGTGCCCATCCTGCGCGACCTGCGCACGAGCTTCCACCACAAGACGGCCGTGAAAGGGATCGTGCGCGAGTTCCTGGAGCGCAAGACGTTCAACCTGCCCATGGGCCTGCCCCTCTACTTTGATCGCATCCCCGAAGGGCCACATGCACGTATTGCTCTCGGCAATCTGGCACGGGCCGAGGTCATCGCCGCTGTGAAAAAGGCGCTGCTACCGTGCTTGCAGGAGGCGATCACGGCCGAACGGCGCACCACCGAGGCCCAGCTCTCCGAGCGCAAGACCGATCAGATTGCGAGCTACCAGGCGCTGAAGAAACATGTGGTGGACGCCCCCAAGAAGAGCTGCTTTGACCGGGCAGCCGTCGAGAATGACGTCGAGGAGGCGGTTGCAAGACTGCTGGATGAAGCCAAGGACGTGACAGGCTGGGTCTACAACCACCGCAGCGGCGTCGGGTACTGCATCGAGTACGACTGGCAGGGGCTGCTGTCGCACTACTACCCGGATTTCATCGCCCGTGCCCGGATCGGCGAGGTCTTCCATAACTTCATCATCGAGGTGAAAGGCCGCTTCGATGACCGCGACAAGGAGAAGGCCCGGCGCGGCCAGCGCTACTGCGAACTTCTGACCGAGTTCGACAAAGAGCCCTGGCACTACCTCATGCTGCTGGAGAACGAGCCCGCAGGGCGGAAGGACATCACCTGGTGGGGCCAGCAATCGCGACGGGAGATCTCAGATCTGATGCGCCACCTGGAAAGCCTGCCACTGCTGCCGGACATGGAGCCGCTGCTTGGCCGGGAAGCCAAGCTGGAGGTGGTGGACAGTGTTCCAGCCGCCGACCAGTTCCGCACAGCCGCGCCCGTCCACGATCTGGCGGCGGCAGCCGGTGGGTTTGGCGAATCGCAGGCGCCAGAAGTCACTGGCTGGGCCAAGATCCGTCACTCCCAGCACGCCCTCGACAAGCGAACCTTCGTGGCCAAGGTGGTGGGCCACTCCATGGAAACGCTCATCCCGGATGGGAGCTGGGCCTTGTTCCGCCTGTTCCCCGGCGGTGCAGCCCCCGCAGCCACGGCGCTCGACGGCCGCCGCGTTGTCGTCCAGCTACGCGAGGCCGCCGATCCTGAACACGGCGGCAGCTACACCCTGAAACGCTGGCATGTGGTCAAGCTGGCTTCCGACGGCGGCGTGGAGGAGGTCGAGCTGCGCCCTGACAATCCTGATTTCAAGCCCATGCGTATGCGGCGTGCTGACGGGGAGATCCGAGTGATCGCGGAGTTCCTGGAAGTGGTGGGATGAGACCAACCCAGGGCAATCGAGTTCTAGCATTTTTTCGCCCCGAACCGGGAGGGCGAAGTCATTGATTACCCGTGGCGTGAACCTTCCAGTCGTTGGCGAGTGCAGCGGATTTCTGCCAGGTGATTTTAGGACTCGACCGCCCTGGAGGGTGGAAGGTGGATGGTTGAGTTGGGCCTTCCGAACCGCTACCCTGCGGCCGGTGTACTGGTCATTGGCCATCATGGTCTAGGAGGATGGGAATGGATTTACCGGAGTCTGTCGAACTCACTCAGCTTCGCGCGGAGAACGCTCAGCTTCGCGCGAAAATCGGTGGGGCCAGCATGCCGATTCCAGCACTTCCGTGGTGGAAAAGTGGCGCGACGATTACAACCCTCACGGCCATTGTTGTGGCCAGCGTGCCGGTCACCACGGCTGTGCAGGGATGGGTGCAGAAGAATCGAGAGCTTGCCTTGGAGGATCGGAAACAGACAGAAAACATTCGCACCTCCTACCTTGAGCGACTGAAAGTCCCTGGTGAACACCTGCGCACGCTACGTTTCGTCATCGCGACGACAAACGACAGCCCCTTGCGGGCTTGGGCCGAGCAGGAGAAGAAGGTGGTGGAGGGCGAATTGCGTGGGCTGGACGATGAGATCAAGCGGGCAGAGGAAGCAGTTGACCGGGCTAACAAGTCATGCAGCGATAACCCTTCCGCACTGGGGGCCATCGAAGATCAACGTTTGAAGATCGTCGCCAAGGCCGGTTCGATCAAAGCGCAGAGCAGGCTGGCCGAGGATTTCTCGGACGGCAACATAAAAGCGGTGAGACCGCAGCGATGAACTCCGGCCTCTGTTCGATCTCTCGAACAACCGCCGCGAGCGCTGGCAGGCCATATCGATCGACGGCATCGACCATTCTCCGGCGTGCCTCCGATCTGTTGATTTCCTCGATTGCCGCCTGAAGAGCGGCTCCGAGCAAGGGGTGACGAGCCGTCGTGGCGTAGCGAGCACCATGCGAATCCGCGAGCAATGTGTTCATGTCCATGGCCCAGGCCGTGACATGCGCCAGCGCAGGTATGGTGAGCGGTCCGGGCTCGCGCCACCCGTTTCAGCGCCCTCCAGGCCCCCCTACCCTCGGCTCAGTTCGCGAACGCCCCGCCACGGCCCTGCCATCGGGTCATGCGGCTGGGTTCGAGGGCGGCGCCAGCCTCGCCTTCCACCAGTTCGATCCCGATGCGCAGGAGGTTCTCGCCAAGGGGCGCGAAATCCCGCGCCGCCAGCGCCAGGCTGGCCAGGCGGAGCAGGTCGCAACCCACCTCGAACATCGAGGGCAGCATTCCCCATTGTCGACCGAGAACGACAGAGGTTGCGTTGAGGCGGTTTTTTCGCGCGCATACCATCGGCCCGGTGTGACCGTCGGCCGTTTCTAAGGCGGCTGGCATAAACCGCTCGCCCACCTCGAACGACTCGCGATGGATCGCAAGCCCTTCGAGATGCGCCATACGGTCGGCCGGACTATATCAGATCCACGATCTCGCCTGATCTCCCATACGTGATCCGTCACGCCCAGCCCCTCGCCAACCTCCACGTCGCGAGCTTGGCGCGAGCGTTGACTGCGTGGCGACAGCGGCGATGATGCTTTTGATCGGTTACCTGCGTGGCGAGTGCAATCTGCTTGGGAAGTGATCAGGTCCATCACTCTTCGATGGCATCGTGTCCAGAGTACAGCAGGGGGGGCGCGTGGGCGCCAGCCGATCTGGCTCTGAGGTGTCGGTACACGTGCTCGATGTCCCCGCGCGACCACGCGGCGGCCACCGGCGCCAGGCCGCCGTCGCCGGCTGGTCCCGTGATCACGGCCATGGCGGCGGGGGTTAGGGATCACGTGTGGGAGATTGTGAACTTGCTGGGCACCTAAGTGAAGGCGCGCTTGTCTTTGCCTTCAACGGGACGGACGCCAGTCCTATGCATAAAACATCCGGCACAGACAGCTTTCCCGCCAGCTTCATCCGGAAGACGCCATAGCTGTCTTCTTGGGTGAGTACGCGCCGGGCGTGGCAGTCGCTTCACCCCAAGAAAATCAAGTCCACTGCTTTCTGCGCATCCGATCCCCTCGCAGGGAATGCTCTCGTTCAAGAAGATCTCGTGATTCCTGGAATCGGCAGCAAGGCGATCTTGTCGCTCCAATTCGCGTTCTTTGCGCTGGCGTTCTTCCTTCTCAGCTTCTTCTTGTTTCCGAGCAGCATTTTCCGAGTCCGCAGTCTTGCGGGCATAAAGGATTCCAAAGAGGGCGACACATAACCCCGCGGCCATGGCAACCATGACCGCTTTCCAGCCATACACATGGAGTACCAGAGATGCGGCAGAAAGGCCAAACCCTGCGCCGGCAAAGACTTTCCCCTGTTCGGCCCGCGACATGATATCCGGACCCTACCGCCGAAGCGCGCAGCGTGTAAACAGGGCTCGCGCGGGAGCCGAGTTGACCCCTTGAACCGCGCCGTTTTCCGTGCATCCCGTTTTCCATCTCAAGGCGCCGCTCGTGCGATACTCGGAGCACCGCTATGAAGGAGAAGAGCAAGTCTCTGAGCCAAAGAATCCGAGGCGTTCGGCTGCGCCGGTCGGAAGTCCGCGAGCTGGCGAATATCCTGAAAGCCGGCAAAGGCTCCCTGACCGTCGAGTCCGACATGCACATCTTTGAGACAGTGGACGAGCTTCTGGCTTCGCTGGGGTCTGTGAAGTCCATCCAATTTAGACGGGGCAGCCCCACTGTTATTGTCGAAATCGGCTCCCAGGATATTTACGTGTTCGCCGTGTGCGACGACCTTCTCTCAGTCGGCCTTGTCTCCCGACTCGTGGAATTCGCGAAGGCTCATCGAGTTTCTGTGTTCCTTCGGTTTTCTTGGCAGGCGCTCCTACTAGGATTTGTGTCCGGAGCGCTGGTTTTCGTCGCTTGCGGGCCTAGCGCTAGGCCTTGGCGCCTCTTTCTTTCGCTGACGGCGTTTTTCATGGCGAGCTTGGTGTGGATTTTCCTTGAGCGATTGGCGCCGCCTGCTCGCATCAGATTCCGCGGTGATGGCACTCCCGTCCACTGGCGAGGAATGGCATGGGATCTCGTCAAGCTCGTCCTCGGCGGGATCATCGGAGCGCTCCTGACACTGTTCGTTCAACGGTGTCAGGTCGCACCGCCCAGCATTCCACAGCCGCCAAGGACCGCTGCCGTTTCACCCACCGCGGACGCGGGGACGGCTCGGTGATGTTTCTCTCCCAGGTCCTCGAAGCCCCCGGCGGCCAGTGCCAGGTCAGTCGTGTGCGGGAGGTCGCATCCGACGTCGAACATCGAGGAAAGCACTAGGCGCCGGTAGGCACACAGAAAGCTGATTCGCGATGGGACGCAAGAGATCTTCAGCTCAACAAGCATCAATGGCATCTGATAGGGAGGTCATGGTGAGAGCCATCGACCTCGCACGTAGGTGCGTGAGCGAGCGTGGCAAGATCTCGCCGAAAGTCGGCGCGGTTGCCTGTCGTGACGGCAAAGTGCTTGGAGAGTCCTTCCGCGGCGAACTCGCTCCAGGAGAACATGCCGAATTCATCCTGCTTGAAAGAAAGCTAGAGGATGCTCGACTCGCAGGAGCTACCATATTCACCACACTGGAGCCATGCACGTCGAGGAAGCCTCCGAAGATTGCCTGCGTGGAACGCATCATCGAAAGGCGAATCAAGCGAGTAGTGATCGGCGTTCTCGATCCCAATGAGCAGATTCGTGGCCGAGGTGAACTGCGCTTGCGTGCCGCGGGAATCGAAATTGGCCGTTTCGATTCGGACCTCATGGGCGAGATTGAGGAGATGAATCGCGCCTTCGCGAGGCAACACGGACTTGGAACATGGCGGGGGCGGACCAGTGCTCAGACGACTGATCCCGTCAAGCCAGGCGAGGTCGGACCAAACGGCCACCGAATCGGCTATACCAAGGCCGGCGACAAGGTGGAATGGATCCCCGACGACGAGCGTCCGGGGAAGGAGTGGCCCCTGCTACTCCGACGAAACGACGAGGCAATCCTCAAGGAGTACAAAGAACTCTGGGACAAGGTCTGGTGGAATCGACACCAAAACTGGCTGCAAAGGATCGATAGTGGAGTGGAGAAGCTTACAAAAGAGCAGCTGTCCCTGCTCAGGCGTGCAAACAAGGCTGCCAGGCGAATCGAGAAGAAGTACGGCAGGAAGAATCTGGGTTGGGATGATTTCGAGTGGGGCTTGCTGAGCGGCAGGATGTCTGCGCTCGCGTGGGTAACGGGTGCGGAGTGGGATGAATCTCTGGACACGTGACGCTGGCGCCTAACTCACACCATGAGGCGGACCGGCAAGGAAAGCTCACCGTGGTAGCGGGAGGCGGACCGATGCACTGGAGACTGCCCGAGAGATCGCTTTGGGCTTTGTGACGACGCCGTCGTGTCTACCTCCTACACCGTCGCCCTGGTGAGCTTCCACCGCCGTGCGCCGCCTGCCTCGTAGCCGGCCAGGATGCCGAGCGCCGCGAGGCTGTCCAGGACCTCCTCGACGTCGGCCTTGTTCGCGCCCTTGAACGCTCTGACGATCTGCTCGACGGACCACGCGGCCGGGGCTTTGGTGACGAGGTCGCGGATGGCGCCGATCTGATCGGCCAGCTTCTTGGGCCACGGCGCGACGGCTGCGGGCTGCGCGGCGGCCTGCTCGGGCTCGTCGGTGGCCGCGAGCCGTTCCTGGGTTGCGGCCTTGGCGCCGCTGGGGTTCTGGAACTCGGGACGCAGCCAGCGGACGAGGCCGCGCTTCTCCTCGGCGGCGCGCTCGGCGTTCAGCGCCACCAGCCGCTCCAAGATCTGATCGTCCGTCAGATCGCGAGACCAGCCGTAGGCGTCGGAGACCGCGGCGTCGAGATCGTCGTGCAGCTTCTTGAGCACGGTGACCAGTCCCCGATCGTGAACGACCTTGTCCTTGGCCGTGAGCGCCTCGCCCGAGCGCAGCTTTTCGAGGATGTTGTACATGCCGGTGATGGTGAGATCGGGGTGCGCGGTCTGCTGTTGCTTGCGGTGGGCGTCCAGCTCCTCGGCGAGGTCGCGGATGCGTGTTTGCCGGGATGCCGAAGTCACTGGGAATGGGAACTTCTCAAAGCAGTCAGTCTTCACGTAGACCGGGCGGTCTTCAAGGAGGCCACCGGCCGCAAGACCCCAGATGACATGGATGTGCGATGACAGTACCCCTAGATAGAGCTTGTCGGGTAATT
>PLNW01000043.1 GCA_003142855.1 Myxococcales bacterium
TTTCAAACCGTTCAGTGCTCTAGCGCCGCCTCTTGCCCGTCCGCCCGGGCCGCTTGGACGTCGTCTTGCTGGGACGTTTCCCCTTCTGCTGCCGGGCTCTTGCCGGATGTTCGCCTGGCTCGCCGCGCTCGCGTCGCGGCTTCATCCCTTCGCCATGCAAGCGCATGTCCACCTGCCGACGCGCCACACTGGCCGAAAGAACTTCGACCTTGACCGCATCGCCCAGCGAGAAGGTCCGGCCCGATCGCCGGCCCACCAGGCGACAGGCCACCTCGTCGTAGTCGTAGAAATCGTCGGGAAGAAGATGCTCGCTGCGCACCAGCCCCTCGACAAAGGGTTGGTCGGTCGCCACGAAAGCGCCGAAGCTGGCTATCCCGGAGATGGTGCCGTCGAGCACGTCGCCCACGCGGTCGCGCATGAAGAAGGAACGGTAAAGGTCAATGACCTCGCGCTCCACTTCCATGGCCTTGCGTTCAGCGAAGGACGCCTCGCTGGCGACCCGCTGCAGGTCCTCAAGCGAGGGGGCCAGGCCTTGCGGCGGAGCAGAGAATCCCCCAGCCGGCTTGCCCAGGCTGGCCAGCCGCTGCTTGAGCAAGCGGTGCACCACCACGTCGGGATAGCGGCGGATGGGCGAGGTGAAGTGCAAGTAGGCGGGCGCGGCCAGGCCGAAGTGGCCCACATTGGTCGCGTCGTAGGTGGCCTGCTTGAGCGAGCGCAGGAGCTGGAAGGAGAGCGCTTTCTCCGCCAGGTGGCCTTGCAGCCGCTTGAGCACCGCCGCCAGACCCGCGGGCGTGCGCGCCTTGTCCTCGTCGACCTGGATGCCGTAGCGTTCGGCCATGGCCGCAAAGTTGTGCAGCTTCTCGGCATCGGGCGCGGGATGGATGCGCCACAGGGTGGGCTCGCCGCGCGTTTGAAAGCTCTCGCCCACCGCCAGGTTGGCGGCCAGCATGAACTCCTCGATCATGGCGTAGGCGTGACGCTCGCCGGGATCGCGCCGCGCGCGCCGAATGTCGCGCACCAGCCCCGGATCATCGTGGTCCAGTTCCACCACGACTTGCGGCAGATCCAAGTCCAGGGCGCCGCCCTGCTGGCGTCGCACCCGCAGCTTGCGCGCCAGCAAATCCAGCGCGCGCAGGGCAGGAACCAGCGGCTCGTATTTCTTTTGTTTTCCCTGCACCTTGCCGGCCAGGGCCGCGGCCACCCCCGGATAGTCCAGGCGCGCGCGCGAATGGATCACGGCCGCACAGAAGTCCTGGTCCCGCACGTGGAGATTGCTGTCGAAATCGATGCGCACCACCATGGCCAGGCGATCCTGCCCCGCTACTAGCGAGCAGATGTTGCCGGAGAGCGCCTCGGGCAGCATGGGGATGGCCCGGTTGGGCAGGTACAGGCTGCAGCCGCGGCTCTGCGCTTCCTTGTCGAGCGGCGTGCCTTCGCGCAGGTAGTGCGAGACATCGGCCACCGCCACCCACAGGCGGTGGATGCCGCCGGGCAACGACTGCAAGGCCACGGCGTCATCGAAGTCGCGCGCCGTCTCCGGGTCGATGGTCATGAACGGGACGTCGCGCAGGTCCGCGCGGTCGCGCCGGTCGGCGTCCTCAACCTTGCGGGGCATCTGGTCCGCGGCCTGCGCCACTTCACTGGGGAACTCGTCCGCGATGTCGCCGCAGGCCAGGACCTTCTCCACCTCGGTGCGCGGATCTTCAGGCGGTCCCAGCACCTTGAGCAGCGTCACTTCCAGCGGTGCGTCCGGTTCGGTCGGGTAGGCGGCGATCTCGGCCACTACGGCCATGCCCGGGCGAGGCGGCGCGCCGCCGCCGCGCAGAACCACCGGCTCGGTGATGCGCGGATCGTCGGGTTGGAAGCGCAGGGTGTGGCCCACCGCCACGATTTGCCCGGTGATCTTGCCGCGCCCGCGCTCGAGCACGCTTCTGACCCGGCCCTCCAGCCCGCGCGGGCCCACCCACCATTCGACCTCGACCCGATCGCTGTCCATGGCCGTGGCGCGGCTGCGCCGGTTGACGTGAACGTCCTCCGACCCATCCTCGGGCACGACAAACCCGTAGCCATCCGGATGCACCTTGATTCGTCCCGTGACCACGCGAGGCGCGGGTCGCTCATTCTCTGTATTCATTTTGTCAGCCCAGCATACACGCGCCTGCCGCCAATGTCGGCACTTCCTGGCTTCCCAAGGGCACGATCCGCCTCCGTGTCCTCTCCTCTCACCTCTGTGTTCTCAGCGGCGTGTGGCTATCTGGATGAACTAGCGCTTCTCGTCTCCACGCCGAGGGCATACAGTTTCTTGTCGTCTGTGCCCACGTAGACCGTGCCGTCTGCGGCCAGGATGGGCGAGCTGTCCACATCGCCGCCCAACTCGACTGACCAGCGCAGCTTTCCGTCAGGCTCCAAACAGTAGAGGCGGTCATCCTCGGAGCCGAACAGGATGGCGCCGGCCGCGTCGACTAGGGCGGACGAGTAAATGCGATCGCCGGTGCGAAACGTCCAGGCCGGCGTACCGTCACGATGAACGGCGTAGAACAAGCCGTCGAACGAGCCCACGTACACCGTCCCGTCGCGGCCAATGGCAGGGGCCGCCCGGATGTCATCGCCCGTGGTGAAAGCCCACACAATCTGGCCCAGCGGACTTATGGCGTAGAGCTTGTTGTCATCGGATCCGAAGTAGATGGTTCCGTCTTCTTCGATGGCAGGGCTGGATTCCACGTCGCCGCGCGCGCGGAAGTCCCAGCGCTTGGTGCCATCCTTGTTGATGGCATAGAGGTTGTTGTCATGGCTCCCCACCACCACGGTTCCGTCGGGGGTGACTGCGGGCGCGCTGGAAACATGCCCGCCCGTGGCGAAGCGCCAGCGCAGGTCGCCGTTGGGGTTCACGGCATAGACCGCGTCGCCACCAAAGTAGATGGTTCCGTCCAACCCGATGGTCGGCCCGCCATCCACGTCGCAGCGACTCGCGTCAGGCCCAACCCCTAGCGTCTGAGCACAGTTGCCTGCGCGTACCTTCCACAGCGACTTGCCACTCCTGCGGTCGAGCGCATACAAGAAATCGTCGTCCGATCCGAAGAGAACCGCTCCGAACGCCGAGAGAGCCGGTGAGCTGAAGATCATGTCGCCCGTGACAAACGACCAGCGCAGCTTGCCTTGCGCATCGATGGCATGGAGCCGACCATCGTGGCTGCCGACCAAGACCAGGCCGTCGGACGACAGCGCGGGCGACGAGGTGATGGGCCCGGCGGTTTCGAAGGTCCAACGGACTGCCGGACGTTGGGCCGGCAGCCGGTAGGGCGAGCGGCCCCGATGCTGGGGCTCGAAGCGGAACATGCCTTGCGCGGGCGGCCCCACGGGAATCGGGGCTGCGCCGGTGCCGGCGGGAGCGGCCACGCAGGACACCGCCGTCGGCGCTTTGGGCCAGACGCACTGGCCGGCTTCACAGATGCGCACCAGCTTGCAGTCGTTGTCAGATGCACAGCCCACAGGCGGCGGAACGTGGGCCGCGCAACCAGCCACCCCGATGATGACGAGCCCCAGCGGACACCGCGGCCGGCGCTGGGGATCGATTCGACGGCCCACGTTCAAGCGGCCGTTCTAGAACAGGTTGAGCATCAGGTTGACGCCAATGCTGTACCACACTTCGTTCCCGTCGCCTCTGGTCGCGGCCTCGGGGAATCGCGCCACAATTGCGCCCAGCTCAGCCGCGAGCGATGAGCTGTGGGCTTGCATGAATTCAGCCCCGACGCCCGCAACGAGGGCTTGGCCCCTGCAGTCCGACGCGTCGCCATAGGAGTCACTCCACTCGATGCACCCCAGGCCAAGGCCTAGCCGCGAATACAGCCAGGGCTGGATGAAGAATTGCGCCCCAGCGGTGTACGTCGTGAGTGAGTAGCTTGAATGTCCGTAGACGCCGGCACCGGAGAACTGGGCCCAGGCTCCATCGGCGGCCAACATGACCATCCAGCGCGGCGTGATTCCGAAGCCCATATGAACGGCGTACGACATGCCCGGCTCGTGACCCGAGCTATCCGGGTTGCTGAACGAGAGGCTGCTCAGGCCCAGCCCCAGGCTGAGCATGAAGGGACGATAGGTCGAACGCATCGGGACCGCGTAGGGTGGCGGGTAGTAGCCGGGATGGTAGCTGTAGCGGTAGCGCGGACCGTAGCTGGGTTGCGGGGCGTAGCCTGGTGGCGGGGAATAGCCGGGCTGCTGGCCGTAACCTGGTTGCGGGGCGTAGCCTGGTGGCGGGCCGTAGCCTGGCGGCGGGCCGTAGCTGGGTGGTGGCGGCGTGGGCACGGCCTCAGCCGGCGGCGCGGGCGCGGCCTCAGCCGGCGGCGTCGGCGCCGGAGTGGCGGGCGGAGCCGCTTCGGCCGCCGCCGCTACGAGCGGCGCATTAGGCGTCCGGCTCTGTTGCGCGAAGGCCGCAGTGTGAACGCCAAGCACGGCGAGCGTCGCGGTCGCGAGGACCGAAACTCGCCTCAACATCGAACTTAGGCCGTTGGATTTCATGACTCTCTCCTTAAACTGCGCAATAGCATACTCGCAACTTACAAGATTGATGCCACCATTGTGGAACTGCAATCTCCATGACGATATCGCGCCTTGGTGAAGTAGAATGAGCCCGACCATGCCGGGCCCAGGCTCAGCAGGATTGTTCGCTTCGCTGCGCGGCGCCGCTCGGCTGACACAGGAACGTTTTCTGGTCGGGGTTGCCGACGCCGCGGAACGCGCGCGCGTTGTGGCTGCCCTTTCCGCCGAGGGTGTCGTGGTGGAATTGTCTTCTGCCGAACAGGCCCTTGACCGCTTGGCCGAAGAGCCGTTCGAACTGGCGGTGCTCGATGAAGGGGGTGTGGATGCCCAGCGGGACCCCTTCGCCACGGCGCGCGAGCTGCGGCCTTTTGCGGACGTGGTGTTACTGCTGGGGGGCGATCCCGAGCGCTGCTCCGACTTCTACGCGCGCGAGGTGGCCGCCTTGCTCACGCGGCCCCTGCCGGAAAGCGATGCGCTTTTCCGCGCCCATCTGCGCTGGCTGGCCTCGTGCCGGCGGGCGCGTACGCGTGAACTGCTGCTGGGCAACGCCATCACCAGCCATCTCGTTGAATTGGAGGCGAACGAGCCGGCGCTGGCCGGCGCCCTGGCGGCAGCCCTGAGCGAGCGCAAGCGCCAGCCCTCGATCATGGTGATGGGTGACGCAGAGCTGGCCAAGCTCTTGGGGGGCACGGTGGTTTCGGGTCCGTCTGACGTGGTGGTGGTGGGGGTCGCTGCGGATGATCGGATGGACGCGCGCTTGCGCGAAGCCCGGAGCCGCGCCGCTGGCGCCGCGGTTGTTGTGGTTGATGCCACCCCAACCTCCGAACGGCTGGGAGCAGCGGTCTACGGCGGCGTGCGCGCCTATCTGGGCCGCGCGCGGGTGGGGGAGATCGGTCGCGTCGTGGCCAGCACAGCGAGCCGGCGCCGCGCCGAGGTGATGGGCCGCCAGCTGGTAGAGACACTGGCGCGTTTTGGAGTCATGGACGAGGCGGCGAGCGCGGGCTCGACCCCGGCGGCCCCGCAGGACGTGGATGCGAAGCTGATCGCCGACACCGCCGCCACCGAGGGAGGAGCCGTGGTCCCCTCGGCTCACGAAGTCCTGGTGGTCGACGACGAGGTCGTGGTGCTGACCGTGCTGCGCGAGATCCTGCGCCGGGGCGGCTATCGCGTGACCACGGCCGCCTCAGCCGAAGAAGCCATCGATCTGATGCACAAGCGGCATTTCGATCTGGTGCTCACGGACAAGAACCTGCCGGGAGCATCGGGCCTCGAGGTCTTGCGCGTGGCGCGCACGCTCGATCCCCAGCCCGCTGTGGTGATGATTACCGGATACTCGTCCTATGATTCCGCGGTGGAGGCCCTGGACATCGGGGCGCAGGACTACATCGAGAAACCGATCCGCGATGTGGAGGCTTTGCGTTTCCGCATCCGTCGCGCGCTTTCCCGCCGCGATGAACAGCTCGCGCGTGCGCAGGCCAGCTTGCGTGTGGACCAGGACCGCCGGGGCGAGAAGGGCCGCGTGCTGGTGGTCGAGGTGGAAGGCCCGCGGCGCCAGCTGATTGCGGAGTTCTTGGGCCGCGCGTTCAACGTGACGGCAGCGGCCAATGGCGACGAGGCCCTGGCCCTCATCCAGGACCAACACTACGACGTGGTGCTGGCCGATCGGAATCTCCCGGGCATGTCCGGCTTGCGCGTCATCGAGCAGGCGCAACGCCTGCTGCCCCACTGTGCGTCCGTGCTCTACACCGCCTATCCTTCATATGAAACGGTCAAGGAGGCATTCGAGGCTGGCGTGGACGGCTACCTGGCGCGGCCCAGCGAAGATCTCAAGGCCTTGGCGGAAAAAGTTGCCGGCGCGCTCCGCAGCCGGGGGGGAATTCTGCTGGGGTAGCGGCGAACGGGGGACGGTGGCGGTGACAGCGACGGTGACAGCGACGGTGGCCGCTCCTGTCACCGTCACCGCCTCTGTCACCGTACCTGTCACCCACACCGCACCCGGCTACGCTGACTTGTACCGCTGCCATTACAACTGTTGACGGATCGCTTTCGTTCTTGTTCTACTCTCGCCCCAGACATCCGATCGACAGCGGGTGGCGACGACGACGTGAAGATCGCATTTACCCACAACCTGCGCCTCACAGATAGCGAGGACGAAGCCGAATTCGACACCGCAGAAACCGTCGACGCCATTGCCGACGGCCTGCGGGCGAGTGGGCACGAGGTCGAGAAGGTCGAGGTCACGGGTCCCGCTTCGCACCTGGCCGCGCGGCTGGAGTCGTACGGACCTGACCTTATCTTCAACACGGCCGAGGGTCGTCGCGGTCGCACGCGCGAGGCCTTCTACCCGGCGTTGTTCGAGGAGCTGGGCTTCCCCTACACCGGCTCGGATGCCTACGTGATGACCGTCACCCTGGACAAGTGGATGACCAAGCTGGTCCTGGGCGCGCAGGGCATCGACACGCCGCGGGCCCGTCTGGTGGTGCCCGACGATGTGCAACGCGGCCGCGACATCGGCATGCTGGGGTTGGCTTATCCGGTTCTGGTCAAGCCCAACTTCGAAGGGTCCTCCAAGGGCATCGGAGACGATGCGGTGGCCCGCGATCCTCGCACTCTGGCCGACATGTTGCCGAAGGCGCTGCGCCGCTATCCGGCCGGCCTGATCGTCGAGGAGTTCGTCGCGGGTACCGACGTCACGGTCCCCTTTCTGGAGGGCGCGGGTGACGAAGGCGTGCTGCTGCCGGTCGACTACGTCATCGAACCGGCAGCCCGCAGTCGCTTCAACATCTATGACTACCGGCTCAAGTCTGCCGAGGCCGGCCGGGTGGCCGTGCGCTGTCCCCCCGACCTTCAGCGCGACGTGGTGGCCCGTCTGCGCGCCATCTGCAAGCTGGCCGTCCGCACCCTGGGCGTGCGCGATATGGGCCGCGTCGATTTTCGGCTGGGCGACGACGGCCGCATCTATTTGCTCGAGGTCAACGCTCTTCCGTCGCTGGAACGCGGGTCCAGCACCTTCGCCGCGGCGGCGCGCGAGGGGCTCGACTATCAGGCGGCGCTGGGCGCGGTGGTGGCCAGTGCGGCGCGACGGCAGGGAATGAGCGTCCCGCAGGTGGGGCGCCGTCGGCGGGGGCCTGAGCCTCTGCGCATCGGCTTCACCCACAACATGAAGCGCGTCGACTCGAAGGGTGGCGATGACGCCGAGGCCGAGTACGACGCCCCGCAGACCATCGAGGCCATCAGCCAGGCGCTGGAGAGCTACGGCCACGTTGTGGTGCCCCTGGAAGCCACCGCCGAGTTGCCCCGCCAGCTCACCGACTCGCCTGTGGATCTGGTCTTCAACATCGCCGAGGGTGTGGAGGGTCGCAACCGCGAGGCCGCGGTGCCCGCGTTGTGCGAGTTGATGGGCATCCCCTACACCGGTTCGGACGCGGCCACGCTGTCCATCGCGCTCGACAAGGCCCTGTCCAAGAAGGTCTTGCGCCAGCACGGGATTCTCACCCCCGAGTTCCAGTTGATGGAGACGGGACGCGAACGCCTGTCGCCCAAGCTGGTCTTCCCGCTCATCGTCAAGCCCAACCAGGAAGGCTCGTCCAAGGGCGTGAGTGCCCATGCCTCGGTGGTCGACGATGAGGCATCGCTGCGGGCCGTGGTGCGAGATTTGCTGGAGAAGTATCGCCAGCCTGCGTTGGTGGAGCATTACGTGGCCGGTCGCGAATTCACCGTGGGACTGCTCGGCGACAAGCGCCCGCGTGTCTTGCCGCCCATGGAGATTCTCTTCCTCGACAAGAACAACCCGCGGCCTGTCTACGACTACCAGATCAAGCAGGAATGGGAAAAACACGTTTACTACCAGTGTCCTGCCCAGCTCTCGCCGGCGGAGAGCAAGGCCATCGAGAAGGTCGCACGCGAGACATTCGAAGCGCTCGATTGTCGTGATGTGGCGCGCGTGGACCTGCGCATGGACGAGGGGGGCAACTTCTACGTGCTGGAAGTGAACCCGTTGCCCGGTCTGACGCCCGACTACTCGGATCTGTGTCTCATCGCCAAGGCCGCCAACATCGACTACCGCTCATTGATTGGCGAGATTCTTTCGGGTGGGCTCAAGCGGCTGCGCGAAAAGCGTCGCGCCGAGGCGCGCGAGGCCGAGGCCGCTCGCGTGGCGCCGACGAGTAACGGCAACGGTGAGAGCAACGGCAAAGGAGAGAAGCCAGGCGCCGAAAAGACCCCCACTGTGTTGTCTAACGGACAATGAGACCACACAGCCTGACGGCCGCAGCCAAATGGCATGAGGGGATTTATCTCGACGGCCAACCTCCGCCGAGAACACAGAGGGGAGAGGAGAGGACGCTGAGGGGGGATCGGAACGTGCTAGCCCGCGATGCGTTTGCGAGAGTGAACTCGCCACAACGCTTCTTTCTCGACTCTGTGTACTCCCCTCTCCCCTCTGTGTTCTCAACGGAAGGTGGCTGTCGAGATGAATGCGCGATTCTCGTCGCAGCCGCAAGGTTTCACCGATGAGAAAGCGGCTACGCGATCTCGGCTTTTCCATCGGGCATCTGCCCACGGGACCGCTCAATGCCATCACCGACGTGCCCGGCGTGCGCGTGGGCCACACCACTCTGATCCTGGGCGAGGGGCCGCTGGTGGTGGGCAAGGGGCCTGTGCGCACAGGTGTGACCGCTGTGCTACCGCCTGACCCCATCTTCGATGAGAGGGTGCTGGCAGGTGCTTTCGTGCTCAACGGCGCCGGCGAGGTTTCGGGCCTCACCCAGGTGGTGGAGTGGGGTCTTCTGGAGACTCCCATCCTGCTCACCAGCACCATGTCCGTGGGCAAGGTTTCGGATGCCACCATAAAATGGATGACTCGTCGCTTTCCCGGTATTGGCACGGAATACGACGTCATCATTCCCATCGTGGCCGAGTGCGACGACTCATGGCTCAACGATGTTGTGGGTCGGCACGTGCGCTCCGAGCACGTCTATCGCGCCATCGAGCAGGCCGAGGGCGGGCCGGTCGCAGAAGGCTGCGTCGGCGCGGGGACGGGCCTGGTGACCTGTGATTTCAAGGCCGGCATCGGCACCAGCTCGCGCCGGGTCACCATCCACGGGACCCACGGGAACGCCGACCCGCTCACCTACACCCTGGGCGTGCTGGTGCAGAGCAACTTCGGCGTCATGCGCTCGCTTTCCATCGCGGGGGCTCCGGTGGGCCAGATTCTCGAACCCGAGTTCAGTCGCGCCGACAAGCGCGTGCGCAACGCCGGTTCCATCATCTGCGTGGTGGCCACCGATGCCCCGCTGCTGTCGTCGCAGATCAACCGCTTGTGCAAGCGCGCTGCTTTGGGGATCGGTCGGGTCGGTTCTTTCGCAGCCCACGCTTCGGGCGAGATCGTGATCGGCTTCTCCACCGCCAACAAAGTCCCCCGGGTGACCTCGGGCATGATTCACCCCATCGCGGTTCTGCTCGACGAAGTCTGCGACGGACTCTACGAAGCCGTGGTGGAGTGTACCGAGGAAGCCATCGTGAACGCCCTGTGTTCGGCCCAAGACATGACCGGTCCTTCCGGCCACTTCGCGCCGGCCTTGCCCCTCGATCGCCTGGCGCAAATTCTGTCGCGCCACCACGAGGCCCAGAAGTGTTAGGCGTCCCCGCTTCCCGTCCGGCTCTGTGGCCTCCCCGCTCACCTCTGTGTTCTCAGCGGCGGGTGGCTGACGAGATGAATCACCTCACTCTCTTTGCTTGCGGTCGCAGGACCTCATGACATGCGCATCGCTTTCTTGGTTCCCGACGTCAGAACCCAGCAGCCCAGTTTCGGGGGCATTCACCTGGCCTGGGCCGCGCACCGGCGCGGGCATGAAGTCCGCTTCGTCTCGTCCCGTGATCTGTCGTTTCTCGACGACAACACCGTGCTGGCCACCACCACGCGCGTTCGCGCAGGCGACTATCGCTGGCCGGCCGACTACCACGCCGCCTTGCTTTCGGCCGATGCCGTGCGGGAGGAGGACGCGCTTAGCTCCTTTGACGTGGTCTTTCTTCGCTACAACCCTTTGCGCGAACCCGCTGGTGAACCGCCCTCGCCGGTCATCGATTTCTGTTGGCGCTTGCGCCTAAGCGGCGTTCTGGTGGTCAACGATCCCGAGGGGGTGCGGCGCGCCTGGGGCCGGCTGTATCTGGCCGACCTGCCGCCCGAGGTGCGAGCGCGCACTGTGGTTTCGCGTTCACCCGAGGGAATCAAGACTTTTCTGCGCGAGTTGGACGGACCGGCTGTGCTCAAGCCGCTGGCCCACGCAGATCGTGAGAAAGTCTTCTTCTTGCGCCGGCGCCAAGCGCGAAATGTGAACCCCATCATCAGTGCCATCACCAAAGACGGTTACGCCGTGGCGCAGGAGTACCTGCCGGAAGCGGACGCGGGCGAGAAGCGTTTGCTGCTTCTCGGGGGCGAGCCCATCCGCGTGGGCTCACAGGTCGCGCTCTATCGGCGTTTGCCCTCACCGCATTTGGATGGCCCTGGGTCGCGAGGGGGCGCCCATTCGCGCCGGCCTTCGGCTCCTCGCAGCCGTCAATGTCGATTCGGGCCGGCCGAACAGCGTCTGTGCGATCTTCTGCGTCCCAAGCTGCTGGCTGATGGCCTCTACTTCGTCAGTGTGGACATTGCGGGCGACAAGATTCTGGAGCTGAACGTGTTCGCCCCCGGAGGCATTCACTCTCTGCGCGAGATCTACCGCATTGACGTGGCCGCCGTGATTATCCGCGACTTGGAGCGTCGGGCGCGCCTCAGGGCCGTGTATCGCGGCACCCTTGATCCCGAGGCTGCTGGGGTTGCATAACCCATGGCGTAAAGCCACGGGTGGTACTTTGCAACGATATCCTGTAAGCTGGAACCCACAACGAGGTTCTGCGTGACGGTTGGCGACATGCAACCCACCGGCAATGTCGAGTGCCTTGCCAACGGTGACGATCCCACTCGGGCGGCTGCGCCCGCGGAGGAAGTCGAGGAAGAACTGTCCATTCCCAACCCGCCGACTGCGCCCGGTCCCATTCTGACCCTCTCGCCAGAGGAGATCACCCGCTTCTTCCTCCGCGCTCGACGGGATCAGGACACCGAGCGCTGGGACGTGCGCCTCGACGCCGCCCTACGCGAGATCCTCGAACGCGCCAACGACTTCGTACCCTCCGAGTCGGGCGGCATTCTGCTCGACGATCCGCGCGCCAAGCTCGCCGGCGTGCGCACCCCGCGGCTGACGTTTATCGCAACTTACGGCCCGGGTACGGCACAGTTGCTGGGCAAACGTGTCCCCAGTGATCGGGGCTTTGTCGGACAGATCTACCGCACGGGAGCACCTTTCCGCAGCGACAACCTGTCGCCCGAGGATCCCTTGTCGATCACGATGCCGGCGCATGGTTCAGGCCGGCCCATCGCATCGGTGATTGGGCTGCCCGTGATCGTGGGTGAATCGATCTGCGGTGTCCTGCAGCTCATCAACCGGGGCTCGGGCGGTCCCTACACCGCGCGCGACAATGAGCTTCTGCGTATCTTCGCCGCCTACATGTCCTCGTCGATCCAGAACGCCCTGGACGCCATCCGCGCGCGCGCCCTGGCTCGCCTGGATCACCTGACCGGCCTGTTCAACAGCCGGTATTTCCACATTCGATTGGAGGACGAGATCGCGCACGCTGACCACAACGCCACCGATCTGTCGTTGCTGTTCATCGACCTCGACCATTTCAAAGAGGTGAACGATCGCTACGGACACCTGGCGGGGAGTTGGACCCTGCGTGAGGTGGCGCGCCTCCTGTCTGAAAACGCACCACCTGCGGCGGTGTTGGCTCGCTATGGGGGAGATGAGTTCGTAGCCATTCTTCCCGGCAGCGACATCCACCGCGCGGTGCAGACCGCCGAGGGCTTGCGGCGGGTCATCGCTGAGGCGACCATGTTCGATGCTGAAGCGGAGGGCGAGCAGACGGCGCAGCCTCTGCCGGGAGTACGCGCTTCAATCGGCGTGGCGTCGTATCGGGAACACTTGGCCCCCGGGGGCAACCAACGTCGGCGGGAGAATCTGCTGCTGCGCCTCGCTGATGCGGCCATGTACCGGGCCAAGGCCAATGGCCGCAACCGCGTCGAGATGGCCGACGCGGAGGAGTGAGTACCGCCGCTCTTCTCGTGAAGCGGTTAGTTTCGTCTCAAGGCCCGGACCAGGATCTTCAGTGCCAGCTTCTGCGGCTGCACCTGATATTGCCCGGCCGCCACCATCTGCCGCAGCTCTTCGATTCTTGCCTGCCGGCTGATGTCAGCGCCATGTGTCCCCATCGCCCCGGCGAAGTCTTTGGCTGAACTCGTTCGCAACCGACTTCGGCTTGTGAGTGCCATACACACACAAATCGGCCGTTCTCACGAGATCTTAAGGGCGATTCCGGAAAATCTTCTTAATTCACTGCAAATACGAGGGGTTAGGCAGCTGCTGAATCCTCCAGGTCACCCAACGACTCGCGCAGCCGGCGCGTGGCCTCGCCATGGATCTGGCAGACGCGCGACTCGGTGACGCCGAGCACGTGCCCGATCTCTTTCAGGTTCAGGTTCTCGCAGTAGTAGAGCGAAAGGACTTGTTGCATCTTCTCCGGCAGGTCATCGATGCCGGCCACCAGGCGCGCCAGAGTCTCGCGATGGGCCGTCATCTCGAACGGGTCGGGCTGGCTGTCGTCGCGCGTGCGATCCAGAAAGTCAGGGCCCGCATCGTCGATGCCCACCACCGAGGATCCAGACAACTTCTGCTGGCGGGTGTACAGCTCCTGCACGTTCAGCCCCAAGGTCTCAGCCAGCTCCGTGTTGTCCGGCGTGCGGCCAAGCTGCGTCTCCAGCTTGCGGGTTGCTTCGCGCAACTCGTTCGACAACCGGCGCATATCGCGCGAGAGCGTGTCGCGTGAGCGCAGATCATCCAGCATGGCGCCGCGAATGCGGAATTCGGCAAAGGCCTCGAAGCGATCGACGCGCTTGGGATCGAATCGTTCCGCAGCTTCCATCAGCCCGATCACGCCGGACGAAACCAGATCGTCCATCTCGACATGTGCGGGCAGACGGCGCGCAAGTCGGCGAGCCACCTTCTCGATGTAGGGAAAGAACTTCGCCGCGTATTCGCGACGGCGTGCTGCCAGGATCTTCGCCGACGGCTTGCGTGGCGCTCGCCCCTTTGCTTTCCCGCGCTTGACCATTGGCATGTGGGGCAGCCAATGCAGCCGCCATGCCAGAGCCAAATAAAGCCTAACGGCCCAAAATCACGAAAGTCAGAGGGACGGCGAGTCATCGGATCGTCATAGCAATGACGGCCGAGCCGGCGAAGCACCGTCAATCAGGTGACAGTAGACACGTTGGTGATCGAAGGTCCGGCGCCGTGGGTTCCCTACCTGTGCGTCCGTTCGGGCGGCGTCTACGCCACGGTTTTTCGGCGCAGTTTCTCCACCAAGGTAGTGCGATTCATTCCCAGCAGCTCAGCTGCACGATTCTTGTTGCCGCCGGTCCGTTGCAGCGCCTGATCGATCAGCCGCT
The DNA here is from genome assembly GCA_003142855.1 of Myxococcales bacterium. Taxonomy (GTDB): domain Bacteria; phylum Myxococcota_A; class Polyangia; order Fen-1088; family Fen-1088; genus Fen-1137. The sequence goes on from PLNW01000043.1 coordinate 14,075, forward strand.
CCTCAAGTTGGGCGAGGAGCAGGCGCAGGTCGATGCCGTTCGGGGGCAAGTCGACCAGGGATGGTCCTAGCTCGCTCACGTCCGTGCGCAGGCTCGCAGGCAGATCGTTGATGGTCACCGCTCGGTCCTTGGCCGCCGATACCAGACGGTCCACCGTGATGCCAAGCTGGCGCACATTTCCCGTCCAAGAACAGGCACCCATCCGGACCAAGACCTCGGGCGAAAAGGCGGGCACCGTGCGGCCCCGGCGCGCGTTGGCGGCGCGTCGGAAATGGTCCACCAGAATGGGGATGTCCTCGGGCCGGTCGCGCAGAGACGGAATCTCCATCGGGATCACGTTCAGCCGATAGTAGAGCTCCTCCAGGAATTGGCCGTCACGGGCCACTTGTTCCATGTTCTGGGTCGTGGCGGCCACGATTCGAAGATTCCGTCCCGAGGACTCCGACAGGCTTCCCCATTCCTTCATCACTCGCAACAAGCCAATCTGGGCGTCGCGCGAGAGCCCCGCGATGTCGTCGAGAAAGAGCGTGCCGCCGAGCGAGGCCAGGATGTTGCCTTCAGGTTGCACATCGGTGGAGCCGAAGGCCTCCGGTTCCGCCGCTGTGTCCGGGCCGGTTCCTGGTCGCACCGTAACAAAGGGGCCTGCCCGCCGCGCTCCGCAGGCGTGGATGAGACGGGCAATGACTTCCTTGCCGGTGCCTTCGTCGCCACGGACCAGCACGCTCGCGCCGGATTCGGCCGCCTGACCAATGCGTTCGAGGACCACCCGCATGGCCGGGTGGTCACCAATGAGGCAGGCCCCGGTGGTTTGCTCGCCCAGGGTGCCGCTGGCTCGCTGTTGCAGCACGCGCCGAACGATCGCCATAGCCAAGTCATGGTGGAACGGCCGGGGCAGAAATTCGGCGGCACCCGCCCGAAAAGCTGTGACCACTTCAGCAACCGTGCCCTGGCTGGCCAGGGCCACAACCGGAATCCACGGTTGGCACGCCTGCGCGGTGCTTATCACCTGCGCCCCACCGTCAGCCAGGCTCAAGTCCAAAATGCAGAGATCGAAAGGTTCGGCCCTCAGCGCGGCCCGCGCTGACTCTGCGGTGGATGCTACAAGGCTTTCACCCTCCAGCGACGCGGCGACGTGCTGGAGGGCTGTCTGTCCGACGGGATCAGCGTCGACGAGAAGGAACCGCTTTGCCATGCCTTTGCGCAAGGTATCGGCGGAAGAGACCTGCGGCTGAAGCCACAGGCCCCGCCTAGACCGAAGGCCACGAGAGCACATTCATCATTGGGAAAGCAACAGTGTTTCGCGTGCCAACCCTGCATTGCGCAGCGTCGCCTAGACCAGCAAGCGCGCCTTGACGGACGGCGTTCGACGACGGAGATTTGCGCGGAAGCGGACAGGGAGCCCGGCGACCGATGCCCCTTGAGTTTTCCCAAAAAGCGCATCAGCAGATTGAGCGACTGTTCAGACGCTATCCCACCCGGCAAGCCACCTTGCTGGGCGTCCTGTATGTGGCCCAGGACGAATTCAGCTATTTGTCGCAGGAGGCGCTGGAACTCGTCGCACGAACCCTGGATCTTCCACTCTCGCACGTCTTTGGCGTGGCCACGTTCTACACCTTGTTCTTGCTCCAGCCGCCGGCTCGCTACCCCTTGCATGTGTGCACCAATCTCGGCTGCACCCTGCGCGGCGGTCACGATGTCTTGCGCCACCTGGAGAAGCGACTGGGCATCGAGCCGGGCCAGACCACGCCCGACGGCCTGTTCAGTCTCGGCGAGGAGGACGGGCTGGGCGGTTGTGCCTACGCGCCCACCATGACCTGCGGCTCGCACCATTACGTCAGCCTGACCCACGAGAAGGTGGACAAGCTCATCGATGAGCTGCGGCGACAAGCAAGCGAAACCGAGACTCAGCATGCGGCAGCATCGCCGGCACCCGTGCCAGGCATCTCCACACTGCCGGCCTGCGGAGGCTCGGGCAGCGGGTACCGCGAAACGCCGGGGCTCAAGATCGTGACCAAGAATTTTGGCGTGCCCGACATCCAGCGGCTCGATGTGTATCGGGCACACGGCGGGTGGCAGGCGTTCGAGAAAGCTCTGGGCATGGGGCGGGACAAGGTGGTGGAGGAGGTCAAGAAGTCCAATCTGCGCGGCCGCGGCGGCGCGGGATTCCCTGCCGGGGTCAAGTGGGGTTTTCTGCCCAAAGACGCCCAGCGCGTGTATCTGGTGTGCAATGGCGACGAGTCCGAACCAGGGACCTTCAAAGACCGAGTGTTGCTGGGTGGCGACCCTCATCTTCTCATCGAGGGCGTGGCCACCTCGGCGTTCGCGCTGGGGTGCGCGCACGCTTTCATCTACATCCGGGGCGAGCTGCGGCGTGAGGCGGACATCGTGCAGGCGGCGGTGGACGAGGCGTACGCGGCGGGGTGGCTGGGACAGGAGCGGCAGAGTGCGAACGGATCATTCAAGCTGGACATCACCGTGCACCTGGGCGCCGGTGCCTACATCTGTGGCGAGGAAACCGCCATGCTGGAGTCCATCGAGGGCAAGCGCGGATGGCCGCGCAACAAGCCGCCCTTTCCTGCCATCAAAGGTCTTTTTGGCCAGCCCACTGTGGTCAACAACGTGGAAACCCTGATGAACGTTCCCGACATCGTCACCCGCGGCGGGGACTGGTTCGCCAAAGCGGGCATGGGAAAGTCGGGCGGCACCCGCCTGTTGTGCGTGTCAGGGCACGTGAAGCGAGCGGGCGTGTACGAGTTGCCCATGGGAATCACTTTTCGAGAGTTGATCTACGACGTGTGTGGTGGCATTTTGCAGGGACGGGCTCTGCGCGGGGTGATTCCCGGGGGAAGCTCCATGCCGCCGCTCGATGCCAGCGAGATCGACGTGCCCATCGAGTTCGATGCCCTGACCAGCGATCCGCGCATCAAGGACGTGGAAATGAGACCCGGCGCGGCCTTCGAGATGGGAAGCGGCCGTCGGTTGAAGACCATGGCCGGCTCAGGGGGCGTGGTGGTGTTCGACGACAAGACCGACGTGGTGGGCCTGTGTGCCCGCATCATGCGCTTCTATGCCCACGAGTCGTGCGGGCAGTGCACGCCCTGCCGTGAAGGCACGGGTTGGCTGGCGCGGGTTTGCACACGTCTGGCGGAAGGCGAAGGTCGGCCCGGGGATATCGACCTGCTGGCCGACGTGGCCAACGGGATCGCGGGCAATTCCATCTGCGCCCTGGGCGAGGCCGCTGCCTGGCCCATGCTGGGGTTCCTCACCAAGTTCCGCGCCGACTTCGAGGCGCGGCTGCCCAAGGCCCAGGCGTCATGAACCTGGCTGCCCACAGCGCGAGCCTGGCAGAGACCATCGGGTTTGCCATTCTGAGCGCCGGCGTTCTCGCGGGCGGGCTCATGACCATCACCCGGCGCAATCCTGTGAGCGCCGTGATGTCGCTGGTGCTCAGCTTCGCGGCGCTGGCCGGTCTCTTCGCCACCCTGTCGGCGCACTTTCTCGCCGTGTTGCAGATCTTGGTCTACGCCGGCGCCATCATGGTGCTGTTCGTGTTCGTCGTCATGATGGTGAACCGCGAGGAAAGCACGCCCATCGCCCGGCAGGGATTGGTCACGCGCGCCGTCGGGGTTCTGGCGGCTGGCTACGTGTTTTACCGGGCCGCCTGGCTGGTGGCTCACGAACGCGCGATGCCTTTGCTGGCAGCTTCGGCCACGCCGCCGGTGAAGGATTTCGGAACCGTGTCGTCGGTGGGGGCTTTGCTCTTCTCGGACTTTCTCTTTCCCTTCGAGGCGATCTCCCTGTTGCTCCTGGTGGCTGTCATCGGCGGGGTGATGCTGACCCGTCATGCTCGCGAGGATGGACCGCGGGTTTCCTGATGCCGACCTACGCGTACATCCTGGTCTCGCTGGCCCTGTTCTTCGTGGGAACGGCCGGTGTGTTCTTGCGTCGCAACGCCCTCATCGTGTTGATGAGCGTGGAATTGCAGCTGGCGGCTGGCACGCTGGCGCTGCTCGCCTTCTCACGCGCACTCGGCGATCAGCGGGGACATGTGTTCGCGTTTTTCGTGATGGCGGTGGCTGCGGCTGAAGCTGCGGTGGGCCTGGCCATCGTGGTCAGCGTGTTCCGCACGCGCCGCACGGTCAGCCTGGATGACGTGAATGCCTTGAAAGGGTAGGGCGGCGATGCTTTCCCAACTGCGCATCATTCCTCTCTTGCCCTTGCTGAGCGCCGCCTACCTTATCCTGGTGGGCAGGCACCACAGCCGCAGGGTGGTCCACCATATCGCCTGCATGGCGGTGGGCGCAGCTTTGGTGGCCTCGGCCGATGCGTTCTTCTTTGCGCTGCCCGGCCTGGTCGAGTCGGGCGGGCTGACCGACGTGGTGGGAACCTGGTTCGCAAGCGGGGATCTGCGCGTGGATCTGGCGCTGCGCATGGACGCGCTATCAGGCCTGATGTGTTTGGTGGTCACCTTCGTGGGCACGCTCATCCACATCTATTCGACAGGCTACATGGCCCACGACGAGGATTACGCCCGCTTCTTCGCGTACCTCAATCTTTTCTGCGGCGCCATGCTGCTCCTGGTTCTGGGCGACAGTTTGCCGGTGCTGTTCATTGGCTGGGAGGGCGTGGGTCTGTGCAGCTACTTGCTCATCGGTTTCTGGTACGGCGAGACGGCCAATGCCAACGCGGGCAAGAAGGCGTTCATCACCAACCGCGTGGGCGACCTGGGTTTCCTCATCGGCATGTTCTTGCTTTTCCGCGCCACCGGCACGCTCGACATTCCCGCCGTAGTGGACAGCGCCCGCGCCGGCAGCCCGACGTTGACGGCGACGCTGTGGGGAGGGCAGCCGGTGGCTTTCTGGGCAGCGCTGTTCCTGTTTCTGGGCGCCGTAGGCAAGTCAGCGCAGATCCCTCTCTACGTCTGGTTGCCCGACGCCATGGCGGGTCCCACGCCGGTCTCCGCACTGATTCACGCGGCCACCATGGTCACCGCTGGCGTGTACATGGTGGCGCGCTTGGGCGCGCTGTATCTGCTGGCCCCTGCGGCGCTGGCCATCGTGGCAGGGGTGGGCGCGCTGACTGCGCTCTTCGCTGCGGTCATCGCCTTCGGGCAAAACGATTTCAAGAAGGTGCTGGCCTACTCCACCATCAGTCAGCTTGGCTTCATGTTCGTGGGTGTGGGCACAGGCAACTTCGCGGGCGGCATTTTTCACCTATTTACCCATGCCTTCTTCAAGGCCGGCCTGTTCCTGTGCGCCGGTTCGGTCATGCACGCCATGGCTGGCTCGGGCGACATCACGCGCATGGGCGGCCTGGGCAAGAAGATGCCCTGGACGAGCTGGGTTTTCCGGGTGTGCTGGCTGGCCATCTGCGGGGTTCCCGTCTTCTCCGGTTTCTTCTCCAAGGACGCCATCATCGCCGGCGCCTTTGCCAGCGAGGTGTTTGGCCCGCGTCTCGCCTGGGTCGGCCCGACGGTGGGCGCGGCATTGCTGGCGGCTGCGCTGGGCACGGCCTTCTACATGTCGCGGCTCTACTATCTGGTCTTCACCGGCGAGTGCCGGGCCGACTCGCACACGCGCGAGCACCTGCACGAATCGCCCATCGAGATGGTGGGGCCATTGGCGGTGCTGGGCCTGGGTGCTCTTGTGGCCGGGGTCGTGGGACTGCCGCTCGCCATAGGAAGATCGCACGGCGATATCATCGGCCATTGGCTGGCGCCTGCGGTGGGCCGCAGCCTGGAAGTGTCGAGCAGGCTCGAATGGCGAGTGATGCTGGTGTCGACCGCTATCGCTATTGCCGGCATCGTCCTGGCCAAGCTGTTCTTCGGCGGCGGCGTGCGCGAGCCGGCGCGCCGATTCGTCGCGGCCCTGCCGCGCTTGGTGGCCGCCGTGCGCGGAAAGTTCTTTGTCGACGAGATCTACGACTGGCTGGTGGTGCGACCCCTGCACGGCCTGGCACGCGGGTTTTTCGTGGCGGTGGATCGCGTGCTCATCGACAAGCTGCTGGTGGGCGGCTGGACCGCTCTGGTCGACACCGTTGGGCGTTTGTTGCGACTCGTGCAGGCAGGCGATGTGCAGCGCTACCTGGCCATCTTTGCCATTGGGCTGGCCGCACTGGTCTACGTGATGGCCCGGCCTGCGGCGCCCTCTGATGTGAAGATTCGCATCGAGGGACGCAGCGCCGTGGTCGAGCTGAGCGATGGCGAAGCCGCCCCAGGCAAGCTCGACTATGGCTTCGACTTCGATGGCGACGGCCGCGAGGATCGTTCTGGCCCGACGTCCAGCGCGACCTGGTCCTACGCCCGGCCTGGGCACTACCAGCTGCGCATTCGCATTACTGATGCGCAGTGGAATACCTCTCGCGCCCTTACGCGGACCATCGACATCCGGTAGACCATGACTGATCTCACGTTGATAGTGCTCATTCCCCTTGCCGGCGCCATTCTTGTGCTGCTGGCACCGCGGGGCGAACGCACCAGCCGACCCATTGGGATCGTCGTGGCCTTGATGAGTCTGGGGCAATCCCTGCTCGTGCTGCGCGCCTTTGACAAGAGCAACGGTGCTTTTCAGATGGTGGTGGATCGCCCTTGGGTTTCTTCGCTGGGAATCCATTTTCATTTGGGCGTGGACGGCATCTCGCTGTGGCTGGTGCTTCTCACCACCTTGATGGTCTTCTTGACCTTGCTTTCGCCGCAAGCCATGGGCGCACACAAGACGCGCAGCCGGGAATTCACCGTGGCCATGCTGGTGCTGGAAACCGGGATGCTGGGCACCTTCCTGGCCATCGACCTGTTCGCCTTCTACGTGTTCTGGGAACTGATGCTGATCCCGATGTACTTCATCATCGGCATCTGGGGCGGCGAGCGGCGGCTGTACGCGGCCATCAAGTTCGTCATCTTCACCCTGGTCGGATCGCTATTCATGCTGGCGGCCATCGTGTACCTGTACGTGCAGGTGCACGCGGTCACCGGGCAGTGGTCCTTCGACTACGCGACCTGGGCCACCATTGCGCTGCCGCGCAGGGCGGAGCTGCTGTGTTTTCTGGCGTTCACGCTGGCCTTCATGATCAAGGTGCCGCTCTTCCCGCTGCACACCTGGCTGCCTGATGCTCACGTGGAGGCGCCCACCGGCGGCTCGGTGATTCTGGCGGCGGTCTTGCTGAAGTTTGGCGCCTACGGGTTCCTGCGTTTTGCGTTGCCGTTCTTCCCGCTGGCGGCTCAGACGACAGCGCCGATTATCGCCGGGCTGGCCGTGGCCGGCATCATCTTTGGCGCGCTCATGGCCTGGGTGCAGGACGATGTGAAGAAGCTGGTTGCCTATTCCTCAGTGTCACACCTGGGCTTCGTCGTGCTCGGGATCTTGGTGCTTTCTGACAAGGGGATCCAGGGCGGCATCTTCCAGATGCTAGCCCATGGGATCTCGACGGGCGGCTTGTTCTTGGCGGTGGGGATTCTCTATGACCGTCGCCACACGCGGAACTTGGCCGATTTCGGCGGACTGTGGAAGAAGATGCCGATTTTCGGCGCCTGCTTTTTGGTGCTGGTGCTGGCCTCGGCCGGGCTGCCGGGGTTGTGCGGCTTCGTGGGCGAGTTTCTGGTGCTCGCCGGCACGTTCACTGCGGGCAAGGACTGGCAGGCATCGGGCCTGGCTGCTCCCATGTTCAGCCATCCGGCGCTGCTGGCTGGCTTGGCTGCCACGGCGGTAATTCTGGCCGCTGTGTATCTGTTGACCATGTATCAGCGGGTGATGTTCGGGCCGCTCGACAAGCCTGAGAACCGCGACCCGCAGGTGCGCGATCTGGGCCTGCGCGAGCGCCTGGTGTTCGGTGTTCTGGTGCTGGCGGCGCTGGTCATGGGGCTGGCCCCGCAGCCCATCATCGAACGCACCACCGCCTCGGTGCAGACGTTGACAGCCAGCTTTCGCTATCGCCTGGCCGAGGCGCGCGCCAATCCCGACGGTCCCGCACGGCGTGTGATTCCGGGTCAGCGGCCCGCGCAGCCGGCCACGGCGCAGGCCGAGACAGCGAGGCGTTTCTGATGACCGTTGATTTTGATCAGATCGCGGCCTTGGCCCCGTTGCTGCTGATTTCAGGGGCAGGGTGCCTGGCGCTCTTGCTCGACACCATGACCAAGGGCCGCGAGCCGGCGCTCAGGTTGGCGCAGCTAGGCTGCCTGGCGGCACTGGCCGCGGTCGCGGGGCAATGGACAGGGGCTGAATCGGGCGAACCGATCTGGGCCGGCATGTTGGTTGTGGATCGAATGTCGCTCTTTCTCGACGCCGTGCTGATCGCAACCGCGCTCGCAACGCTGCTGGTGGCCGCGCCCTTCATGCGCGAACACGACTTCGAGCACGGCGAGCACTATGCCCTGGTGCTCTTCGCCACTGCAGGCATGATGACAGTGGTCCACGCTACGCACCTTCTCTCGCTGCTCATCGGCATAGAAACCATGTCGCTGGCCGCCTACCTGCTGGTGGCGAGTTGGCGTCGCCAGCCTGCCGGTGCCGAGGGCGCGCTCAAGTACTTGTTGCTGGGCGCTTTCGCTGCCGGGTTCCTGGTGTACGGCACGGCGCTGGTCTATGGCACCACGGGCGGCGAGATGTCGTACGCCGGGATCGCCACGCGCGCCGGCCTGGCCGCGGGCAACCCGCTGTTTGTCGTCGGTGTGTACTTCTTGCTCGTCGGCATGTTGTTCAAGATCGCGGCCGTGCCTTTTCACATGTGGGCGCCTGACGCCTATGAGGCCGCGCCCACGCCCGTGACTGGACTCATGGCGGCTGGGATCAAGGTGGCGGCTGTGGGCGGCCTCGTGCGCCTGCTGGGCGCGGTCTTCGCTGACCCGGGGCTGGCCCTGGGACACGCAGGCTGGGTGCGCATGCTGGGCGGCGTGGCGTTTGTCACCATGACCTGGGGAAACCTGGCTGCCCTTCGCCAAGAGAACGTCAAGCGCATGCTGGCGTATTCGTCCATTGCCCACGCCGGTTATCTATTGATAGGCCTGGTTGCCTTGGGCCAGAAGGTGGACGGCGCACAACCTGCGGTATTGTTGTATCTGGCGGCCTACGCCTTCACCACCCTGGGCGTGTTTGCCGTGGTGGCATGGGTGGGTCGGCGAGGCGATGAACGCCTGCTGGTGCGCGACTGGGCCGGACTGGCGCGCACGCGGCCTGCTGTGGCATTGGCCATGACTGTGCTCCTGCTGTCGCTGGCGGGCGTGCCGCCCACCGGCGGCTTCTTCGGCAAGTTCTACGTGTTCCGCGCGGCCATGCAGAGCCCGGACCTGGTCTGGTTGGTGGTGGCGGCTGTGCTCAACAGCCTGGTGAGCGTCTACTACTATTTGCGCATCGTGGTCGCCATGTACTTCCGCGATCCCGTGCGGCCGTGGCAGCCGTTCCCGTCGATGGGCATGGCGGCTGTATTGGTCGCGATGGTGATATTGGTGCTGGCGCTCGGTTTGGTGCCAGGGCCGGTGATCGAGTTGGCCGCGACCGGGCTCGGCGCGCTGGGGAAGTAGTTAGAAGACTCGCTACGCAATCCGGCCGCTGCGTAGGAGGCGTCGGACCTCGTCGTGGGAGAGCAGCGCGAACACGTAGAGGCACTCGGGGCGGTTCTCGAACAGGAAGCGCAGTTTCAGGTTCCCGCGACACTCGAAGGTCGTGGCGCGAAGCTTGCGGATGCCAAGACCGGCGTGCAGATGGGGTTGGCCGAAGCCGTCCTGCAATTCGTGAAGCGCCAGCATGCAGTCAGCTCGTTCGCTGCGCGGAAGCTGGCCCAGCCTCTGGAAAACCTCCGGATCAATGAGCGTTGGCTTTTTCAAGTGCCGTCTCCACCTGTGCCAGCGAGCGCAGCTTGCCAGCCTTGCGTTGCCGGCGATAGCGGGCCGCCACTCCACCCTCAAGGCGCGCGAGAGACTCTGGGGAGGCCCCGTATTCGGCCTCGGCGTAGCTGGTGTCCACCACGGCGACCTCGACCTTGCGAAGCGCGATGATGTCACTGCCCGCGATGATGGCGACTTCCTCGCCCTGCGCCGCAGCCTTGAGCCAGCGCCCGAGGTTCTTTTTGGCATCCGTGATCGTGAGAGTCCGCATATAGTCTTTATGGCGGCTGTATGGCGCCCTGTCAAGGGGGCGAAGAAAGCCAGCCAATCCGCGCTAGAGTTCGCGCGATGAGCTTCTTCGCGGACCTGCACGGCACCGACGCGCGGCTGGGCGGCAAGGCCCGCTCGCTGGCACGGCTCGCGGCTGCGGGACTGGGCACGCCGGCGGGATTCGTGATCACGGACGAGCTGTTTCGGGCGATCGCTCCCTCGCTGGCGCTGCCCGACAGGATCAACGACGACGCACTTGCGAAGTTGGATCGCGTGCGGGCCGACCTGATGGCGGCGCCTTTCCCCTCGGGCTTTTCCCAGGAGCTGGCCGGCCGGCTTGCGCTCAGCGCTCTTTGGTCGGTGCGGTCGTCGTTCGCCAGCGAAGACATCGCCGGCAGCCTGGGCGCGGGGGTCTATGAATCGCGGGTGGCGGTGCGGCCCGACGAGGTCGAGACGGCCATCCGCCAGGTGCTCGCTTCGGCTCTGTCTGCGGGCGCGGTGGCTTATGCCCTGGCCCATGGACTGCAACCGGCGGCGGCGCCTCTGGCGGTCTTGCTTCATCCCTTCGTGCGCGGCGAGGCGGAAGGCGGCGCGGCTTACGTGGCGGAGTGCCCCGATGACCCGATCATCCAGGTGCGGGCCGGAACTTTGTCAGGCGTAGCAGCGACTCAGCTGCGCGGGGCCATGCGCTCGCTTGTGCAACGCCACGGTGCCGTCGAGGTGGAATGGGTCGCGCAGGGCGAGACCGTGGTGTTCCTGCAGATGCGACCCTTTGCGCCTCCGCCTGCCCCGTGGCGCGGTTGGGATGACCTGGAACTTGGCGAATCGCGGGATTCCTGGAAATGGGACCAGGCGCACAATCCCTTGCCGCTTTCGCCGGTGCACGCCGGCCTGATCGCGCTGGTCGACCAACGCTGCCGCATCGGAATCCGCCAGCGTGTGCTGGGACAGTATCTGTTCTATGCGCCTGATACGCGGCCCGGGCCGGCTCCCGTTCCCGTCGAGGAGGCTCCCGCGCGCTTTGCGGCCCTGCGCGCCGAGGTCGAATCGCGCCTGGCCGCGCTGGGCGACGAGCCGGCGCTGGAAGGAGCCCTCGATCTTCTTCTGGCAATTGAGGAGCCGATCTTCGGGATCATCCAGCCTGCGCTGCGCCTGGCGCGCGCAAACCTGCAGGAGTTTCTGCGACGAGAGGCCCCGTCGGCCGTGCCGGCTCTTCGACAGCTTCTGGGCGGCGTGGCATCCATGGCAAGCGAGCGCCGTCGGCGAGCCGCGGCGTTGCGGGTAGCCGGGGACGCGGAAGCGCGCGCGCGGGCACGTGATCGCTACCTCGCTCTCTTTGGCGACGAGACACCGGTGTGGGACGTGGCAGTCCCCACCTGCCGTGAGGCCCCCGAGATCTTGAACAACGCTGAAACTTCCGGCTTCAACGTGCCACCGGCCAAAACGCACGACCAGACAGGTGAGCAGGTCGAGAAACAGCTCGCGCCCGAGCAGCGAGAGGAATGGCGTCGGCTCTTGCAGCTCGCCCGACAAGCGGCGGGGTTGGCTGAGGACGACGACTGGCTCTACGCCCGGGTGCAGGCTGCACTTCGTCGCGCTCTGCTTTCTCTTGGCAGGAGGTTGAATCGGATGGGTGCGCTGTCGGACGCCAGCGCGGTGTTCTTCTTGCCCCTGCCTCTCGCGCGATTTCTGGCCGCAAGTACGTCGGCGCCCACCAATCTGCAGGCCCAGGCAGCAGCCGGCCGCGCGGGCTGGGAAGCCGCTTGTCGGGAGCCGCCCCCGGCACGGGAAGCGCCCGACACGGTGTCAGTGAAGGGCGTGGGCACAGGCGGGCGGGCGCTTGGGCGCGTCGCCTTGCACCGGCCTGGGAGTCCGTGTCCGGCGCCGGGGCAGATCCTCTTGGCGGCGACCTTGCTGCCCAGCGAGCTGCCTTTGCTGGTCGCAGCCGCGCTGGTAACCGAAACCGGCGGGCCGCTCGACCATGTAGCCAGCCAGGCGCGCGAGCGGCACTTGCCCGCGGTGGTCGGCGCGGCAGGCGCGTGCCGGCTTTTCCGCGACGGCGATCTGGTGTTGGTCGACGCTGACCGGGGGCTGGTGGTGAGGCTGGGGTAGCCTACCGTAGCCGGCAGCCGGATCCGGGGCCGGGACCGGCCGCCGGATCCGGTTCCGGCCTCCGGCTCCGCCGCCGCCCACCCGGTCGTTCAGCCAGCTACGAATCTTCGAAAGGCGGACTCACACCATCTTCGCCGGTTCGGACGTCGGCTTGGCTGCGGCCGGACCTCGTCCATCGTTCACGCGTTCGCGCAGCTCTTTCCCCACCTTGAAGAAGGCCAGGCGCTTGGGCTTGACGTGGACGGTGGCACCGGTGCGCGGGTTGCGACCGTCGTAGGCGCGGTACTGGCGCACGGTGAAACTGCCGAAACCGCGAATCTCGATGCCCTCGCCGCGCATCAGCGCCTCCGACATGGACGAGAAGATTTGATCGACCAGCAGCTCCGCGCGCGCCCAAGGGAACTTGAGCTTGTCAGCGATAACGGCGATCAGGTCGGCCTTGGTCATGGTCACGAGGGGTATAATGTATCCAAAAGGTGGCTTTTAGTCGAGAGGGCGCGCAGGCAGGGGGGCGTTGCTGTCGGTGCGGTAGCGATAGGTCTTGAAAAAGGAGTACTCGTTGCAGTTGTGGCGGGCGTAGTAGTCGATGACGTCTCGCCAGTCGAACTGCTTCTGGTCGATTCCATCCTTGATCTCGTGCCACGAAAACGTCTGCTGGCAGGCGTCGCGACCGCGAAATCCCACATGTCCGGAAAAAGTGCGTGGGTCGTAGAGAGTCGCATTGGGCGGGAGTCGTGACACGTAGTAGGCAGACAGCGCCGGCATCTCCATCACTTCGATGCGGCTCACGTCGACGGTTTCTTCTCTCCGATAGAGACACTCGGTGCGCAGGATGGTCTGGTTGGGCGCGATAGCCATGGCGTTGTGGGGGATTTCGCCCTTGTTCGAGCAGCGGTGCTTATCCGGCACGCTGGTTTGGATGCGGTAGGCGAGGTAGAGCGGCGTCCGATTCTCGATGCGCAGAACCAGATGGTCCGCGGCGATGGTCTGGCTTTCGATGACGGACACAGCCTTGCTGATCTCCAGTGACACGCGCAGGTGGCGGGTTTCGACGGGCGCTTTGATGCGCAGGCGCTGCTTCCCCTTCAGCTCGTCAAAATACGGGTTGGGCTGGGTGATCTCGTCCCAGGAAGGGGCCGGGATTCCATAGGACTTGGCGTCTTGCTCGAGCTGGGTCCGGTAGAAGACCGGCGAGAAACGCAGGTCGGAGTTGGCCAGCGTCGCGGCTGGCGGTGGCGGACGTGGGCGCTCGGGCGCCGCCGGTGGTGTGCTAGCGGAATGCAGCGCATACACACCAATGCCGATGGCAAAGGCGCCAGCTAGGAGCACGGCAAGAGCAAGGGGTTTGCCTTCCAAGTCTGTCTACCCCAGAACGTCGCGTCCCCCGAAGTATGGTCGAAGTACCGCCGGTACGTCCAGCCTTCCGTCTGCGCGTTGGTAGGTTTCCAGGACGCCAACCAGGGTGCGGGGCAGGGCCAGACCGGATCCGTTCAAGGTGTGCACGAAGCGGGTTTTCTCCTGGCCGTCGCGGAAGCGGATCTTGGCCCGCCGGGCCTGGAAGTCGCCGAAGGCGGAGCAGGAGCTGACCTCCAGCCACTCGTTGCAGCCCGGGGCCCACAGTTCCAGGTCGAACTTGACCATGGCCGAAAACGACAGGTCGCCGGTGCACATCTCCACCACCCGGTAGGGCAGCTCCAGCGCCTTGAGAACGTCCTCGGCGTCGGCGAGCAGGCCCTTGAGTTCATCCAGCGAGGTTTCCGGGCGCACGAACTTGACCAGCTCGACCTTGTCGAACTGGTGGCCACGCTTGATGCCGCGGGTGTCGCGGCCCGCGGCCATCTGCTCGCGCCGGAAGCAGGCGGTGTAGGCCACGTGCTTGATGGGCAGCTTGTCGCCTTCGAGAATCTCGTCGCGATACAGGTTGGTCACAGGCACTTCGGCGGTGGGAATGAACCAGAAATCCTCGATGGCGTCGTGGTACAGGTTGTCGCCGAACTTGGGCAGGTTGCCGGTGCCCACCAGGGCTTCACGCCTCACCATGTAGGGCGGCAGGATTTCGCTGTAGCCGTGGCGGCTGGTGTGCAGGTCCAGCATGAAGCTGATGAGCGCCCGCTGCAGGCGCGCGCCCCAATCCTTGAGGATGTAGAAGCGCGACCCGGAGATTTTCACGCCCCGGTCGAAGTCCAGGATGCCCCAGCGCGGGCCCGAATCCCAGTGCGGCTGGGGCGTGAAGGCGAAACTGCGCTTGACGCCTTCTTCGCGCACCACGCGGTTTTCGCTGTCGTCTTTTCCGACGGGAACAGAAGGGTGGGGCAGGTTGGGCAGCTCCAGCAGCTTCTCTTCGAGAGCTTGTTCCTGCCGGGCCAGCTCAGCGGCCAGCGATTCGATTTTTTGCTTGAGCGCCGCGCCCTTGGCCTTGGCTTCTTCACGGGCCTCTGGCGTGGGCGCCTTGGCGATTTCACGCGACAGGCGGTTCTGGTCGGCCTGGATGGTCTGGGAATCGTTCTTCAGCTTGCGCACGGTCTGGTCGAGCGCCAGCACCGCGTCCAGGTCCACGTCTGAGCCCAGCTTGGCAAAACCCGCGCGCACCTCGTCGGGCGTTTCTCTGATGAGTCGGATGTCGAGCATGAGGAGCGCAGTGTACGACGGCTGCGAACCAACGGCTAGCTGGTCGGGTGGTCGGGTGGGCAGCCCTTCATGGGCCGTCCCTATTCGGACGCGAGCTGCACGCAGACCGCGACCACTTCCATGGCCTTGCGGACCTGGTCGAGCGGCGGGCGCGTGGGCGAGATACGGATGTTGCGGTCGTTCGGATCCTGGCCAAAGGGATAGGTCGCACCAGCCGGCGTGAGCGCCACGCCGGCGTCTTTGGCCAGGTGCACGACCTTGCTCGCCACGGACTTCTCGGTGTCGAGGCTGACGAAGTAGCCGCCCTTGGGCTTCGTCCAGCGCGCCAGGCCCTTGCCGCCGAGCTCTTTGGACAAGACTTCCTCGACCGCCGCAAATTTTGGCGCCAGCAGCTTGGCGTGCGCCTTCATCACGCCGGCGATGCCACCGGGGTAGCGGCTGAGGAAGAGCACGTGCCGGTACTGCTCGACCTTGTTGGGTGTGATCATCTGCGTGCCCATCAGCTCGCTGATCCACGCGATGGTCTGCTTGCTGCCCGCGAGGAAACTGACGCCGGCGCCAGCGAAGGTGATCTTCGAGGTCGAGCCGAACAGAATCACGCGCGTCGGGTTGCCAGCCTTCTTCGCGGCGCCGAGCAGATCCGGATGCGCGGGCGGCGAATCGTCGAGGTGGTGCACGGCGTACGCGTCGTCGGCGAAGATGGTGAAATCCGGCGCCACTGTCTTCATGGCACCCAAGCGATCGGCCACCGCTTGCGAAGTGGTGTCGCCGGTTGGGTTGCTGTAGGTGGGCACGTAGAGCATCCCCTTCACGCTTGGGTCCGACGCCACCAACTTCTCGATGGCCGCGATGTCCGGCCCGTTCGCGTTCATGCCGACCGTGACCATGGAAATGCCCAGCCGCTCCAGCATCAGGAAGTGCCGGTCGTAGCCAGGCACGGTCACGATAAATTTCACGTCGCCCTTGCACCATGGCGCCGCGCTGTTCGGCACGCCGCGGAGCAAGGCCCACATCAGCACGTTGCCCTCCAAGGCCAGGCTGGCGTTGTTGCCAACGATGATCTCGTCGGGCTGCACGCCAAGCACGGGCGCGAACAGCTCGCGCGCTTCCCTGATGCCTGCGATGCCGCCGGGATAGTTGCGCAAGGCCACGCCGCTTGGCGTGACCAGCGACTTGTCATCCAAGATGGTCAGCATCGAGTTCGAGATGTCGAAGTTGTCATCACCGGGCTGCCCACGGGTCAGATCCAGCTTGAGACCGAGGGCGCGCCAAGCATCGTAGCGTTCGCGTGTTGTGCTCATGGCAATCTCACATGCCCTATCGTACAGAAAATTTCCAGTCCGGAACACAGATCCGCCTCCGCCCGGGACCCTGCTCCGAACCCCAGTCACCCCGGCAAGGCGCGCAGGGTGGCCACGACGTAGTCCTGCTCCGCGGGCGACATGCCGTGGAACAGGGGCAGCAGGATGGTGTAGTCGCGGGCGCGTTCCGAGACCGGCAGGCGCAAGCAGCGGCCGGCCGCGTGGGCTGCGGGATCGCAGGGTTCTGGACCACAGGACCAGGCGCATTTGCTGTAGGCGGGTTCGCTGTGGGCGTTGCCGATACCGCGCCGGCTGGCCACGCCGCGGTCGAGCAGGAACTGCATGATCTCGATCTGCGACATGCGCCCGCTGGTTCGCAGGGTGGTGGGATAGCTTTGCCAGTTGCTGCGCAGCCACGCTGGCTCGGTCGGCGGAGCCAGCAAGGGGTGGTCGGCGAGCGCCTCGGTGTAGCGAGCCGCGAGCGCGCGGCGCTCGGCGATGATGGCCGGCAGGCGCGCCAACTGTGGCCGGCCCACCGCGGCCTGCAAGTCGGTCATGCGAAAATTGAAGGCCGGCTCGGAGAAGCTCTCCAAGGTCACGCGGTTGCTCTCATGGCGAGCCGTGCTGGGCGACATGGCGTGCTGGCGCAACAGACGCAGGCGCTCGGCCAGCGCCGGGTCGGACGTGGTGATCATGCCGCCGTCGCCGGTGGTGATCAGCTTGCGCGGATGGAACGAAAAGCAGGCCAGTAGCCCGTGAGGCCGGCCGATGCGCTGCCAGTTGCCGTCGATGCGGATCTCGCTGCCGATGGCGCAGGCAGCGTCTTCGATGACGGGCAAGCCGCGCGATTGCGCGATGGCCAGGATGGCAGGCAAATCACAGGAAAAGCCGATCTGGTGTACGCACAGGATGGCGCGCGTGCGCGGGGTGATGGCGCGAGCGAGCGCGTCCGGGTTCATGCTGTAGGTGTGGGGCTGGACGTCGACGAAGACGGGCCGCGCCCCGACTGCCACCACGGCGTTGGCCGTAGCGATGAAGCTGTGGCTGACCGTGGCCACGTCGTCGCCTGGTCGCACGCCCGCCACACGCAGGGACAGCTCCAGCGCCACCGTGCAATTGGACACGGCTACTGCGTGGGGTGCGCCCGTGGCCGCCGCGAACTCGCGTTCAAAAGCCGCCACCTCCGGTCCTTGCGCGACCCAGCCCGAGCGGATGACCCGACTGGCCGCCTCGACCTCGGCATCGCCAAGCGCCAGCCGAACGATGGGGATCTGCATGGCCCCAGGATCGGGCCTGAGAAGGTCAGGTGCAAGTGATGTTGTGATTTCAAAACCACAGCGTGGGCACGTCGTAGGGCGCGAGCGCGCGGTCGTGTGTGACCAGGGTGGCGCGTTCGACCATGGCCTGCGCGAGCAAGAGGCGATCAAAGGGATCGTTGTGGTGCAAGGGCAGGTTGCGCAGCGCCTCGATGTGTTCGAAGTCCACGCCCAGCTGGGTGAAGCCACAGGCTTCGACCGCATGGGCGATGCTGCCGGAAAAACGCAGCCTTCCCAGCGCGCTCTTGATTGCCATCTCCCAAGCCGAGGCCACACTGACCAGTACGATATCTGCCCCGGCAATGGCAGTCCTGGTGCGAGCATCGATCTTGGCGCTGCCTTGCCACCACCACAGGAACGCGTGGGTGTCGAGGAGCAGGCGCATGTCTAGCGGCCCGTGAACGCGGCCAGCACATCGGGCGGCAGCGGCGCATCGAAATCAGCCGCGACCCACACCTTGCCCTTGCCACCTCCGGGTCGACGGCGCCTCTGCGCCGAAGCCACCGGCAGCAAGCGGGCCCGCGGTTTGCCGGCTTTGGCAATGACGATTTCCTCACCGTCGGCAGCACGGTCCACCAGCGCAGAAAGATGCGTCTTCGCCTCGTACAGGTTCACCATCTTGGCCATGGATCTGTGGGCAAGCATGGCATCCACCGCTGAGTTGGTCAACTTGACCAACCGGCGCCCTTTCTACTCGGGCTGCCTGAGCCAGCAGGATCATCCGGTTCCGCTGTTCGTCATCCTCGGCTTCCCAGCACGCGCGGCGTACGAAGTCCGCGACCGCCACTTCGTCCCGCTCAACCAGCAAACGGCCGGTGGTGATGACTTCCCACTTGAGGACCGGCGGCGCGCTGCCCATGTCGATGACGTCCACGTCGACTCCGATCTGGCGACCAACAATGTCCATGATCCGCGTGCGCTCAAGCCCAAGGGTTGGTTCGCAGAGCACAGCCAAGTCCACGTCCGAATCCCCCTTGCCCGCGCCCCTGGCCCTGGACCCGAATGCCCAGCACGCAACGATGCGACGTCCGTGCAAGGGGGCGCTGGCCAGCACGGCCTTGGCAGCCTGATCGACCAAGGGATCCACGCGGCCAATGTTAGCACGTGGGAGCAATCTGGTGGCTTACGGACAAGACCTTGCATGCTCTCGCTTGGTCGCCGGTCGCCGCGTGACTTGGCAGCTTGATGCGCCAGCCGGAAGGGCTATCATTAGGCAATAGGTGCTCGGTCTGGCCAGTCTCAGGGACCGATTTCATGGATTCACGACACATAGAAATTCCACACGATCGTGTTGCGAAGTTCTGCCGTGAGAACGGGATCGCGCGGCTGGCACTGTTCGGCTCGATCTTGCGCGACGACTTTCGGCCGGACAGCGACGTGGACATGCTGGTCGAATTCCGTCCCGGTGTGCGCGTTGGTTATCTGGCCATCGCGCGCATGGCGCGCGAGTTGTCTGCCACCCTGGGCCGCAGGGTCGACCTGCGCACGGCCGCCGAGCTGCATGCCTCGTTCCGAAATCAGGTGCTGGCCGAAGCTTTGACCGAGTATGTCGCTGCGTGATGATCCCCTGAGGCTGGCTGACATGCTTGCGGCCGCGCGCGAGGCGTGGGCGTTTGCTCGTGGGCGGGCCGAGGCGGACCTCTCGCAAGATCGCCAGCTGACGCTTGCCCTGCTAAAGTGCGTGGAGATCGTCGGGGAGGCGGCTGCGCGCGTCGGAAAGGACACGCGCCTTAGGTACCCGGAACTGCCCTGGGCCGACATGGTCGGGATGAGGAACCGGCTGGTCCATGCCTACTTCGACGTGGACCTCGCCCTCTTGTGGACAACCGTCACCTTTGACCTGCCTGAGCTGATTCGGCTCCTCGAACAACTTCTCGATCCCAAGCCCGCCCCGTAGCCGCTGAGACCGTCTATCCCTCCGCTTCGCTCTCCGGCTCTTTCTTTTTCCACAGAGGCGCCGCACGCCAGGACTGGCGGGCTAGGTGGATGAGGATCATGCCGAACGCGATGAGCAGCAGGATGCTCTGGTCGGTGTAGCGCAAGTCATTCCACTGCTCGGCCGCGGTGAAAGCCTGGCACACGGCCAAGAGCGCGAGCAGCACCACGGCCGCCGCGAAGTTGCGCTCGCGTTCGGCTTCTGCTCCAGCCACCGCCACGATGAGCGGCAAGAGAAACACGAAGTGGAGGTAGATGTTGGGTGGACAGGAATAGAACGGCACCAGCAAAAGCCCGATGAGGCAAACTTGCTCCAGCCTGCGGCCCCGGCACGCGATGAGCGCCAGTGCGGCCGCCAGCAGGAAGGCCAGATAGTACAGCGGCTGGCGCGCCGAGAAGGTCGCGCGCTGCAAGCGTTCCCATTCGGGCCACAGGTCGAGGACGTTCTTGCGACTGAGACCCGCGGCTGAATACTCGCCACTGAAGGATACAACGTTGCGCATGCCCACGTTGTTCGCGCTG
The DNA here is from genome assembly GCA_003142855.1 of Myxococcales bacterium. Lineage (GTDB taxonomy): Bacteria > Myxococcota_A > Polyangia > Fen-1088 > Fen-1088 > Fen-1137. The sequence continues at coordinate 33,973 of PLNW01000043.1, forward strand.
GGACCGCTCTCGTGGATCTCGGTCTTCTGGTGCCAGGCGCCCCAGGTGTCTTTCGCGCCGAACAGGGCCAAGCAGAGCAGCAGCGCGCCAGCGACGCACACGACAGCTCCGCCGAGGGCGCGCACGGCCGGACGCTGGGCCGCGCGCACGTCCGCCAGACGGGGCAGGCGCCGGTGCTCGCGCCATTGGTCCACGGCAAACCACACGATGGGCACAGCCAGGAACAGCGCCGCCTCGCTGGGGAACACGCGCACCAAGGCCGCGTAGGCCAGGAGCGCGCCACCCCAAAGCGAGCGCCCTGATTTCAGGGCGCAGACGCCCAAGCCAAGCGCCACCAGCCAATCCTGGCGCAAGGTCGCGCCCAGCAGGTTGGTACCGAAGACGGAAAAGTCGCTCGTGCCCCACAGCACCGCCAGGTACAGCATCACACGCAGTCCGAAAGTGCGCGCGATGACGAAGAAGAGCAGCAGGATGAGCAAAGGATCGATGAGCGCGGTGGCAGTCAGGGTTGCCTCGCTGGCGTGGAGGTGGCCGAGAAGCAGATGGGCAGGCACAAGCCACGCGAGCGTGGCGTCGCCCCCATGATCCTGCAGGCTGGCGAGATAGTCCGCCTCGCCCATGGTATCGGAGAAGTACTTCATGTCGCGTTTGAATTCCTGCCAGCGCTCGGACGTGAAGCGCGCACGCACCTTGAGCATTTCGTCGTTGAGCTCGCTGCCCAGGCGCATCTGGTTGTTGCCCAGGTCGCGCACGCGCACGCTGGCCAGCCGGTCGGTGGTGAAGCCCGGGGTGTTGTCAGCATAGGCAGCCAGAGCCGCGACATTCAGTCCGTCAAAGCGCAGCTCGCGGAAATATTTCGCCGTCGGGAAATCATCGCGCATGGCCGCGGTGTTCACCAGAGTGTTGCGGCCCTTGGCATCGTCGAAGAACTGCAGCGTGCCGAAGTGCCAGTAGGTGGCAAAGGCCGCCACCGCGCAGAAAACCAAAGTACCCAGCACCACTTTGCGATGGGGCGCGGCCTCCTCCTTGAAGAAAGCCTCCTTGAGCGCCAGCAGCCCAACCAGCACGGCGAGCAAGGCGCGCAGCGACGGCTCTTGATCGACAAAGGGATACAGGTGCGCCAACTCGACCGCCAGCATCCAGCCCGCGGCAAGCGCCGGCAGGATCAGCAGGTAGTGAATGCGGGCAGCTTTGCGACGATGGACCAGCAGGAAGAACGCGGCGAAGATCGCAAAGAACACCACCTTGGTCACCACCGTGTCGGCCACCGCGACGCCGCGGGTTCGCACCAGCTCGGGCGGCCAAATGGACGGGCACTCGCTGTACAGGGCGATCTCGCCCACGCTGTACAAGGCATCGCCGCCGGTGGCGGACAGCCGCACGTAGCGCGCGCTCGCCTCCAGCTTCTGGTTGCGCAGTCGCATGCCAGGGTTCGGCTCGGCCCCCACGCGCCACAGGGGCTGCCATTTCTCGCCGTCCTGCGAGCCCGACAGAATGTACACGTCGTTGTTGTCGGCCTGGGTCAGGGCACAGCGAATCGTGCGCGCGCTGCCCAGGTCGTATTCCACAAAGGATCGCGCTGACAAGAAACGCGAGGTCACGTCCGTGAGCCACTCGTCGCCCTCGTTGCTGTACAGCCCGTCGGTCAGCCGGTTCGGGTTCTTCACGCCCTGGCTACGACTGGGCAGCGCCCCAGCGATCAGGCTTTGCGGCTCCGGGCGCGCGGTGGTTTCCGCGCGCGCCATGGGTGAGAACCCGCTCGCCAGAAAGAGAAGAGTTGGAAGGAGCATTCGGCGCGCCGGTAGAAGCCGCGGCTGGCGCCGTTTGACGACGAGCACGTGTGATGACAAGCACATGGCCGTGGAACGCTACGTGCGCTGTGCGGCGCCGTCAACAGGGCATCGTGGTTGTCACCGAGGCAGCCGTGGCTCCGATCACTCTTGCGTCATTGTGCCCTGAGTGACAGAAAAGACCCCATGCGGTGTTATATGAGGTCGTCATGACCCCCTCTCCCGAAGGCCTCGTCCAGAAACTCTTAGCTTTGCCGGTTTTCCGCTCCGAGTGGGTGCTGTGGCTCCTGCTCGGCCTGTCGCTGCTCTCGGTGGCGGTCATGGTGGAACGCTGGATCTTCTACCGGCGGCACAAAGTCGCATTCGAGTCTCTGCGCGAGGAATTCTCCAAGTGCCTGGACAAGGGTGATTTCGAGGCCGCGGCCAAGTTGCTGGCCAAGACCGACAGCCTGGAAACCAACGTGGTGCTGGCCGGCCTGCGCGGCTACGCCAAGGGCCCGGAATCCGTCGAGGATCTCTTGACCGGGGCCATGGCGCGCGAGAAGACCTTCTACGAGCGCCGCCTGTCCATCCTGGCCACCTTGGCTTCCAATTCGCCCTACATCGGCCTGTTCGGCACGGTGCTCGGCATCGTGCGCGCATTCAAGGATCTGTCGAAGGACATGGCCGCCGCCAGCACAGGCGTGATGGCTGGGATCGCCGAGGCTTTGGTGGCCACGGCCATCGGCCTGCTGGTCGCGATTCCCGCGGTGGTGGCCTACAACGTGTTCAAGGGCATGGTGAAGGACGCGGTGACCAACACCGAGTCGCTGTCGCGCATTCTGCTGGCCGAACTGAAGGCCGCCGGCAGCGAGAAGAGCGAGTAGGGAGCCGCCATGGCTGGATCGTTGAGCAACGGCAACGGCGAGGATGAAGGACCGCTCGCCAGCATCAACATCGTTCCCTTCGTGGACATCGTGCTGGTGCTGCTCATCATCTTCATGTTGACCTCGGCCGCCATCGTGCGCGCCAGTATGGTGGTCAACCTGCCCAAGGCCGCCACCGCCGGGGCGCATGTGGAATCGACCGTCAACCTGGTGTGCACCAAGGACGGCAAGCTCTTGCTCAACGGCAAAGAGAGCAACCTCGACGAGGTGGCCCGCCACGTGAAGCGCGAGCACGACGCCAACCCGAAGCTGCAGGCCGTGATCGCGGGCGACAAGGGCGTGCCCTACGGCCGCGTGATGGATCTGATCGATCTGGTCAAACGCAACGGGGTGACGGCGTTTGCGCTCGACGTGGAGCGCGCGCCGATTCCAGAGGGGAACTAGATGCCCGATCATGATTCGAGGACAAGCACTTTGTTCTCCCCTCTCCCGCCGGGAGAGGGGCCGGGGCATAGGCGTTAAGCGGATCAACGGCGGAATGAAGCGGCCATTCGTGATTCGAGGAAGCAAGCTTTCGATGAGTCACCCCTCTCCCTTTCGGGAGAGGGGCCTGGGGGTGAGGGCGAAACTTCCCGTGAGCCGGACGCTGAAGTCACCAATGTGTTGTGATTGCACCCGCGGCACCATTCGACGCGCAAATGCAGTACCCTCACCCCAGCCCTCTCCCAGAGGGAGAGGGTGGTCTACCTCAGCTTCTCCGGCGCAGTTCCGCCGCTTAACGCCTATAGGGGTCGGGGGTGAGGGTGATGCCTTCTTCAGGCCAGACGCTGAAGCAATGCAGGCGTTGGGCCAGAAGTCCGCGGCATGGGTTCATGTCCGACACAGTACCCTCACCTCAGCCCTCTCCCGGCGGGAGAGGGAGAAGGATGCGAGCCGAATCTTGATCAGTAACTTGGCAAGCGATTCGCCATGAAGGGGCGCCCTTCTTCACGCCCAGAGCCGGCCGCACCGGCCACGCCCCGGCGCGAGCCGCGCCGTCATGGCAATCCCTTTGTCGAGAAGAGGAATCGTCGGCGCCAGTTCGCGCAGGTGCGAGCCATGGCGCATGTGCGGGTTCCCCTGTCGTCGGATTTTCGCGCGCACCGGGGCCTGCACCGGATGCCATCGTGGCTGCGCGCTGCGGTCGGCATCTTGGTACTGCTGGTTTCCGTGGGCCTGCACGTGGCCTTCGTGGTCACCGCTTTCGGCATCAGCCGCCTGAGCCATCAGAAGTCGGTCGCGCGTCAGCAAGTGGCCATCGAGGTGCGCGAGGCCAAGCCCAAGGAGCCGCCCCCGCCGCCGCCCAAGGAGCCGGAGCCCGAAGTGAAGCCCGAGCGTGCGGTGCCGCTGCGCCAGGCGCCGCAGCCCAAAGTGGAGGCACAGCCCAAGGAGCCGCCCAAGGCGCAGCCCGCGCGGGTGGTGGGTTTGAGCTTCGAATCCACGGTTGGCGAGGGCGCAGGCGAAGGCGAGGGGCCGGCCTTTGGCGTGGGCAACACGCGCATGGGCGAGACGGCCAAGACCGCGGCGCCGGCCAAAGAGGTGCCCAAGCAGACCATCAACAATGGCCCGACCACAGTGAAACCCGTGGCCAACGCGGTGGCCACGCGGATTCCCGTGGCCGGGGTGGTGTTTGCGCAGGCCAAGCGAAAGAAGGAAGTGAAACCCGAGTTTCCGCCGACCCTGAAAACCCAGGGCATTGAAGGCGACGTTCCGGTCATTGTGTGGATCGACGAAAAGGGGAAGGTGACCTCAGTCAAGATTCTGAAGGAATCGCCCTATCCCGAATTCAACGAAGCCGCCAAGAAGGCGGCCATGGCCGACGAATTCGAGCCCGCCACCCGCAACGGCGTCCCCACAGCCACCACACTGAAATACAACGTCTCATTCCGATTGGTTGACTGATGAGAAGAACTACGTCTACCGTGATGGCTGGCGTCGCGCTGGCCCTGCTTGCCTGCAGTCGCAGCGATTTCAACACGCCCACCTTGCTCAACAAGCCGCGCATTCTGGCCATCCAGGCCGAGCCGCCGCAGCCCGCGCTGGGAGCATCCACGACCTTGCGCGCGCTGGTGTACCAGCCGCCTTTGGGTGACGGTGGGACCGCGGGCGTGACCTACAGCTGGTCGTGGTGTCCCTTGCCCATGAGTGCCACCGACCCCTCGCAATGCCCCATTGACCAGGCTGTCGCGAGCCAGTTGTTTGCCAGCTTGCCCGGCGTGCCGGCGCTCGACCTGGGCTCGGGCGAGACCGCGACCTTCACGAATTCGTTCCCGGCGTCGATGCTTGCCTCGCTTTGCGAGAAGAAGCTGGACGCGATTCCCGCGTTGGCCGCGGCGGTCGCCAGCACGGGCGGGCTCACGGCGAACGGGAGTCTGAACTTCGCGTGCACCATCGCGGGTTTCCCCATCACGGTGAAGTTGGTCGTGACCGTCGCGGCCTTTGGGGACCAGCCTGCCCTGGAACTGCCCGCCATATTCAACGTCTTTTTGCCCGTGAACGACAGCATCCCGAAGAATCTCAACCCGGTCGTGGGCGGCATCAGCGTCAGCATCGACGGAGTCGATCATCAACTCGACCAGGAGGGCACGCAGGGGATCTTGCGCAATTTCGACACGCCCATCAGCATCGACCTGCCTCTATCAAACGCCGAGGTATCCCTGCCTGATCCCAACCAAGTCCTGCCCCCTCCTGCGACCCAGGATCCCAACGATCCCAACAATCCCTATCTGCTCCCGAACGATACGGAGTACGAGCGGCTCAACGTCTACTGGTTCGCCGAGTGCGGCGACTTTGGCAGCAATGGGCAGGGCGGTGCGCACACCGGCTATCTCGGCGGGGATCCCAACGATCCGACTGCACCCTTCAGCGCGACTGGGCAAAACACCTGGAACATCCCGACTCTTGATAACTACGCTGGGGATCTCGCGCGCATCATCGTGGTCGTTCACGACAGCCGCAACGGCGTGACCTGGACCAGCGGCGTCGTCCACCTGGGGGACACCAACTCGGGGCCCGACGGGGGAGCGCCCGACGCGTCGGGAGCCGAAAGCGGCGAGCCTGTTCCGGACGCCGGAGCGCTGGATGGCGAAGAGGCAAGCAGCGCAGACGCTCAGCCGGAGAGCACGCCATGAGGGCGCAGCGTCTCGGCATGGTGGCAGCCCTGCTGTCCTTCGCTGGCGCGGGCGTGGTGCGGGCCGCGGAAGAATCTGGCCCCAGGGAAGACAAGGAAGCCGCGGGGCGGGCTGGCGAGGCCGAAATAGGTGCCAGGGAGCAGGGACCGACCATCGACGCCAGCCAGCTCAGCAAGCAGCCCAAGCTGACCAGGCCGGCCAAGGTTGTCTATCCGCCCGATGCCATTGGCAAGATCAGCAGCGAGGTCGAGGTGGTCCTAGCGGTTGATCTGGACGACAAGGGCGAGGTCACTGGCGTGACCGTAGTGGAGCCCAAGGCGCCCACTGGCCTCGGCTTCGAAGAGGCAGCGGTTACTGCGGCCTACAGTCTTGGATTCGAGCCGGCCGAGATAGCGGGAAAGCCGGCGCCCATTCAGATCGTGTACACGTTCAAGTTCCCGCTACCCAAGCCAGCCGCGCCCGCGCCCCCGCCCCCGGCCACGCCGTTGCCGGTGCAGGCGCCCAAGCCGGTTCCGGTGGAGAACTTCGCCGGCGTGTTGCTGGAGCGGGGAACCCGCTCGCCCATGTCAGGGATTCTGGTCACGGTCTATCGTAGCGGCGGCGAAGCGCCGGTCGGCTTCGAGAACATCACCGACGCCAAGGGGCACTTCCACTTCTTCGATCTTCAGCCCGGCACCTGGAAGGTCTTCATCGAGCCTCCCTCGTACTATCCCTTCCGCACCACCGAGGAGATCCATGCGGGCGAGGCCACGCATGCCACCTACTACGTCGAGAAGGGTTCATACAATCCCTTCGACAAGGTGGTCACCGCCGAGCGCGAGCGCAAAGAAGTCAGCCGCACGGTGATCGAGAACGTGGTCATCGACAAGATGCCCGGAGCCATGGGCGACCCCTTGGCCGTCATCCAGAACTTCGCCGGAGTGGCGCGCAGCCCCGCTGGCTCGGGCGACATCATCGTGCGCGGATCGGCGCCGCAAGACACCGCGTTCTTCGTGGACGGCGCTGCGGTGCCTCTCATCTATCACTTCGGCGGCATTCGCAGCGTCTTGCCTGTGGGCATGATCGACAGCCTGGAATTCTACCCGGGCAACTTTTCGCCCTACTACGGCCGCGCCACCGGTGGCATCGTCGACATCTCGACCAAGAAGCTCAAGCCCACCAAGGCGAACGGCTATTTCGATGTGAATCTGCTCGACTCCGGCCTTTATCTTGAGACGCCCATCGGCAACAAGGCTGCGGTGGCGGTTGCCGCACGTCGCAGCTACATCGACTGGATCGTGCAGGGCCTGATTCCCTCCAACGCGCCCATCACCGACGTCACGTTGCCCCGCTACTACGACTACCAATTGCTGGCCAACTACCGCCCGGCGCCCGCGCATGACCTGCGCCTGTTCGTGTTCGGTTCGTCTGACACATTCAGCATCGTTCTGCGCAACGCCGCCCGCGCGGGCACTGAGATCGCCGGCAACCAGATAGCAGATTCCACCAGTTTCTTTCGTGCCCTGGCCAGCTATCGCTACGTCCCGAGTGACAAGTTCGAGAACACCTTGCGTCTGTCACAAGGCCACGAGAATGGAGATATTCAAGTCTTCCAATTCTACTCGCACTACACGGTCGACCTGACCCACCTCCGCGACACAGTTCGCTACGAATGGTCGAAGAAACTCGCCCTGACTGCCGGTCTCGATGTCGGCTACTACCGCTTCAGCGACAGTGTGTACATGCCCAACGCCCCGCAGGAGGGGCAGGAGACGCAGCCCAGCCTCACCGATACCAACCAGACCAGCGTGTCGGGCAAGAACGTCTTTCTGCCGGGCGCTTTTGTCGAGCTGGAACTCCGGCCGTTGAAGGGACTGCTCATTCTGCCCGGCCTGCGTTTCGACTACTACTCCGACATCTCTGAGGCGACCTTCGCGCCGCGCCTCACGACTCGCTACCAGCTCAGCAAGCCGGTGGCCTTGAAGGCGGGTGTGGGCCTTTTCTACCAGGAGCCGGATCCCTACACCGGACAGCTCGACAAGAACTTCGGCAATCCCGACTTGAAGGCCGAGCGGGCCATTCACTATTCGGCGGGTGTCGAGTGGAAGCCGCGCGAACACATCAATCTGGACGTGACCGCCTTCTACAAAGACCTGAGTCACTGGATCAGCACCACCACGGCGACCAGGCCCGACGGGACGCCTGTGCGCTTTGACAACAACGGCGCCGGGCGGGTCTACGGCATGGAAGTGGTGGCGCGCCACGAGCTGACCAGCAAGTTCACGGGCTGGCTCGCCTACACCCTGTCGCGCGCCACCAGGCGTGACTCAGGCAGCACGACCTACCGTCTTTTCGAGTACGATCAGACGCACATCCTGACGGTTTTCGGTACCTACGAGTTGCCGCGCAACTGGCGGATTGGCTCGCGCTTCCGCTTGGTCAGCGGCGATCCCACCACGCCGGTCACGGGAGCGGTCTACAATGCTTCGACTCTTAGCTACAATGCGATTTTCGGCGCGAAATACTCCGACCGCTTGCCACCTTTCGTGCAACTCGATCTGCGGGTGGACAAGCGCTGGATTTTCAACCGTTGGATGCTGAACGCGTATCTCGACCTGCAGAACGTGTTCAATCGCGCCAACCCGGAGGCCATGCAGTACAACTACGACTACACCAAGAAGCAGGTGCGCGAGGGACTTCCCCTTTATCCCATCATTGGATTGCGGGGTGAATTCTAGTGCGTCGCCAATGGATGCTTGGTGTGGCTGCGCTGGTCGTCCTGGCTGGCGGCAGCGCGCGTCCGGCGCGAGCCCAGACCCTGGAAACGCCGCGCGCGCGCCAGGGCTACTGGATCGGGGTCGGTGTGCTCAACGTGACTTCGCAGCTCAACGAGGAGGGGAAAAACCGCGGTTCCTACACCGGCAATGCCTTCAGCTTCCGCGTCGGCCAACTTCTGACCGAGCGCCTTGGCCTGGGCCTGCTGGTCGACACGGGTGGGGTCAAAAAGGGCACCGACCAGGGAAACATCGTCGGGCTGACCCTGGAAGGGAGCGCCACGCTTTGGCGCGACCTATCCGCGCACACTGGATTGGGACTGGGCGTGGTGTATGTGACGGACAAGAGCAGCCTGGACAAGACCATGCGCGGTGGCTATGGCTCAAATTACCTAGCCGGCGTCAGCTACGACTACTTCCCCTGGCGCAAGCGCCTCACCGGGGGCTGGGCCGTCACCCCGACCGTCGATTTTCACGCCATGCCCGACGGCAACATTCATGCCTACACCTTCTTCATGGGGGTGCAGGTGCTGTGGTGGTCGGGCCTACCCCGCCAGATGCTGCTCCTGCCCGAGGAGTAGAGTAGTCGGCCACGGCGTCCGGCCTTTTGCGCGTCGAAGCCGTCATCCCCTGGGTGAAGTCGATTCGAGGGGTAGGGGGACGCGCACTTACCAAGGAAAAACGGGCACTTACCGTTACCAGGTGTTACCTGGACGTCCAGCCCGTTTCGCCCAAGTGGTGTGCTTAGTGGTGTGCTTCGGGAGGTCCGTGCTGGCTACATTCCGCCACTGGATGCAGATCCCAGGCTGAACTCCCGACCGACTCACCTCCACCTGCGTAGCTTTGGGTCCCACGTCCCTGAGCGGACATTGTCGGTCAACAACGGTTCCGCGAATGCGGTGACCGCAGCGAGCACCTCGCCGAACGACGAGGGAAGCTTCGCCGCGAGTCCCTGAGTGCGGAACCAAGCTGCCCAGCGTCGCTGAGCGATGGCCGCCAAACCGGCCAGCGTCTCTGAGAGGGAGACGAGGGGCGCCTTTCGGTAGGAGGCGACTTCGGTCATGGCCCGACGGACAGCGGCGGCGGCAGCCGGGTGCTCTCCTGACAGGAGATAGATGTCGGCGAAGTCCCGCCACCTGGTATTGGCGGTGCCCCGTTGGAGCATCGTCACAAGCTTCTCCGCGTACACCATGGGCAACGGGTATCCCGCTACAGTAATCGTGCCGCCCAGGAGCCGAGGTACCACGAGGGCTTCCGGACCGGGCCAGATCGGATCGCCGACGTTCACGTCGACTCCGAAGCCCACGCGCGCAGAGGCAAGTGTGCAGGGCAGCTTCACGCGCACGCCGTGGTATGCGTCACCTTCGCGGATGACCGCCGACGTCGCGGTGTGCGGCTCGAAAGCCAATCCATCAGCACGTCCGACGGAAGCGATTTCACGGACCAGCGAGAGGATGATGGATGGGTCGTTGGCGACGCGCTTCGCCTGGAAGTCCAGGTCGCGGGTCGCGCGCCTGACATCGTATGCCGCAAGTAGAGCACCGCCCTTGAGAACAAGACGATTGGCGTTCTTCGAGTGTGCGAGGCGATCCAGGAAACCTTCGAGGGCGTAGAGCTGCAACAGCTCGCTCGTGTCCCTGGCCTCAACACGTGCCTTCCTTCGCAGGTCCAGGTATACCCGTCCCGCGGTGTCCGCGCGAGATGGTCGCGTTGTGCTCACAGAAGCAACTCCAGAGCCTCGCGCAAACTCCGCTCCGCGTTTGCGAACGACCTCGCGATGGCCAAGAGCGCTGCGGGCTGGGCGCCGCGCCGTCTCAGCCAGGCACGCAACGCCTCCCTGCCGAGCTCGGGCCCGACCAGACCGCGCAGTCTGAAGGCATCGACAATTGAGCGTTCCGCGCTGTAGATCCCGATGCTCGTGTCGGCATCCAGCTTCACTGTCTCTCGGCCGAGCTGGAAGGTGTTGGGAGCGAAGACGTGCCACTTTACGGGAGGTGCCGTTGCCTGCGGAGGCCGCGTGCCACGTGGGAGTGCGACATCCACAGCCGACGGGATGGTGTCTACCAGCTCGTGTCGGGCAAGAGCGCTCGCAAGACAGAGTGTAGCCAAGGGCGCGCGCAGCACGAGAGCGATGAGATCGATGTCCACTGCTTGCTGGGCGTCGGCTTTCCGGTATAGGCCAGCGCCCAGCGACACTAGGTCCCCCCTGGCACGCATTCGGTAGATAGCGTGCTTGGAGAGTCCTGCCTTACGCGCTTCGGCGAAGCGGAAGGTTGCGGGCAGTCGCGTGATCTCAGGCCGGCTCACGACGGAATAATTGTATACAGATGGTGCTGCTATGTCAACAAGTGTTCCGGTGTCCGCCGCAAAAACTCCGAAACACGGGAGATGGTCGGGAGCATATTTTGTGCTAGCCGGCTCGGAACTCTTGCAACGCACGGCCCGGGTTCCTTTCGTTTTTGGATGATCCGTTTTTGGCACGAGACGGGGTGAGACCGTTGCAGGAGCTCAGGCGAACCGCGATTGGTTTGACCCGGGCCGCGCGTGCTCGGGCACGGCTGTGGTTCGCCAAGACGTCGTCCGCGACGTGTGTTTTGCGACGGTGGCGATGATGGACAGTGGGGTTAGCCGCCATGCCTCGCCATCGTGCACAATCACACGATGGGTTCCCTGTTCCTCAGCCTCCTTGGAGCGTTGCGTTCCGCGCTCCGCACCCGCGCGGACCTCGCAATCGAGAACCTCGCCCTGCGCCAGCAGCTGGCCAACTTCCAGCGCACCTCGGCCCGCCCTCGCCTGCGCAAAAGTGACCGCGCCTTCTGGCTCGTGCTTTCCCGGCTCTGGTCTCGCTGGGCGGACGTGCTTGTCGTTGTCAAGCCAGACACCGTGGTCCGGTGGCACCGGACCGGCTTCCGCTTGTTCTGGCGGTGGAAGTCGCGCGCTCGTGGCCCAGCCGAGGGTGATATCTCCCAGGAGGTGAGGCAACTCATCTGCCAAATGGCCAAGTCCAACCCCCTCTGGGGCGCTCCGAAAATCCACGGCGAGATCCTCAAGCTCGGCATCAACATCAGCGAGCGCAGCGTGTCCCGCTTCATGCCGCCCAAGCCACGCAAGCCTCCCTCGCAGACTTGGCGAACCTTCCTCGACAACCATATTGGCTCCCTCGACTCGATTGATTTCTTCACCGTACCCACGGCGACCTTTCGCATTCTGTACGTCTTTCTTGTCCTGGCACACGAGCGCCGGCGCGTCGTGCACTTCAACGTCACCGACGGCCTCGGCGCGCAGTGGACCGCCCAGCAGATGGTTGAAGCTTTTCCCGAGGACACCGCGCCCAAGTACATGATCCGCGACCGCGACGGCATCTACGGTGACTACTTCCGCCGTCGTGTGCAGGGCCTCGGCATAGAGCAAGTCGTCACAGCACCCCGGTCCCCTTGGCAGAATCCATATGTCGAGCGGCTTGTGGGCTCCATACGGCGAGAGTGCCTCGATCACGTCATCGTTCTCGGTGAGCGCCATCTCCTGCAAATTCTGAAGTCGTACTTTGCCCATTATCACAGGGCACGGACCCATCTTTCTCTGGGCAAAGACGCGCCCGAGCCGAGAGCCGTCCAGCCGCCGAGCATGGGCAAGATCGTGGAACTGCCAGAAGTGGGCGGGCTCCACCATCGCTACGAGCGGCGCGCGGCCTGACCGGCGCAATGTCCGCCATGCCGACATCGAC
>PLNW01000090.1 GCA_003142855.1 Myxococcales bacterium
TCCCCTCTGTGTTCTCAGCGGCCGGCGGCTGAAGAGACAAATGCACTCGCCCCTCCCGCCGCCCGGCTATGCATGTCACTTCGTTTTCTCCGACTCTGTGGCCTCCCCTCTCCCCTCTGTGTTCTCGGCTGCGTGTGGCTGAAAAAACGAATGCACTCGCCCCTCCCGCCGCCCGGCTATGCACGATACCCCATGGCGTCCAGGGCTGCGTCGTGCAGTGCCGGTCGCAGCGCCCGGAAGCGCGGATCCTTGCGCGCCGTCGGATGAACGAAGTTGGTCAGCAACACCACAGAAGTCTCGCGCTCAGCATCGATCCAAAGCGAGCAGCCAGTGAACCCCAGGTGGCCCACGGCCTGGCGAGACAGGCGGTCGCCGGCCAGCGATCCGGTTGCCGCCGGCCCATCCCAGCCGAGGCGCCAGGTCGAGCCCGGGATCCCTGCTGGCTGCCAGAAGAGACGCAGCACCTCAGCCGGAACCAGAGGCGCACCGCCCGTGGGCGCAGTATCGCGCCAGGCGGCGCACAGGGCGCTGGCCAGCTCATGCAGATCCGCGGCGTTGGCGAAGAGCCCGGCGTGACCTGCCACCCCGCCCATAGCAAAGGCGTTGAGATCGTGGACCTCGCCCACGAGCATGCGCCCGCGCACGGGACAACGTTCGGTGGGCGCCAGTTTTCGGCCGGAAAGCGCCGCCGAACCGGAAAAGCCCGTGGCGCGCAGCCCAAGTGGCGCGAACAAAAACTTCTCGGCCAGCACGTCCAGCCGGCCGCCCAGCCCGCGCTCGACCAGATCGCCCAAGAGAATGAAGCCCAGGTCCGAGTAGAGCGAGCGCGTTCCTGGCTGGTAGGCCAAAGGCTCTGCCGCGGCCAGCGTGACGATGCGTTCCCGTCCCTGCGCAGGCGCCACGCCGTCCTTGATGACCTGTTCGAAGAATGGGCGATGGGCCGCAAATCCGGCGGCATGAGCCAAGGTCCGCCGCAGGGTCACCTCGGGCCGCGCTGCCAGCGACGGTAGGTGCTTATCGAGCGGGTCGTCCAACCCCCAGATGCCGCTGCCCACTCCACGCATGACGAGCAGGCTGGTCACCACGGCCTTGGTCAGCGAGGCCAGATCGTAGACCACGTCAGTCGTCAGCTCCTCGACCTCCGGCACGACCTGTCGATGGCCGAATGCATCAAGAAACCGCACCTGCCCTCCCTGTGCAATGCCCAAGACCAATCCCGGAATCACGCCGTCGTCGACGGAACGCCGGGCCAAGGCGCGAACAAGGGTGAAATCGGCGGCCATGCCTGCCAGGCTATCAGGTTTTGGAATGGGTTTCGTGCAACCCTGCGAAGCCGCGCGCGAGTATATTGGGCTCTAGGATGCGCGGCCGGAACTGACAGCGATGAGATTCGGACACTACGAGCTTTTCGACCGCTTCGCCGTGGGCGACATGGCCGAGCTGTACATGGGCCGAGCCTATGGCGAAGAAGGCTTCGAAAAGCCGGTGGCCATCAAGCGCATTTTGCCGCATCTGGCCGCCGATGAACGCTTCGTTCACATGCTGCTCACCGAGGCAGGCATCCACGCTTCACTGTCGCACAAGAACATCGTGCAGATTCATGACCTCGGCATTTCGCCCGAGGGCGAGTACTTCATCGTGCTCGAGTATGTGGACGGTCGCGATCTGGGCGAGCTGCTGACGGTGCTGCGCAAGTCATCCAGCCCCGATGGCCTGCCCAGGCGCCTGGACGACGCCATCGCCCTGTACATCATGGGCGAGCTGTGCGAGGGCGTGCACTTTGCTCATGAGCTGCGCGGGACGGACGGCCAGCCCACCGGCCTGGTCCATCGCGATATCTCGCCTGACAACGTGCTGCTCTCCTATGCCGGCGAGGTGAAACTGTCCGACTTTGGCGTGGCCAAGCGGCGCACCGACAACTCGCTGATCTCGTCGCTCAAGGGCAACCTGGCCTACATGTCCCCGGAACAGGCGCGCGGTGTGGCCCTGGACCGACGCAGTGACATCTACTCGCTGGGCGCTGTGCTGTTCGAACTGCTCACCGGGTATCCGCTTCGCGATTCCTCGAACCAAGCCGAGACTTGGCGCCAGGTGGCGTCTGGCCTCGTGTTCTCGCCCCAGCAGCGCCGGCCAGACCTGCCGCCGCATCTGGCACGACTCATCGCCGATTCGCTGGCCCCTGATCCGCGCGATCGCTTTCCCGATGCAGCCGCTTTTGCCAACGCTTGTCGCGCGGCACTCGATCTGGTCCCACGCCCGGCTTCCGGCGAGGCCACCGAATTGAAGCTCTTGTTGCGCACTCTGTTGCCGTCTGGCAGCCTGACCAAGCCTCGGCCGCCGACCAAAGTGATTCGGCTGGCGCCCGATCTGTGGTCCGACCAGACCGCACCCGCGTCCGATATTCCCCTGCAAGGAAACCTCGCCGGGCGGGCGAGAACCACGCCCGCAGAGAGGCCGACCGGTGGACCAGCCCCGGCCGCCAAGTCGCCCCGGCCCTCACTGGCCGGTGCGCAGAGCACCGTCTTGGTCGCGCCTCGCCAGATGATCAACCCACGTCCCACGCTGCCGACTCCCTTTGGCACAGCCTACCCGACTCCGGCCCTCACGCCGCTGCCCAGGCGGCGCGGAATTCTGGTGCCTGTCCTGGTCGTGCTGTTCTTCGTCCTCGCCGCAGCCGCGGTGCTGGTTCACCTGGTGGTGGTGCCGCTTCCCGTGGCCGCTGTGTGGTTTCGACCCGCGATGCTGCTCATCGATTCGCAGCCCCAGGGCGCCGACATCGTACTCGACGGGAGGAAGCTTCCCGCGCCCACGCCGATGCGCGCGCAGGTGCGCCGGGATCTGGCCGTGCACGTCGTCGAACTGCGCCGGGACGGCTTCTTGCCGGTCTCGCGTCCCATCCGCTACGACAAAGAGGTCGATCTCGCACTCACGGTAGCGCTCGAGCGCACACCCCGGCCTGCGACCGTGCCGAAGAAGTAGCCCGACCGTGGAAGTCAGGCGCCCATGACCGACCCGGCTTCCGATCTTCGCCCGGCCCCGCCCCTGGCCCCGCCGCCCGGGGCGGTGGACGCGGACCACATCCTGGAGCAATTCCTCGGCTACGTGGCTGCGCTGGGCCTGTCGCTGTATCCGGCGCAAGAAGAGGCGCTGTTCGAGATCCTGGCGGGCAAGCACGTGGTGCTGGCCACGCCGACAGGATCGGGCAAGTCGCTGGTCGCCACCGCTTTCCTGTTCAAAGCCTTATGCGAGGGCAAGACCGGTTTCTACAGCTGCCCGGTCAAAGCCCTGGTCAACGAGAAGTTCTTCGATCTGTGCGCCTGCTTTGGCCCCGAACGCGTGGGCCTGCTCACTGGCGACGCTTCCGTGAACGGGGCCGCACCCATCCTGGTGGGCACGGCCGAGATCCTGTCCAACATGGCGCTGCGCCGGTCGCGCCCGGCGGCCGACACCGTGGTGATGGACGAGTTCCACTACTACGGCGATCGTGAGCGCGGCATCGCCTGGCAAATTCCCCTGGTCACTCTGCGCGACACCGTCTTCTTGCTCATGTCAGCCACCCTGGGCGACACCACGTCCATCGAGCAAAAGCTGGCGGCCTTCACTGGCCGTGAGGTGGCCAGCGTGCGCGGCGCTGTCCGTCCCGTGCCGCTCGACTTCGAGTACCGGGACACGCCCCTGCACGAAACCATCGCCGAGCTCATCAAGCTCAATCGCGCGCCCATCTACCTGGTGAACTTCACCCAACGCGCGGCCGCCGAGGAAGTGCAGAACTTGATGAGCGTGGACGTGTGTAGCAAGGACGAGAAAGAAGCCATCAAGATCGCCCTGCGCGACGAGCGCCTGGACAGCCCCTATGGCAAGGAGCTGCTGCGCTTTCTCCGCCACGGCATCGGCCTGCACCACGCCGGCCTGCTGCCGCGCTACCGCCGCATCGTCGAGCGCCTGAGCCAACGCGGCCTGCTCAAGGTGGTGAGCGGCACCGACACGCTGGGCGTCGGGGTCAACATCCCGATCCGCACCGTGCTGTTCACGCAACTGTGCAAGTTCGACGGGCAGAAGGACGGCGTTCTCAGCGTGCGCGAGTTCAAGCAGATCGCGGGACGGGCGGGCCGCAAGGGCTTTGACGAGCGCGGCTGGGTGGTGGCGCAGGCGCCGGCGCATATCGTGGAGAACCTCCGTCTGAAAGCAAAAGCTGCGGGTGGCAAGAAAGTGCACATGCAGAAGCCGCCGCAGAAAGGCTACGTGCACTTCGACAAGGGCACTTTCGATCGCCTGGCCGCAGGCACGCCCGAGCCGCTGGAATCGCGCTTTGCCGTCAGCCACGGGTTGCTGCTCACGCTTCTGCAAGGCGAGCAGGGTGACCCGCGGCGCGGGGGCGGCTACCGCAAGTTGCTGGAAGTCATCGCCGCGTGCCACGACAGCGACGTGATGAAGCGCCGACATCGGCGAAGCGCGGCCACTTGTTTCCGTACCCTGCGCAAGGCCGGTCTGATCAGTCTGGTGGTCGACGAGAAAGCGCGCTGCCCGCAGGCGGTGGCCAGTCCCGAACTGCAGCACGACTTCTCGATGCACCACACGCTGTCGCTGTACCTGGTCGATACCTTGCCCCTGCTGGATGCCACCGCGGAAACCCACGCCTTTGACGTGCTCTCGCTGGTCGAGTCCATTCTGGAAAACCCGCGGCCGGTGCTCTTCGCGCAACTTGATCGGGTGAAGGGTGAAACGGTGGCGGCGCTGAAAGCCCAAGGTGTGGAGTACGAACAGCGCATGGAGGAGCTGGAAAAGCTGGAATGGCCCAAGCCCAACCGCGACTTCATCTACGAAACCTTCAATGCCTTTGCTGACAGGCATCCCTGGGTGGGCGAGGAGAACATCGCGCCCAAGTCCGTGGCGCGCGAGATCTTGGAGCGCTTCTGCAGCTTCCACGACTACGTGCGCGACTATGGTTTGCAGCGCACCGAGGGCGTTCTGCTGCGCTACTTGTCGGACGCGTATCGGACCTTCAACCAGTCGGTGCCGGCCGCTTTTCGCACCCCGGAGGTGGAGGATCTTTTGGCCAGCCTGGGCGGACTGGTGCGCACGGTTGACTCCAGTTTGCTGGAAGAGTGGGAGGAGCTGCGCGCACCGGCTGGCCCATCAGCGCCAAGCCAGCCCGCCCGCGGCGCACGTCCGCGCGATCCCGCCGCCGACCCGCGCGCCTTTGCCGCCCGCATTCGCGCCGAGCTGCACCGCTTGCTGGGCGCCCTGGCCCGTCGCGACTGGGAGGAAGCCCTGTCCGCCCTGCGCGACAACCCGTCCAGCGACACACCCGAGTGGACCGCCGAGCGCTTGGCCGCCGAGCTTCAGCCCTACTTTGAAGAACACGGTTCCATCTTGGTCACGCCCGCGGCGCGCAGCCCGCACAATACCTTGGTGACGCCGGCTGGTCCGCGCCTGTGGGAAGCACAGCAACGCCTGATCGATCCGGAAGGCGACGAGGACTTCGCCATTCACGCACGCATCGATCTGTCGCAGCCCCTGGCCCCCGGCCAGGAAAACGCGCCGTTCATCGAGCTTCTGCGCGTGGGACGGTGATCGCCCGTGTGGGCGACCTGCGGTCGCCCCGGAAATTCAATCCTCGTCGAAGAAGAGTGACTCGCGTTGGGAGAGGAAGTCCGTCACCGCCTTCTTTGCCCCGGGCGACATCTGTAAGAAGCGCAGACCCATACCGGGGTCGTCGATGTCCCGGCTGAAGGAGGTGCTGCGCACCCAACGGACCTCGGCGAGGATCTCAAAGGTCTCCTTCTGCCCGGGCAGGGTGAGCAGAACCTTCATGCGCTCGCCAATTTGCCGAATCTGGTTGGTGGCCACGAAGACTCCGCCCCCACTCAAGTCTTGGGTGAGCCCCGTGTAGAAGTTGCTCTCGGTCTGCATGCCGATCTCGACATTGACCTGCAAGCGTGGACTAGTGCGTCGTTCGTCTTCCATAACAGACCCACTCCCTTGCTTCGGCAGAGGGGCGCAAATAGTTAAGCGGCGGAAAGCATACGCCGGTTCGCGCGCGGGAAAAAGGTCGCGCCTGCGTGGTCAATCAGGCTGCGCCGTTGTTGCGACTATTCAGCCCGCGGAAGTATGCGATGGTGGCCTCCAGCCCGCGCTCCAGCGGCACCTGCGGCGTCCAGCCACCCAGCAGCTCTTGCGCCCGCGCGATGTTCGGGTTGCGCCGCACCGGATCGTCCTTGGGCAAAGGCGCGTGCACGATCCCGGCGCGCGATCCAACCATGTCGCGCACCATGGTCGCCAGCTCCAGCATCGAGGTTTCACGCGGATTGCCCAGGTTGACCGGGTCGCAGCCGTGCGGGCTGGCCATCAGCCGCAGAAATCCCTCGATGAGATCGGACACGTAGCAGAAGGAACGGGTCTGCTGGCCGTCGCCAAACACGGTCAGCGGTTGCCCGGCCAGCGCCTGCACCACGAAGTTGGACACCACCCGGCCATCGTTCTCGTGCATGCGCGGCCCGTAGGTGTTGAAGATGCGCGCGATGCGGACCTCCACGCCGTACTGGCGCGCGTAGCTTGTGGCCAAGGTCTCGGCGCAGCGCTTGCCCTCGTCGTAGCAGGCGCGCGGCCCGATGGGATTCACGTGGCCCCAGTAGCTCTCGCGCTGCGGGTGTTCGGCCGGATCGCCGTAGACCTCGGAGGTCGACGCGATCAGCATGCGCGCCCCGGCCTCGCGCGCCACCTCCAGCAAATTGAGCGTGCCTTGTACCGCCGTCCGGATGGTGCGCACCGGGTTGCGCTGGTAGTGCACCGGCGACGCAGGGCAGGCCAGGTGGAAGATCTGGTCGACCTCCATGGTCAGCGCGTGCTCCACGTCGTGGCGGAAAAGCTCGAAACGCGGGTGGGACAGCAGGTGCGCCACGTTGGCCCGCGTGCCGGTGAAGAAGTTGTCCAGGCAGACAACGTCGTGGCCTTCGGCGACCAGGCGTTCGCACAGGTGCGAGCCAAGAAAGCCAGCCCCTCCTGTGACCAAAATGCGCGCGGTTTTTTTCACGGCGACTCCTGTTTTTTCGGCTCGAGGATGGCGATGAGAGACAACGGCGGGAACGGCAGCTTTTCGTCGATGCGGCGAAACACGGGCGTCAGCGTGTTGAGCGCAAGAATTTGTCCCAGGCCAAACTCCCGTCGCTTGAGGACCTGGCCATTCAACCACCAAGCGGGCCAACCTGCGCGGTTGAAGAGGACGGTGTGCCGCACGCAAAATCCCGCCTGGTCCGCGACTTGCTGGAGCGACTCTGGTGTGTAGCGGCGCAGGTGACCCAGAACCTCGTCGAGCGTTCCATGAATTTGCGGGCCGTGGGGAACCAGGATGATGGCACGACCGTTGGCCGCGAGCACGCGTCGGATGTTTTCCAGTGCACCCCGATCGTCGTCGACGTGTTCGATAACATTCAGGCAGACAACCGTATCGAACCCGCCGGGCACCTGGGGAAAGGTCTCGGCCTTGGTCACGTCGGTCAGGGTCGCATGAAGATAGGGCCGGTCGTGGGTGAGGCCTTTCAGCGAATCCAGATACAGCGGGTTGATGTCCGACGCATAGTAGAGTTCGCGCGGGATGAGTTCGCGAGTCAGGTTCCCCGTGCCGCTGCCGATCTCGAGCACACGCTGCCCGCAGTGCGGCCGCACGACATCCCCCATCCAGGCATTGAAGCGCGGGGCGCGCGACAGGCGGTTAAGCGTGTGGGAGCCGTGCTCATCCGCGTTGAAAAGATTGTCGCTGATCCCGAAACGCACAATCGCCGCCAGGGCCCCAACCCCGTCACGCCAGTTGATCTTCTTGCCCTCCTGGTAGGTGCGGCCGGCGTAGCTGATGGGAACCTCAAAGATGCGTGCCCCGCGCTTGGCCAGCTTGATGGCAAGCTCCGGCTCGAGCCGGAAGTCATTCGACACGATCGGGATCGATCGCAGAAGGTCGGTGCGGACCGCTTTGTAGCAAGTCTCGATGTCGGTCAAATTCAGGTTGGTGGCGCAATTGGTCAGAAACGTGATCAGCCGATTGCCAAGCTCGTGACGAAAAAGCAACGCCCGTCGCACCTGGCCGCCCGCAAAGCGCGAACCGAAAACCGCGTCCGCCCTCTCCTCGAGAAAAACCTCGACCATGCGTTCGAGATCGCGTGGGTGATATTCCAAGTCCGCGTCGTGGATGACCGTGATGGCACATTGGGCGCGAGCCAGCGCGGTGCGGACAGCGCTGCCCTTGCCGCCATTGCGCGCGTGCCTGAGGAAGACCCAGTCGGTCTTGCCCGCACGCCCGCTTGCCGTAAGTGAAACCCCGTCCACCGGCGCGGCATCATCCTGCCAGGCCAACCCACGCTCGGTCGCGAAGGCGCGCAGCCGTTCGGGCGTGCCGTCCTTCGAGCAGTCATCCACGACGATGACTTGGATCCGCTCCAGGTGGGGCGATGATTCCAGAGAATCCAACCTGGCCAACGAAGCAGCCACCAAGTGTTGCTCGTTGTACACAGGGACCAGTACCGAAAGCGATGTCATGCTTGGTCATCCTACCGCAGCGAAGGCCAACTGCGGGTATACTTCCCTCTCACTGCAGGAGGTCAGCCGTGGTTGACATGCGCCGCGAGGCGATCAGCGCCCGGCTGCGCGAGATGGCGCGCCTGTCCGCCCGGCGCGGCCTGGTCAGCAAGGACGTGGACATGTCGAGCGCGGCCATCAGCGCCCGCCTGCGCACGATGGCGTCCCTTTCAGACCTGTGCCGCCGCCTGGCCCCGATCGGGCGGCGTCTGACTTAACCGCGTCGCTCTAGATAGCGCCCGCTGATGGTCAGGTCGGGCACGCGCGCGAAGTGGTCGAGGTTGCGGGTGAGCAGGACCCCGCGGTGGGCCAGACAAACGCCTGCGACCAGGTAGTCGGCCATCCCCTTCTTGCGGCCCGCCACGGACTGGTTCGCGTGACTGCCTTTCATTTGGCCGAGGCCTAACCTTTCATTTGGCCGAAGGCCCTGGTTGATCTCACGCTTGCTGACGTGCGCTCGATCGAGGACGAGGACCTCATGGCGATCCGCGCGGCATACCGACTTGGCGCAATCGATCAGCAAGACCGTCGCGGAAGGTGAGCAACTCGCTGCGCTCGAGCGGCACGAGCATTCGAGGAAGCGGATCGACAGGGAATTGTCCGAGAAGCCACGCCAACACGCCTGGGTCAAGCCCGGCGTCCTTGCGCAGGGCGAGCGGAAGGTCCCGCTCTGGCGGATAGCCCGCGCGATCGAGGAAGAGAAGGTCGACCAGATCCCGCGGCTCGGACCTGGACAAGATGCAGGTGAGCTTGCTCGCGCGCAGGTCTGCGAGGGATTCGACAGTGAGTCCCTCCACGGGCTCGCCGGCCGTCTCGATCCGGGGCGAGGGATCGAACACCAAATCCATCTCGAGCGCGGGCTGGGCTGGGCTCAAGGCCACGCGCACGAAAGTCCCGGCATCGCGCCGCACGCTGATGTCGACGCCTGTCTCGGCGGCCACGTCGGGGAGCAGACTGACCATCTCACGCAGGGCCTCCTGCGAACCAAAGAAGAGGTCCGCATCGGCCGACAGCCTGTGATGGAGATACACACCGGCCAAAGCCGCGCCCCCGCCCAGAAGCGAGCCCACACGCCGCTGGCACGCCTGGAGAACGCGTAGCTCGCGCGGCCCCACGATCCGGCTATCGAACGTCGTCGGCATAGGGGCTATCGCCTCTTGCCGAACGCCTCGGGTGGCGGCCAGGCGGGGCACGGCAGGTGGAGAAGAAAAGCCCACATCGCACGCGTACGCCCGAGGTAGCGGGTCAGGCGGAGCCAGATTCGCCGAATGTCGTCGGGCGTGACGAAAAGCCAGACATCGCGGGTATTGGCTTCCCGGAGCAGGGCGCCCATCCAGTAGGCCCGAACCTCGGGCGAAGGGTCGGCCAAGTGCTCGCGCAAATCCGCCACCGTGGCATCAGTCCACCACAGAAAATATGGCCTCGTGTTCCCGTCGGAAAGCGACGGCGACGTGGGCGGAAGCGGCAGGGCGGACGGCTGCATAGCGCCCGTACAGTATACGCAAGGCCTTCCAGGCGTGCGAACTGGCGTGCGAAGGAGCGGGACGACCTCACTTCATCCAGTCCTCGACCGTAACCCCGGGCACGCGCGCAAACTCAGAGATGTTGCTCACGGCGAGTCCACATCGACGTCCTGCAGTGTGATGTTCAAGGGCTGGATACTCACGCGTGCTGACGTGCGCGCGATCGAAGATGAAGACCTCATCTCCGTTCGGCGCAACTGAAGCCGCAACGTTATGCCGATCAGCGGCGGGGGAAGCCCGTCCGCTTCGTAACCCTGCTGAATTTCTACGCAATTCTGGGGCGGTGGGCGACCTGCTGACGAAAACTCCTCGTGTGCTATCCTTCCCGCGTTTCCCGTGAAAGAGCCTTCCCTGACCCCAGGTGCAGCGTGCCGCGTTCTTCGTGGGTGGCTAGTACTGTCGTTGCTGGCTGCGAGCGTGGCGTGTGCAGGGCGGAGGCTGCAGCCGGGTAGCCCGATCCAGGCGGTGGATCTCACGCCAGAAGAGCGCCTGGGCATCGACGACGTGTTCGAAGTGCGCGTGCTGGGAGAGAAGGATCTTTCCGATCTCTACCGCGTCGCCGCGGACGGCACGATTGACTATCCCTTCGTCGGCCGCGTCTCGGTCATCGGCATGCGCAGCGGGGACGTGCAGGAATTCATCGCGGCCAAGCTGGCCGACGGCTACCTCAAGAAGCCGCAGGTTTCCTTGATGGTCAAAGAGTGGAACAGCCGCAAGGTTTCCGTCATCGGCCAAGTGCAGAAGCCGGGCTCGGTGTCCTATTTCACCAACATGACCATCGTGGATGCCATCGCCGCAGCGGGTGGTTTCACTGGCATTGCTTCCAAGAACTCCGTGACCTTGCGACGCGAAGCCAAGGGTGCCGTGCAAAGCAAGACCTACCCCGTGGCCGACATCAGCGAGGGCCGGGCCCCCAACGTGGTCCTGCGGCCCGGCGACATTCTGGTCGTGGACGAGCGGCTGTTCTAGGGATCGCATCCGGTGGATCTGCGCGCTGCTCCCGCGTCGGCAGAAACGCCTCTACAGCGCAGCCAGCGCCCGCACCGCCAGGACAGGCGAAGCCGCCGCGGTTCGAGTTCAAGCGCCGCGCGGACCTTCACCACCGCGGCTCTGCTCGGCGTGCTGCTGGTCGGCGCGCCGCTGACCCTGGGTGGCGTACATCGCCCGATCGTGTTCGCCATCCTGGGCGTGGCCGCGCTGCTCGCGCTGGCAACCGCGTGGCTGGCCAAGGGTTGCAAGGACAATCTCGCAACCTCCGTCGCACTTGCGCTTCCGCTCTTCTTTCTCGTGGTCGCGGCCGCCCAAATCGTTCCCCTGCCGGCCGGGCTGCGCGCCCTGCTCGATCCCAAGGGCTCGGCCCTGCTTGCCCTCGCTGATCTCCGTGGCGCCCAGCCGCTCAGCCTCGACCCACCCGAAACCTACGGCGAATTCGCCAAGGCCGCAGCCGCGCTCGGCGTGGCCTTGGCCGCACTGGTGTTGGCGAGCGGGCGCCGCCTGCGCTCTATCGTCCCGGGCCTGGTCGCAAGCACGGGTCTCGCAGCGATGGCCATTGGGCTCGGCCACCGCGCCGCCGCCGAATCCGCGGTGTACGGCCATTTCCCAACCAGCGGCGGACTCCTGGTCGGTCCCTTCATCAACCCCAATCACACGGCCGAGTTTCTCGAACTCGCTGCCTTCGCCGCGCTCGCCTTCGCCTTTGCCCGCACCACCAGCTACGGCCAGCGCGTGTGGAAACTCATCGCCGCCGTCCTGGCCGCCGGTGCGATTTCCACTTTGTCGCGCGGATCGGTGCTGGCCCTGGGGGCAGGCGCGCTGACGTGGTTTGTTCTCGCGCCTCGATCCGACGAGGGCGAGCCTTTGCACCGCAGCCGATTCGCGGCCGTTCTGCTTGCCTTGCTCGTCGTGGTGGGCGCCACCATCGGCCTGGGCGGCGACAAGATCGTCGCCGAATTCCGCGGCACCGTCGGCGACAACCTGTCCAAGCTGCTCGTGTCGATAGATGCCCTGCCCATGGCGGTCGCCCATCCGGCTGGCATTGGACTGGGCGCCTTCGGCCGCGTCTATCCCGCGTATCAGACGCTGCACTGGCCGGTCTGGCTCGAATTCGTGGAGAACCAGCCAGTCGGTATCCTCATCGAAGCAGGAATCGCGGGCGCGCTGATCTTGCTCGGCATCCTGGTTCTCGTCGGCCGCAGGTTCTGGAAGGAAGCGCGCCGGGATCGCGTCGAGGCCTCGCTGGTGGCCGGGCTGGTCGCGGTGCTTGCCCACAACCTGGTGGACTTCGGCCTCGAAACCCCGGGCGTATTGCTGCCTTTCTGCGCTCTTCTCGGCGCCATCTTCGGAAGGCAGGCCATCGCGGCAGAAAATCCCGCGCCCAATCGTAGCCCTGCGATCTTCGCTGCCGTCGCCTGCCTCGCGGCCGTGGCCGGCATCGGGCTGCTGCGTGCCCCGGGGGCGCGCGATTTCGATGCCCTGTTGCGGCCGCCTTTCACCCCGGACAACCGCGCCCTGGTCCACGCAGCCGCGCTCGCCCACCCGACGGATTCTGTCTACGCGCTGGCTGAGGCCCGGCTTGAACCCCGGACGACCATCGGGACCCGGCTGCGCCTGCTCAATCGGGCCATGCTGCTTTGTCCTCTGTGCTTGGGCGCGCACCGGGAAGCGGCCCGCGATCTGTGGCGGCTCGGCCGTCGTCAGCAGGCCCTGCTGGAATGGAAGATCGTCGTGACTGAATCACGCGCAAGCCTCGGGGGCGCGCTCGACGAGCTTTTCAAGGCCGGCGCCAAGGCCGAGGAAATGGCGACGCTGGCCGACGACAAGAATCGCTACGACATCAGCCGTTACCTGCTCGCGCACGGACTGACCGACGCAGCCAGGGACACGCTGAATCGGGACAGCAATGCGGAGAGCGCCGAGTTCCATCTGGTGCAGGCGCAGATCGCGCTTGCCGCGAAGGATCTTCCCGCCGCGCAAAAGGCCAGCCAGCGCGCCCTGGAAATCGCTCCGCGCGATCCGCGCGCGACCCTGATGGCCGCCGAGATCGCCTTGC
Source organism: Myxococcales bacterium (assembly GCA_003142855.1). Lineage (GTDB taxonomy): Bacteria > Myxococcota_A > Polyangia > Fen-1088 > Fen-1088 > Fen-1137. The sequence goes on from PLNW01000090.1 coordinate 13,141, forward strand.
TGCGGCCGGAAAGCCGGGACCAAGCCCTCGCCATCCTGGAAAACGGCCTGCGCTTTTCGCCCGCTGACGTGGACTTGAACCGCAAGCGCCTGGCGCTCCTGATGCAGACCGATAGATGGCAGGCCATCGACCAAGCCTTGGCCGGGCTGCGCGCAGCCCTTTCCGAGGCTGGCGCATCCAGCACCGAAGCCAATCTCGCAGCCGCCTACGCCTTCGAGCGGCGTGGCCAATTCACGCGAGCCATTTCCGAGTACCAAGCCGCGCTCGCGCAGAATCCTGACAACATCGGCCTGCTCCTGGCCCTGGCCAAGGCCGCGGAAGAAAGCGGCGGGATCACCACCGCCATTGACGCCTACAATGGCGTGCTCCGACGGGCCCCGACCAACGCGGAAGCTCGCGGCGCGCTGGCAAGAATCCAACACGACAAGAAGCAGCTTGAGGTAGATAGCATCTCCCCACCCCCTTGAGCCCTGGACCGGGCCATCCCCTGGCCAAATCAGCAATGCGATTGACGATTGCACGGAACCGAACAGATTCACCCAGCCGTGATCTGAGGCGGATCGGGAGGCACGATGATGCGCGGACCGTGTTTGGCCGCTAGCCGCTCGAAATCCGCGGGGTTCAGCGTGATGAGAGCTTCCGACTGCGACGCCTCGGCCGCGACCAGATGAAGTGCATCGAAGATGGCCCCGGAGCGCTCACCGCGCTCGGCGCAGCGACGCATGGCCTGTCGGTACAGAACCGCGGTCATAGCCAGGGGCCGGATATGCTCGGTCAACCGCTCGACCATCTGCTCGGCCGCGCGCGCACCGACGGGAGGAGAAATTAGAAGGCGCGTAAGTACCGACCACGTCTCGGCCACTGCGTGCCAGGCCATGACCCCCTGGATTTCGTCGCTGGCAGCCGCCTGCACCCAGCGCAAGGCTCGGGCGTGGAACGGATGGGGTGACACAAGCGCGGGAACGAGAACGGACGTGTCGAAGCAAACCTTCACGAGCGCGCCAGCCTCTCGAGTCTGTCGTGGCGAACGTCGCGATGGTCTGGCACCGTGCCGTGGAGTCGGCCGCCGACTACCAAGATCCCGCCCTTCTCCTCAATCCGCGCCTCCTCGTGTTCGGGTTCAAGAAGAATGCTCTGGGGCCCCTCGGTGATGCGCAATCGACTGCCGGCGACCAGACGCAAACGGCGGCGCACCGGTAGGGGCACCACCAACCGGCCCGCGGCATCAATGGTAATTGTTGATGGCATAATGGTAATGATAGGTGGCGGCTGGGGGTGGAAGCAAGCCATGGCGCGTTAACGGGAGCTGGATGACCGGCGACACCGGTCGGCGCGCCAGTCACTTCTCGAGAGGACGATCCCCCGGTCCTGCGCATGTTGCGTGGGTTGCGTCGCGGTGGCGCTTACCCACCCGTCAAGCACCAATGTCCGCGGGAAGGCGTGCAAGGAAAGAGTCGACAACCTCTCGGGCAACCGCAAGGGCAGCTTGAGACTCCTCGACGGATGGGGCCTCCGCGTCCCCGGGGTACCGAAATGCCCACGCATACACGGTCAAACTCTCCGCGCGCCTGAGGAGCGGTTCAAGGGTGGCATCTATCGCTGTACACAGGCACCCGACCTCCGCGAGGTCGTGCGTCCTACGAAACGGTTGGTCGTGCCAACTCAAGTAGCCCTTCATCGCCTTTTCCGCTGCCTGCTGCGCGTGGAAGACGATATCGTCTGTCAGGGGTGGAACCGCGGTCAGCTCGTGAGTTGCCGCGCGCAAGTCGCTGGCGGCTTTGACGAACCACGACTTCGTCTCAGCCACACGAGCAGGATCATGCGACATAGAGCACTCTGCCTTCCCGGGCGATGGTGGCAGGGAGCGAGGCGCGCAGATGGACACGGCTGTCAAAGGCATCGCGCGTCCAGACCAATATGTCGGCGGCTGCGCCCAGATCCCAAAGCAGGCTGTGCGCGCGCTGAGCGCGCCGATACGCGGGTTCGTCAGACTGGGCCACGACCACCATGATGTCGTAGTCGCTGTCAGCCCCCCCGTCGCCCCGTGCGCGCGATCCAAAAAGATAGATGCGCTCCGGCTGGCATGCATCAACCAGGCGTTGAACAATTTTCCCGAGAAGTGGGTCTTGGCCCTGCGTTTCGATCATCCCGCGCATCCGCC
>PLNW01000127.1 GCA_003142855.1 Myxococcales bacterium
CCGTAATTACCCGACAAGCTCTAACTATCCGCCACCGGCGATCCCACGGCCGCAGTTGCGTCTACTCGCGCGAACGATGCGGCCAGGGCTCGGTGCTCGGGCGTGCCCAGGCGGGCCAGCAATTCGCCTCGCTCGGCCGGCATGCGCGGGCTCAGCAGAGCCTTGAATCGTGCCCCGCGCGCTGCGCTCTCCTGCACGCGCGCACGCACCTCGGGCCGCGTCTCAGCGGCACGCACCAAGGCCGCAAGGGCCGCTTCCTGCCGCTCGCGCGGCTCGCGCACGAGAAAGTGGTCGACTCCGGCCAGCAGGCTTTGCACCACCAACTCCTCGATGGGCCAGCGGTCGGCCACAGCACGCATGCCCAGGTCGTCGCTGACCAACAGACCGCCAAAGCCCAGATCCCCGCGCAAGATATCGCGCGCGATCCGCGGCGACAGCGTGGCAGGCAGTTGCGCATCCCAGGCCGGGTACATCACATGCGCGGTCATGATCGCGGACAAACCCGCGGCCACCGCCGCGGCAAAGGGCGCCAGCTCCACGGCGCGCAAACGGGCGTCGTCATGAACCACCACGGGCAAGTCCAGGTGCGAGTCGGTTTGCGTGTCGCCGTGGCCGGGAAAATGTTTGCCACAGCCGAGCACACCAGCCGCGCGCAGTCCGTGCCAGAAGGCCAGCGCGTGCGTGGCTGCAGCCGCGGGTGTCGCACCAAAGGCCCGGTTGCCGATGACCGGGTTGGCGGGATTGGTGTGCACGTCGAGCACCGGGGCGAAATTCCAGCCGATGCCCAGGACCGCCAGTTCGTCCCCCAGCGCACGTCCCACAGCCTCGCTGCGCGCGGGATCGCCGGCCGCAGCCACCGAAAACATGTCGGGCCACACAGTGAGCGGCTGGCGCAGCCTCTGCACCAATCCGCCCTCCTGGTCGACGGAAACCGCCAGCGGAAACCCCGCCGGACCGGCCTTGCGCAGGGTCCGCACCAGCTCCGCCACCTGCAGCGGCTCGACGATATTGGGCCGAAACAACATGACCCCGCCCACCTCCGAGCGCGCAATGCGGCCCAGCAATTCGGCCGGCGCCTCGGGCCCGTCGAAGCCGACCGACAGAAGCTGGCCACACAAGGTGCGAAGGCTGGCGGAACTCACGCGAGTATCATAGCGAGAACCTTGGCCGCGCGGGCAACCTGTTGTTATAAGGTGCGCCTACCTAGGAATGTTGCGATGACCAAGTTCAAACACCTCCGTGCTCCCCACGCGGCCAAGACCAGGCCCTGCCTGGTTTCTTCTCTTGTCTTCGCAACCCTCCTGGGCGGCGCGGGCGCTGCCTGGGCCCAGATGGGAGCCATGCCCGGCGGTATGTCTCCCGGTGGTATGGGGGCCCCACCCCCAGCCGGCCAAGAAAAGGAGGAAGGTCCAGCCGAAGCCGCGCCCGAGGAGGAAGGCAAGGCAGCGGACGACGCCGGCCCCCAGGCGGGCTACACCAACCAACACCGGCGCCGCACCCAGGTCATCGAGCTTGATGGCTACTTCCGCACGCGCGCCGAGTTGCTACACAATTTCAACTTGGGCCAGGGCTACGTGGACAACAGCCCGCAAGATGGCTTTCCGCCTTTCCCCACGCCGCTCGAGTGCTCCACCAAGCCTGGCTGGTGCGCGCAGAAGAACCTGGGCGACACCAACATGCGCCTGCGCCTTGAGCCCACCATCAACATTTCGGACCAAGTTCGCGTGGTGGCTCAGATCGACGTCTTCGACAACCTCATCTACGGCTCCACGCCCGACTCGCTGATCTCGGCGTCGCAACCGGCTCTGCGCACCAACTTGGCGCCGACGGGAATCCTGTCGAACTCCCAGACCACGCCCGGCTCGAACACCTTCACCTCGGCCATCGCTCCCAAGCGGGTGTGGGGCGAGGTGGACAGCCAGATCGGCTCGCTGCGCTTCGGCCGCATGCCCTGGCACTTTGGCCGCGGGATGTACTTCAACAAGGGCGACTGCGCGGACTGCGACGGCGGCACCACGGTGGACCGGATCATGGCCATCACCCAGGTATACGGGCACCAGCTTGCCCTTTCCTGGGATTTCGGCCCTTCGGGCTACGCCTGGGGCATGACTGATGCAGGCCGCGCCGATCCCAGCGGGCCACCCATGGATCTGTCGCAGAACGACGAGGTGGTGCAGCTCACCGCGGCCCTGACAAAAAGGGACGATGACCAGCATTTTCGCGAACGCGCGCAGAACGGCGAGCTGGTGCTCAACTACGGCGTGCAGCTGGTGTACCGTGGTCAGAACAATGAAGTTTTCAAGCTATCAACCTCGGCTCAGCAAGACCAGACCCTGAATGGATCGCTCTCGCGCACCGACCTGAACAACACCACCGACACCACTCCTTCCCTGACCCAGCACATCGGCGCCTGGCTGCTTATCCCCAGCGTGTGGTTCAAGCTGGGTTGGAAGGCCCTCACCCTGGAGTTCGAAAGCACGGCCCAGGCAGGACGCATGGCGAACGCCGGACCGCTGCGCCTGCAGGAAGCAGGCAGCAGCGACGACCATCTCACCATCCTGGGAATGGGCTGGGTCTTGGCAGCCGATCTCAAGTTGTACAAAGATTCGCTCTTCATCGGATTCGAAACCGGCGGCGCCACCGGCGACCAGGCTGAAACCGCGTGCAACGACAGCACCAATTGCAGTGCAACCACACAAAATGCGAGCCCCTATCTCAACTACCGCTGGAAGTTCGTGCCCCAGCCCATCGGGGACAGTTCGATGCACAACTTCTATTTCTCGCCTGACTACCACGTCGACGAAATTTTCTTCCGCCGAATCATGGGGACCGTCACCAATGCCATCTACTTCAAACCTTCCATTGCCTATTGGCTGGACGTGACCGAGGGACGCCAACTAGGCCTCTCCGGATCCGTCATCTACAGCCTGGCGCCAGTTCCCGTGTCCACGCCTGGGAACGCGATGGGCTATGGCATCGAGATGGACCTGGGGCTTGGCTACCGCAACGCCAACGAAAAGTTCTACGCCGGCATGGTGTGGGGCGTGTTCTGGCCCTTCGGAGCGCTCAACCGTCCCATCGAGCTGTTCCCCAGCGGCGGCGCCGGAACCGCCACCGCCGCCCAGGTCCTGCGCGGCTTCGTCGGGATCAAGTTCTAGTTTGGTCTTGCGGCCGCAAACAATGGGCATGAGGTGATCCATCTCGACAGCCGCGCGCTGCTGAGAACGCAGAGGGGAGAGGGAGAGCACAGAGGCGGACAGAAGGACTAGGGTGCCGTTCTTTCGCGGGCCGCGAAGGTTTCTTCGCAACGCCCGAACATCATTCCGGTTTCTCCGACTCTGCGAACTCCCCTCTCACCTCTGTGTTCTCAGCGGCGGGGCGCTCGCGAGATGCATCACCTCACGCCCTTTGGTTGCGGCCGTGAGGCTGCGATGTGGCCTCCCCTCTCACCTCTGCGTTCTCGGCGGTAGGTGGATGACGAGGCGAACCACCTCACACCATTTGGTTGCGGCCGTGAAGCTACTTCTTCTTGACCGCGCCTTCCAGCGACTTTATGCGCTCTTCGGCATCACGACGCGATTCAGGATCCAGGTGCTGGCTGCTGGCCAGGTACTTCTTGAACGCGGACATGGCGTCGTCGTAGCGCCGGTCCTGTGAATAGAGCAGCCCCAGGTCGTAGTAGCCGCCGGTAAGGCCTGGATCGAGGGACACGGCTGTCTCGTACTCCGCAATCGCCTCGTCGGGCTTCTTGTTGCGGCGATACGCCACCGCCAGATTGAGATGGGTCTGCCCGTTCTTCGGGTCCAGCTCAACCGCCTTCTTCAGTGCCTTCACCGCCCCTTCCCGATCGTCGGTCCGGGAGAGAGCCACGCCCAGGTTGGACCAGGCTAGTGGCTCTTGGGGTTTGAGTTCGGTGGCCTTGCGCAGGTGAGGAATCGCTCTGGGGTAGTCGCCAATCTGCCGCAAGGCTGCGCCCAGGCTGGCATGGGCTTCGTAGTCGTCCGGCTGCAGGCTCACCGCGCGTCCCAGCTCCGTGATGGCCTCGTTCCATTTCTTCTGCCGCCCATAGATCGCGCCCAGGTTGGCGTGCGCGCTCGCGTCGTCGGGTTGCAGCTTGGTCACTTTCAGCAGCGCCTGGGCCGCGTTGTCGAGCTCGCCCTCCATCCGATAGAGCGTGCCCAAGGTGAACCAGGCCGCGGCGTAGTCCGGACGCAGCTGCACGGCATTCTTCATCTCAACCAGCGCCTCCGGGGTCTTGCCCTGGCGCTTGAGCTGCAACCCCATGTTGTAGTGCACGGCCGCATCGTCCGCGCGGACCACTCCTCCTGCCAGCAGCGCGGCCAGGAAGGCGCCGAAACCAAAGGTCGCTGGTGTGCGCATCATGTGCGCAATGATACACCCGCAGCACCCGGACGTGGCGTTCATAGGAATTGTCCGGCTCGGTGTGGGCGACCGCAGGGCGCCCCTACCATTCTATGTGCACGCCGATCGACGGCAAGACCAGCTGGTAGGCTCGTTGGTCGAGTTGGCCGTTCTGTTGGAGTTTCTCGTCAAACACCTCGCGGCTCGCGGTGGCGTTGACCACCTCCACGTAGACGTCAATCAGGTAGCGGTCGAACACGAAACGCTTGTCGCCACGCAAATCAAGCTGAGCGAAGGCAGGCAGGCGCTGGTAATTGACCCATTGCAGACGCGGGTCGTAGATGGGATAGGGACGGCCGCTGTTGTAGTGAAAGCGCGCGGAGGCGGCGTAGCCGTGAGGCATGCGGTAGCCCGTCACCAAGTTCAACACATGACGCTGATCCCAATCCGACGGCGCGATCACGCCGTCCACCACGCGCAACGAGCGCGAGAGCGTGTAGGACAGCCATCCGTACGCGCGGTGACGCATGGGCCGACGAAGCATGATTTCGAAGCCATAGCTTTCGCCCTCGCGCAGCTCGAGAAAATCGCGCGCCTGCGGATCGAGGCTGAGTGAGTTGCGCACGTCGGTCACATGCAAGCGCTGATAGAAAACCGTGGTGTCCAGCGAAAGGTCAGCGCCGTCGCGATCGCCCAGGCCGGTTTCCACGCCCACGCTGCCCTGGCGCGATCGCTGCAAGCCGTAGCTTTGCAAACCGAACCCATCGAACCCAGGAACCCCCACCGGCAGGGACGGCATCTGGGAGAACTGACCCACATGGCCTTTCAGCCAAGTGTCGGACGCCACGCGATAGCGAAGCGAGAGGCGCGGGCTCGACGCACCCTTCTGGGTGTTCTCCTCGAAGTAGCCGTCATAGCGAAAACCTGGCGTCAGCTGCAGTCGGTCGCCGGCCTTGATGGTCAAGCCTGCGTAGCCGCTGGCCGCCAGCAGGCTGCGATCACGGAAAAGATCGGTCTGATAGTAGTTGCCCAAACCCCCGCCCAGGAACGCCAAGGTTGACTGCGGACGATAGCGCTGCGCCTCTGCATCGCCGCCCACGACCAGATCCACCCAGTGCGCCAGACGCCAGCCCATTTCCAGGCGGGGCGCTGCCATCATCATCCGACCTCTGATGGGCAGATCGAACAGCTGTGTGTTGCTCACCGTCGAATCATCCAAGCCGACCAGAGCGCTGGCCAGCAGGTGTCCGCCCAGCACGCCGCCGTCCCAGCGCAGTTGCACGCGGTGGAACATGAGCTGGGCCAGGCCGGGCTGGATGCCGGAGTTCCATTCCACCGGGTCCGGGTGCTTCTGTTGCAGGGTATCGCCAGAACCGAAGGCGAACAGGGTCAGCCGCCCTGGCCCCAGCCGATGCTCGATGCGCACCTGGTAATCCCAGTAGTCCAGGCTGTAGTCGCTAGAAAACGCCGAGAGCAGGAGCCCGGTGTAGGAATAGCGACCGGCCACGGCCACGGTTCCGCGACCGTTGTCAAAAGGCGTGGCCACGATTCCGCCCGCATCGAACAAGCGCACGTCGGCTGAGACATGCAGGCGATCCGTGGCGGGTGCGGCCGTGCGCGCGGCCACGATGCCCGAGACGTAGCGGCCGTATTCGATGGGATAGCCGCCGGGATAGAACTGCATCTCGTCGAGAAAAAACGGGTGGATGACCGAAGGGCCGAGCGCGAAATGGAACAGTGCTGGCGCGCGCACGCCGTCGATGAAAAAGCCGGTGTTGCCGGGGTTGGCGCCCCGGATGGCGTACATGGGCAAAGGCCAGATCGCCTGCACCACGCCGGGCAAGGATTCCAGCACGCGAAAGGGATCACCGAACGCGCCCGGGGTGTGGGTTAGTTCCTCCCGCTGCACCGGCACGGCGGGCGCGCGCGCCGGCGCAGCCGTCACCACGGTTTCGTAGCGATCACCAGTCAGACGCGGTTGCAGGCGCAACACCAGACCGCTGGCGCCGCTCCCGCTCACGTCGAACTTTCGCGAGAAGGCTTCGAAGCCAGGGAAATGGACGACCACCTCGCACGGACCGGGTCGTGCCGTCAGTGAAAAATCCCCGTGCTCGTCTGTCTCGGTGTCGGAAGTCGCGCCGTGGTCCAGGATCACGCGCACCTGCGCGCCCACCAGTGGCTCGCGCGTGCCGCGCGCCAGAATGCGGCCACTCAACACCGGCGCCGGTGCCAGCAGCCCAGCATCCGGCGACAGACGAGCGTCCGCGCCGGCATCCGCGCCAAGTCCGGCGTCTGCCTCGCCCTCCCCGATCGACGGAAGGCCGTCTTCCGCGCCGGCATCAGGGCCGGCATCCGCCGCGACCGCCAGCAGCAGGGCGGCCAAAACCGAGACGCTCACGCTACTGGCCCCCGTCCTGGCCGGGTGGCGTCAGAGTGGTCGCCCACAGGCCGTCGTGGTCGTTGGGCACGCGCCCCCGCACGGTGTAGGCAACCAGACCCGCTTTCGTCTGCGCGGTCGGGTTCGGGTCTGCCCCCTGCGTAAATCCGGTCACCGCGTGCGCCAGCATTCGGCCTTCGCTGTCCTCCACGTCCTGCACGACCAAATCGCCGGTTGCGTCCTGCGCTGACATGTTGACCGTCCCGATGATCCGCTGCGCGTCCACCGTCACGCGTCCGATGGCATTGCCCACAACCTTCAGCTCGCCCGTCTCATGATTGGCGAAGTACAGGTCAGACGAGTCGCGCACGACATTGGCCCAGAAGACCAAGATGACGCTGGCGCCAGCATCGGTGGTGGGACCAGCGATGAAGAAGTAGTCGCCCGTAACCACCGACATGCCCGGGGTCGAAATCTGGCGGGGTGGGTGCTCCAGGGGTTGGTCGACCAACCCGATATCCTGAACCAGCAAAGGCCCGTGCGGATCCGGCTCGGACAGCGTCTGGGGCTGGGGGTCGATGTACAGGAGATACTGACCATCGGGTGAGAACCCAGGGCTCAGCATGTTCGCCGGCACCACCTGCTGTGTCGCCGGGTCGACCCGCATCACGGTTCGCCGCGCCTGGTGGTCGTCCCTGCCGAAGAACACACCATGGCCCTCGCTGTCGAGAAACAGGGATTCGTCGCTGTTCGGTCGATCCATGATCGGCACCAGGTTAACCAGCGGGGCCGGCAAGGACAGGCAGGTTTCCACGCCGCTCACCAGATCCAGGGTGTGATACTCGGCGGGCGCATCACCGCTGGCACCTTGCGCGTAGGTAAACAGGTTGGGATCCTTGAAGCCGAGCGGGCAGCAGGGATTGGGACGTGCCAGTGGCATGTCCTTGCCCGCCTGCACATCCAGCACCACGGTCGTACTCGTGCCCGCATTCACCAGGGAAAGCACGGCATACTTCTCGTCGTTGCGCAGGAGAAAGCGGCTGACATTGGCGTGCAGGTCCTGCTTGGCGTCGGTCAGCTTGCCCAGCCGGCTCAAGGTTTGATCGCTGCCCAGCACGAAGTAGGCCATACCGCTGTTGGTGATCTGCACATCGAAGTCGGAGACGTTCGCCACATCCCCCAGGCGGAGCTGGTTCTGTCCGTCCCACAGAAACAACCCCGGGGTTTGGTCGTCTGGGGGAACCTGACGGAAGAGCAAGCGATTGGCGAAATTCTGGTTGGCCGTGAAGGTGGACACATTCTCGAAGGTCTCCTGGGGCTGGAAACCTGGATCGATGCGCACCAGGGTGCCGACCGACTCGCCTCCGCTCAGCTGCTCGTTCACCATGGCGAAGAGCGATCCGCCAGCCATAACCGAGCCCCATCGATCCGAACGGTCGGCGATCACCAACCGCTGCTGCGGCCCAGCCCCGACGCCCCCGTCCGCCTCCTCGGCTCCTCCGTCCGTCTCCCCGTCCACCGGAGTTCCCATCGGGCCCGCAATCCACAGGTCAGACACCGAGCCCTTGCCGGACGTAGCCGGGGCCTTGATCCGATTGAAAGCAACCCAGGCCTGCCCGTTGATGGACACGAAACCGATCGAGCCAATATCACGGTCGGAGGCCAGCTTGATTCCCTCGGGCTCTGGTCCCGACTGCAAGCAGCCAGCAGCGGCCAGCAGGGCAAGAAGCGACGTGCAACGCAAGAGTGACATGGGGCAGCCGATGATCGTTCAGTCTAGCGGAAGAAACGTCCGGCGGCGACGGGAACGCGATGCAAAGCGGGCCCTACGAGGTTTCTTCGGTGAACTCGAGCGGGAAGCGTTCTTTCATCACGCGGTTGACCAGCTCCTCCACTTCGTCCTCGGTGCGCAGGCGCAAGATCTCCTCGGTCAGCTTCTCGGCAAAGGCCATGCGCGTGGCGCGTACGATGGACTTGACGATGGGGATCTGGCGCGGCGCCATCGAGAGCGAACGCAGCCCGAGCCCCAGCAGTACCCAGGTGAAGCGCGGGTCGCCGGCCATGTCCCCGCACATGGACACCGGCTTGCCGGCGCGTTTGGCCGCCGCTGTCACCTGCTTGACCAAACGCAAGATGGCCGGGTGCAGCGGGTGGTACAGGTAGCCCACGTGCTCATCCTGACGATCGGCCGCCAGCGCGTACTGAATCAAGTCGTTGGTACCGATGGAAAGGAAGTCGCACTCGTCGACCAAGAGGTCCGCAATCACAGCCGCACTGGGTGTCTCGACCATCACGCCCAGCGGAACCTCGGGGTTGTACTCCAGTCCGTCGCGCTGGAGTTCCGCACAAACGCCGGCGCACAATTCACGCACGGTACGCAGCTCGGCCACGCCGGAGATGAGCGGGAACATGATGCGCAGCGGGCCCACGGCAGCCGCTCGATAGAAGGCGCGCAACTGCAACCGGAAGACATCGCGCCGCCACAGGGAATAGCGAATCGAGCGCAAGCCCAGCGCGGGATTGTTCCCGGCCGGGATGCGCACCGACGTGGGCAGCTTGTCCCCGCCCAGGTCCAAGGTGCGAAAGCACACGCCACGGCCATCCATGGCCCGCAAGGCGGCCAGCGCGTGCTGGTACTGCTCCTCCTCGGTGGGCAGGGTGCTCCGTTCCAGGTACAAGAATTCGGTGCGAAACAGCCCGATCCCGTCGGCGCCCAGCTCGACTGAAATGGGCACCTCTTCCAGCAACTCCACGTTGGCGGCCAGGTGCACGCGCTCCCCGTCGAGCGAGATGGCGGGCGCCTCCCGCGCGCGGCCCAGGCGTTCGGTCTGCACCAGATCGCGCGCGGCCCGGTCAGCGAAGCGGCCCTGCACCTCGGTGTCGGGCTCCAGGATGACCTCGCCGCGACCGCCGTCCACGATCACGGTCATCCCGGTGCGGATGTGCTTGATGAACCCCTGCACCCCGGCGACCAGAGGCAGGCCCAGCGCGCGCGCCACCAAAGCCGCGTGCGAGGTCTTGCCGCCGCCCTCGGTGAAGAAGCCGCTCACGCCCGCGCGGCCCAGCTGTGTCACGTCGGCGGGCGAGAGATCGTGGGCAAACACCACCGCGCCCTTGGGCACGCCCTCATGCCCGGGCGGCGTCATGCCCATCAAATTGCGCAAGATGCGCTCGCCGATCATGTCGATGTCGCTGCGCCGCTCGCGGAAATAGGCATCTTCGATGCGCGCGAACACCGCCTGGATCTGGTCCAGCGCCCGCCGCAAGGCCCACTCGGCTGATACCTGATCGCTGCTAATGATCCGCCGCGTCTCCTCGACCAGGTGCACGTCGGCCAACATCATCCGGTGCGCCTCGAGGATGCGGTACTCCTGACCGTCACCCTCCTGCTCGGCAATCTGCTGCTGGATGCGCCTCAACTGCGCATCACTGCGGCCGATGGCATCTTCGAAGCGGCGCAGTTCGTTGGCCACCTCGTCGGTGAAAATGCGACGCTCCTGCACCTCCACGCGTCCGCCCAGAAAATGAGCCACGCCCATGGCAATGCCCGGGGAGGCGCCCACGCCCGCCAGCCTAAGCATCCGCGACTCCCTCGCCGAAGCCATCGTTCACCAGCGCAGCCAGCGCGTCCACCGCCTGCTGCGCATCGAGTCCGCTGGCCACGAGCGTCACCTCGGTGCCCAAGGCCGCCACCAGGGTCAGCAGGCCCATGATGCTCTTCCCGTTGACCTGCGTGTCGCCCCTGATCACGTCGATCTCGCATGCGAAGTGGTTGGCCAGTTGCACGAACTTGACGGCAGCGCGCGCATGCATGCCCAGACGGTTGCGAATCTTGACCGAGCGTTGTGCCTGGCTGCCATCCCCCACGTCAGCGATTCCCCCCGACATCGATCTTGCCGGTTATCTCCGAGCCGATCCGAATGGCGCGACGGCCAACCTCGCACAGTTGTTGGGCCATCTCTGCGGGCGAAAGCCGCGTGCGATCGATGGTGGCCAGCTTGAGCAACATGGGCAGGTTCACACCGGCCAACACCTCGCCGGCGCCCGTCCCGTCCAGCATCGACATGGCCACGTGAAACGGCGTTGACCCATAAACATCCACCATGATGAGCACGCCGGCGCCGTCATCGACCTCATTGCACGCCTGCGCCACCCTCTGCATGATGACCGCGCTGTCGTCCGCGGATGAGGCGCACACCACCGCCACGCCGGGCAGCGTGCCGACCATCCGACGGGCCGCCTCCAGCATATAGAAGGCCACTTGCTCGTGGGAGATCACCACGACGCCCACCATCGGATTCAACGTCCTAGTCGGCGGTGTCATGCTGACTCATCCATTCTACCCGGTTTGGGTGCGAACGCGACGCCGTTGTGGCTCTGCCCATGTGACCGTTTCACAGCTTGCGCGGCTCAGGCGAAGCGGGGCGACTCCGCCCGATATCCCGGTGCCGGACGTCGACGTGGAAGGTTTGCAGCAGACGCGCCAGCTCGGCCGCGATGACGACCGAGCGATGGCGGCCACCGGTGCACCCGATGGCCACGGTGGCGTAGGTCTTGCCTTCGCGTTCGAACGCGGCAATACACAGCGCGAGCAACTCCTCGGCCTTGGCCAGGAAAATCTGTGTCTCTGGGTTGTCCAGGACAAACCGGCGCACGCTTTCGTCCTCCCCCGAAAGCGGAGCCAGCGCGGCCACGAAGAACGGGTTGGGCAGGAAGCGAACGTCGAGCACGATGTCGGCTTCGGTGGGCAGCCCATATTTGAAGCCGAAAGATTCCATGGTGACCGACAGGTTGCCTTCGGCCCGGCCGTAGCGGCCCAGCACGATGGCGCGCAGACCGTGAACCGTGAGTTCCGCCGTGTCGATGACCGCCGTGGCTTCTTGCCGGAGAGCCGCCAGGTGCATGCGTTCGGCGTGAATCCCCGCACGAATATCGGTTCCCGCCAGGGGATGGCGGCGACGGGTTTCGGAAAAACGCCGCAGCAACACCTCGTCGGGCGCGTCCAGGAAAAGCACTTCGATGGAATGTCCCGCTGCCCGCAGGTCGGACAGCACGCGCGCCGAATCGGCGAGGAACTCTCCGCTGCGCGCATCCACCACCAGCCCCGCGCGCGTCACCTCTTCACGCCCGGCCAACAGCTCGATGAAGCGCGGCATGAGGGTCATGGGCAGATTGTCGACGCAGTAGAAGCCCAGGTCTTCCAGCGCGCTCTTGACCGTGCTCTTGCCTGCGCCGGAAACGCCGGTGATGACAACCAACTTCATCGATCACTCCACGTCGTCACGGAAGCGCCGTGTTTGCGCATCGGCCAGGGCCTGATCCAGTCTCTCCTGGAACTCGCGCGCGGAGTGGTGACCCCGCTGCTGCAGCAAGCGATTGCGCGCCGCCACCTCGACCAGCGAGCTCACGTTGCGGCCCGGGCTCACCGGGACCCGCAGAAGCGGCACCGACACGTCGAGAATGAGGTGGGTCTGGTCGTCGAGCCCGATGCGGTCGGCCGACTCCCACTCCTCCCAGCGCACCAGCTCGATCACCAACTCGATCTTTTTCTCGTCGCGCACCGCCGCCACGCCGAACATGTCCTTGATGTTGATGATGCCGACCCCGCGCACCTCCATATGGTGCTTGATCAGCTCGGCCGCCCAGCCCACCAGGATGTTGTGCGACGTGCGGCGCACCTCGACCAGATCGTCGGCCACCAGTCGGTGCCCGCGCATGATCAATTCCAGGGCCGCCTCGGACTTGCCCACGCCGCTCTTGCCCATGAGCAGCACACCGATGCCCAGGACATCCATAAGCACGCCGTGGATGCTGGCCGAAGGCGCCAACTCGCGCTCGACGAAGGACTGCACCGCCTCGATTGCGACTGACGAGCGCAGCGGCGTGCGCAGCAGCGGCACGCCCAGTCGGTTGGCGGCCTCGAGCAGCTCAGGCGGAACATCGAGCCCCTTGGTGATGATGATGCAGGCGGGCTCGATGGCCATGAAGGTCTCGATGCCGTGTCGCGCTTCCTGCGGCGGCAAGCTGGCCAAATACGACAATTCGGTGGCGCCCAGAATCTGCACCCGCTCGGCTTGCACCTGGCGCACGAAACCCGCCAGCGCCAGCCCCGGTTTCTGCACCCGGTTGACGGCGATGCGCCGGCCCAGCCCGGCCTCCCCCGCCAGCAGCACCAGTCTAAGCCCCGCACTCTCGCTCAAGAGAGAGCGCACCGTCAGCGTCGATGACAGCGCCGTGGGGCCGGTCAATACTTGGCGTCCTCTTCTTCTATAGTCCTGAACATGGCATCCCCGTCGGGCGCCTCAATCAGTCGCTGGCGAAAGCCGGCGTCGCGAAACAGCCGCGACAGGCGCGCCAGCGCCTTCAAGTGAGCCCCGGTGGACGCCGTGGGCGCCACCAGCATGAACACGAGATGGGTGGGCTGGCCGTCGATGGAATCGAAATCCAGCCCCGCAACCGAACGTCCCAGCACACCCATGAGGCTGTCCACTGTGTCCAGCTTGCCATGCGGGATGGCGATGCCATCCCCAATGGCGGTCGAAGCGAGCAGCTCACGCTCCTCGAGAGCTCGTCCCAGCGCCACGGCATCGATCCCGGGCTGCACCTGGGCCAGGTGTTGCGCCAGCTCGGTGAGAACTTCGCTCTTGCTGGTCCCCCGCACGGCTGGGATCACGCAGTTCGAGTGAAGAAAATCGACGACTTTCATCGGCGCTCCGGCAATCCGGGGGCTATTTCCGGTCCTATGCTCCGGGAGCAGGGGCTCCAGTCTCAATGAGACCGTAGTTGCCATCCTTGCGGCGATATATGACCGAAATGGTCTTGCTGTCCACATCCGTGAACACCAAAAACTCCTTTTCCACGAGGTTGAGCTGCATTGCGGCATCCTCGACCGACATAATACGCACTTCGACGGTTCGCTCGCGCACCACGTGCCCCTTGGCCGCCGGCCCTTTGCCCTTGGCCTGGTCGGCCTGATCCTCGTCTCCTGGCTGGGGCTCGAACGATTCCGGCGTAATCACCGCCTGACGGATAGAGAAGCTGGGACCGCCATGCGGCTTGTGCGTGCGGATCCTTTCCTTCCACTTGCGCACCTGGCGCTCGATGCGCGCAGCCGCCAGGTCGACCGACGAGTACATGTCCTCGGTGGTCTCACGCGCCTGCAAGACGATGCCGTTGGGCAGGGTCAAGGAAAACTCGGCGGTGTGGTTGTGGTTGCGTTCCACCGAAAAGGTCGCGTGGGCCGACAGAAGCTCACGCTGGAAATACTTGCGGATCTTGTCCAGGCGTTCTTCCGCGTAGTCTCTGACCGCCGGGGAAGCCTCCATGTGACGGAACGTCGTCGAAATCTGCATGCAGTTTGTCTCCATCCAAGGGGTTCTGTTTCGGCCGGTGGTGCAAAGGTTAGAAGACCTGCCGGCGCTTGCTGCTGGAAAGTATTTTCAATTGCTCGCGGTACTTGGCGACCGTGCGTCGCGCGATTTCGATGTTCTGGCCGCCAAGAAGTTCCACGATTTTCTGGTCGGAATGCGGACGCTTGACGTCCTCGCTTCCAATGATCTGCTTGATCTTCAGTTTGACCGCCTCAGACGCCAAATCATCACCCTCGCTGCGAGAAATGCCCGAATTGAAGAAGTACTTCAGCTCGAAGATGCCTTGCGGGGTGTGGACGTACTTGTTGGTGGTAACCCGAGAGACGGTCGATTCGTGCATGCCAATGTCCTCGGCCACGTCGCGCAGAATGAGCGGCTTCAAGTAGGCCGTCCCCTTCTCGAAGAACTCACGCTGGAAGCGCAAGATGGACTCGGTGACACGCACGATGGTGCGCTGGCGCTGCTGGATGGACCGAATCAGCCACTGGGCACTGCGCAGGCGTTCCTGGATGTACTCTCGCGCCTTGGGGCCTTTGCTAAGCGCCTGCCGGTAGAAGTCCGAAATCTTGAGCTTGGGAAGACCGTCGTCGTTGGCCACCACGAAGTACTTTTCCCCCACCTTCTGGATGTAGACGTCGGGCGTAATGTAGGTCGCTTCCTCGTCGGTGTACGCGCTGCCCGGCTTGGGGTCAAGCCCCATCACCACCTTGGCCGCTTCGTAGATTTCGTCGAGCGGCTGGTTCAGATCCTTGGCGATGGGCGCGTAGTTCTTCTTTTCGAGGTTCCCCAGGTGCCTCGTGATCATGCCCACCACGATGTCGTCATCGGCGCCAATCAGGCGGGCCTGGATGAGAAGGCATTCCCGCAGAGTGCGCGCGGCCACGCCCGGCGGATCGAATTCTTGAACACGCCGCAGGACTTCTTCCGCCTGTTCCACCCCGACGCCCGCCTCTTCCGCGATCTCGTCAAGTGAGGCGTCCAGATATCCGTCCGGCGTCAGATTCCCGATGATGAGCAACGCCACCCGTTCCTCTGCCTCAGAGAAATTGCGCGACAACTTGAGCTGCCACTCGAGATGGTCGAAGAGCGAGGTGCCCCTAGTCAGGGTGGCTTCCAAGGAGGGCAGATCCTCGGTGTTCGGCCGGTAGGTTGGCATAGGCGGGGCATTCGACTGGGACTCCAGATAGGTGTCCCAGTCGAAATCCGCGACTGCATCCCCCGAGCGGGAATCGGGCTTGATCTCGGTCGTGGTGTCGAGTTTGTCCTCGGAAACTCTCGCGACCGGAATCTCTGTCTCGCCAATGCGCTCAGCTTCGGCTTCAGGCGCTGCGGCTGCTGACGAGGCCTCGCTGGCCGATGAAGGCTTCTGTTGTTCCGCAGCAATCTCAACCGAGTCCTCCAGCACCGGATTCTCGAGGAGCTCCTCGCGAACCACGTCGACCAGCTCCATCCGCGAGAGCTGCAGCAGCTTGATGGCCTGCTGAAGCTGCGGCGTCATCACGAGCTGCTGCGACAGCTTCAGGTGCTGCTTGATCTCCATGGACATCGCGTCATCTACCTGCTGTCTGGTCGCGTGCTGCTTGGTTCACCGTTCGGCGCCGAGGCTCACTTCTTGATAGCATCGAGCAATGCGCCAGGGAAGGTAAAAGCCTCATGTGGTACATGTATTGCTTGCAGGCACTTGACAAGTTTGACTCTCACTGTTCCACAACGCCTCGTCGTCGAATCGCCAATTGGCAGATTGCGTCTGGACGCTTCTGCGCACGGCCTTGTGGCTCTGAGTTGGACGCACCTACCTTTGCCTACCTCGCCGCTCGGCGGCGTTGGCGATCAAGCAAGCGATTTTCTGGGCCAGGGCGCGGCCTGGCTGCGCGCCTACTTTTCCAGCCTCTCTGCATTGCCACCCCTGCCTCGGCTGGTGCCATCCGGGACTGAATTCCAGAAGGCAGTGTGGCGCCGCCTCGCCGCCATCCCGCTGGGCACGACGACCACCTACGGCGAGATCGCGCGCGGGCTGCACATGCCAGGTGCGAGCCAAGCAGTGGGTCAGGCCATCGGCGCCAACCCACTTCCCATTCTGATTCCTTGTCATCGCGTGCTCGCGGCAGGCGGCAAGCTCGGCGGCTACTCTTCAGGCCTCCGTCGCAAACGCTGGCTGCTGGCTCACGAGGGACTGGCGGCGCGCGAAGGCTGACTACGCGAGCGACTGGGGAGCCGAATCCGCTGCGGTCTGCGCTGTATGCCGCCGCTTGTCCGCGCGGGCTTGCATCGCGGCGCCGATGAAAGCCCGGAAGAGCGGGTGCGGCTGCTGCGGCCGTGACTTGAACTCGGGGTGAAACTGACAAGCCACGAAATACGGGTGGTTGCGCAGTTCGATCATCTCGACCAGCTGCTCGTCGGGCGAAGCCCCGGAGATGAACAACCCGGCCGCCACCAGCCTGTCACGATAATCATTGTTGACCTCGTAGCGGTGACGGTGCCGCTCTGAGATCTCGTTGGCCCCGTACGCCGCCTCGGCGCGCGTACCGGGTCGGAGAATGCACGGCCACGCGCCCAGCCGCATGGTAGCGCCCTTGTCCACGATGTTTCGCTGCTCGGGCAGAAGGTCGATGACCGGGTGGGCCGGCGTGGGCTCGAACTCGGTCGAGTTGGCCCCGCGCAGGCCTGCCACGTTGCGCGCGAATTCGATGACTGCGATCTGCATGCCCAGGCAAATGCCGAAGTACGGCACCGCGCGCTCGCGCGCGTAGCGGGCGGCCATGATCTTGCCCTCTGTGCCGCGGGTCCCGAAGCCGGGAGCGACCAGGATGCCGTCGGCGGTGTCGAGAGAGGAAGTGCCCTTGCGCTCGATCTCTTCGGAATCGACGTGGCGCAGGTTCACCCGGCAGGCGTTTGCGATCCCACCGTGCATGATGGCCTCGTTGAGGCTCTTGTACGACTCGCCCAGCTCAACGTACTTGCCGACCAAGGCGATCTCGACCTCAGTCTGTGGGCTGCGCATGGCCTCGACCACGCGTTCCCAGCCGGTCACCTCGGGGGCGCGCGACCAGATGTTGAGCAGTTCCGCGATCTTCTCGTCCACTCCCTGTTTGAGAAATCTGATCGGCACTTCGTAGATGCAAGCCACATCCTCGGCGGAAAACACCGCGTCCGGCGCCACGTTGGTGAAGAGCGCAATCTTCTGCTTCAGGTTCGTGCCGATGGGCTTGGTCGATCGGCACAGCAGGATGTCGGGTTGGATCCCGATCTCACGCAGCTTCATGACCGAGTGCTGGGTGGGCTTGGTCTTGAGCTCTCCCGCAGCGGCGATATAGGGCACCAGCGTGACATGCACGGAAATCACGTTCTGGTGGCCCAGTTCAAAGCGCAGTTGGCGAACGGCCTCGAGGAAGGGCAGCGACTCGATGTCGCCCACGGTGCCGCCAATCTCGACGATGAGCACATCCATGCCCTCGGCGCATTCCAGGATGCGCGCCTTGATGGCATCGGTCACGTGCGGGATCACTTGCACAGTGCCGCCCAAGTATTCCCCGCGCCGTTCCTTTTGGATAACCGTCTGATAGATCTGCCCCGAGGTTGCGTTGTTCAGCCGTGACATGCGCCGCGAGAGAAAGCGCTCGTAGTGCCCCAGGTCCAGGTCGGTCTCGGCCCCGTCGTCGGTGACGAAAACCTCCCCGTGCTGCATGGGGTTCATGGTTCCCGGATCGACGTTAAGATACGGGTCCAGTTTCTGGATGGTGACCTTGAGGCCACGCGCCTCAAGCAGCGAGCCTATCGAGGCCGAAGCCAGCCCTTTGCCCAGCGACGAGACCACGCCGCCTGAGACAAAGATGAACTTCGTCCGCTTGGGAGGGGTTTTACTTCCGGTGGCCATCAAGAGCGACCTCCTTCCGGAAGCCTGCAGCCGACGTACCGTCGGTGCGGGTCCCGAGTTCCAGGTGACAAATCGTTCCTCAACTCGGGAGGCTATCCTTGGTCCTCGCCCCCCTCGAAGTCAATGGTGATCGTAGCCGCGAACGAAAAAAGATCTGCCAAAGTCAACGCTCGTCAAAGACCGCCAGGTACAACAAGGCGGTCTGCCGGCGGTAGTCGACCGAGCCCCCGCCCGGAAAGCTGCTGTAGATGACGTAGCGAGCCCCGATCTCGAAGCCCTGCCCGAGGGGGCGCGCCACTTCGATGCGCAAAGTGCTGCGGTTTTCGTCTTCGACGCTGACCAGAGGCGCGCCGGCGTTCGGGTCCTGCGCCGCCTGCGGCAGAAGCAGGGAATTCCAGTAGTGGGTCGCCACCAAGTCCGCGCGTGAGGAAAATGACAGCGCCCACGGCAAGGGCACCACGGCGCGCGCGTGAAACACGCCCCGCACCAACCCCTCGCCATAGCTATTCGACTGGTTGAGGTGGAGCGCAGCACCGGCTGCCAGCAGAAACGTGGTTGTGCGCGTCAGCTCGACGTGACTCACCCAAAATCGATCCAGTCGGTGTGGCGGAGACGAAGACTCGGCCGTGCATGTGTCGTTGGTACATGCCAGCCCCTCGAAGCCACGCCATTCCAAACTGGCGCCTGCGGTCCATTCCCAGTCCGCCTCGCCCCGCTCGAGGTTGCCGGGAAACATCTGACGTGCGGTCAAGAAAGCCGTGGGTCCGGCAAAGCTGAAGTTGTCGTCGGACTTGAAGGTGAACCAGCGATAGCCGCCCCCCAACGTGAACTGTGCGGCGCGGGCGAATCCCTGCTCGATGCGCAGAGCCGGTGCGAGAGAACGAAAGTCACGCCGGTCAACCGGACCGCGCTGGAAGGCATCGTAGTAGCCGCCCGCCACACCAAGGATGGTCCTCCCTGCCACGCGGAGCGTGCCGTTTGCGCCCGCTTGGGCGACCAAAATATCGTCACCGCGCGCGGCCTCGTCGAAGAAACGCTTGCCCGCCACGGCCCCTGACAAGGCGAGGGCGCCATTCTGTCCCAGGGCCGAGGCCCAGTTGCCCGAGGCCACCAAGCGCGCAAGCGGAGAAGCACCGGCCGGTGGCACATAGTTCGCGATCTGCTCGGCCCGGTCAGGATTGCTGTCGTACTCGGTGCCCAACTCCACCCGCAGATCGTAGCGAGCCGGGTCAGCACGCGCCCAGGGGCGCGCGCCAAGCAAGGTCAGCACAACCAGAGTGAGAGTCAGCCGCATCCGGGCTGATACTAACACTACTGCGTCAGGTTCTTCGATTGGCCGACGGCCGACGATTGTGATGGGAACCCTGAGAGGGTTCGCTTTGCCCTTCGGCCCCCCACCTGCCACCACCCCACGCTCGCTTTGCTCGGCCTCGCCATCCCCTCCCGCGCTCTGGCTCCGGCGGGCGAAGCCCGCCTGCGCCCACGCGATCCGACTCGGAACGCTGGAGCATCAAAGCGTCTTCGCCGACTCTGTGGCCTCCCCTCTCACCTCTGCGTTCTCGGCGGCGGGTGGATGACGAGATGAATGACCTCGCCCCGTTGTTTTCGGCCGTGAGGCTTCCGCTACTGGCTGGCCCGAGCGCGAAGGCGGCGTGCCTGATCGTCCAAGGCTTGGGCGTGGTTGCGCAGCGCAATCGCCGCGGCATCCACCACGTCGGGATCCGAGAGCGAGCCGGCCTGGCTGAGGCTGTTGCGAATGCCTGCGAGCGTGGCGGGATCGAGCAGAGTCCGCTGCTGCACTCCCGCCTTGGATGCTGAATCCGTCGAGAGCGGCGCCGACGCAGTCAGCGGGTGACTGGCCGAGGGCGCTGCCGCGGAGGTGGTAGGCCCAGCGCCCGGGGTGGAGCCGCCAGCCACGATGGCAAAAGATGGGGGAGGAGCCACGACCGAGGCGACGGGTTCGGCCGGGGTCGACGCTGTCGTGGGGCTGCTCGTGCTCGACTTCGGAGCAACGTCACTGCTCGACGTTCCGGGTCCGCGTGCTGCAGCGGAAGCCCCGCTGGAGTCGCCGCCGGACACCACCGTGCTGTGTGAAGTCTGAGCCGGGATGACCGCGACTCGCTTGGATGCTTCGAAGCCGGCGAGTGGGTCGCGGTCCCACGCTCCGGCGCGGCGGCGCAAAGCCTGGCGAGCTCGGATCTGTTCCGCTGTGCGCGCCAGGGCTTCGGCTTCACGACGAAAACGACGCGCCTGATCGGACAAGAGGTCGGCCTTGGCCTCCAATTCGACCGCGCCATCCTGGGACGTGGCGGCCGGCGTCTGCACCGTGCCCGCGGGAGTCTCAGCAACCGGCAAGGGCCCACGGATGGCGCGCAGTCGAGCTTCCGCAGCCGTCACCCTGCGCGCGACCGCCTCGGCCTCTGCCATCTTGTCACGCAGAAGGTAGTCCGTGCGCACGCTGCGCCCGCGACTCTTGAGCGCGGCGACCTCAGCGTTGAGCCGATCGAGGTCCGCACGCAGCCGCTGATATTCCGATGTGAGAGTCTGGGTTGACGCAGACCCGGACCCCTGGGCGAAGACAGACACCGGCGCCAGCGGAATAATCCCGCTGAAGAAGAAGACACCGAGCGTCGTGCCGAGCATACGCATCTGACACCAGTATGAAGCAATCTCCGCGCCAGCGCCTCAGACGAGAAAGACAGCGATTTTCGGGAGAAGCCCCTCAGTTTTCTGAGACTGACAGCCGCAGGTCAATTGGAGCTTCAGCATTCGGATGCAGCAGGTCACACGCGTGACTGCACAAGACCCCGGCTGCTCGGGTTGACCGGCCGGGTGAAGATCCCCTGGGAAACGAGCCAGCCGGCTCCCTGCCGGCCAAGTCCTGATGGGACTGATATGGGGAGCCGGCGGCTCCCCACGCGGCTAGGATCCGAATTTCACGTCATCGATTGTGACGTCAACCGCGCACGAGGTCGCGGTACCACCGTCGGCAACCTGAGGAACAGTGAACTGGAACTGGATGCCGACGACTTGGGTGGCGTCGGCCGCGGTCCAGTTGCTGAGGGTGCTGAGCGTCGTGGTGACGACGGTAGGAGTCGCCGTCGGAATCGCGACCTTGCCCTTGGATGGGAAGCCGTAGCAGCCGGAAACACAACCACCTGGCGGGGTATTTGTCGTGGGAACCTGGTTGAAGGTCTGGACTTGCAGCTCGAGGTCGCACCCAGGCGCCGAGCCCGCCAGGGTGAACGAGATAGAACTGAACGTGCTGACATCTGCGCAGGTGTAGAAGCTCAGTCCGGCTCCCGCGTAGTCCCCCGAAGAGAGCGTTCCGGTGATGTGAAGATTCTGGTTGGTGGGGCTAATCGCTTCCGTCATGGTCGCGTTGGTGCTGGCGTATGCAAAGTCCGCACCGTAGAGTCCTGACGTATTCCCCCACTTGCCGGTCGTGGTGTTGAAGTCAGAGAAATCCGTAACCGTGCCGTTGGTGGGAGTCACCGTTGCAGCGCAGCCCTGGGAAGTGGTGCCGCCCGAGCTGGTCGCTCCGCCNNCTGGTCGCTCCGCCCGAGCTGGTTGCCCCGCCCGAGCTGGTCGCTCCGCCCGAGCCGGTTGCCCCGCCCGAGCTAGTCGCTCCGCCGGATTCCGTGGTTCCGCCTGTGGCCGAGGAGCCACCGGTGTCTGAAGAACCGCCCGTCGCTGACGAGCCACCTACGGCCGAGGAACCGCCTGCGGCCGAAGATCCGCCCGTGGCCGAAGATCCGCCTGTCACCGGAGAACCGCCCGTGGCCGAAGATCCGCCCGCCACCGCAGAACCGCCCGTGGCCGACGATCCGCCCGTCACCGGCGAGCCACCCGTAGCTGACGATCCGCCCGTCACCGGCGAGCCACCTGTCGCTGACGATCCACCCGTGACCGGGGAACCACCTGTGGCGGACGATCCACCCGCGTTGGACGAACCACCCGTGGCTGGATGCCCGCCTGTATTCTGGTTGCCGCTCGACGTCCCGCTGTTGCAGTTGGCGATTGCCATAGCCAATGCCAAGCACCCAATCCGTGCCGCGATCGTGGAAAAAGTCGTCACTGTGTTTCGCATGTCTCCGTCCCCTTGGTGAGAGATCAGTCCAACTCAAGTCTGGCTGGCCGCACTCCTACCAGCATTGTCCGTCTTCGACAAGCGAACGAATCTGTCAGACGGTCTGCCTGTAGTGGACCTCGCTCAGTTTCCTCAGGCGGTCCGCCGCTTGTTCGGGTGTGAGATCGCGCTGGGGCATGCCCAGCATTTCGAAACCAACCAGAAACTTCCGCACGGTGGAGTTGCGCAGAAGCGGGGGATAGAAGTGCATGTGAAGCTGGAAGTCACCAACGCCTTCCGTCTTGGGGGCTTGGTGAAAGCCCATAGAATAGGGGAAGCTGCACTGGAAGAGGTTGTCGTAGCGGGTGGTCAGGCGCTTGAGCAGATCCGCCAGGGCGTCGATCTCCACGTCCTGAAGATCCATCAGACGTCCCGCGACCCGATGAGGCAGCACCAGCGTTTCGAAGGGCCACACAGCCCAGTAGGGGACAAGAGCCGTGAAATGGTCATTGGCGCACACGATGCGCTGGTTGCGCTGTTGCTCTTGCGCCAGATAGTCGAGCAGCAGCGAGGAAGCGTGGCGCTCGCGGTATGAGCGTTGATGTTCGAGTTCCTTCTCGACTTCGTTGGGCACGTGGGACGTGGCCCAGATCTGACTGTGGGGATGCGGGTTGGAGCAGCCCATCAGCTCGCCCTTGTTCTCGAAAACCTGAACGTGGGCAATACCGGGATCTTCCAGCAACAGGCGAGTCTGATCGGTCCATGTGCGAATCACCGAGGCGATCTCCGCAACGCTCAGTTCGGGCAGGCTGAGATCGTGCCGGGGACTGAAGCAGACCACCTGGCAACGGCCAGGCTCTCCCTCGCTGCGGAAAAGCGGGCTCGCCTCGCCGGGAAAGGCGGCGGCCTCGGGCAATAGGGCGGCGAAATCGTTGTCAAAGACGAAGGTCCCCTGGTAGGCGGGATTGTGCGCAGAACCCGCACGCGCGTTGCCAGGACAGAGATAGCAATTGGGATCGTACTGGGGACGCCGATCTTCGGGCAGACGTTCCACCTTGCCTTGCCAGGGCCGCTGCAGACGGTGGGGCGACACCAACACCCATTCGCCAGTGAGCGGATTGAAACGGCGATGGGGATACTGTCTGGGTTCCATCACAGCCGCTCCGTACCGCCATGGGGGGCGCAACTGTGGATCTTCGGGGTCTTGCCGATCTTGGCAAAGGCGGGGGCCATGCCTTGCACGAACGCCTCTTCCTGGCCGGCCTGCACAAGGTTGATGGTGCATCCACCGAAGCCAGCGCCCATCATGCGCGCACCCAGCACGCCGGGAAGAGCAGCGGCGGCTTCAGCCAGCACGTCCAGCTCAGGGCAACTCACTTCGTATGCCTTGGAAAGACCCTGGTGGCTCTGATTCATCAGGCGACCGAAGGCCGGCAAATCCTCACTTTCCAAAGCAGCGCAGGCGGCGATGACCCGCAGGTTCTCCTCGATCACATAGCGGCAGCGACGATAGACAATGGGGTCGAGCTCGGCACGATGGGCGTCGAGCCGTTGCAGACTCACATCGCGAAGACTGTGGACATGCGGGGCGTGTTTCCGCAACAGCGCCACGCCCGCTTCGCACTGGTTCCGGCGCTGATTGTAGCC
This sequence comes from Myxococcales bacterium, assembly GCA_003142855.1. Classification (GTDB taxonomy): domain Bacteria; phylum Myxococcota_A; class Polyangia; order Fen-1088; family Fen-1088; genus Fen-1137. The sequence continues at coordinate 23,700 of PLNW01000127.1, forward strand.
GCTGTCGGCCAGGGCACGCTCCACCTGGGTGTCGCAGAGGAAGATCTTCACCTGACTGCGGAAGGGCACGAACCGGAACGAGAGGTCGTGGCAGTCCAGCATCATCACGTGATCCTTCTGGCTCATCAGGCTCGCCATCTGGTCCATTATGCCGCACTTCACGCCGACGAAGCTGTGCTCCGCCGCCTGAGACAGTTTCGCCATGGTGAGGCGGTCCAGACCGAGGCCAAAGAGTTCGTTTAGCGCAAAAGCGAGACCGCACTCCAAGGCGGCACTGCTGCTCATACCGGCGCCTATGGGCAAATCGCCGCCGTATGCCAGCTCGAAGCCGCCCGGAAGATGTCCGGCCTTCTGCAGTTGATCGAGGACGCCCAGCAGATAGTTGGGCCAGCGTTCGGGATGGGGAGCCAATTGCATCAGATCCCCTTCGAGTCGCCGATCCAAGTCCAAAGCGTGCAGAACGTAGCGACGATCAGAACGGGCTCTGACTGCCATGGCGATCCCGCGATCCACGGCCGCGGGCAGCACGAAGCCATGGTTGTAGTCGGTGTGCTCGCCGATGAGGTTCACCCGGCCCGGCGAACGCACGACCACGGCTGGCTCGCCGAATTCTTGACGGAAGCTCGCAAGCACCGGAACAAGGACTTGCGGCAGGTCAGTGGGGCCGAGGCCGAGATGTTGCATGGTCAGCTCAGGGAAAAGGACTGAATAGCACGTGGCCCCGAGAGCACCAAACTACCGACCGAGCACGACCGCGTACTCGGACTTGCCTTCAGGCGCAAGATCAACCAGTCCGCGGTCGAAGGTAGCCAGTCGCCCGCCGCGACGAATCGCCAGGGCCAGCAAGTGCGCATCAGTCACCTGAGCGTGACTGCCCAGGCGCTCCCAAGCGATGTGCTGGTTGCTGGCGATTTCAATATCATCGGGCCAGAAGACGTGGCCTGGCAGGGCCGCAATCCTTCGCAGGATTTCCCTGGCTTCGCGGGGCGAGCGTGCATCGGGAATGGCTCGCTGGTTCGAGGAAACCCGAACAAATCCCGATTGGGTCACCGGACAGGTGGCGAACCCGGCCCGGCCAACCTCGTCGAACCAGGCGAGCGCAGTGGCATGATGGACGTGGTTCGGCCAGGCCAATGCGACCAAGACATTGACGTCGAGAAGGATCGGCATCCCCTTCGGCCTTCGGCGGACACCCGGGTTCCGGCGCGAGACCGGCGCCTGCCTTGGTAGGGTCACGCGATTACTCGTCCTCGAGCGCCGAATGAACCATGTCAGCCGTCATGGGAGTAGCATCGGCGGGCACGTCGAAAGTCGGGAAGCCGTGCCGGGTCCGTCCGGCCGGAAACGGTGCGTTCAGGCCCTTGCGCGCGAGATCAGAGATGACGGTTCCCAGTCCCCTTCCGCGCGCCGCAGCCAGACTGCGGGCGGCCCGATAAACATCGCCATCGAGGTGAAGTGTGGTTCGAACGGCCGCGCTCATAGAGACAATATGATGTCATGATGCCATGATGTCAAGGCAGGCCAGCTTTTCAGGCGCAGCAGAATGGTGCCTGAGTTTACTGGAGCGTCGGCGACCGCCTCGTCTGCTGGATCGTCTCACCATCAACGCCACGAGTTTGCTAACATAGCGCTCTCCCGACGCGGGGATGGCGGAACTGGTAGACGCGCCAGACTTAGGAATCCGCACGAATAGCTAGAAAAGCCTAGAGTTTCCGAGTGCTTTGACAGTGTCAGGTAGCGAGTTTTTGGTACCAAGCCAGTGGAAAGACCCCGTAGTTATTGGGGAATTCTTGGTACCAACGGTCGTGGCCGACCCCATTTCGGCTGTCCGTCGGTGCCTGCCTTTACTAGGACATCAACCATGTTTGCAACCGGCAGCGGCTGGGCCTCCGCTTGTCTTGTCCGCAGCGGAGAACTACCTGTCAACCGTTCCAACAGAAACCGGTGAGGTAGACATCGGGCCAGCCTGGGTCGTGCGACGCCCGTGGTAGTGGAACGGAGACCACGCGGCGGACCCACCCTACCCCTGGCATGCGTGACCCAGGATCGTAGGGCCGCCAGCAATTCAAACGGGCATAGCTAACTCAGTCTACCGGGCTATCCCAAGACACTGGAAACCGCCATGGCAGCCAGCAGCAGGGCAGCGGCGGCGAGCGAGCCCTTCCATGGGGTCGGGGTTCGGGTTGCTTGATGCAACCGGTAGGTCGACCAGAAGATTCCCAAACAATACGTGAGGGCGATGCAGGGCGATCCGAACTTGAGAACAGCTCCCGGATGTCCAGGGGCTGCGGCGCAGGTCGCGATGAGGAGCAAACCCACGGCCAGAAATCCGAAGCCGGTGGTCCTGGTCAACGTGAGAATCACCTGCCTCAGAGGTTCCTCCATGTCCTCCCAAGGCTTACCGGCGGCTGCCTCATGGAACGGAATGATCCTTCTTGCAAGAATGGATTTGCGGGCCATCACAAGGCAGACGACCGCGACCACAAGGTAAAGCACTGAGGGTATGTACCGGATGGTCGTTGGCATGGTTGCCTCGTTCCTGGAAGCCGTCATTCTAGGGCGTTGGCTCCAGAAAGGCATCGCCGGTGGACACGAGAAAAGGCTCAAGCCCGTTGCCGCCCACCCATCAACGGGTTGCGGCCAAGACGGTCTTGCTCTTCTCCGGTGCGCACCTGCCCAGGATGACCTTCCACCCGTTTCTTGCCGCGCACGCATCAGCCAAGATGCTGTTCACCTCGACCGGGTCCACCCGCTCAGCTGACACGCGCACCTTGCTTGCGTATTCGATGGCCAGCCCGGGCCGGTCTTGTAGCTTGGGTGCGCGTTCCAGGATGCGTGTGTACGCCTCACACGCGTAGGCAAAGGTCTCGCGCTTCCGGTACTGGATATCCAGCAACCATTCCCGCTTTCTTGTTTCCGCCAGCCCTATCGTGCGCCGCTTGCAGTTGTGGAAGATGTGCGCAGCCTCGTGGACGACGAAGTCGTCAAATGGGTCTCCTTCGTGGAAGTAGGTCAGCGAGACGTAGCAGGTGGTTTCCTCGCTCAGCCCTACGATCTTGGGAGCGTCTGGCCCAAGCAGAGGCGCACCTATGCTGCCGAGGTACAGGTTCGCCAGGTCCCATGCGCTGTGGGGCCACGTGCACCCGAGCAGCACCTGTTCGATGTTCGCGGCGGTGAGAAAGACCAGTGACTTTTCCAGCACGGCCAGCACGGCTTCTTGCTCGTCCCGCCGGAACAGACCACGCACCATGGGCTCCACCTTCTTGCGCGTGAACGCCACAAGGTCGGCGGGAAAAGAAGGAACATGAATTCTTCCAGACAGCTTCTTTACCTCGGCCACCAGAGCCTGCAGCATGTCTGCCGTCGCCTTGCTCTCCCGCTCTATGACGTTCCCTGACCAGGCGGGAAACTTGGGGTCGTACTCGCCTGTGTGCAGGAAGTGCTGGACGGCTGCCCGACGGGCAAGAGCATCATCCGCAAGAGCCAAGCTTGGCATCAGCGTGGTGAGAGATTACATCATTCCCCGCCACTTCGATCTGGTTGCTGTCGGTTCCTATCGGTCCCTGTCCGTCCCTTGACACAAGTGGTCCTCGGCGCGACCCTGGAGAACATGGCACGTAGGCACAGCGAATCCGCCCTATATCCACGGCTCGCCAAGTGGTTGAAATCGTCTTACGGGTGCTTCGCGACCAGGATCAATATTGGGCTAGTGCACAGCCGAGTTGATGTGCTTGGCGTTCGAGATGTTGGCGGTGACTTGTCCGGGGAGGTAGAGACCATCGCCATCGAGGTCAAACGCGGCCGTCAGCCGTTCGCGACGACGAGCGGCCAAACGCGAGGGTATGCTGTCTACGCCGACCGTGTGTATTTGGCCGATGTGCGCGACAAGGATTTCACCCGGAACGAGATGGACATTGCGAGCGCTCTTGGCATTGGTCTGATCCAGATTGCGCCACGCGTTTGCCGAGAGGTACTTTCGTCGCCGCCCCACAGACCCATTCCCCGCCTCCAACTTCGCGTATTTGAGAAGATGGGCTACGGGAGGTGTTGCATCTGTCAGACCTTGTTCCCGGTTGGCGGCTGCGAACGGGACTACGATTTCAGAAATCTGTCACGGGCAGGCATTGTCAAGGCAGCGAAAAACAAGAAAGGGTTTCTCTTCTGGAACATGACGGTCGGCCAGCGAAAGCGACAGGATGACGCCGAGAATGGCTCAAGCCATGAGCGCCGATTCGTTTGTAGCGACTGCGTTGCCAATCTCTTCCCTCCAACCACCGGCAGGACCAGCACTAAGAAGTGACGCGGCTCCGCAATCGGCAAGGGCCTTGGTCGGTACGACAGCGTACGATCCCGCCTTCCACACCCACCTGTCATACCTGCGCATGAAGCCCATCAACCAGCTCTGGCGGGACCACATGCTGGCCGGGAGTATGCTGCTCGCAGATAACTGGGCGGAGGGCATGTTCGTGGTCCTCTATCCTGCGGAAAACTCCCATGCGGTGGCTGCGATCCAGAAATACCAGGCGTGCCTCGCCGACTCCTCGACGTTTGCCACCTGGACCATCGAGTCCTTCGTCTCGGCCCTGGAAACCGAAGATGCTGGCGTCTGGGTTGACGAGCTGAAGAACCGCTATCTCACCAGCGAGTCGCGGCGAGGGGCTTTCTCCTCCGACGACGGAAGGTTGAAGTGAGCATCACTAGGGCGGTTGTTCAAGTGGATGAGTTGATCGAGGAACTCGGCGAGCCTCGAGCGGCGTTTGCCTACGGGGTGGGGATGCGTGAGCTGAGCCACAACTGGTTTCTGCACACCCTGCTCCGCCTTCCCATCGGACCAGCCCTTATGCAGGAGTTGGCCAAGGCCGTCGCAGCATCCGCCCCCGGCGGCCACAAGGTCTGGGACAGCATGGTCTCCGGCACGCCGAAGATCGTCGCTTGCATCATGAACAGGAGCGGAGGGGCTGGGCGACCAGACGAGACCGTCATGTGCATCGCAGCGGACGGTGGGGCCTGCCGCGTAGTCGTCGAGATGAAAACAGAGGCACCAGCGGGCGAAGCGCAGCTTTCCAAATATGTCGACGCGGAACGCAGCCACACCGAAAGCGTAGCTGGGCTTCTCCTACGAATTCCCGGCAAGGACCGTGTGGAGATCAAGCAGCATGCCGAGATCACAGGCGGGCAATACTCTGCGTGCATCCAGGCTGCCACAAAGTCGTGTGATTTAGACCAGGACACCAGATGGCTCGTGGAGGACTACTGCCGGACCCTCTGCTTCCTCGACCGACTCGACACCGCTCTCATAGCGCAGGGCAATGGGCTTCTGTCCAAGCTCGGAGCCACACCGAAGGACAGCCCAGCCAGCCTCTGGCACCAGGACCACTGGCGGTGGATGCGGCAGCGTGTGGTTCGAGGGGGGGCCTCGAAGTAGTGGTTGCAAGCAATGCTTCACCCGATTGGGCAGGCGGGGGCGCCGCAGGGAAATCGTGTAGAATCGGACCGGCAACTCGGCGGCTTCCCTGCCGCTGGATGGCAAATCGTTGACGGAGCGGATGAGCCGCATCGACCTCTCGGCTGCAAGACGCGCTCTTGATGAACTCAAGTCTTGGGATTTGCGTGTTGTCTCCGTTGACGGCGTGAAGTCTCTTCTCACCCCAGCTCTGGTCGGCCTGCGCATCGAGGCACCCTGCTTCAAAGCGGGCCTCCGCCTTTTTCGAGCCCGAGCAATTCCGCGACCGATTTCGCGGCAGGACCTCTGGTGCCCTCAATTTGGAGCCACCAGACTCGGCCGAGTGAATCGGGAGAAGGATGTCGTGTTCTATTCAGCGACGACCCGTGATGGCGCCATCTTTGAAATCCAGCCACAGAAGGGAGATACAATCGGCCTCGGCATCTGGAGAACGACCAGCGATATCAGGGTGAGTCACCTTGGGTACCTGCCCGCTCTGTTTGGCGAGGTTGGCAGTCGGCGCCCGGTCCCGCCTTGGGCACGTCATCCGACCGCGCCTGATGCCGACCCGGCCAACCTTGAACTCGCGAAGCTAATTGAGTCTGAGTTCACTCAACATGTCCCTTTGGGACAGGAGCATCGGTACAAGATCAGTGTCGCGGTTGGTGAGGTGCTGCTGGACGCACCGGACATCGATGCCGTTGCGTACCCTGCCTTGCGGATGCGTTGGAACGCGGACAACTTGGCACTCAAGCCGCGAGTTGCGGAACGTGTTCTTCAGTTCGCAGGTGCGGAGTACCTGCGAATCGAGGAGATTCTGAATCCGGGGTATCGAGTGATTCTCTTGGACTCGTCCGACAGAATGTCTGATGACGGGAAAATTCAATGGAAAGTGCGGAATGTCGTCTAGCACGGAGTTGAAGACGGACGGGTATTTCGCGCCACGCCGCTCGAACCTAACAATGGTGACGCTTGTTATGGCTAGTAGACAAGGCGAATCGATGAACCTGGGGGGGCCTTGATAAGCCGCAGTGAGAACATGCGGCGAATACGCTCCGCCAACACCAGACCGGAGTTGGCCGTGCGGAGTTGTGCGCATCGATGCGGCTACAGATTTGGGCTCCGCCCCACGGACTTGCCTGGGAAGCCCGACCTTGTGTTCCGCTCCCGCAAGGCCGTGATCTTCGTTCATGGCTGCTTCTGGCACCAGCACGGCACCTGCATTGATGGCAGCAGGATTCCCAAGACGAATCGCAAATACTGGAGCGAGAAGTTGCGCCGGAACAAGCGGCGCGACGCCCGAGTCATCCGCAAGCTGAAATCCCTTGGCTGGAAGGTGCTCATAGTCTGGGAATGTCAGGCTGTCAGCGGGACGCAACTGGCAAGCCGCCTTCGCCGATTCTTTGGCTCGTGATGGGGCACTAAGTGGTCCCCCAAAACCACTAGGCCAGTCGAGAGAGGAGATGTGAGGGAAGCGACGGAGAGCCAAACTAGGACCGAGTGGCACGGGCGCCAAGTGCAGCACGGAGTGACGTCGCGAACCACTGCTGGACGTCAGCCGGGCTTGAAATCTCGGTGACAGAATCAATCGCCCGTGTGGCGGTATCGGCGCCACCCAAGCCGCTGAAGTCGATTGAGCGAAGGCGTCCTGGGTCCGCCCCGAATGTCTGGCTTGTGATCGAGTAGTATGGACATGCCGGGAGCGAGAAGACCCGGCGCCAGATGAACTTCCAGGCGTTCGCCTCGAAGAGAAACTGGAACATTCGGTCAGAACGGATAGATGTTTTCAGTCCGCAAGCGAGTATTACGTCGCCCGGAGTTACTGACCCTTCCACGATTTTTCGCGAACTGTCCATTCTGTCTTGGCTTGCGAGGGAGAGATCGGAGATGGGCTCCTTGAAGTGAAGTCTGGCCTTCTGCGGGAGCCTCGCGAGGTCGAGCACGATTAGATCCGGGGTGGAGTAGCTCAGAGAGATGTCCTTCTTTGCGAGCGCCGCCGTATAGGCGTCGAGCTTTTGGCCAGATTCAGGCGTGAAGAGTTTGCGAAGGTCATAGTTGTCACCCAGCGACAGCACCGCAATCGGCGAAGCCCTCCTCGCGGTATTTTGAGCAGCACAGCAGTTCCAGAGCAGTGCCCGGCACACGGTTTCAAAGATGTCGCCACGGACCTTTCCGATCTGGGCCTCCGTCAGGAAGAATGGCTTCTCTGTCTTGCTGAACACGCCAAGTTCTTGCAGGGCGGCGCCCGCCGTCTTTGCATTCGCGACCAACTGCTCCAAGTAGTCGTCTATGGGTCTGGTTGCAGGGTATGGGCAACTGGCATCACCGGGCAGTCATTCAGAGAAGGCACAAGCCATGGCCAACTTCTGGGCCAGACGGTACTGTGTGTCACGATCCTTCATTTTCTTCGACTGCTCACGGATGTACAAGATGCAGTATCCGTGGCAGCAGGACTGGCAGTCGCCGGGCTTCAGCGTATACGGCAAGACGCTGACCCCTTTGCCGAAACTGCGCGTTCCGCCTCCCGGAGGAGTTCGCTGGGCAACACCTGGAGCGCATTAGCGATGCGCCAGATGGACAGCACGGTTGGGTTGCGGACCCCACGCTCGACCCCACTGATGTAGGTGCGGTCGAGATGGCAGAGTTCTCCGAGAGCCTCCTGGGAGAGCCGCAGGCGCCGACGAGCCTCGCGGACGGAAATGCCGAAGGCCTCGGCGAAAACTCTGTCCCCGGTCGTGTTCACCGGCACATAATCGGTGACTGCTGACCATGGGTCTACGGACTATGAGTCACGATCCACGTCGCACGTGGAACCGCCCCAGCCGCACTTTGTCAGGCTGTGGCGGCGAGGAGTGAAAGCTGCCCACGGATGGCAAAAGGCGGAGGCTCACCGCGTTGGGCACTCAGGACAAAGCGAAGGGCCATCGCGGGAACGCGTCCGAGGAGAGGCGGGACTGCGTTTCCAACTTGCTTCAGTTGCTGCCATTCGCTGGTCTTGAGCACGAACCCGTCGTGAAAGGCCTGGAGCCGCAATGCCTCGCGAACGGTAATCCATCGATGATAGTGTGGATGAACCCACTCGCTCAGGTCGCGATGCATCTGTGCCATCAGGGTGTGTGCGGGGGCATCCGGGTCGAAGCGGCGCCACTTCTCCGGTCTGGCGTTGTCCCAGACTTCTCTGGGCAGTGAATCGGCTTTCTTCCCTGGTGCAAGCAGCTTGATCAGTGCCAGGCGTTCTGCCTGAATCTCCTTCGTGTGGTGGTTGTGGAGTTGCAGCGGCTTTGAATGCCCGCCACCGTGCGCCAACTTCTCGGCCGACGAGTAGTGCTCACCGTTGCAGTCCAAGCGCATCTCGCGCTGGAACCGTGTTAGCCTGTCACGCTTGGGATAGGGCAACATGACGCCGCTATCGTCAGCGACGTCCTCCGGAAGATCGGAAATGGCCTCGTCAACCGTGATGGGGTCTTGCTCAAGAGAGTGCGCGGTCTGTTCAAGAGCATCCTGTAAAGGAAACCGGAAAACACTCCCCCGCGCCGCCAAGATAAACACTCTCTTCCGCTTCTGTGGAACCCCATAGAGGGATGCATCGAGCACAGCGACCGCTTGGTTGTCATAGCCTGCGTCTCGAAAGGCCCTCGTGATGCGCTCCCTGAACATGCCACCCCGCATGAGGAGCATGTTTGGCACGTTCTCCATCAGAATGAATTTCGGCTTCAGCAGCGTGGCGACCCGGCAGAGTTGGAGATACATCTCGTTCCTGGGATCGGCGATATCCCTCGGTCCTATCTGGCTGTATCCCTGGCATGGGGGACCGCCAAAGACGAGGTCCACTGAGTCGCTGCCTACGAATTGGTCGATATGCTTGCGGCGTTGGGTCTTGTCGTCTGGGAAAAGGTCCGCGACGTCACCATCGAACAGCGGCGTGCCAGGATAGTTGTGCCTGTAGGACTCTGCCGCGTACTTGTCCCACTCCGAGGCGCCAGTAACCCTGAAACCCGCTAGACGCACGCCCTCACATAGACCCCCTATGCCCGAGAACAACGAGAATGCGGTGAGTTGCGGTTTGGTCATGTGTGATCACTCGCCCCGGGCTAACCCGGTTGAAGGGCAGAGTATCGGGACAGCCTTGGGCGGTCCAGCAAAATGTGACTCATAGTCGCCACGTGAAATCTGATGACGCTGAAAGGATGCTCCTGCGCGTCTGTTCAGTCAAGCCTCCCGTCCACGCGGTGCCCACCCGTGACGACTTTGCGTTCCTGCCGATGGACGCGGCACTAGTTCCCAAAATCGACCGTTTCCGGTGCGCCTTCCTGTCATCACGCCGCCTCTTCGATTTCGGCCACTTGGGGCTGGTCATCCGGCGACGCTATCAGAAGGCTGCCCGCCTGCCGGCTGGCTCCGGAGCCAGCAAATCCAACCCCGATCCTGGGATAAGAACTACGCAGGGAGAACCTTACGCGGGTGGCCCTGTCCCGTCGCTGGCCACCCCGTTCTTGGGGGACACGTGTGCCTCGATGGTGCCCATCCCGCGAGAAAGGGAATCCCCATGTCTTCAACAAGATCAAGTCGAGGAACAAGTAGCCCGTTCCCCGACCACTACGAGCAAACACGAATCGACGGCAAGGAGCACCCGGCTGACGTCGTCATCAACGACCTGCCCGTGATCATCCGGTCCAAGCGTCGGCTGTCGAAGCTGTCCGAGGAGCTGCGCCAGTCTGTCCGAGACCCGAAGGCGTTCATGGCCTATGTGGACACACGCGGGCTGTACCAGTCCACTCGCGAGAACTTGTTCTTCGACGCCGGGTTCGAGCATGGCCTTCTTGCTGCCCGCCAAGACTGTCTGGCAGAGCGAATGGCCAACGACCCAGTAGCACGCCGGCTCCTCGCTGAGCTCAACCAGCTCACTTTGACGACCGAGCTGCCACGCAATCGCGTGATCATGCTGCTGCTCGAAGCAGCATGGGCCCAAATCTATGGCATCGCCATTCCCGCGACTGCATCGCTTACGGTCAGTCCCGAGCTGGCCGCCATTCGTGACGTACTTTGGCCCGGCGGCGACATGGATGCCGTCTGGTCGCCAGACACCATCGACCAGGTTGCTCGCATCGCCCGGCCACATGGGCAGAGCGGCGGCACGAAGGGAGGCCACCATGGCTGACAACTTCACGAAGTTCAGCTTCTTGATCAAGAACGCCACGAAGAAGGAGGTAGCCTGGCTGGAAGAGGTGCTGGCGTACGATTTTGAAGATCAAGAGCAACGGCCTTTCCTGCTGGAAATGCTGCACACATCACGTGGCCTCGAATCGACATTCGAGTTCTGGCCAGATTTCGATCATGTGCTGCCCGACCTGACGTCGAGGGACCCACGAGCAAGGTGTCTCTGGGTCTATGCACCCGAGAGCGGGAATCCCTGGACGGCTGCAGTTCTTGTCCATGCTTTTCTCTCCAAATTCCGGCCCAAGGAGATTGTTCGCTTCAGCGTGGCCTACAGCTGCAGCAAAATGCGGCCAGACGAGTTCTCGGGCGAAGACTTCATCGTCACGGCCCAGGGCATTTTCCGCACCGGCGGCATCGGGATCAAAATGTGTGAAGCGCTGGCAGCTCAACAACAGCAGCGCATCAGGTGGGACGGTCTGGACATCATTGTCAGGCCCAGAAAGGCATCGAAGCCGGGAAGGAAGGTGAGGTGATGGCCTACGTCGTGGGATTGTTGAGCGAAGAAGAAGAGCAGACCCTCAAGGCTCGGGGCTGGGAACTTGAACCTGCTCCCGCCGAACTTGTTCCGAATGACCCTCCCACCTTCGCGCCGGACGACTACAAGTGCCGGTTCAAGATGGTCTGGGTGGATGCCAGCATGTTCGATGTCATGTCCGGCCCGGACTGGGACAAAGGCGACAATGGGGGAGGCAGCCATGCCCACGGTCACAGTGACTGATGTTGTTGTCACGACCCGCAAGGTCAAACTGCCTGCCATCTGTCCCGGCTGTGGTGGGCGCTTGCGGGCCGAGGGAGCACTGCGCGTGTGGGGTTTCGTGGACGAGTCCAGGAAAGCACGCCTGCCACGTGCCAGTGACGATGCCATGGACGCCGTGGCCGGCATCATCCTTGGCGATGCTGGATACGATAGCGGCGAGACGTTCATAGACAACGTCAGCGTCATGTGCCGTCGCTGCAACCGCGCTCTGGCCGAAGGCGCATTCACGGTCAAGCCGGCCAAGTAGGTCGGCTCGACCTGTACCAGCCGCCGGCACCAAGGCCAGAGGTGTGCCCGGCGGACGACATCAACCCAACCCGAAAGGAGAACCATGCAGACCGAATTAGATCTAATCAGACGCAACACGAACCACGGTGGCCAGCCCCTTGGCGACCTGCTGTGGTGGGAACTCGCAGCCGCATCCGTCAACCGCCCCGACCTGGTCAAGCTATGGGTCCAGGGTGGCCTGCCAACAGAGCTGCTGCCCGAAGAGCCGACGGCTGAAAAAGCCTTCAAGACGGCGGCCCGTGAAACGCAGGTCGGCCACACAGACCGGCTGCTCAGGCTCGCCAAGGACGATGAGCTGGAAGTCGTCTTCGGCATCGTGAACGAGCAACGCGATGGCAATGGCGGGCTCGAGTACCACCAGCAAGCCCGCATCACGCTGGACAGGCAGACGGGCAATCTGCTTTCCGATCAGCCCGCCGACAACATGGTCCAGAAGCTCATGGCCAGGTTCCAGGAGCTCAAGACGCTGCACACGACCGATGATGTTCGCAGGACCATCACCAGGGCGCTGGACTCGTTCGCAGCCGTGACCCTGCGGCACGGGGGCGGCGTTTACTGGACGCCAGCGGTGTACGCTGCCTCTCTCCGGCGGCTGCAGGCCATCATCGAAAAGCTGGGCCAGTCCAAGATGCACCTGGTCCCCATCACCGCGACCAAAGAGGGCCAGGCCGCTCTGGCTCAGGCCGCAAAGGCCAGCATCGAAGAGGAACTCACCGCGCTGCAGACCGAGATGCAGCAGTTTCTCCAGACACCACCGGATCGTGCCTCGACCCTCATGCGCAGGCTGGAGCACTTCGATGACCTGCGCCGCAAGGCCAACCTGTACCAAACCGTGCTGCAGGCCCAGGTGGAGGGCCTGGCTGAGAATCTGACCGAGATGGAACGGCAGGTGCACGGCCTGCTGGACAGCAAAAAGGCCAGGGCGGCCTGAACACAGGCCATTCAGGCCCATCACGTAACCCAGGAGGGGCAGTTCCGGCCAAGAAACCGGGGCTGCCCCTTCGCGCATTCAAGGAGACCCAAATGAACCAGAATCTGACCAATCTTCGCAACGAGCTGAACAGCATCTTCATCGAACGCGGCAACGTCATCGACGGTTGCCTCGCATCTGTCATTGCCGGCGAGCATGTATTGCTTCTCGGTCCTCCCGGCACTGGCAAGTCTGCTCTTGCCCGCGCCATCGCTCAGGCATTCGGCGCAAAGTACTTCGAGACCCTGCTCAGCCGCTTCACCGTGCCCGAAGAACTCTTCGGGCCGGTGTCGCTCAAGGCCCTTGAGCAGGACCAGTTCATCCGCCTGACCACCGGCAAGCTGCCCGAGGCTGAGGTCGGCTTTGTAGATGAAATCTTCAAGGCCAGCTCGGCCATCCTGAACACGCTACTGACCATCGCCAACGAGCGGGTGTTCCACAATGGCGGCCAGCCGGTCACTTGTCCGCTGGTGACATTGTTCGCGGCATCGAACGAGCTGCCGGAAGGCCAGGAGCTGGAAGCCCTGTTTGACCGTTTCCTGATCAGGTTCCAGCTCAACTACATGGTCCGCGAGTCGTCTTTCCGAACGGTCGTCACTGGTGCCGAGCCTGCGATCAAGACCCAGCTCGACCTGACCGCGCTCCAGCAGGCGCAATGGGCGGCCCAGCAGGTGAAAGTCCCTGATGCAACCTACGACGCCATCATCGCGATCCGTGATGCCTGCAGGACCGATGGCATCGTGGCCAGCGACCGGCGGTGGAAGAAACTCATCAAATTGATCCAGGCGACTGCCTATCTGGCCGGCGAGAAAACAGCAGCACCGGAAGACCTGCACATCCTGGCAGATGCTTTGTGGCGGGACCCCAAGGATCGGTCGAAAGTCGCACGCATCGTTGGCCGCATCGCTGACCCGACCAGTGCCCAGGCACAGGAAATCCTGGATGCTGCACGCGAGCTGACTGGGAAAGTAGCAGGGCTCAAGGGCGGCGACAGGAAGGTGTACCTGGCCGAGGCCGCCAACGCGCTCGAGCAGTTCCAGGCCCAGAGCCGCAAGCTGAACACACTGGCCAAGGGCGCAGGCCGCAGGGCCAAGACGGTCATCGCTGACGTGGCGGCAGAAATCAGCGCCCTGCATGGCGAGTTGGGCAGGACCGTCAGTGCCGGGTTGGGCATCGGGAGCGCACCATGAAAAGGATCGTCTATGACGTCGGTCGCTGGCCCTGCTTCTTGCATCGGGAGGCACGTGGCCTGGAGCTGGCATCACCCAGTGACCCTCCTCTCCGCCGTCTTGAAGATGAGCTGTTCGAGAAGCTCTACGCCGGGGAGGCCGAGGCCTTGGCCGACAAAGACCAAGACAGCAAGTGGGCCGGATGGGCCAGCGCAATCCACACTGCCTGCGAACAGTTGCCGGCGTTCAACAGGTTGGCCGATGACACCCGTGGGGATGCCGATGCCTCGGCCTTGGGCGTCGAGGAGCTGATGGAGCAACTCAAGCCCACAATCGACGAGCAGAACGCCAACCAGCCGCAAGAAGAGACCGTGCGCAAGCTGGTACGGGAGGGAGCCGAGGCCGCGTCGGCTGCGGTGGAGGAGTACAGGGACGCAGCAGCCGGGCTGCAACAGGTCATGTTTGGTGCCGGCAGGAGCAGCGGCGAAGGCAGGCGGGCGGTGGACGACAGGAAGGTCGGTCTGGCTCGGCGGCTACGTGGTGACCCACGGCTCAAGCGCATAGCTCAACTGGCAGGCAGGTTCACACGTATCGCCCAGCAGAAGCGCAGGACCAAGGTCAAGCACGGGGCGGAAGAGATAACCGACGTCGAGCTGGGCAACGACTTGGGCCGATTGCTGCCCGTCGAACTCGTCAAGCTGCGACACCCGAGATTGCACGCGCTGGCGCTACGGGACCTGCTCGAACGCAAAGCCATGCAGTACGCACTGACCGGGAAAGAGCGGCTGGGCAAGGGTCCGCTGGTGCTGCTGCTGGACAGGTCGGGGTCGATGGAGGGCGATAAAGACACCTGGTCGACCGCAGTCGCACTGGCGCTCATGGGTCTGGCCCATACCGAGCATAGGACGTTCGCTGTCGTCGCCTTCACCGACCAGATCGTATTCGAGGCGGTGGTCAAGCCGGGGGAGAATCTGAACGGGGACGCTCTGGATCTGCCATGCACCGGCGGCACGGACATCGACACGGCCATGGCAAGAGGGTTGGACATCATTGACAACAACCCAGGACCGCTACACGAAGCTGACATGGTGCTGGTCACAGACGGAGCATCACCAGCCGAGCGTGCCGTCGAGTTGAAGGGCCAGGCCAGCAATCTGGGGGTGACCGTCCTGGGCATCGGTATCGGGGTCGAACGCCACAGCCTCGAGCCATGGTGCGACGTCATCGAGGCAGTCACGGACCTCAATTGCGTCGAGGACGGTGTGGCCAACGCGCTCTTTGCCGAGCGCACGTGAAGAAAAGAGGGAGACCGGACATGGCAAACAAGAGAAGCGTGATTCGGTGGATCGCGGTGATTGGCGAGGTCCTCTTTGTCGCGGGCAAGATTCTTCTCCGCGCACTGACACGCTGAACGTCGCCAATCAACAGTAGGCGAGCCCCTCTTGGTTTCACCGCCGGGAGGGGCTTCGTCGTTTTGGAGAACAACCAACCAAGGAGCGGAACATGAAGAATGAGATCATCCAGATTCTGAAACGCCCATTCGGGCAAGAACTCATCAAGCACCGGGAGGGTCACGACGGCAAGCAGCTCGACTACGTGCCGGTCCAGCACTACGTGGATAGGCTGCACGAGGCATTCGATCACGACTGGTCGTTCGAACTGACCCGGAGGGAAATCCTCGGAGATCAAATCCTGGTGGAAGTGAAACTCACCGCCGCTGGGCTCATCAAGACTGGCATCGGCGGCGCAGCCATCACCCGTGGCGAGGACAACAAGACCGTTTTGTCGCTCGCCGACGACATCAAGATGGCGGAGGCAGATGGCCTGAAACGCGCTTGCAGGTTGCTCGGCATCGGGAGCGAGCTGTATGCCACGGAACAAGACGACGGTGCCGGTGTCATCTCCAGCCCACCTTCCGCCAATGGGAACCACCACCAGGCTGGTCCCCATTCTCTCCCGCCGAGCCCGTTGCCACCTCGGGAGCGACTGACATCAGCGCAGTTGAACGCCATCAAGGCAATCGCACGCAGGCAAAACCTGGACCCAGCCAACGTGCGCCGTCAGATCAAACAGACCTACGGCGTCGAGGTCGAGTACCTGACCAAGCGCCAGGCGAGCGAGGTCATAACCGACCTGGACGGCAACAAGCCCAGCAACGGGAACGGCACGAACGGCAAACACGCATGGGCGGGGTAGCCATGAGCTCGCTCACGGAAATGCGCGAGGGCTTGCACGTCTCGGTCTCGCAGATCAAGTGCTACCTGCGCTGCCCAAGGCAGTACCAGTTCAGGTACGTCCTGGGCGCAGAGCCCGAGTTCATCCCTGCGAACCTGGTGCTGGGCAGTGCCGTCCATGAGGGTCTGGCGGCGTACTACCGCTCGGTCATGGCAACCGGAGACAGCCCCGAGCAGGACGTCTGCAAGGCCGCGTTTTACGGGACCTTGGTCGGCTTTCGCAAGAACAAGTTGCCCATCAAGGATGGCGAGGGCATCGAGGCACAGGGCGAGGCGCTGCTGAAGGTCTTCTACGAGACCGTCTACCAGGACCCGCCCCAAGTCGTAGGCGTCGAGGTGCCATTCACCATCGAGCTTCCCGACCCGACGACAGGGGAGATTCTCGAAGAAGCCCTCGTCGGTGCCCTCGACCTAGTGGTGCGGGAAGAGGAGAAGCACGTGGTAGGGGAGCACAAGACCGCAGCCAAGAAGTGGAGCAAGGACCAGATCAAGAACGACGGCCAGCTAAGTGCCTACAAGCTGGTCGCGAGGAAGCTTGGCCTGGGCGAGGTAGGGCTGCGGCTGCAAGTTTTGACCAAAACCAAGAAGCCAAAAATGATCGTGGAAAACACGGACCGAACAGACAGGGACGAACGAGAGTTCCTGGAAACCGTGGTGGGGGTGTTACGAGCCATCGATGCGCAGGTGTTCTTCCCCATTCGCAATGGCATGTGCGGTGGGTGCGCATTCCAGCGCCGGTGCAGCAGTACCTGATCGAATGATGGAGGCGTGCGGGCCTCCGGGTTCAAGCTGGCCCAGCCGGCTTGAACTTTAGCCCCCAAATTTTTCAACCGCCGACATACCCCACCCCTGGTACTCACGACCCAGGATCATAGGGCCGGCCTCATTTCAAGAACCGATAGCTAACTCGGTTCACGACCCTCAATTTCTTGCACCAGGTGGTTCCTGCACGCCACCGCGCCGGTCCCCTCGACCCGACTGCGCCTTTGAGTTTTCGACTACTGCTTGGTGATGTTGAGGTTGAACGAGGCGGGGCCAGTTGGGGCGGCTTTGCTGTCGACGACCAGGGTGAGCTTGTCGCCAGTGATGACCTGGACCTTGATGGCGGAGGCACCTCCCGTGAGGCCAGTGCCGTCGTCGTTGCAGGCGAGCTCGGCCGCTGTCAGCGGGTTGCCTTTGTAGGCGGCCAGGACCGTATCGAACGAGCTGCCGGTGGTGTCGAACTGGAACGTACCGCCGCTGGGCGCGCTCCAGGTGAGCACGGCCTCGGGGCCGCCGTAGGTGCCGGTCCCGCCGTTGGGATTGACGACATTGCAGCTTTCCTCCAGGTAATTGCCGAAGATACCTGTGAACGGAACCGTGGCTACCGCGTTTCCAACCGCCGAACCCAGATTCTGCGCGCAAGCCGGGTCGTCGAGATCTGTCTTGCCGTTCCCATCGTTGTCGACGCCGTCGTAGCACTGGCCAGCCTCGCTGGCAACGGGCAGGATGCCGACTACCGGAACGAATGGTGTTCGATTGGCGGCAGGCTGGGCTTGGCCATCGCCGAGAGGATCAGCACCGAAGGTGCTACCAGCATATCCAGCGCAGCTCACACTACCGTCGGTGCGAAGAAGACACGAGGAGCCGTACCCAACAACCGCCACCGCGACCACTCCCGCTAGCGGAGTAGTTACGTACGCCAGTTGTGGAGTCGTGTGGAACGCGGCGGCAGTGGAGGAGAATGTTCCGTCGCCAAGCTCGCCGTAAGAGTTGACACCCAGTGCCCAGAGCGATTGGTCTTGCTGAATCGCCAAGTAGTAGCCGCCAGACCCATAATTGAAGAACGCCACCTTCAAGACCTGTCCGAGAGCGGCCACCGTGCTCGGGGATCCGTAGTTTTCTCCCCAGCATGAAAGCAAACCGGCTGAACCCACTGCGCAGAAATCGGCGTGGAAATCAGAGCTAGAAGACAAGTCGGTCGCATTCGTCACGGTTGGCAGGTTGGTCGCCGTGGAGGCGTTTGCCGTCTGGCCATTTTCCCCGTTTGCGCCTGCGCACGAGACTTGGCCGCCGGTATGGAGCACACAAGTAGCTAAACCACGAGCGACCACTTTCTGCGCGTCGGCGACGTTGAGCATTGGGGTTGGCGTAGAACTTCCATTGGTCGTGCCGTCGCCGAACTGGCTGTTGCTGTTGGCGCCCCAGCACAGGACTTTACTGTCCGCGGTGCGGACGCAGGCGTGATTCGTTCCAACCGACACCTGGGTGGCGTTGGTGATTCCGGGCACGAGAACGGGCAGGTTTGCGCCGAAACCGGTAGCGCCGCTAGCGGTAATAGGGGTTCCCCAGCAGACCACTGCGCCCGTGGCTCTGACGGCACAAACGCCGCTGTCTCCGACTGAGACCTGCACGGCGTCATTGAGACCTGACACCGGCGGCGCTGCAACATTGGAAGCAGTGCTAGTGCCGATGCCTAGTTCGGTCCCAGAGCTGCCCCAGCAGCGCACTCTGCCCGACTGAAAGAGCGCGCAGAAAGTAGGTCCACCCAAGCCCCCGCCCGAGATGTCGATGGCCTTGTCGGCCTGGCACTGGTTCGTGCTGGCGTTGCAGGCGGCTCCTACCACACAGGTTCCCGGCGTGGCTGTGCCACAGCATGCCTGGCCGAGGGCGCCACAGGCGGTGCAAACATGCGATTGACAGGATTTCCCGGTCCCACAGGGCGCGCCCTCGGGCTCGGGCGTCCAGAGCGAGGTGGAGCTGGTGATGGTGCAAGCCTGGCAGGGATCGGTCGGACTGGGGGTGCCATCCATGTAGCAGACGTTGCCGATTACGCAGTAGCCGGGATTCAACGTGCTCTTGCAGGCTCCGGCGACGCATGTGTCCGTGGTACACAAGAGGCCGTCGTTGCAGCCGTTTGTGCAGCCAAGACCAGCCTCGGGACCCGGCAGAGCAACGTCAGGCGCGAGGTCGGGCGCGAGGTCGGGAGTGAGGTCGGGCTCGGCGTCGAGAAGCGCTGCCGGAGCATCCGGACCAGCAGGGGCATCCAAGGAAGCATCGTAGGTCACACCGGCCTCGGGACCAGGCACTACCGGTGGCGCGTCAGCGGGCGAAACGGCCGGCAAGTCAGGCGACAACGCATCGAAGGTTCCTGCATCCGGGGCTGCCGTCGGCCTGATCTGGCCGTTCACGAGATCGGGATCGTTCGGGTCAGCGCAGAAGTTGCTCGCGCAGACTTGGTTGGTGGTGCAGTTGGTGGCGGATATACAGCCGGTCCGGCAGTGCTGGTCAGGCGCGCACGAAAGGCCGTTCTTGCACGATGATGTTGCAGAGCAAGTGACCTCGGCAGGCAACACACATATAGCTGAGTCGCTCGTCTTCATGCAGCTCTGGCCGGCGGGGCAGTCGGTCGATACTCGGCAGGCGGTGTGGCACAGACCCGAGGTGCACACCAGCGAGCCAGTGCAGTCACTGTTGAGGATGCATGTGCCGCCGACGTCGATCTTCTTCGCCGAACTGCAGCCAGCTGCAAGCCACACCGAAACGACCACCAAGCCAAGAACACGAGATGCGGACATT
>PLNW01000162.1 GCA_003142855.1 Myxococcales bacterium
CAAACCGTTCGGTGCTCTAGAGGGCGTGAGGTGGTTCATTTCGCCAGCGACGTCCCGCTGAGAACACAGAGGGGAGAGGGGAGATCACTGAGCCGGAGAGATGCAGTGATGTTCTGGCGTTCCGAAATAGCCTACGCGGCTCGCGAAAAGGAGCGACGGCAGAGATGGAACGGCAGAAGGGGATCCTCCAATCTGCGATCCGACTCTGTGTGTTCCCCTCTCCCCTCCGTGTTCTCAGCAGAAGCTGGCCGTCGAGACAAATCGGCACCTCACGGCAGGGTTTCGCCATTGATTCTTCTCCGGGACCCGCGCGGCCGCGGCATTACGCGGGCCGCGGCTGCGCGCGGCTCCGGGGGATCAATTGTCGCGTGGGGAGCCCGCCGGCTTTGCCGGCGGCGCACCATCGCGCGAGGCCGAGCGAAGCGAGCGGGGTGGCGGTGGCAGGTGGGGGGCCGAAGGGGTTGGGAACCCTTTGAGGGTTCCCATAACAATTGGCCACGCAACCTCATTGTGCCGCTGTCGATAACTCGGCATGCGTGCCCTTTTGCTCTTGAGCGAGTTGTTGCTGGCCGGCTGCAGCCTGGTGCCCGCCGGGAAGATGCCCGCCGTTTCTGGGGCTGAGCCGCCCGGTGGCGGCACCTGGCAGCCTGGCTGGCTCGAAATCCATCACATCGACGCGGGCCAGGCCTGCAGCACGCTGATCGTGGGGCCGACTGGCCGATCCCTGCTGGTGGATGCGGGTGAAGCCGACTGGCAGGCCGACGACGGCGCCTTGATCGTTGGGCCCTACATCAAGAACGTGCTTGGCTCCGCCCACCTGGACTACGTGCTCATCAGCCACTTTCACTTGGATCATACCGGGTATCCCGGATACGGCGGTCTGTGGCACCTGGTCAACCAGCAGGGCTTCACAGTGGGAAAACTCCTGCATCGCGATTTCACCCACTACTTGGGCGAAGGCGGGGGCACGCTGGCGCGCTGGCGTAGCTATCTCGCCGGCGAGGGACAGAGCGTGTTGCACCCGGAAGTTGCCACCCTGGGCGCCGGTCAGATCGATCTCGGGCTGGGTGTGACTCTGCGGGTAGTTGCTGTGGATGGCAACGGTCTGCTCTTGGCCCAAGCGCCACCCGACGATCCGGCCCCGCCCAGCGAGAACGACTACTCGTTGGCGTTTGTTCTGCGCTTCGGCCTGCTCGACTACTTCTCGGGCGGCGATCTTTCGGGGGAGACGCTGGTATCCGAATTCGGCTACTCGTACCACGACATCGAATATGCCGTGGCTCCACTGGCCGGGGACGTCGACGTCTATCGGGTGAACCACCACGGCAGCGCCCACTCGTCTAGCCCCACCTTCCTGGCCGAGCTGTGGCCCAGGGTCAGCATCATCGAGGTGGGCAATGACAACCCTGACGGCCATCCCCACCAGGCCGCGGTTGACCGTCTCGGGGCCACAGGCGTCCTCTACCTCACTGAGCGCGGTGACCCCCAGACCGACCTGCGCAACGCCCGCGTAGTGGGACATGTGGTGCTGCGCACCGCCGACGGCCTCGACTACTGGGTAGCCGGCGACCACTATGTGGCCACGGATCCGCCTCGAGTCGACGCGGACGGCGATGGCTACTTCCAGGAAGCGGATCCTGACGACACGTCTCGACTGGTGGTGCCGACGCCCCGCGGCGGCTGCGATCCGGCTCACCAAAGTTGTCGCTAGACGAAACTGGGGGAATGGACATCGTCCCTCAGCCAGCATAAAGATAGTAGCTCTCCGCCAGGAGCTGTATTCATGAAGATGTCCCGCTGTTTTCTCCCGCCCCTTGTCGCTGTCCTGTCCGTTGTCGCCCTGTCGTCGCAGGCCATGGCTGCCGGGAAGGCCGCCAAGACCCAGGCCACGGTGAACAAGGTTGTCGAGATCAACAAGCAGGCCCTGGCCCAGATACAGGCAAGCAAGTTCGAGGCCGCGCGTGATGCCCTGTGGGGCGCCATCGCGGTCCTCACCGACGCGAGCATGGCTGATCACGAGATTGCGGCGCGCACCCACGTGCACCTGGCCGCGGTCTACATGACGGGCTTCAACGACAAGAACAAGGCCATCCGGCAACTGGTGATGGCCCTCAAGATCAACCCCAGCATCAAGATCACCCCTCAGGTCGAAACGCCGGCCTTGGACGAGGCTCTCGACGCAGCCCGCAATCAGGCCAGCCTCCCGCCGGGAGATCGGACATCTGCGGCGCCGGCGGTGCCGATGGCGGCGGCACCCGAGAGCACGCCCTCGCCGACTTCAGCCAGCGGTCCTGCGGCTGGTGGATCCGCCGCTGGAGGCCGTCGCGGGGCCAAGAAGCTGGCGGACGTGGAAGAGCCAGCGCCACCGGCCAAGGCTCCCGAGCCCTTCTACTGTCCGCTGCCGAGCGAGGTGCCACCCAAGGAGGACATCCTCATCCGTTGTCTCACGCAGAAAGCGCCCAAGCGCTCCACCGCCACGCTCTTCTATCGGGAAAGCGGGGGTGAGGATTTCACGCCGCTGCCCATGACTCGCTCACCCCAGGGCTGGCTCACGGCGACCGTTCCAGCCGCTGCTGTCACGGGGAACGCATTTCAGTACTACTTGGAAGCGAAAATCCCAGGCGTGAAAGAGCCCCTGACCATCGGAAGCTCCGACGGCCCGGACCTGATGCCCATCCTCGACGGTGCCTCGCCTATGAACAACAGAACGCTGACGCTCTTGCTGCAAGGCAAGGACACCAGCGCGAAAACCGTGCCGACGGCGGACGACCAGGCCCCGCTGGAGGAAATCAACAAGCAATACCAGATCGACGAAGAGCTTCGTAAGTACCATCGCCGTTTGCCCGGTTCGTTCTTCATCGCGGTCGGCGGCGGCTTGGGGGCGACCGACCACGGTCCAGTCGATCTAGACAGCCACGATATCGGCCCCCTCGGGAAGGTGCTCCATGTCGGCTCGGGTTATTCCCTGGCAAGCCTCTTCCAGCTCGTACCGGAAATTGGCTATCAGATCACCGACAGGTTTGCCATGTCGCTGCAGGTTCGCTTTCAGTACACGCCTACCGACTCTGCGGGGTGGTTGCCCGCCACCGGCGTGACAACGCCGCGAACATACGCGCTGGCTTTCTTTCTCCGCGGACAGTACGCCTTCTTCAACGCTGGAAACTTTCAGTTTTTTGGGTCAGGCATCGCGGGTGGAGGCCAGCGGAGCTTCCTGGGCTACGTGCCAAAGGCGTGCAACTTGTTGGCGTTCAATGCGCATTGCGATGCGGGAACCGGGCATAGCGACACCATCAGCGCAGGGCCAGTGGCCTTTGGCGCCGGGGCGGGCGTCATGTACCACCTATCGCGCTACCTTGCCCTCTGGTTGGAAGTGCGGGGCATTCTCAGCCCGTCACCGTTCATTGGTCTGATCGAGGCCAATGGCGGCTTTGCCTTCGCGTACAAGTTCGACTTCGAGAAGTCGGCCCCGCCACCCGTGCAGGAAACGGTCGGCGGCTGGGAGAGGCCACCAGAGGAACGGGAAGCGCCGCCTGCCGATGCGCCTTCCGAGTAGCTGCGGCGGGCGAGGCTCGTGGAGATCCAGGCGCATCTGATCGAGGCGCGGGTTCTGCCCTGCTACCTGGGCCTGGACGGCGCGCAGGTCATGCCTCTGGGCAGAGGACTGGTCAACCAGACCTACCTGGTCAGCCGCGGCCAGGTTCGCTTCGTGCTGCAGCGGCTGAATCCGGTCTTCTCCGCCGCCGTGAACGACAATATCGACGCGGTTACGCGGCGACTGGCCGACCTGGGCATGGCCACCCCGCGTCTGGTCCCGGCCCGGGACGGCCTCTTGTCGGTCGACCTAGGGTCCGAGGCTGGGGTCTGGCGGCTGCAAACTTACGTCGATGGTGTGTCATTCGATGCAGTGGCCAGCCTGGGCCAGGCGCGCGCTGCGGGCGGCCTGGTGGCGCATTTTCATCGGGCGCTCGACGGAATGCACCGCGAGTTCAGCGGCATGCGGCCGGGCGTGCACGACACCGCCCTGCACATGGCCAGGCTGCGCGAGGCGCTGGATGGCCGCCGGGATCATCGCCTCTTTCGAGACGTGAACGCCCTGGCCGCGGATCTGTTCGCCGCCGTCGCTGACCTGCCGCCCTTGCCCAGCCTGCCCCCGTGCGTGTGCCATGGCGATCCCAAGCTGAACAACATCTTGTTTGCCGGTCGCGAGCCGCCCGCGGCCGAGCAGGCGGTATGCCTCATCGACCTGGACACGGTGGGACCCATGGCGCTGGCGCATGAGTTGGGGGATGCATGGCGGTCGTGGTGCAACCGCAGCCCCGAGGACGCCAGCCAAGCCAAGTTCGATGTGGAGATCTTCCGGGCCTCCTTCGAAGGTTTCCACGATGCCCTGGGCCGAACCCTTGGCGCCCACGAGCGTCGCGCCTGTCTGCACGGGGTCGAATGGATCAGCCTCGAGTTGGCGGCGCGCTTCGCGGCCGATGCCTTGCTGGAATCGTACTTCGGCTGGGCGCCCGAACGCTACCCCGGTCGGGGCGAGCACAACCTGGCGCGCGCGCACGGACAATGGGCGCTGCACCGGGCGGTGTGTGCGACCCGGGGCGAACGGGCCAGCATCCTCGAAATTGAGATCTGACGGCCTGGGGAAGAACAGCCCCTGTCCCTGTACGCGCTGGGACTGGCTCGCGCCACGGGGTATGTGTGGTATCATAGCTATCCGAATCAACATGGAGATGTTGACATGAGAACCGTTCAGATGACGCTTGATGAGGCTCTTGTCCAGACGGTGGACAGGGTCGCCCGCGACTTGCACACCACGCGATCGGCCTTCACACGCGAAGCCCTCAAGCAGGCCATTGCTCGCAACAAGATCGAGAAGCTCGAGGCCAAACACCGTCAGGGCTATTCGCGCAAACCAGCGAGCGTCGACGAATCCGCTGTCTGGGAGAAGGAGCAAGTGTGGGGTGACGAATGAAACGGGGAGAGGTTCGCTGGTACAAATTCGGCAAGCCTGACAAGAACCGCCCTGTTGTGATTCTGACTCGTGATTCCATTATCCCCTACATCGGCGAGGTGACGGTGGCGCCGGTCACGTCCACGGTGCGGGACATCCCCAGTGAAGTGCTGTTGGGCAGGGCCGATGGCATGCCGAGAGATTGCGCGATCAACTGCGACCACCTACAGACGGTCGCCCAGAGCAAGATCGGTCCTCTGGTCGCCTCACTCTCCCCTGGCAAGCTGCATGAAGTGCGCAGGGCCGTGGCCTTCGCTCTCGCCCTGATGGAGTGATCGCAGCGCGATCCTACACGCGCACGCGGCTGAGGCCTTCCATGAGGGCCTTGAACCCCGGGAAGTCCAGACTCTGGTCGCCGTCGGACAGCGCCTGGTCGGGGTTGGGGTGGACCTCGACGCTGATGCCATGGGCGCCGCAAGCGCGCGCGGCCCAGGCCATGGGCGCCACGTAGGGACGCTTGCCGGTGCCGTGGCTGGGATCCACCACGATGGGCAGGTGGGTGCGCTCGCGCAGCACCACCACGGCAGACAGATCCAGCGTGTTGCGGGTGGCGCTCTCGAAGGTTCGAATGCCTCGTTCGCACAGGATGACTTGGCCGTTTCCCTGCGCCAGGATGTACTCGGCGGCCGCCAGCCACTCCTCGATGGTGCTCGACAGGCCGCGCTTGAGCAGCACGGGCCGGTCCACCTTTCCCACCGCTGACAGCAGCGGGAAGTTTTGCATGTTGCGCGCGCCGATCTGCAGGATGTCGGACTTCTCAGCCACCACGCGCACCTGCTCGATGGTCATCACTTCGGTGATGATGGGCAGGCCAGCGGCCTTGCCGGCAGCGGCCAGCAGATCCAGACCCTCGCGGCCCAGCCCCTGGAAGGCATACGGGCCGGTGCGCGGCTTGAACACGCCCCCGCGCAAGATGTGGGCGCCTTGCTCGCGCACGTACAGGGCGGTGCGGTTGATCTGGTCTTCCGATTCGACCGAGCAAGGGCCGGCAATGACCACGAAGCCGGTGCCACCGATGAGCAGCGAGCCCACGCGGATGACGGTGTCCTCGGGATGGGTGGCGCGGTCTGCGAGTCGATAGTGTTTGGAGGCGCGCGCGACCGGCGGACTGGGCGCGGGTCGACCAGCGGACGTTGCGGTGGGCGATGCCTCGACGGGCGTGATCTCGGATGCCTCGGGCAGGACGGTGGTTTGGGCCTCGGCGGGCGTGGCTTTGGCGGGATAGCAGCCGAGGATCTTCAAGTAGAGCGCCTCGCTGCGCAGGGCTTCGAGCGCCAAGGCGGCCCTTTCTTCAGCCACGTTGCCCTCGAAGTCGATGAAGAACATGTACTCCCAGGGACGGTTGGGTCGTGGCCGCGATTCCAGCTTGGTCATGCTCAGCCCGTACTCCGCCAGGATGTGCAGGCAGCGGAGCAACGCGCCCTTTTCGTGTCGGGTGGAAAGGATCAGGCTGGTCTTGCACGGCACGCGGACATCCACGGAAACTGGGGCGCGGGCCAGCGCCACGTAGCGCATGAGGATCTCGTCCTGGTTGCCCACGTTGCGGTTCAAGATGTGCAGCTCGTGCGCCGCCGCAGCCTCGGGCGAGCCGATGGCGGCCAGGGTGGGATCCTTGGCTTCGGCCACGGCCCGCATGGCTTCCCGCGTGTCGAGGAAAGGCTCCGCGCGAGCCTGCGGCAAAGCCGAAACGAAGGCTGAGCACTGATCGAGGGCCAGGGGATGAGACAGGATCCGTCGCAGCGCGGAGGCGGGCGCATCGGCGGTGGCCGCCAAGCACAGCTCGACCCGGTACGACTCCTCGCCCACGATGTGCAGGTCCTGCTCGCGGAGCACGTCGTACACCTGATTGATGCTGCCCGCGACGGTGTTCTCGATGGGCAGCAAAGCAAGATCGACCGCAGCGGATGCCAACGAGTCGATCACCAGTTTGAGAGTGGGCAAGCCCACGAAGCGGCCGCGCAGGTTCTGGCTGGCCAGGTACTGCTCGGCGGCCAGGTTGTTGTAGGTGAGCGGCGAGCCCTGGTAGCCGACCGAAACCTCCGAGGCTTCGCCCTCGATGCCAGCCAGCGAGGCTATCTGGCGACTGACCGAGTAGCTGATGATCTCGGAGAAGATCTTGCGTGCCAACGGAGCCGACAGCCCCAGCGATTGAGCCAAAGTCTCGACGCGGGCCAACACCTCGCGCTCACGTTCCGGATCCCGGATGGCCTGGGTCGAGCCGGCCTTCTCCTTGGCGATGAGGCCGACCGTCTCCAGTCGCTTGGCCAGCAGGCGGACCATGTCGTCGTCCACCTGGTTGAGACGTTGGCGCAATTCCTTCAGGCCGGGCTTTGGGGTTTCGCTGCTCATGCGGGTGCAAGCTTATCAGGTGGCGGTGCATCGGCACACATTGGCGGATCCGTTGGCCGTCTACGGCGGCGAGACTGCCATGCCCATGGCGTGATAGCCCTTGTCGACGTAGACGGTGCTGCCGGTGATGCCCGAGGCGAGCGGGCTCGACAGAAAGGCCGCGGCTGCGCCCACCTCGGCCGCTGTGATGGCCTCGGGCAAGGGCGAGTTGGCGCGGCAGTAGTCGATCATCTGTTGGATCGAGCCGATGGCGCTGGCTGCGCGCGAGGCCCAGGGGCCGGCGGAGATCACGTTCACACGCAATCCCCACTTGCGGCCGGCCTCGAAGGCGAGCACGCGGGCGTCGCTTTCCAGCGCAGCCTTGGCCGAGGCCATGCCGCCCCCGTAGCCAGGCACCACGCGCTGGCTGGCGAGGTAGGACAGCGCCAGGAAAGAACCGCCCGGCCGAACCAGCGGGCCCAGCCGCTGCACCATGGAGGCGAAGGAGAAGCTGCTCGTTCCCACCGCAGCCAGGTATCCCTTGCGACTGGTTTCGAGGAGCGGCTTCTTCACTTCGGGGCCGTTGGCCAGGCTGTGCACGACGATGTCCAGGCACGACTCGCCGAAGTCCGCGCGCAGTCGATCCGTCAGACCCGCGATGCTGAAATCGCCGCAGTCGCGATAGCGCCGGTGCTCGCGCACAGCGGACGGGACATCGGCGTCGCTGTCGAAGTCGGCGTCCATGGGCCAGATGCGTTCGAAGGCGAGCTTGCTTCCGTCTGCCAGTCGCAGCGACTCGTCGAGCTTGCCTCGTTCGAGCAAGGAGCGGAAGATCCCCAGCACCGGCGGCCAGGTGGCCAGGCAGATGGTCGCGCCAGCCTCGGCCAGCGCCTTGGCGATAGCAAAGCCGAAGCCGCTGTCATCAGCCACCCCAGCGACCAGGGCACGCTTCCCTGTGAGATCAATGTTGAGCATTCTGCACATGGTTTCGTGGGTTTTGTCTGCCGTCAAGTCATTGGCTGAGAACACAGAGGGGAGAGGGGAGGCCACAGAGCCGGAGAAAACGTCGCAATGTCCATGCGTTCCGAAAGAATCTTAGCGGCCTGCGAAGAAGTTCGGCGTTGGTAGTACAGAGCCCGAGGCTGATCTTGACCCTTCTGGAGAACTTCGGCCTGGCGGCTACGCTGCATCCTCGCGGCTCCACCCTGCGCATTCGCGCTCCCCGCCGATGTCTCCGCCTGAGCCTCTCTGTGCTCTCCCCTCTCCCCTCTCCCCTCTGTGTTCTCAGCAGAGGGGAGCCATCGAGGTGGGCCCGCACATTCTCCTAGATTTCCGCTCTAGGATACGAACCGAAGATGCGCACGCTTTCGGCGGCGCCGGCCAGGGCGGCCAGCGCGCGGCGCACGTTGGCGTCGTTGCGATCGCCGATGAAGTCCAAGTAGAACGAATACTCCCAAGGTCGGCCGACGATGGGGCGCGACTCGATCTTGGTCAGGTCGACCTGTTCGGCGGCGAAAGCGTAGAGCGAGGCGTACAGCGATCCTGGCCGATTGGCGATGCGAAACACCAGGCTGGTCTTGCGTTCCTTTGCGTTGCCAGGGACAGGAATGCGCGCCACGCGGTCAGGGCGCGCCATGATGAAGAAGCGGGTGAAGTTCTGCGGGTTGCTCTCGATGCCCGAGGCCAGGATGTGCGCGGCGAAGACCTGGGCAGCGCTCTTGCTTGCGATGGCGGCCTCGTCGTGCCGGCCATTCTTCACCACCATCTTCACTGCACCGGCCGTGTCGTAGGCAGGCAACACCTCCAGGCTGGGGATCTGCTGTCGCATCTTGCGCAGATAATCCTCACACTGGGCCAGTGCCACCGGATGCGAGAACACACGGCGCACGTCGCCTAGCTTGACGCCGCGGGGAGCGATGAGGTTGTGGGCCACGCGCAGCACCACCTCGCCGATGATGGTGAGGTCGTAGCCAACCAACAGGTCGTAGTTCTTGATGACCGAGCCAGCCAGGGTGTTCTCGACGGGGACCACCGCGCAGTCGGCGTCGCCCCGCACCACCGCGTCGAACATGTCGTCGAATTCGCGCTGGGGTACAGGCTGTAGCCGTGTCCCCAAGAAGAGGCGGGCCGCCTCCTCGGAGAACGCGCCATGCTCGCCCTGGAAGGCGGCTCGAATTCTCCCCTTTTTTGCTGTAACCGTTCTGGTCACGACGTGCCTGGCACGCGCATCTTATATCCTACGTGGCGCACCGTCTCTATCATCTCGGCGCCAGGTCCCAGTTTTGCGCGCAGCCGACGAACGTGGATGTCAACCGTGCGCGTGTTGCCGGTGTAGCGGTAGCCCCACACGCGCGACAGGAGCTGCTCGCGCGTGAACACACGGCCCGCACCCACCGCCAGAAACTTAAGAAGTTGGAACTCCTGGCGGGGCAACTTGAGTACGCGACTGCGGAAAGTGGCCTCCACCGCCACGGTATCGATGACCAGGTCGCCCAGTTTCACACGGCCCGAAGCAGAGAACGACGACAGCCGCCAATCGAGCTGGCGAACCCGCGCGTAGAGTTCGGGTCCCACGATGGGGAGGAGGACGAAGTCATCCATGCCCAGCTCGGGATCGAGGCCGGGCAGTCGCGAAACTTCGATGCAAAGGAGAATGGGCACCTCGGCTAGGGTGGGGATCTGCTTGGCGTGTTTGACCACAGCGCGGCCCACCTCCAGGTAGGGGCCCGCGTCCACCACCACCACCGCGGGCCGGATGTGTTCCAGATCGTCGGGCAGGTCATCCATGTCGTAGCCGACCGGAACCACCTCGCAGCCAAGCTCACGCAGGGCCGCGGCAGGAGAGTCCACCTCGGCTGCGCCGACCTGCGGTCTCGACATGACGACGACTGCGCGCATCTTTGGAAACACAGGGTAGCAGGGACGAAAACAATAGTCACTACGGGCAGAAGGATTCCCGCATTGTTTCGATGGCGGGTGGATGATGGGACTGTTATTGCCATCATGTTTCCAATGTGTTTCGTTTCAGAAAAATCCGTCGTATTTGCGGAAGCAGCGGTTTCATACCGACCGTGCGGGCGCTAGCCTTCATCTAAACACAATGGAGCGGCAAGGACTTTACGATCCGGCCAACGAGCACGAGGCCTGTGGTGTGGGCTTCGTGGTGGACATCGCAGGCGCCAAGTCACACCGGATTGTGCGCGATGGCATCCGGGTCTTGGAGAACCTAGGTCATCGCGGCGCCAGCGGCGCCGAGGAGAACACGGGTGACGGCGCTGGGATCTTGATTCAACTCCCTGATGCCTTCCTGCGCAGCGTGACCGCCAACATCGGCATCGAGTTGCCGCCCGCCGGCCGGTACGCCGTGGGCATGGTCTTTCTGCCGCGCGAGCCGGCCGAGGCCGCCGCCTGCCAGCGCCTTTTCGAGATGGCCGCCAGCGAGCTGGGACACCAGGTGCTTGGTTGGCGCGAGGTTCCCACTAACCCGACGGGCCTGGGCAAGACCGCGCTGGAATCTCGGCCGACCATGGCCCAGGTCTTCGTGGACCGGCCCGCCACTCTCACCGACGACGCAGCCTTCGAGCGTCGCCTCGTGCTCATCCGTCGCACCGCCGAGAAGCTGGTGAGGACGAGCGATCTGGGGGGACGCAAGCTCTTCTACGTCGCCAGCCTTTCGTGCCGGACCCTGGTGTACAAGGGCATGCTCAACGCCGACCAGCTCGACACATTCTTCCCTGATCTGTCCGAGCTGTCCCTGGAATCTGCGCTGGCCCTGGTGCACTCGCGCTTCTCCACCAACACCTTCCCCAGTTGGTCGCGCGCCCATCCCTACCGCGTGATCGCCCACAACGGCGAGATCAACACCCTGCGCGGCAACGTGAACTGGATGTCGGCGCGCGAGCACGATCTGGCCTCGCCGCTTTTTGGCGACGACATCGAACGACTGCATCCGGTGGTCGATCAGGACGGCAGCGACTCGGCCATGTTCGACAACGTGCTGGAAACCCTAGTCATCGGCGGCCGCAGCTTGCCCCACGCGGTGATGATGATGATCCCGGAGCCGTGGCACAAGCACAAGACCATGAGCCCGGAGAAGCGCGCGTTTTACGAGTACCACTCGTGCCTGATGGAGCCATGGGACGGACCCGCCGCGATCTGCTTCACCGACGGTGTGCAGATCGGCGCCGTGCTCGATCGCAACGGTCTAAGGCCTCTGCGCTACACCCTCACCAGCGACGGTCTGGTGGTCATGGCGTCCGAGACCGGGGTGCTCGACATCCCGGCCGAGAAGATCGTGCAGAAGGGGCGCATTCAGCCGGGCCGCATGTTCCTGGTCGATACCGCGCAGAGGCGCATCGTCCCGGACGAGGAGCTCAAGGCCAGGGTCGCAACCGAGCTGCCCTACGCACAATGGGTTGAGGCCCAGCGCGTGCGCATGAAGGACCTGCCGTCGGCTCCGGCGACGCCGCTGGCGAATCATGAGACGCTTGAACTACGCCAGAACGTCTTCGGCTACACCGCCGAGGTGCTGCGTCTGTTGCAGCCCATGGTGGAGACCGGAGGCGAGGCCATCGGCTCCATGGGCACGGACACGCCCCTGGCCATTCTTTCCAGCCGACCGCAGAGCCTGTTCAACTATTTCAAACAGCTCTTTGCCCAGGTGACCAACCCGCCGGTGGATGCCATCCGGGAAGAGCTGATCATGGCGGCCGGGACCACCATGGGGCCAGAGCACAACCTGTTCGACCCGCAAGCTGTCTCTGCTCGCCAGATCGAGCTGCGCTCGCCGGTGATCTTCAACGAGGAAATGGACAAGCTGCGCGCGCTCGACGGCTGGCACGGCTTCCGAGCGCGCACCCTGGCCACGGTATTCCGCGTGGCCGAGGGCGAGCAGGGTCTCGCACAGGCGCTGGACAAGCTGTGCACTGAAGCCGTCGCCGCGGTGGCCGATGGTTGTGAGATTCTCATTCTGTCGGACCGCGGGTTCGACCGCGAGCACGCGCCCATCCCCTCGCTGCTGTCCTGCGCGGCCGTGCACCATCACCTTCTGCGCGCGGGCACGCGCACGCATACCTGCCTGGTGGTGGAGAGTGGCGAGCCACGCGAGGTGCACGACTTCTGCCTGCTCATCGGCTACGGCGCCAGTGCCGTCAACCCCTACCTGGCGCTCGAGGTCATCGAAACCCTGGCTGGCCAAGGGGTCATCCGGGTCGATAGGGCGAAGGCTCGCACCAACTACGCGAAGGCCATCAGCAAGGGACTGGTCAAGGTCATCTCCAAGATGGGGATCTCGACGGTGCAGAGCTACCACGGGGCGCAGGTGTTCGAGGCCATCGGGCTCCATGCCTCGCTGGTCGACAAGTACTTCGCCGGCACTGCTTCCCGCATCAGCGGGCTGGGCCTGGGCGGCATCGCCGAGGAGGTCCGGCGCCAGCACCACCGGGCGTTTCCCAACCGGACTTTGCCGCAAGCGGGGCTCGATCCGGGCGGCGAGTACCGATTCAGAAGTGAAGGCGAACACCACCTCTTCAACCCTGAATCGATCTCCAAGTTGCAGGCGGCGGTGCGCACCGGCCGCTACGAGGTCTACAAGCAGTACGCGCAGCTCATCAACGACCAGTCCAAGAATCTGGCCACCTTGCGCGGTCTGATGGAGCTGCGCCACCCGCGACCGGCGGTGCCCCTCGACGAGGTGGAGTCGGTCGAGGACATCGTCAAGCGATTCAAGACCGGCGCCATGTCGTACGGGTCGATCAGCAAGGAAGCGCACGAAACCCTGGCCATCGCCATGAACCGCCTGGGCGGCAAGAGCAACACCGGCGAGGGCGGCGAGGATCCGGCGCGCTGGGTGCCCTTGCCCAACGGCGACTCGATGAACAGCGCCATCAAGCAGGTGGCCTCAGGCCGCTTCGGCGTGACCAGCCCCTACTTGGTCAGCGCCGACGAGATCCAGATCAAGATGGCCCAGGGGGCGAAGCCGGGCGAGGGCGGGCAGCTTCCCGGTGCTAAGGTGTATCCGTGGATCGCCAAGGTCCGCCACTCCACGCCCGGGGTCGGGTTGATCTCGCCACCGCCCCACCACGACATCTATTCGATCGAGGACTTGGCCCAGCTCATTCACGATCTGAAGTGCGCCAACAACAAGGCGCGCATCAGTGTGAAGCTGGTGGCCGAGGTGGGCGTGGGCACGGTGGCCGCGGGCGTGGCCAAAGCCAAGGCCGACGTCATTCTCATCAGCGGACACGACGGCGGCACGGGTGCATCGCCCCTGTCCAGCATCAAGCACGCGGGTGGCCCTTGGGAGCTGGGCCTGGCCGAGACGCACCAGACGCTGCTGCTCAATGATCTGCGCAGCCGAGTGGCGATCGAGACCGATGGCCAGCTCAAGACCGGTTGGGACGTGGTGGTGGGCGCACTGTTGGGCGCCGAGGAGTTCGGCTTTGCTTCTGCGCCTCTGGTCGCCATGGGTTGCCTGATGATGCGCGTGTGTCACCTCAACACCTGCCCGGTCGGCATTGCCACGCAAGATCCCGAGCTGCGCAAGCGTTTCGCCGGGAAGCCCGAGCACGTGGTCAACTTCATGCGCTTCGTGGCCATGGAGGTGCGCGAGCTGATGGCCGAGCTGGGCTTCCGCACGCTGAACGAAATGGTGGGCCACACCGAGTGCCTGTACATCCGGCACGCAGTGGACCATTGGAAGACCAAGGGCGTGGATCTGTCAGCGGTTCTGTACCAACCGCCGCATGCGGATGGCGTGGGCACACGCTGCCTGCACGCGCAGAACCACAAAGTCGCAGAAGAATACGACGACACCACCATCATCCCCATGTGTCGGCCAGCCCTCGAATCGGGCCGCAGGATCACGGCGACTCTCCCTGTGCGCAACACTCAGCGCACGGTGGGCACGCGCCTGGGTAGCGAGGTCACGCGTCGCTTTGGCAGCGAGGGTTTGCCCGAGGACACCATCTCGATCAATTTCAAGGGATCGGCCGGGCAGAGCTTCATGGCCTTCGTGCCCAAGGGAATCACCTTCGTCTTGGAAGGCGACGCCAACGACTACCTGGGCAAGGGCCTGTCGGGTGGAAAGCTCATTTTGCGCCCACCGCTCGACGCGGGCTTTGCGCCCGGGCAGAACGTGATTGCCGGCAATGTGGCGCTCTATGGCGCGACCAGCGGCGAGGCCTACATTCGCGGCATGACGGGCGAGCGCTTCTGCGTACGCAACAGCGGCGCGAGCGCGGTGGTCGAGGGCGTAGGCGACCACGGTTGCGAGTACATGACGGGTGGCCGGGTGATCGTCCTGGGTCCCACAGGACGCAACTTCGCAGCCGGCATGTCAGGCGGTGTTGCCTATGTTCTGGACGAGCAGCGCCAACTGGAATCCAACTGCAATCTGGAAATGGTCGGGCTGGGGCCGCTCGACGATCCCCAGGAGACCGAGCTGGTGTTGAGCCTCATAAGGCGGCACGCCGAATTCACCGGGAGCCTGCGCGCGCAGGATCTGTTGGCCCACTGGGCGCAATGGAAGCCGCTGGTTGTGCGTGTGATCCCCGATGACTATCGCCGGGTGATGGCGGCGCAGAAGCTCATGCGCGAAAAGGGCCTGTCACCGGAGGAAGCGGAGATGGCGGCCTTTCAGCTCAACGCCAAGGACGGCGCGCAGGTGCACGGGAAGTAAGAGATGGGACGACCAACAGGTTTTCTTGAATACCCACGCGCCACACCGCTGCACCGCGACCCCCGTGAAAGACTTCGAGACTGGCGTGAGTTTCACGGTCACCTGCCCGAGGACAGCATGCGCGAGCAGGGCGCGCGCTGCATGGATTGCGGCGTGCCCTTCTGCCACACCGGCATTCTGGTCGACGGGCTGACCATCGGGTGTCCGCTGCACAACCTGATTCCGGAATGGAACGACCTCATCTACAAGGGACGCTGGCGGGAGGCCCTTGACCGGCTACACCGGACCAACAATTTTCCCGAGTTCACTGGCCGCGTGTGTCCAGCCCCTTGCGAGGGGTCTTGCGTGCTCGGCATCAGCGCGCCGCCGGTGACCATCAAGGTCAACGAGTGCGCCATCATCGACCGCGGCTTTGACGAAGGCTGGGTAGTCGCGCAGCCGCCGACGCAGCGAACGGGCAAGACCGTGGGCGTGGTGGGCTCCGGCCCAGCGGGTTTGGCCTGCGCCGAAGAACTGAACCGCGCCGGCCATCTGGTCACGGTGTACGAACGCGCCGACCGTGTGGGCGGCCTGCTCATGTACGGCATTCCTGCCATGAAGCTGGACAAGAGCCTGGTCGATCGACGGGTCAAGATGATGGAGGAGGCCGGCGTGCGCTTCCGCACCGGCGTCGAGGTTGGCAAGACCATGCCGGTGTCCGAGCTGCGCGCCAGTCACGATGCCGTGGTCATTTGCGGTGGCGCCGCCAAGCCGCGCGACCTGCCAGTGGAAGGACGCAACCTGCGTGGCGTTCACTTCGCCATGGAATTTCTTACTGCCAGCACCCGCAGTCTGCTCGACACCGGTAGCGCGGACGGAAGCCCCATCCATGCGCGCGACAAACACGTGGTCGTGATCGGCGGCGGCGACACCGGCAACGACTGTGTGGGCACCGCGCTTCGCCAGGGCTGCAAGAGCGTCACCCAATTGGAGATCCTGCCGCGGCCGCCCGCCCAGCGCACCATGGACAACCCCTGGCCACAGTGGCCCAAGATCTATCGCGTCGACTACGGGCAGGAAGAAGCAGAGGCGGAGTTCGGCGTGGACCCGAGGCTGTTTTCCGTGCAGACCAAGCGCATGTTGGGAGACCAGCATGGCCAGGTGCAAGGCATCGAGATCGCCAACATTCGTTTCGTGCCCCAGCCCGAACGGCGGCCGCCCAAGATCGAAGAATTCCCGGACACGATTCGCACCCTGCCCGCCGATCTGGTTCTGCTGGCCTTGGGCTTCATTGGTCCCGAGCGCGAGGGCCTGCTGACCGAGCTGGGCGTGGATATCGACGGCCGCGGCAACGTGGCAGTCGACGAATATCAGCAGACCAGCATCCCCGGCGTGTTCGCCGCCGGCGACATGGTGCGCGGCCAGTCGCTGGTGGTCTGGGCCATCATGGAAGGGAGACAAGCGGCGCGCGGCGTGGACCGCGCGCTCATGGGCGAGACGGTCTTGCTGTAGTCGGGTGCGATCCGGGTCGTTTCGTCGTCAGTCCGGGCGCGGCCATCTACGATCCGGGTCAGTTGGGGCGCACTCCGGCCTCTACCGCCTGCTCCGGGCGGGCCGGACAGCGATCAGGGCGGGTTCGTCACCATTCCGGGCGGCCTCGCCAGTATTCCGGCCGGGCCGGTTCGCGCTCGGGGCAAGCCCGCCAGCGATCCGGGTATGCTGGTCGGCATTCCGGGCCGCTTGGTTCGCGATCCGGGCCAGTTCGTCACGACTCGGGGTGGGTTCGTCGGCATTCCGGGCGGGTGCGCAGTCGCGCGCAGACGGGGTGCGCAGATTGAAAATAGCGGCGAAATAGGAGAGCCCAACCAACATCGCTCTCAGAGCGAGCCCCGGGCACTCCGCCGCCAGGCTCAGCCCTTCTGTGCGGTAATCAGGAAGACGCCATATTCCCGCACCACGCCTCCGGCGCCCTCCCTTGCAAGGCGGTGGGCGGTACGATCCGACACGTTCACAAAGCCGATCTTCATCATCAGCTGTCTCAACCACGCGCGGTCAAATCCCGGATGCTCGACACCCGTCGGATCGGGGTGAAAAGTTCCGCCATCCGGATCCAAATCGGCAGCAGCAAGCCAGCCGCCCGGCTTGAGCGCCGCGTGGAGCCGTCCGAGAACGACCGCGACGTCCTTGATGTGATGAAGCGTCATCGAGCTGACGACCACATCGAATGCCGCTCCGGTGAACGGCTCGCGCTGCAGATCGCAATGGGCCGTCGTCACCTTCCGAATCTTCGCGGCGACCAGCTTCTGCGTCAGCACCTTCAGCATCTCGCGTGATGTGTCGACGGCCACCACCTCGCCGACCACCGGCAGCATCTGCAGGGCCACGAGGCCGGTTCCCGCTCCATAATCCATCACGCGCATGGATGGGTCGAGGGGCAGGGACTCTCGGATGCAGTTTGAAACGGCCATGGCGAGCGCCGCTCGGTCAGGGTTGGAGTCCCAGTCGGCGGCGTTGAGATCAAAACGGGACGGAGCCGTGTCGGGCGGCGCTGCTGCGTTGCTATTTTTCGCCGGAATCATCGTCGTCCTCCTCTTTCGAGCACCAGCGAGTAACCTCGATCCCGCCGCGAAGGATCTCCAACATTTCGGGGCCAGCCTCGGCTTCGCTGATTACTCCGTTGGCGATAGCGGCGGCCACGGCCAGCTCGATTGCGCCGCCAGTGTACGTCGTGAAGAGCTGACGGTTGGGGCCCTGGTGGAACTCATGGATCCTCTGGTCCAGGTCATGGGCAGTGATCGCACCGCTACGCCACCGCGCGAACTCCTTTTCTAGGACCGTCAGCTCCCGAGAGAGCTTCCGGGCATAGGCAATCCCCGCGAGTTCGCGGATGCGCCGTCGCTGCGATTTTGTGAGATCTCGTCTCATAACATGTCCTCGTCCGCCGAACGCCCTGCCGTTAGGCTGCGGGCGGCCGTCCGCGGCCGAGCGTCAGCTTCAACGGCTTTAGATCTGCCGTTCAGCAGCAGGGGCGCCGCTGAGCCGGCACCTCGATTCTACACGATGTCGCTGCGGCGGGATTGCCAGCTGCAACGGCATTATGGCGGCGCCCTACGAGACCGGCTTCGTCACCAACACCGTGTCGTCGCGTCCCTCTGCAAAAGCCCAGTGATAGCCGCCAAATTCTCGTCGGACGAATTCGCATGCAACACGTTCGATGATCTTGCTCCTTCTGCCCGCGGCCCACGGGAAGTCCTGGTCCCAAGACTTCGCCGATGGACAGTAGATGATTCCCGCGTTGCCGAGCTCGAAGTCGAACTCGATCACGCGCTCGCCTTCGGCGTAGACGATGGGACCACCTCGGCCTCGCCGCTTGATTCGAAGATCCCAGCCTTGAGCCTGGGTGGCGCGGCCGAACAAACGTCTTAGAATGCCGATCATGCTTGCGCCCGTCGAACGCCTTGCCGTTCAGCAGCAAGCCCGCCGCCGAATCGGCCCCTCGTTTCTACACCGATGTCCCGGCGGCGGGATTGCCAGCTGCAACGGCATGTTCGGCTGCCCGCTCATTCGACGAGCTCAATGCGATTGCCCTCGGGGTCTTCGATGACGGCCTCGTAATACCCATCGCCTGTGACCCGTGGCACCCCTACCACACGAATACCGCGTTCTCCTAGCTCCGCAATGCACTGGTCAACTCCGGCACGACTGCCGGTGGACATGGCGACGTGCGCGTACCCCAGGCCCGCAGCCTCATGTCCATTGCGGCCATACTTTGGCTCCCACATCAGTTCGATTCGGCAATCCGTGAACGTGACCAAGTACGAGCGGAAGCCTGTCCGCGGGTTCTCGTACATAGGACCGCTCACGCCACCCAACGCTCCTACGTAGAACTCGCGCATCCGATCGAGGTCCGCCACCCAGAGCGCAAGGTGGGCCACGCGCAACGGAGTCATTGACTGGTTGCCTCAAGCTGGATCATCGTGTCTTGTTCCTACTTCCGTGGTCAGCCGAACGTTCTATTCAGCTGCGAAGGACACCGTAATATCCCTGCGAGAGTCTCGCAAGCTGTCGGGTGCAGACGCGGAACGGCTGAGCGTGATTTCGCGGTGTTGGATTTGGTGGGGACTTCGTGTCGGGCGGCGCGAGCCCCGGATGGGCCGGCGAGAATGCTTGATAACACGATAAGGAAACACTGCAGGGCCGCTGGGTTTTGGGCTGCGAACGCCGCACGTCCCGCGGTTCAGGACATGGACTGGTGGAGAGCGGACGCTGAATAGCCGACAGCCAACCCGCCTAGCGGTGTCCGTGGTGCGATTCGCCGTGTTCCCGGTGTTGTTCCCTGTGTTCCTGGTGATCACTGTGGCGGTCGGAGCGGCCGCGATCGTTGTGTTCCGCGTGTTCTCTTCGCTGGATCTGGGCCTCGCCATGGTGCCCTCGCATCTCCCGTCGCGGCTCGTTCATGCGCGGACCCTCGGCGTGATAGTGCCGGTATCGGCCGGGGGGAATGCGCACCAAGCCGCGTGGGACCTCTCGCCCGTGAACCACGACCCAGCCGCCGCGGTGGTCGCGCGTGCGGTACCACGTTCGGCCCGCGCGGTGCCAGTACCAGCCGTCTACAAAGAAGACCTCCTGCTCGTATTCTGGCACCACCTGTATGCCGGGGCTGACTTCGACCAGCGCGGGTGCGGTCTCGAAGCGGATTGTCGGTACGCCGACTTGCACCTGAAGGTTCACTTGCGCGGCACTGGTTCGGGGAAGGGCGACTGACAGCAGCACCGGGGCAATCGCCACGCACGAGATGGCAAACTTGATTCGCATGGATGGTTTCTCCTTTTCGGACGCGCCTTTTCACTTGCAACATCGGCGCGAGCCCAACGCGCGCAATTGTAGCCTCCCGCAAGGCCGGCGCCAGCGACGTGTTCAGGGAGGCACTACTCTCCCTGAATCGTTACGATCACCGTTCGGCGGTTTCTCGGGCCGTCGAAGTCGCACAGGAAGATGTTCTGCCAGGTCGACAGGGCGAGGCTGCCATCGCGGATCGGGATGACCTCGCTGGGGCCGACGAGGCCGGCTTGAATGTGCGCCGAACCGTTGTCGTCGACCCGGTCGTGGCGCCAGCGGCCCTGTGGGGCGATGCCTTCCAAGCAATCGAGCACGTCCAGGGTGATGTTCGGGTCGTCGTTCTCTTGAATCATCAGCGCGGCCGTGGCGCCCTGGGCATAAAGCGCGCAGATGCCGTTGCTGATGGCCGAGCGACGCACTTCTTCGCGCACCTGTTCGGTGATGTCCACCAGCTCGCGCTTGCGCTGGGTGCTGACGTGAAGCGTGGCCAGGAACTGTTTCATGGAAGGCTTTCGTATCCGATCGGAAGGGGGCGCTTTCTTGGTACTGTCGGTCAGAGATCTTCCGGCTTAAGGCCGGTCTTCTTGGCAATCCTGGCGAGCATCTTGGGGCCTATCTCCTCGTCGTCATGGAACGCGAAGACGAAGTTCGCCCAACCAGAGCGCGCGAGTGTTCGGTGCGAGCCGGACTGTCGCGTGACAGTCCAACCGATCTGTTCAAGGGTCGCGAGAAGCCGTCGCGCCTTGACTGAATCCCAGGTGGTCACGCCGCCTTGAATGAAACGTCGAGCAGCGTGGGCCCGCTCTCACCATGCTCGATTCGATCCGCCAGAACTCTGAGGGCGAGCGCCTGGGCATGCGCAATAGCGTCATTTCGCGAGATCCCATACGCGAGCACGCCAGGCAGGTCGGGAACATCCGCGATCCATCTCCCGTCATTCTCGCGCTCAAGTTCAATCACGAGCTTCATAGGGCCAAGTGTACCACTTGCCTGGAGGGCAAGGGTGCCATCGCGGATCGGGATGACCTGGAAGTGATTGACCCTGACGAAGAATCTGGTTCACTTAAGCCACATGCCCAAGACAAGATCATCAGGGCGCGGCGTATCCTGCCTGGCGCTGGCGGCACTTGGCCTCGCGTTGGGGGGATGCTCTGCTGGCGTAATCGCAGCGTCGCCTTCCGAGGGCGGCGCGCAGACTGGGGTTTCAGGTGCGGGGGGCC
Source organism: Myxococcales bacterium (assembly GCA_003142855.1). GTDB lineage: Bacteria > Myxococcota_A > Polyangia > Fen-1088 > Fen-1088 > Fen-1137. The sequence goes on from PLNW01000162.1 coordinate 21,056, forward strand.
AGCCGTCAATTGTTGGTAGCATCGGAGCCGGTGGTTTTCTCCTCGCCACCCTTCCGTCAAGCGCGGCCTCGGCCGGCGGCGCCGCTGGCGGCACCACAGAGATCGTCCCGTGTACCGATGGCGAGGGCTGCGATTGTTCTGAGCTGTCGGTGGCGGTCATCGGCAAACCTGGCAAGTGGGGCGCCGATCCCAACGGAGATAGCGACACCGCTTTGCAAGAGTGGCTGAATTCAAGCAGCGCCGGTACCGCGAAGGTCGACAACTACACCGACAAGCCCACGCTCACTCCCGATTTTCTCGCTCCCTACGGCGTCATCATATTGGCTTCGCTGTCAGACGATTCGTTGACGGGGCCATTCTGGACGTTTGCTGATTCGGAAGTCGCGGCCATGCAAGACTGGGTTGAAAACAAAGGGGGCGGTCTCATCACGCTCACCAGCTACACTGGCGACGGCCGGGAAGTGAATCCCACCAATCAACTGATCGCCTTTTCCGGCATCTCGTACAACATGGACGGGATCTACGCGACCTGCATGGACTGGCGCGCTTGCGGGTGCGCCCACTCCAACACGCTGTCCACCTTCAACAGGACCGATCCAGTCATCGCCAACCTCAGCAACAACGTCACCTGGGTGGGCCTGGACAATGGTCGCTCCATCAATGCTCCTGCCGACGCGCATGTGGCGGCAACTGTGGATGGGCCAAAGAATGCACTGGTGGGCAAGCTGGTGGGAAAAGGGCACGTGCTGGTCTATGCCGACGAATGGATTACCTACACCAGCCAATGGACTGGGCAGGGCAACTCCAGCGAGAATGATCCGACCTGCGCGGGGTTTCTGCCCGAGGAGGACTATCAGATCGCTCAGTTCTGGTACAACATGCTCAGGTGGTCGCAGCCGAGCGCGACCTGTTTCAAGATCGTCGACGTTCAGCAGCCTGTCGTTATCTGGTAGGCCGCTTGGCCGAGGGTTCTGTCCGCCACCCCGACTCGTCGCGCACGCCGACCTGGCTGGGCATGAGCGCGGTGGTTGTGGGCGCGAGCATCCTTGGATTGTCAGCCATTTTCGTAAAATGGGCCGTGGCCGGCGGAGCCACGCCGCTCACGGTGGGCGCCTACCGGTTGCTCTTTGCGCTGCCAGGCGCCTATTGGCTCGCCCGAGGCGAAAATGGCCTGGGCGCGGGCAACGGCCGCTTGTGGGCCATCCTGGCTGGCGTGTTCTTCTTCTGTGATGTGTGGGGCTGGCACACGGCCATGGGGCTGACCAGTGCCGCCAATGCCACTTTCATCGTGGCTGGCCTGTGTCCCATTTGGGTCGCGTTGTTCTCGGTGTTGGCACTGGGACTGCGCTACCGCTGGCTGGGTTGGCTGGGGCAGGGACTCGGCTTGGCTGGGGCGCTGGTGCTGGCCTTGGCCAAGGGCGCGCGCGTGGGTGACGGACATGGCGAAGCCCTCTCCATTCTCGCCAGTTTCTGCTACGCCGGCTTCACCCTGTCGCTGGGACGCAGTCGGAACACCTTGCAAGCCCGCCAGGCGATGTTCTGGTTCACCCTGTCATCCTTTGTTTGCTTCGCGGTGGCGTCGATGGCCGCTGGAGACGCGTGGGGCGGATTTTCGGGCCGCGCCTGGCTCAGCCTGATCGGGCTGGGCTTGGTGGTGCACCTTGTGGCCTGGTTGCTCAATAGCTGGGGCCTCGGTCACGTGGACACCGCCTTCGGCGCGCTGGGCTTGCAGGGCCAGCAGGTGGCGACGCTGTTCCTCGCCGCGTGGCTGCTGGCCGAGCCCATTCGCCCTCTCGGTCTCGTGGGCGGCGTTCTCATTGTGGCCGGTATCGTTGCAGTGGCCTTCAGCCCGAAACGCTAGTCGCCACCGCAAGTGTTTCGGGCTGGCCACGGATGAACATGGAGCCTCGCGTGAACGCCTCGCAGGCGACAGTCACACGCGTTTGCAACGGGAGTACACTTGGCCGGAGGTTTCTCATGAGCGAAAGGCTTGCTGCCGTTTTTTTGAGTCGCGGTCACTGGCTGGCAGTTGTCACTGCCGTGTGTCTGAGCGCCTGCGGCGGGGCGAATTCCAAAACCAGCACCAGCGGGCCAGATGCGTCGACGTCCGGTTCCGGCGGACAGCCCAATTCGGGCGGCGTGGGCGGCAGTGGCGGTGTGAGTGGTGGTGCCACGGGCAGCAGCGCATCGAGCGCGAGCGGCGGGGCATCGGGCAGCAGCGTCTCGAGCACCAGCGGCGGTGTCACGGGCAGCAGCGCATCGAGCGCGACCGGCGGGGCATCGGGCGGCAGCGTCTCGAACGCGAGCGGAGGAACGGCGTCTGGCGGCAGCGTGTCGAGCGCGAGCGGCGGCAAGTCGGGTGGCAGCGGCGGGTCCAGCGCGGCTGGCGGCACATCAGGCGGCAGCGTGTCGAGCGCGGCTGGCGGCACCCGCATCGGCGGCGCGACCGGCCCGGGCGGCTCGGGCGGCACAGCGGCTTCTGGCGGACGCAGCGGCGGCACCACGAGTGCGTCCGGTGGAGCGGGCGGATCGACTTCCGTCTCGCCGGTCCTGGTTCCCGGTGCATGGGGCGATCAAGGCGACGGTACCTTCAAGAACCCGGTGCTGTGGGCGGACTACAACAACCTGGACGTCATTGTCGTTGGCAGCGACTTCTACATGATCGCGGCGTCGCACCACTTCATGGGCATGCCCGTCTTGCATTCCAGCGACGGTGTGAACTGGACGCTGCTGACTCGCATTTACCGCAGACTGGACATCGACCCGCGCTACAACACACCCGGCCAGGCCTACCAGGACGGTACCTGGGCGCCGGCCATCCGCTACCACGACAGCCGTTTCTACGTCTACGTGACGACACCAACCGAGGGGCTGATCATGACGTCAACCGCCGACGCGGCCGGGCCGTGGGATCCCTGGTTTGTGGTAAAGGCCGTCGCTGGCTGGGAAGATCCTTGCCCGTTCTGGGACGACGTGGCCAACGCCGGCGGCGACGGTCCCAATGGGGAAAAGGCCTATCTCATCAGAAGCCAGACCGGGGCTGGACCCCTCATCCTTCAGCAAATGAGCTGGGACGGAAAGCAATTGCTCGGCACGACGACCACCGTGGCCAACGGCCCGACCCTGGAAGGACCCAAGCTGGGCAAGCGCAACGGCTACTACTACATCTTTGCGCCCGAGGGCGGAATCGACGCTGGCTATCAGGTGGTGTGGCGCTCGTCCGCCATACTCGGCCCCTACACGAGCAAGACCATTCTCGAGCAGGGCAGCACTGCCATCAATGGGCCACACCAGGGATCGTGGATCGATCTGCCGAGTGGACAATCATGGTTCTACCACTTCCAGCAGAACGGCGGCTGGGGCCGCATTGCGCATCTTGAACCGGCGCAATGGGGAACCGATGACTGGCCCAAGATCGGCGTGGACCTGGACGGCAACGGAATCGGCGAGCCCGTCGCGCAACCCAAGAAACCCGACGTGGGCGCCACATTCCCCATCGCGGTTCCAGCCAGCTCGGACGAATTCGATGGCACGGACCTCGGCGTGCAGTGGCTGTGGAACCACAATCCTGACGACACGAAATGGTCGCTGAGCGCGCGCCCGGGTTGGCTGCGTCTCTCGGCCCGGCCGATCGCCAACAAGAGTGGCACCAGCGCGGCGTCGGGCAGCGTGCCGTTCGTCGAGGACAGCATCATTTTCGCCTACAACACGGTCGTGCAACTGGCCATGGGCAAGGTGGCATCGGCTGTCACCTCGCTGGACACCTCGGGGATGGTCGACGGGCAGCGCGCCGGAATCACGCTGTTCGGACAAACCTACGGCTGGATCGGTGTGGTGAACACGGCTGGCAAGGGCACCGTGCGCGCCAACATCAACGGCACCTACACGACTGGACCCGCGCTCACGGCCACCACGGTGTACCTCAAGGCCAGCATGAGCGCGTCGTCGCAGATCTCGTTCGCCTACTCGACCGATGGCGTGGCGTTCACGGCGCTGGGGGGGAGCGTGACCGTGGGACGCACCTGGTTCGAGGGCATCAAGTTCGGTCTCTTTTCCTACAACCTGAGCACGGCCACGGCTGCCGGCGTCGCCGATTTTGACTACTTTCACTACACCCAAGACGGCCCTCATCCGGCACCTTGACGGTCTCTGCCGGCCCCCCAGCGCCGAGAGGGTCAGGAACTGATACAATTCTGCCGAAGTCTGCCTAGAGCACCGAACAATCCGTCCAACTGAGAAAGCCCCATGACTAGCAGGAAGAGCTACGCTTGGCGAGGGTTCGCCGCCGCGGTCGTCGCCACGCTGGCGTGGCCCGGCTCGGCGATAGCCAGTCCCACTGCCGGCGCGATTGTCGGCCGCGTGGTTGACCAGGACACGCGCCAGCCCCTTGACGGCGTGACTGTGGTGGTTTCGGGACCGCAGGGCGACCAGGCCACCCTGACGGACGCCAAAGGACAGTATGAGCTGCGTGGCTTGCCCATCGGCGACTACCTGGTTCGCTTCTTCCGTGGTGCTGTGGCCATCGAGCAGTCCGCCACGGTTTTGATGGACCAGACCGTGAGGGTCAACGCCCGCCTGCCGTCGGCGCCCGAGGCGGTGCAGACCATTGCGGTCACGCAACGGGCGCCGGCCATCGACGTGGGTTCGACCCGCGTCGGTGTCACGTTGAACAGTGAGTTCGCCGCGAACGTGCCCAATGGCCTCAGCGTGAGTGACTTGCTGGAAAAGGCGCCCGGAGCTACATCGGATGCAACGGGACTGGTTCTGTCGGGCGGAACTGGGCTGGAAAACACCTACTATCTCGACGGACTCAACATCACGTCTCTGAAAAACGGGGCGCTCGGAACCAACCTGTTCGTCCCCTTTCTTGACGAGGTCGAAATCGTCAGTGCGGGCTACGGCGCTGAATACGGTCGTGCACTGGGTGGCGTGGTCAACATGGCCACCAAGTCAGGCAGCAACGAGTGGCATGCCAGCGCCTTTTCTTATCTGTCACCGGGGGCGTTTTCGGGCGGCCAGCAACGCATCGCCAGCCGCGGTTCCTCGCTGACCGGCGTGACCGAGCCCGACTACACCACCACCCTCGGCGCCGAGGTGGGGGGACCGATCATCAAGAACAAGCTGTTTTTCTGGGTGGGTTACGCCCCCGAGATTATCCACAACCACCTGGTTCAGTATGCTGACAGATTCGTCGAGCACGTCGATCCAAGCACAGGTCAGCTTGACGGGAACCAGGCCAACAATCCCGACGGCACCCCGACAACTGTTCCTCTGTATCGCAACAGCTACGCGGGCCAGACCACCAACCAACACTACGCCGGCAAACTCACCTGGAAACTGACGCCCGAGCAGACACTCAGTCTCAGCCTGTACGGGATCTACTCGCAAAAGCAGTACATGCCGGGAGCCAACATGGATTATGTGGCTAACATGTCCAACGAGAAGACGCGCACCAATGACATAACCGCGCGCTGGACCGCGGCCTTCTTCGACCGGCGTTGGCGCTTGGACGCGACTTTGGGCATGCACATTGAACAATTCAGCAATCGCCCGGTTTTCCCCGCGGCGGCGCAAGTGAACTATGTCGAATGGGACACGACTGCGGCCTCGCTGGCACAGTTCAACCCCAGCGTCGCGGGCCAGTGTGCGGCAAATCTTGCTACCGGTTTCAATCCTTGTGCGGTGTATGGCTACCAATCGGGCGGGTACGGCGAGATGGAGGACATCAATGCCTTCCGCCTGGCGGGACAGCTCAAGAGCACCAACATTTTTCACGCCGCCGGGCTGCACGAGCTCAAGTACGGCTTCGACGGCGAGCTTGTCCAATATGGAGACAAGATCTGGTATTCTGGGCTGGACGGCGCTCGCGCGCTGGTGTTCACGACTGGGGGCGATAACACCTACTATTCTCTGTTTCGGCTGCCCCCAGGGGTGCAGGCTTCGCAGTTGAACTCATTGTCCGATTTGTTGGAAGCGCCCTACTACCAGGACGCGATTCAGGCGACGACTCGGCAGTACAATACCGGTCTTTTTCTACAGGAGAGCTACTCGCCGCTCTCCCATTTGACCGTCAACCTGGGCGTGCGCTGGGAAATGCAACGCATGCAGGACTACCTGGGCAACACAGTGCTGTCGATCAACGACAACATCGCACCTCGGGTGGGCGTGATCTTTGATCCCAGCAAGGAAGGCCGGGCCAAGATCTTTGCCCACTACGGCCGCTACTACGAATCCATCCCGATGAACCTGGCCGCCCGCGGGTTCGCGGGCGTGGGTGGCTTGTCGAGTGTCGGGTCCTCGTTCAGCAGCGCCAGTCCGATCATCACAAGCAGCCCGATGCTAGCCGTGCAGCCAGGACTCAAGGGCAGCTACAACGACGAGGTTGTGCTGGGCGGACAGTACGAAGTGCTGCGCGATCTTGTGATCGGCACCACACTCATCTACCGCTGGCTCGGTCGTGCCATCGAGGATACATACGATCAGGCCCATCCCGATGACGGTCCTACCATCGTGGTCAACCCTGCGGGCGCCACGCGTACCTACCAGGCGGTGCAGTTCACCGCGAACAAGCGCTTCGCGCGCCGTTGGTTTCTTGCCAGCTCGTACACCCTGTCGCGGCTGCGCGGCAACTACGTGGGCCTATACGATGCGGACAATGACCAGCGCAATCCCAACCAGAGCACACAATACGACGCGCCCGGGATCATGGTGAACCGCAACGGGCCCCTGCCCAACGATCGCCCGCACCTCATCCGTCTCGATGGCTACTACACCCAGCCGTTTGCTCATTCGAGTCTTACCGCGGGTTTGGGTTTTGTCGGCCGTTCGGGGCAGCCACTCAACGCTTTGGGCGGCTTCCAGAGCACTACAGACAACGACTCATACATCCTCCCGCGCGGATCCATGGGCCGAACGCCCTTTGTCACGCGTTTTGACCTGCACCTCGCCTACCGGCGCAGCGTGCTTGGCCAGCTGTCCGCCGAGGTTTTCGTCGACATCTTCAACTTGTTCGACCAGCGTACGGTATTGACCCAGGATCAAATGTACACGGCGGACGTTGTCACGCCGCTATCCGGTGGAAGCAGGGCGGACCTCAAGAATCTCACGACGGCAGACGCGAATGGCAGTCTCGCGCCTGTCACCAAGAACCCCAATTTCCTCTTGCCGACTTCCTACCAGGCTCCCATCTCGGGCCGCTTGGGCGTGCGGGTGTTTTTTTAGTCCTTCTCTAGCTCGCTTGCAGGATGTAGAGGGCCCCCAGCCCAATCATCAACACCCCGGCGCCCCGCCGCAGCCAGACCGCGGGCACGACTTGCCCGAGAGCGCCACCCACCAGCACGGCCACGGCGGAAGAAGCAATCAAGGCCAGCGCTGCGCCCAGAAAGACCAGCCAGCGGGCATGGCCGCCGGCCGCCAGCGCCAGGGTGGCAAGCTGGGTCTTGTCGCCCAGCTCAGCCAGCAACACGGTTACGAACGCAGTCAGGAAAGTCATTGCGGATGCTTATCACAGCACACGAAGGATCCAACACTTGAGATGGCCAGTCTCCGGCACGCCGGCCAGCTCCGGGTGATCGCGGCCGGCGCCGCGCCGTTCGAGGATCTGCGTCGAGCGGCCACTCTGGGCCGCGGCTGCTGACACCAGTTCGTCAAACTGCACGCGCGACACACGGCCCGAGCAGGAACAGGTCACGGCAAGACCGCCCGGCTTGGTCAGGCGCAAGCCGCGCAGAATGAGTTCCTGGTAGGAACGGAGGGCGGCATGGTCGCCGGCTTGGCGCTTGGCCAGAGCGGGCGGGTCCAGTACCACGACGTCGAAGCGCTGCTTGTCGGCTTCCAGGGTGCGCAGAAGCTCGAAGGCGTTGGCCTGGCGCACCTCAAGGTTGGGCAGGTGGTTGCGGGCCGCGTTGGCCTGGGCGCGCGCCACGGCCTGCGCGTCTTCGTCGCTGGCCAGCACCTGGCCCTTTCGTCGCGCCAGGGCCAGGGCAAAGCCGCCATGGTAGGTAAAAGCGTCCAGGCAGCGAGCCCCGGGCGGCGCCAGCGCAGCCACCGCGGCGTGGTTGTCCGCCTGATCGAGAAAGCCGCCGGTCTTGCTGTCGGTCAGCAGGTCGGCCTGCAGCCGATTCTCGCCCAGCCGGTAGACCACCTCGGTCGCACCAGCGCCGGCTGCGATTTCGCGAACGCGCGGCAGGCCTTCGAAGTCGCGCGCCGATCCATCGTCGCGCACTACCACCACGCGCACGCCGAGGATCTGTTGCAGGAGAGCCGCCAGGGCCGGCCGGGCTGCATCCATGGCCACGGACGTCGTCTGCATGACCGCCGCATCGGCGTAGCGGTCGACGAAGAGACCGGGCAGGCCATCGGCCTCACCGTGAACCAGGCGCAAGGCATCGCGATCGAGCGCGAGCCGCCGGCGCCAGGCCAGCGCGGCTTGCAAGCGCTCGGTCACCAGAGCCATCAGCTCCGGCAAAGGCGCGCTCTCGCTTCGCCGTTCAAACACGCGCAGGGCGACTGGAGACAGAGCGGCCCATGTCGCGCTGGCGAGCGTCCGTCGTCGTTCGTCGAGCACAGCCACCAGAGCCGGCCCGCCTTGGCGCGCATCGGTCGCGGGCCCGGAGAGCACGTCCTGCCGAAAGACCCAGGGATGCCCCGAGACGATGCGCGCGCGGCCACGCGCGTTCACGACAACGGTGGGAATGGCTGGCTCGCGCACGCTTGGTTGACGCATGAATCACTCGCCGACGGCCAAGCATACGGGGTTTTCGCTGCGGGCGCTGCTGCGTCGGCAGGCACCGTCGTCTCACAGACCGAGCACGCGTCCCGTCTGATAGACGGCAAAGCTGACCAGCCAAGCCAGCGCCGAGGTGTACGCGAACAGAAAGAGGGGCCAGCGCAGGCTGCCGGTTTCGCGTCGAACCGCAGCCAGTGTGCTCGTGCACTGGCAGGCAAGAGCAAAGAAGAGCAGCAGACTCAACCCGACCAGAGGAGTGTAAAGCGGCGTCCCGTCTGGGCGTTTCTCCTGCCGCAGTTTTTCGCGAAGGGTGAGGCTGGTCTGGGCGGCGTCCGGTTCAAGGCCATAGACCACACCCATAGTGGCCACGAATACTTCGCGGGCCGCGAACGCGCCCACCAGACCAATCCCGATCTTCCAGTCGAACCCCAACGGCGCGATCGCCGGCTCCATGAGTTTGCCTATCCGGCCGGCGTAACTCTGCTGCATGCGCTCGGCTTCCGCGGCTCGTTCCAGCTGCGGCCGCGCTGTCACCTCGACTTGCGCGATGGTCGCCTTCCAATCGCGCGACGGTCGCGCCGGTTCGCGCGGAAAATCCAGCAATCCCCACAGCAGCACCGAACAGATGACGATCAGCGTTCCCGCATCCGTGACAAAGCGTCGCGATCGGTCCCACACCATGCCCAGCACGTCGCGCAGCCGCGGCCTGCGGTAGGGCGGCAGCTCCAGCACCAGGGGGAGCCGACGCGAGCGCAAGGGCGGCAGAGCGCGCGACAGGATGAGCGCGGCCAAGAGCGCGGTCGCCATGCCAAAGGCGTACATGAAGACCACCAGGAGGCCCTGCGTGGGCAGCACGCCGCCCAGGCGCCGGGCGGGAAACAGCGATCCGATGATGAGGGTGTAGACCGGCAGCCGCGCCGAGCAGGTGGTGAGCGGAATCACCATCATGGCCAGCACCCGGTCCCGCCTGCGCTCAATGGTCCGCGTGGACAGGATGGCGGGCACGGCGCAGGCGAACCCTGCCAGCAGGGGGATGAAGGCGCGGCCGTGCAGGTGCATGGCGCGCATGGGCCGGTCCATCAAGAACGCCACCCGCGCCAGATAGCCCGAGTCCTCAAGCAGGCCGAGAAAGAAGAAGAGGGCGAGGATCTGCGGCAGAAACATGGCCACAGCGCCCACGCCCGCGAGCAATCCGTCGGCCACGAAGTGCGCCAAGATGCTTCCAGGCAGGGCATGCTTGAGTCCGTCGCCGGCCATGGCCACGAGCTTTTCAATCAGATGGATCACGGGGTTGGCGCCCGCAAACAGCCCCTCGAACAGCGCGAACATCAGCAGCAAGAAGATCAGGAGTCCTAGCCACGGGTGGATGAGGATGCGGTCCACCCTCTCGGTCAGGCTTTGGTCCGGCTGGTGGTGTCCCAGCGGGGCCAGCGTCGCATCCATGAAGGCGTAGCGGCCCAGGATGGCCTCGTCGTCGATGTGTTTGCGCGCCTCGGAAGGAAGGTGGACCACCTGGCGCAGGGCTGCCGGGATGCCGTGAAGCTCGTCGCCGGTCTCCACGCTCATCAGCGCCCACAGCGCCATGGCATCGCAGGCTGGCCACTCGGCAGGAAGAGCGGCGCGCGTTTGGTCCAGCAGCTTGCGCAACCAAGCCGTCGGCTGCCAGTGCCAGATCTCTCGCCGGTCGGGGTTGCGCAGGCGGCGCGCGAGGGCGGCGTTGAGCTCGGCGACACCGCGGCCTTGGGCCGCCAGCACCGAGACCACTTCGCATTGCAAGCGCCGCCCCATCTCGACCGGGTCAGGCGCGGCTTGCTTGGCCTCATCGGTCATGGTCAGGGCCACCAGCACAGGCAGGCCGAACTCCTGCGCTTGCAGGACCAGGTGAGACGAACGAACGAACTGGGTGGCGTCAACGCAAATCACCACCGCGTCGGGCCGCCGTTGACCGACCAGGCCCAGCATGGCGTCAAGAGCGATCTGTTCCTCTCCCGTGCGCGCGACCAGCGAGTAGGTGCCCGGGATGTCGACCACGTCCACCGGGCCCACGCCCTCCAGGTTCGCTTCGCCCACGCGTCTCTCCACAGTGATGCCCGGGTAGTTGCCCACGCGTGCGCGGCTTCCCGTGAGCGCGTTGAACAGGGTCGTCTTGCCCGTGTTGGGGTGACCGGCCAGGGCGACTAGGGGACGGGACGATTCAGATTTTGACTGGGTGCTGCGCTCGCTCATACCCGGACGCGGACATGCGCCGCTTCCTTCTTGCGAATGGAGAGCCGGCTGGAGCGCAGTTCCAACGTCAAGGGATCACCCAGGGGCGCCACGGCGACCAGTCGAACCTTGGTCCCCGGTATCAAACCCATCTCCATGATACGTCGACGGAAGGCGCGATCACCCCCAACCGCTTCGACAACGGCAGATTTTCTTAGGGGGAGGTCAGGCAGGGACACGATGCTTTTCACGAGCCAGCGGGTTACGACTCTAATTATACCCGCTCAGGTCCGATATTCACTCGTCTTGTGACTGCGCGGCTATTTGCTGGGTTTGGCGGGCGCCGCGGGCGGCGCTTTGCTGCCGGCGGCTGCAGACTTTGGAGCGGCGGGTTTCTCAGCGGGTGCCGGCGCTGGCGGAGTGGCCGCCCGTTCAGTAAGCTCGGCGTTTATCTCGAGCTTGACCTCGTCGCTGACCACGAAGCCGCCCGAATCGAGCGCCTTGTTCCAGCTCATGCCCCAATCCTTGCGGTCAAGCTTGCCTGTCGCCATCACGCCCTTGACGGTTCGGCCATAGGGATCCTTGATGGAGGCCGACGGTCCCTCGACCATGAGCACCACCGGCTTGGTCACTCCATGCATGGCGAGATCCCCCGTGACCTTGAACTTGCCCTTGCCCGCCTTCTCGATCTTGGTCGACTTGAAGGTGAGCGCGGGGAACTTGGCTGCGTCGAAGAAGTCGGCCGATTTCAGATGGGCGTCGCGCTTGGGCTCGCGCGTGTCGATGGAAGCGGTTTCGATGCTCGCCTCCACGGTGGACTTGGTGGCATCCTTTTCGTCCAACATCACCGTGCCCGTGACCTTCTGGAACTGACCTTTGACGGTGGTGACCATCATGTGGCGGACACTGAATTCCACGGTCGAGTGGGCCTGGTCCACGTCCCAGGTGCTGGCTAGGGCCAGGGCCGGCGAGAGAACCAAGAAACTCACGGTGGGTGCCAACAAGCGAAGTGGTCTCATGTGCGTTTCCTTTGTGCGGGTGGGGCGGGGCATGTCGGGACGAGACTGTCCCGCAGATTTGATGCCGGCTGGCGCAAAACGGTGCACCTTTGACCTCTACTCCGGTGATGGCATGCTAGCCGGCAAGCGGATGACAAAGGAAGTGGGCCAGCCGACCACATCCTCCACGGCAATGCGGCCGCTGTGGGCCTCGACCACCAGACGGCAGAAGTACAGGCCCAGGCCCCAGCCGAACATGCGGTGGGTCTCGGTTTCGCCCTGCTGGAATTTGGCGAAGATCTTCTCCCGATCGGGGATCGGGATGACGTCACCAGTATTGTGGACCGACAGCACGACCTCTCCTCCACTCTCGGTCCCCACCAACAGGATGCGTCCGTCCCGGGGGGAATAGCGGAGGGCGTTGGACAGGAGGTTGTCGAGAAGCCGAGGGAATAGCCGCTGGTCAGCCGCCACGAACAGGTTGTCAGGCGCGTCCACGTCGACTGTGATCGACTTGCTTTGGGCACGCGAGAGCACCTGCTGGCGCGCGGGATCGAGCAGCTCACGCACCGGAACGGGCACTAGGTTGAGCGTGATGCGTCCCTCCTCCAACTTGGTCGTGTCCAAGATCTGCGTGATCATGTTGGCCACGTTGGTCGACGAAGTGAGGGCATCCTCGCTGGCTTCCAACATGTCCCGCGTGGCCCGCTGGCGCTTGAGTTCCCGTGAAAGGAACTCGAGCGACAGGATGGCCGCGCTGAGAGGGCCCCGCATGTCGTGCACGATGAGCTGGACCAGGCTGTCCTTGTCGCGCTGCAAGCCCGCAAGTTGATCATATTGGGCGCGCGTGTCGGCGAGCTGATGCCGAGCCGCCTCAATGCCGGCCGTCTGGTGGACCAGCCGGCTGGTTCGTTCGAAGACGATGATGCCAACCCCGGCGGCGAGACCGAGCACGCAGCCGGCGAACAGCATGTGCCGAGGCCAAACGCTGGCCTGCTGGAGCAGGAGAGTCTCTTCGGTCATCGCGATGATGGTGGCCACAACGGCGAATCGTCTCTGCAGAGAGAGCCCGTCGAAGGCCACGATGAGGACGAATACGCCTAGGCCCAGGCCGGCCACGACCGGACCGGCTTCTCCATAGACGGCGATTGTTGCGCGCAGGACCACATAGGCTGCCGACAGGTCCAGCACGACCGGAAGTAGAGCGATCCCGTTCACCACTTTGCGGTGGCGAAGGGCGAAGAAGATCGCGGAGAAGGCCGCGTAGACGGTCAACGCCACTAGCGGGTCGCGCCAGGATAGGAGAGGGGACAGGATCCAGCAAAGCAGGCCAAGGCCCAGGAAAGCGAAGCCTGCTAGCAGTCGAACCCAGGCGCTGAGGGCGGCCAGGCGCAGCCGTTCGCTCTCCGCGGCCTGCGCGGCGATCTCAGGAGCGGGCGATGGGGCAGTCGAAGTCATGGCAGGCCCACCCAATATATATAACATTGCGGGTCAAGGCGGCCAATGCCTTGACACGCGTGGCAGGCGCGGACCAGTTTCCACCCACGCGACATCTCACGATCAGAGTGCCGCAACCACGGCGTGGAGGGTTCACAATCGTCTCAAGGAGTTACGAGGAATTGACCCCAAGCATACGGGACATTCATCTTCGATCTGCCGCTTGCGAAGAGCGGTTCGTACAACAGGAGGCAACATGTCCTACGCGCAGAGCGTGATCGATTTGGTGACGAAGAAGGACCCCGGACAGCCGGAGTTCCACCAGGCTGTGACCGAGGTGCTCGAGTCGTTGCAGCCGTGTCTGGACCGCTACCCCAAGTACGAGCAGAACAAGATCCTCGAGCGGATCGTGGAGCCGGAGCGTCAGCTCATGTTCCGCGTGCCCTGGATCGACGACAAGGGGCAGGTCCAGGTCAACCGCGGCTATCGCATCGAGTTCAACAGCGCTATCGGCCCCTACAAGGGCGGCCTGCGCCTGCACCCGAGCGTGAACCTGTCGATTCTCAAGTTCCTCGGCTTCGAGCAGGTGTTCAAGAACTCGCTCACCACACTGCCCATGGGCGGCGGCAAGGGTGGCTCGGACTTCGACCCCAAGGGCAAGTCGGACAACGAGGTCATGCGCTTCCTTCAAAGCTTCATGTCCGAGCTGTTCCGCCACATCGGTGCCGACACTGACGTGCCGGCTGGTGACATCGGGGTGGGTGGTCGTGAGATCGGCTACATGTTCGGCCAGTACAAGCGCCTGAAGAACGAGTTCGTGGGCGTGCTCACCGGCAAGGCGCTCAACTGGGGCGGTTCGCTGATTCGTCCCGAGGCCACTGGCTACGGCGCCGTGTACTTCGCGGAAGAGATGCTCAAGACGCGCAAGGAGACCTTCAACGGCAAGATCTGCATCGTGTCGGGTTCGGGCAACGTGGCCCAGTACACCGTCGAGAAACTGAACCAGTTGGGTGCCGTGCCGGTCACCCTGTCCGACTCGGATGGCTTCATCCACGACTCCAAGGGCATCACGCCGGACAAACTGGCCTTCGTGCTGGAACTCAAGAACGTGCGCCGCGGCCGCATCCAGGAGTACGCCAAGAAGTACGGCTGCGAGTTTGTGGCCGGCAAGCGCCCGTGGGTCGTGAAGTGCGACGCGGCTTTCCCCTCGGCCACGCAGAACGAGATCGACGGAAAAGACGCCGACACGTTGCTGAAGAACGGCTGCACCGTCATCACGGAGGGTTCGAACATGCCGTCGACGCCTGAGGCCGTGGAGAAGTTCATCAAGGCCAAGGTGCTGTACGGTCCTGGCAAGGCTGCCAACGCCGGCGGCGTGGCCACCTCGGGTCTCGAAATGAGCCAGAACTCCATGCGTCTGGCGTGGACGCGCGAAGAAGTCGACGCGAAACTGAAGGGCATCATGCAGGCCATCCACGAGGCCGCCTACAAGACCGCGAAGGACTTTGGCCAGCCCACCAACTACGTGATGGGTGCCAACATCGCCGGCTTCGTCAAGGTGGCGGATTCGATGATCGACCAAGGCGTGGTGTAGAAAGTCTTCTGTCTAGCCAGTCGATCGGACGATGGGCACAAAGCGGCCGTCGCGTATGGTGCCCGCGGCCGCCAGGGCCGAATGCACCCCCGGCAGCAGCAGACCGATGCGGCCCGAGGTTTCGCTCAGGGGCAAGAGCTTCTTCTGTGGATCGATGCCGCCAGCCGTGCGCTGCAGGACCAGAACGTCGAGAGCCGGCGAGCTGGTCTCAGGCGGCAGGGCCCAGGCCACGGTCACCTGGTCGTCGCCGACCAGCAACGAAATGCCCGGAATGGAGGGCAAAGCCAGGTCCGCAGGCGGAACCTCGGCGACACGCAAGGGCTGCCAGCTCGCCTCCAGGCCGGTTAGCCGGTCGCGGGCGCGTGTCCGGACGGCGGGGTCGGTGGCGGTTTCGGCAAGCTCGCGGAAAATGGCGATGGCCTCGCTCAGTCGGCCCTGGCGTGCGCACAGTTCGGCCATCGTCTCAGTCTCGTAGAGGTGTTCCATGCTCATGGAAGAAGTTCCCGCGTTCGGAGGATGTCACGCCTGATCTCGGCCACCAGCTCATCCGCTGAAGCAAACACCCGCTGCGCTCGCACGCGACCGACGAATTCCAGGCGCAGGCGCCCGCCGTAGAGGTCACCGTCGAAGTCCAACAGGTGGGCCTCGACAACCACGGCGGACGGTGCGCCTGGGCCTTCGGCGGCAAAGGTGGGATTGCTGCCGATGCTCACGGCGGCGCGCAGGCGCGGCGTCAGGCCGCCGTCCACGCGACACGCCCAAGCGGCGTAGACACCTGGCTTGGGCAGAAGATCGGCTTCTGCATCCAGGTTGGCGGTGGGGATGCCCAGGGTGCGGCCGCGCTCTACGCCGTGGACCACGTGGCCGGTGAGCTCGAAGGGGCGGCCCAGAAGCATGGCCGCACCTTCCACCCGGCCCTCGAGCACGAATTCGCGGATCTTGGTCGACGAGCACACCAGCCCCTCGACCATGACCGGCGGCACCACGCTGACTCCGATGTTCAGGCGCGCGCCTTCGCTGCCGAGCAGGGCTGCGTTGCCTTTCCGGCCGGCCCCAAAGGTGAAATCCCAGCCTACCACCACGTGGCGAGCGTCGAGGTCCTTGCCCAGCACTTCGGCGACGAAGGTTTCGGCGGGCAGGGCAGCAAAGTCGGATGTGAAAGGCTCGACCACGACCGCATCAGCGCCAGCCTCGGCAAGCAGTTCCAAGCGACGCTCCAGCGTCAGCAACATGGGCGGCGCCAACGCGGGCGCGAAGAATCGCGCGGGATGGGGATCGAAGGTCAGGACTGCGGACTCACCACCTTCCGCGTGGGCCAGGCGACTGGCGAGGGCCAGCAAGGCCCGGTGGCCGCAGTGCACACCGTCGAAGTTTCCGATGGCCACCGCAGGCGCGCGCAGCGGACGCCCCAGGTCGGACGTGATGCGCTGGCGGCCCCGAATGACGTGCACCCTCTTGGGGATAGACGCCCAGGGCGCTGACGTCAAGTTAGGGGGACATGAATCGCTCCTCGACAGGCGGCCCGCTTTCGCGTTGGATCGGTCCATGAGCGACAAGCGAACCTGGCCGGCACTCGAGCCGGCTCTTTTCGTGGCGTCGCTGGTGGTCTATGTCGCGGGCACGCCGCTGGGGCTGGATCGAGTTGCGGCTGCATCGAACGTGGCTTTTGCACTCGACGCCACCTCACAGGGGCCGGGCACGCCGTTGGCTCTTTTGGCTTCGCGCCTAGTTGGCACCTTGCCCCTAGGCGATGCCGCGGCTCGTGCCAACCTGGCAGCAGCGCTGTGGGCCGCCGTGGCGACCGCGCTCGTGGGTCGACTGTGTGCCGATCTCCTGGCGGCGTTGCGCCCGCCAGCGCACGCTCGTCAGGGTGCGCGGGATTTTGTCTACGAGCCGTGGCTGGCTGCCGGGGCCGCGCTGGCGGGCGGGCTGTCGCTGGCCACATTTCAGTCGGCGACTTCAGCGGGCGCGGCGTCGGCTACGCTGGCGCTCCTGGCCGGGGCTTGGTTGGCCGCGCTGCCTCTTCTGCGCGGCCAGGGCGGCGCCAGGCACGGATTCGTGTTGGCAGGCTTGTCAGGCCTGGCCGCAGGAGTGGATGCGTTGGCCGGTCCGCTGTTGTGGCCCCTGACTTTTGGAGTGTGGCTGTGGGAATTGCACCGGGGCAGCCGCTGGCCGCTCTGGGCACCTTTGCTCTTCGTCGCGGCACTGGGCGGTTCGTTGCTGGGCAGCGTGGCGGCCTCAGGAATCCCGGTGAACCTCGGTCATCTGTTCGGCAGCCTGTGGCCATCCGGGATGCATGATCAGGTCACGGCAGTTGGGACGGCCATTGAGCTGTGCGATGAGTTGGGTGTGGTGGGGCTGTTGCTGGCCGGAGTGGGGACCTTCGCATTGCTCAGACGGGCGCCGCTGGTCGCGTCTTGGTTCGGATTCACCTTGGTGACGGCGCTCCTGCTCGGCCATGCTCCGGCGCAAAGCGGACCGGCCTTTGAACCCACGCGCGCGGGTCTACCTGCGGCGCTGATGGCGGCCGCAGTGCCCTTGAGCGCAGGCGCGGCCGCAGTGGCTTCCCGCCTGGGCCGCGCTCGCATGGTCACGGCGATCGTGCTCGCCGCGTTGGCAGTTGTCTCGCCTGTGCTCGACGGTGGTACCAGTCGCTGGCGGCGCGATGTCCATGGACCGGAGCGCCTGCTTGAGCACGCGCTCATGCGGGCACCGTTGCGCGCGTCCGTGGATCCAGGCACGGCCGAGATGGACGGGCTGCTTCGCTATGGCGCGGCCTTGGGCCTACGACCCGACCTGGAGATTGTGCATCGCAAGTAGCGAGCAGGGTGATCCTTCCCGCTTTCGCCCCGAGCGGTGTACTGTCCTCGCGATGCGATTCTCTCGGCCCGATTTGCTTCCTGTCTCGGGCGTTTCCGGCGCCTGGGTTGCCGCGTGCTTCGCAGTGCTTGGCTGCGTCGGCATGCAGCCGGGTCGATCCCCAGGTCAGCTTGCTGCGAGCCGTGCCAGCGTCCCAACGCCCGACATCGAGGAACTGCTCGGCCAGATGACACTCGACGAGAAGATTGGGCAGATGACCCAGATCGACTGGAAGCTGGCCAAAAACACCGACGACGTGCGCAGGCTGGCGGTTGGATCGGTGCTCAACGGTGCCTCGCAGCTGCCTGAGCCCAACACGCCCCAGAACTGGGTCAGGCTGGTCGCCTCCATGCAGACCCGAGCCTTGAGCACGCGCCTGGGTATCCCCATTCTCTGGGGCACGGATGCGGTCCACGGCAACGCCTTGGCCAGGGGCGCTACGGTATTTCCGCACAACATCGGCATGGGCTGCACGCGCAACCCTGAGCTGGCCGAGAAGGTCGGACGGGCTGCGGCTCTGGAGATGTTGGCGACTGGCATTCCTTGGACTTTCGCCCCTTGCATTGCCGTGCCTCGTGACGAGCGCTGGGGCCGCACCTACGAAGGTTTTGGCGAGACCCCTGAACTCGCCGAGATGATGGGGGCCGCGATGGTCAAGGGTCTGCAAGGCGAGCCGGGCCAGCCCGGTGGGGTGCTCGCTTGCGCCAAGCACTTCCTCGGCGACGGTGGCACATCCCAGGGCAAGGACCAGGGCGACACCGTCTGTTCCGAAGGAGAGCTGCGCGCCATCCATCTGCCGGGCTACGCAGCGGCGGTCAAGGCGGGTGTCGGATCGATCATGGTGTCGTTCTCGCGCTGGAACGGCGCTCCCATGCACGCCAACAAACATCTCATCACTGACGTGCTCAAGGGCGAGCTTCACTTCGAAGGTTTCGTGGTGAGCGACTGGGAAGCCATTGCTACCCTGCCGGGTTCCAACGCCAGCAGGATCGAGGCAGCCATCAACGCCGGGGTGGACATGGCCATGGTGCCGCTCAGCTACCCCTCGTTCGTTTCAGGCCTGCGCTCGCTGGTCAAGAAGGGCCGCGTGCCCATGGCGCGCATTGACGATGCCGTTCGACGCATCTTGAAGCAGAAGGCGCGTCTCAAGCTGTGGGAGCACCCGTTCCCGGAGTTTGCCGGGCAACTGGGCTCGTTCGAACACCGAGCGCTGGCGCGCGAAGCGGTTCGACAAAGTGCGGTTCTGCTCAAGAACCAGGACGGCGTGCTGCCGCTGTCCAAGAACGGTCGCATCCTTGTGGTGGGCAACAAGTCTGACGACATGGGCGTCCAGTGCGGCGGCTGGACCGTGGGTTGGTTTGGCCGGCGGGGCAACGTCACGCCCGGCACAACGATTCTGAGGGCCATCGAGAAGGCCGCTGCTGGGGGAAAGGTTTCCTTCGCGCCGGGCGTGAGGGGCGCGGACGCGGCCGACGCGATCGTGGTGGTGGTCGGCGAGGAGCCTTACGCCGAGGGCGCCGGCGACCGGAAGGAGCTGGGCCTTTCCCGCGATGACATCAACCTGATCACAGCAGCCAAGGCCTCGGGCAAGAAGGTGGTGGTGGTTCTGGTCACCGGTCGGCCCTTGCCCATCGAGCCTGCCATCGACGGCGTGCAGGCGTTGTTGGTGGTCTGGCTGCCCGGCAGCGAGGGCGACGGTGTGGCGGACGTGCTCTTCGGTGACTACAAGCCCACCGGCAAGCTGTCCCATTCCTGGCCGCGTTCCATGGCGCAGATTCCGATCAACCAGGGTGACGCCAGCTACGAGCCTCTCTTTCCCTACGGATTCGGACTAAGCTACTGAACCAAGTGGTCAGCAAGATCAGTCCGATGAATGAGTCCGCCAGCGCAGGAGCCTCGATGCGCCGCCTGGGCGGGCAAGCACGTGCTTTGGCCCTGCAGATCGCGGCCGAGGCGCGCGCGGAGTGGGGCTTTCTCACCGACATCATGGCGTCGGCCTTTCGCGCGAACCGGCAGCTCGGCAGCGGCGACCGCAGGCTGATCTCCGAGACGGTGTACGGCCTGGTGCGCTGGGAGCGACGGCTGGAGGCCGTGGTCGACGAGTTGCTCGCGCTGGCGCAGGGACGCGGCCTGCCTGAGGCGCTCTCGCCGGCTGGCCGGCAGGAACTGAAGCTCATCGTCTATGAGCTGCGCAACGGCTTGCCCGCGGAAGCGGCCAAGGCCGACGTACGGCGGATTTTGCGTCGCGATGTCGATCTCACGACGGTCACCGCGGACGATGCGGGCTTGGGCCATAGCGCGGGTATCGATCGCGCGGCCTTGCGGCTGTCGTATCCGACTTGGATGATGGACCGCCTGGTGACGGATCTGGGCGAGACGGCTGCGCTTGCCTTGACCGCAGCCATGAACACCCGGGCTCCCCTCACGGTGCGCAGCAACGGTGTCAAGGCCTCGCGCGAGGAGTTGGTCGCTCGTCTGGCTGAGGAGGGCGTGGTGGCGCGGCCGACGGAGCTGTCGCCCACGGGCTTGCTGTTCGAGACGCGCGTGAATGCCTTTGGCTTGTCGGCATTTCGTGATGGCCTTTTCGAGGTGATGGACGAGGGGAGTCAGCTGGTGGCCGAAGCGGTGGCGCCGCCGCCGGGGGGCCGCGTGGTGGACGCCTGCGCCGGCGCGGGCGGCAAGACCCTGGCCCTGGCGGCACTACTCGACGGACAGGGGCGCATGTTGGCGCTCGATTCCAATGGCAAGAAGCTGGAAGAATTGCGCCGTCGCAGTCGGCGTGCGGGCCTGACCAACGTGGCCGCGCGCGAGGTGCACGGAGGCGAGCTCCCGGCCGAGGCGAAGCGGGGCGCTTGGGATCGCGTCCTGGTTGATGCGCCTTGCTCGGGCCTGGGCACTTTGCGCCGCAATCCCGAGGCGCGCTGGCGGCTCGCGCCCAAGACCATCGACGGATTTCCGGCGCAGCAGCTTTCGTTGATGGTGACCTATGCGCCGTTGGTGGCGCCTGGCGGACGGCTGATCTACGCGACCTGCACGCTGCTCCGGCGAGAGAACGAGGAAGTCGTCGAGCGATTCCTGGCCGAGAGGCCGGACTTCGTGATCATGCCGCTCAAGGAGATCTGGGGCAAAGAGCGGGCTCTGCGCCTGGGCGACGGCACGTACCTGAAGGTGTATCCACACAGCCACGGCACCGACGGCTTCTTTGCAGCGGTGCTTCGCCTGCCGCCGCCAAAATTGATCAGCGTCGGCGGGGAAAAATGATCGCGTAGGATCCGGGCCCGCGCTGGACGACCACCACGAGCTTGGGACGAAAGGCGCGACGGTACTGTTGGTACCAAGGCTCGCGACGAATCAGCGGATCCTTCTCGATGTACTCGGGCACGTAGAGATCGATCTCCAAGTATTTCCCATCCACGGCGTGCGCAATGACATCGCCGAAGGCATAGGGAGCTAGCTCCACAGACGGGTGCAGGTCGTTGTGAATCGCACCGCCGTAGCTGACAACCAGGCGGCTGCCTGGTCGTTGCAGGGCTGCGCGGATCTGGGTTTCGAGTTGGTCGCGCGTGAGGCGCAACAACCGGTCGTAGTCCACCCGGCCGCTGCCAAAGATGGCCTGGTAGTCCTTGCACGCGACCTGCAGGATGCGCGGCTCGATGCCCGACTGCTTGGCTCGTCGGAGCAGGGTGACGACCTCGTTCTCGGTGCTGGCCGGGCGCTGGGTCGCTCTGTCCACGCGGGCCACGGCCTTTCGTTCCACCTCGCCACACGAGCCCGTCGTGATCCAGGTTTCCACCACAAGGTCGGTGGCACCGGCCGTGCGCAGCGCGGGCAAGATCTCGCTCGTGAAATGCCGGAGCGCGGACGGAATGCGGGCTGTCTTCTCTGTTTGGTGGTACTCGCCGAAGGCGACCACGCGCGGATTGCTTGCCAGCAGGGCTCGCACGGCGGCTGCGGCTGACGGGCAGGTCGAGGCAGCCGCATCAGCGGGCGCGGCCGGCAATGTCTGCGCCGCCAGCAGGACGTGTGCCGCCCAAGCACAAAGAAGAAACACGATGGCGATCATTGTAGCCGGTCCTGGCTTGGGCGCGTGGCATGTACTATTGCTTGACCCGTGCCCGACTCTGTTCTGCCCTTCGCTTCGTCAAGGCGCCCACCGGTCGTTCCAGCCGGACCTGCGCCGCGCGCCCTGTGCGAGCGTTGCCGTCGACCTACGAGCGTCTGCTACTGCGCGCATATCACGCCTTTGCAAACCCGCACGCGCGTGATCGTTCTGCAACACCCGCGCGAGCGCGACGTGGGCATCGGCACCGCGCGCATTGCGCGGCTGTGTCTGCCAGGTGCCGTGTTGCGCGTGGGAATCGATTTTTCTGACGACCCGGTGGTGCAAGCCGCGCTGGCCAGCGGCGAAAGCCATGTCATCTATCCAGGGCCGGCGGCGCGCGATGTGGAGTCCGTGGCGCCTGGTCAGCCCATGACCTTGATCCTGGTCGACGGCACCTGGGGCCAGGCGCACAGGCTGCTCAAGGCCAATCCGGCGCTCACGCGTCTGCCGCAGTTGCGCTTCACTCCGCCCAAGGAGAGCGCCTACAACCCCATCCGGCGCGAGCCCGCCTTTCACTGCATGGCCACCATCGAGGCGCTGGCCCATGTGCTCGGCCACCTGGAGGGCGACCGCGAGCGCTTCCAGAGCTTGCTGCGGCCTTTTCACGCGATGGTGGAGATGCAGATCCGCTACGCCCAGTCCAGCTCGGGCAGCCGCCATCGCCTCCACTCGCGACGCAACAGTCGCCCAGCGCGCAGTCCGATTCCGACGGTTCTGCGCGAGCGCCGGGCCGATATCCTGTGCGTGCACGGCGAGGCCAACACCTGGCCGCGCCACGCGCCCACGCGCCACCCAGCCGAGATCGTGCACTGGCTGGCACGTCGGCCGTCGAGCGGCGAGACCTTCGAGGCTGTGATCGCCCCGCGCCACAGCCTGGCACCGACCACGCCCTTCCATATCCGCCTCGACAGCGGCGCACTTCTGGCAGGTGAAAGCTGGGAATCGTTCGCGGCACGCTGGCAGGCATTCTTGCGGCCCAGCGACGTCATCGTGTCGTGGGGACATTTTCCCGTGGACACCTTGGCTGCCGGCGGCGTGGTTCTGCCCCGGCCGCGCTACGACGTCCGTGCACTGGCTGGCGCGGTTCTGAAGAAACGCACTGGCACCGTCGAGGACTGCCTGCCCCACATGCAGCTTCCAGCGCCCGGGCCCTACGGCGCTGGCCGCGGTGGCGCGCGCCTGGCCGGACTGTGTTTGGTCGTCGAACACCTGCTGTCGACTTTTTCCGTCGCGGAGTAGTTTTCCTGGCTATGTCGTTCCATTTGATCTCGCGCTGCCTGTTGCGCGCACCTCTTCTTCCCGTGCGTGCCTTGCGCGATCCGCAGGCGGCGCTGCGGCGGCATCCCTTGGGCGCGATGGCCGTGGAACTGGCCAGCCCGGATCTGGCAACAGCGCTGCAGCGAGACTCCGGCTCCGCTGCAGAGGCCGCGTTCTCACGCTACGCCCGCCGCGCTGCTTTTCGACCCACGCCCGCGGGCTTGCTGGCGGGCGTGGCCATGGGCAGGCTGGGCCAGCGCACGCGGCTTGAAACCGACGAGGTCGAGGCTGTCTTGGCGCCGACCTGGGAGCGCATGGCTGCCCTGGGGCGCGCGCTGCTCGACGAGCCCGAGATTCGTCCTGCTGTTCGGCTACGAATCGCGCCTTCGCTGATGGCTGCGGGTGCGCAGGCTGTGTGGTTGGGTCTGGTCAGCGACGGCCTCGAGGTGCGCTCCAGTGACGTGGATGCTGTGCTGGCCGCCGTGATCGAGAGCGTACAAGAGTGGACGCCCTGGGCTGCGGTGAGCCGGGCGGTTGAGGCTGCGGTCCGTGGCGAGGCAGGCGACGTGGACGAGCTGTTGCTTGTGCTCGTCGACCGCGGCGTTCTTTGCCACGATCTGGCGCCGCCTATCGTGGGACAGCCGCCGGCGCAGTGGTTGGTCCAGCGCTTGGCGCGCTTTCCAGCCGAAGCCCGGGCTGTGGCCGATCCGATCCGCCAGCGACTGCTGGGGATTTCTCCGACTGACCTGTCCGGAACGCGCGCTGCCCTGGCCGAGCTCCCTGGCGCCAACGACTCGGCGACCGACGTGACGGGTACGCTTTGCATTCGCCCGCGTGGCGAGCCGATGCTTTCGCGGCAGGCGGTGGTGCGGGCAGCAGCATGCGCGCCGCTCTTGTTGCGTCTGCAGGAAGCACTGGCTGGTCCGGTGGCGGAGCGCGTTTGCGATGCCGGCGTAGCGGAGCGGCTGGATTCCATGGTCGAAGTTTTCGGCGCGGGTGCGTTGGACCTGACGGCCCTGGCCACGGGCGGCTATGGAAGCGCGCTGGGTGAGACCGACGAGGAGCCAGCGCAGGGCGATGGCGGACTTGACGTGCTCGCGTTTCTGGCCGAGGCCGTGGCACAAGCCGCAGCGGCGGGCGAATTCCAGATCACGCTCGATCCGGCGGCACTCGATGCGATCGTGCCTGCAGTCGGCGTGCCGCCGACCTTCGAGCTGTTCTTGTCGCCAGCCCGCGAACCGCCGCGCGCGAGGCCGGGCACGGACTGGTTGCTCGGACTGCACGCGCCCGCTGGCGCGAGCTGGGGACGTTTTGCCGGCGCGCTGGGAACGCCG
Organism: Myxococcales bacterium; assembly: GCA_003142855.1. GTDB lineage: Bacteria > Myxococcota_A > Polyangia > Fen-1088 > Fen-1088 > Fen-1137. The sequence goes on from PLNW01000162.1 coordinate 45,570, forward strand.
ATGGGCGAAGCGCTGGCCGAGCTGGCCGCGGCGGAAAAGCAGGCGCGTCCCGGCGAGAGGGCAGTGGACGTGGTGTACGCGCCGTCGCCCGCGCTGGCGGATCTGTGCGCCCATGCGCCCGTGCGTGAGGTTGCGCTGGCGCTGGTGGGCTGGCCCGAAAACGCGGCGTTGACCCCGGCCGAACTCGCGCTGGTGGCTGACCCCGCCGCTGCGGAACCGTGGACTCTGCGAGACTCGACGTCGCAGCCCATCGCACCCAGTCCGCTTCATCGCGTGCGCTCAGCCACGGCGCCGTCCGGGGTCTATCGCTTGCTGGCGGGCTGGTCGTTCGCACGGCAACAGGTACCCTGGGCGTTTTCATGGGGTGCGCTCGCCGGGCTGAGCTTCCTGCCGCGCGTGGTTCTCGACGGCTTTGTGGTGGCGCCCGCCAGTTGGCGCGTTCCTTCCGCCGTGGACATTGCGCGTCCGGGGACGCTCGCGCGCTGGCGTCGAGAGAACCGCGTTCCCGCTGCCGTGCAGGCAGGCCAGGGCGACGAGCTGCTCTATCTGGATCTTCGAGCGGCCGGCGCCTGCGCAGAGCTGGCGCGTTTCGCTGGTGGCCGAGTCTTCGAGATCTGGCCGCCCCTCGAAGCCTTGCCAGATGAAGGTGGCCGTCGCGTCGAAGCGGTGGTGGCTGTGGCCCACGTCCCTGACGGAGATGAAATCGAGGGTCTGACGGCAACCATCGAGGCAACCCGCGCTGCGGGACGTGTGCCGCCGCCAGCCCAGGCGCCACCCGCAGAGAACTGGGTCAGTTTTCGCCTCTACGGTGCGGTCGAGCGCCAGGACGCCGTGCTCTTCGAGGCTGTGGGCCCGGCGGTCAAGGCCGCGCTCGACGCAGGAGAGATCGACGCGTGGTTCTTCTTGCCCTACGTCGACCAGCCGGGCCGACGCCACCACCTGCGCGTGCGGGGCCACGCGGGTTCCGAGCGCAAGGCCGAAGCGTTTTCTCGGCGTGTGCGGCGTGCTCTCGCGTCCTTGTGCGCTCGCGGTGATGTGGTCAGTGTGGAGATGGGCGGATACTTCCGCGAGGCTGCGCGCTACGGAGGAGCGGCGCTCATGCCGGCCGTGGAGCGGCTGTTTCAGGCCAGCAGCGAACTGGTCCTGGCCATCTTGGAAGCTGAGGACCAGGGCACGGCGCAGGTTGATCGCGTGGCCCTAGCGGTACGCGCCGCCGACGCCATCGCTGGCGGGCTGGGACTGGACGTCGCAGCGCGAATGGGATTGGCGCGTCGCTGTCGGGAAGCCTGTGCGCGCGCCGGACTGCTCGACGAGGAACACGCGCGGCAGGAATATCGACAGCGCGCCCGGCAGCTTTTCGCGTGGATCGCCGGCCAGGACGTTGATGTCCTCACACCCGGGCTTGCGCGTTTGAATGAAATCGCCGCGTCAGTGGCGGGCTCGCTGAATTCCGACTTGCGCTTGGCCTTGCAGCAGAAACTGCCGGTCTTGCTTCACCTGCAGGACGTGCGCCTTGCAGGCGCCAACCTCGCGGGTGAGGCGCTCGCCCACTATCTCTGGCATCGCACGCTGGAAGGCATCGCAGCCCAGAGCAAGCGGACAGGATAGGGCGCCCAGCCACCACTTTAAGAATTCAGTTTTGTATGTTCTTGTGCGCGGCGAGCTTCGCGCGCACTTGTTCCATGTCCAGATCTCTAACCCGAACCGCGAGTGCGTGGAGGGCTTCTTCAGGAAGGGCCCCCGCCTGCGAAAAGACCAGAATGCCCTCGCGGAAAATCATGAGAGTGGGGATGGCCCGGATGCCAAAGGACACCGCCAGGTCTGGGTGTTCTTTCGCGTTGACCTTGGCGAATACGACCTCCGGGTTCCTGTCGGCGACTCGGTCAAAGATAGGACCAAAGACGCGACAGGGTTCACACCCGGGAGCCCACCAATCTACAAATACAATTCCGCTCTTGACTAGCGACGGGAAGTCTTCGTCGTTCACGTTCCGCATCGGCATGGCCTACCTGCCATGACTTTTCGATGCCCACTTTTGGCAGAGGTTACTTCCCGGCGTCCTTGTGGTCTTCGCCGTGGTCTTCATCCTTCTCCGCCGACTCCCGGCGCAGAAGCTCATGTAGCAGCGTGCGCTCGATGCATGACTGGACGGGGACGGTTTCTTCGATAGGAATCACCTGCTGAGGAACGGCGCTGGGCGCGTCCGCGGGCGCCTCGTCGTCTTTGTCAGACAAAGCGGGGATCTCCTGAGTTTTATCGATTGAGTCGACGGGCGTGGGCACGTCGGGAATCCTACGCGACACCGGACGGGTGTTTGTCCGACCCATTGCTCTTGTCATCGGTTCTCCTGCCGGCCGCTTGAACCCAGAAAACAACCATCGGGTTCGTTCCTCGGACCTGCGCTTGAGCCAAGCGAAGCACAGCAACAGCATAGATCACATGGTCCCCCGTCGGTAAGGGGATTGCCTCTTTGCGCAGCTCGGCGGAGCCGAGCGTTGTCCAGGCGCGCCGAGCCGGCATGGACGCCTGCGTGATGCTATGAAGGGGGCAATGAAGCCACCGCCAGAAGAAGATTTCGCCGCACTCTTGCAGGAGTTCGAGGGCAAGAACGCCCGCCGGGCCGAGCGCGACGTGCGGGTGGGCGATTCGGTGCGTGGCCGCGTTATTTCGCTGGGCCGCGAAACCGCCTTCGTGGAACTGGCGGGCGGCAAGAGCGAGGGCATGATCGAGCTACAGCAGTTGCGCGACGAAGATGGCAATCTGACGGTCAAGGTTGGCGACGAGATCGAGGCACATGTGGTGGAGACCATGGGCAAGTCGGGTTGCGTGGTCCTGCGCCGGACCGCGGTCGCGCGCGGACCTGAAGCCAAGGCTGAACTGCAGCAGGCGGCGCAACTGGGACTGGCCGTGGAAGGGACGGTGACCGGCGTGAACAAAGGGGGTGTGGAAGTGTTGGTGGCGGGCGTGCGCGGTTTTTGCCCTATTTCGCAGTTAGAAATGCGCCACGTGGAAGATGCCAGCGAGTACGTGGGTCGCAAGCTCGAGTTCCGAATCACGCGCTACGATGTGGACCGGCGCGGCGACAACCTGGTGGTCTCGCGGCGCGCATTGCTGGAAGCCGAGGCACGAGCGCGCGCTGACAAGATTCGCAGCAAGCTGGTGCCGGGCGCGGTCCTGCCCGGCGTGGTGGTCGGGCTCAAAGATTTCGGCGCGTTCATCGACCTGGGCGGGATCCAGGGCATGTTGCCTGCGTCCGAGCTGGGGTTCTCGCGCGGGATGCGGCCTGCTGATCGATTGTCGCTCGGGCAAGAGCTTGAGGTCCAGATCCTGCGCGTGGAGAAGACGGATGACCCCAAACGACCTGAGCGCATTTCGTTGTCGCTCAAGTCGCTGGAGCGAGATCCTTGGGAGGACGTGGCCAAGCAGTTTCCGTCGGGAACTAGAGTTTCGGGCCGGGTCACGCGCATCGAAGCGTTCGGCGCGTTTGTCGAGCTGGCGCCGGGGATTGAGGGCTTGGTCCATATCGGCGAGTTGTCAGGCGGCAAGCCCGTGCGCAACGCGCGGGAGCTGACCAAGGTGGGTGCCACGCTGGAGGTGACCATTCTGGCGCTGGATCGAGAACGGCGTCGCATCTCTCTGGGTGTGGGCGAGCGTGCGGACGTGGTGTCGCAGGAAGATCTGGACGCGGCTCGCGCGCCGGCACACCTGGGCACGCTGGGCGACCTGTTCAAGAAGAAGCTCTAGTTCCTCCAGGTGCACAAGGGCCTCGTACGCCGGTGCTCCACCACAACCGCTCGGTCAGGCGGCTAAGGCTCACGAGGCCGCCATGATAGTATACAAGCCCGATGATCCACCCCACCGCTGAAGTCTCCGCCGATGCCTCGGTGGGGCTAGGCACCAGGATCTGGGCCCATACGCACGTACGCGAGCAAGCGCGCATTGGCGCAAACTGCATTGTGGGAGAGCATGTGTACATCGACGGCGAGGTGCAGATCGGCAACCAGGTGAAGATTCAGAATGCGGCTCTGCTCTACCGCCGGCTGATCCTCGAGGACGGGGTCTTCGTGGGCCCGCAGGTCTGTTTCACCAACGATTTGCGGCCACGCGCGGTCATGCCCGACGGGGGATTGAAGGGTGCCGACGATTGGCAGGCAGGCCTGACCCGGGTGGGTCAGGGGGCTTCACTGGGGGCCCGATCCACGATCCTTTCTGGACTCACCATCGGCGCATGGGCGATGGTGGGGGCCGGCGCCGTTGTCACCCGCGACGTGCCTGACTACGGGCTGGTCCTGGGCACGCCGGCCCGGCTGGTTGGCTGGGTCTGCCCCTGTGGCGAACGACTGGTTCCACAGCCGGGAACCGGGCTCCGTCCGTGGCGCTGCCCCAAGGACGGATGGGAAAGATGTCTGGACGGACCATGATGCGCGCTGCGGTTATCGGCGCTGGTTCCATGGGCCGTCACCACGCGCGTCTACTGGCCGACATGGACGGCGTGGAACTGATTGCTCTTGCCGACATCGACCCACAGCGACGGGCTGCAGTCGCCAAGCGCACCGGCGCGCGGCCCTACGAATCATACGCGGCCATGTTCGAGACCGAGAAGATCGACGTCGTCAGCGTCGCCCTGCCCACCTCGCTCCACCACGCGGCAGTGGTGTGCGCCTTCGAGCACGGCGTGCATGTCCTGGTGGAAAAGCCGATCGCGGCCACGGTCGAGGACGCCGTCGATCTGATCCGACGGCGGGAACAAGTGGGACTAACCCTCGCGGTCGGCCACGTGGAACGGCACAACCCCGCCGTCACCGAGCTGATGCGCAGGGTCCGCGAGGGAGAACTGGGCCGGCTATTCCAGGCGCACTCACGCCGGATGTCGCCCTTCCCGGCCTACGTCCACGATGTGGGTGTTGCGCTGGATTTGGCCACCCACGAGATCGACATCCTGCGGACCCTCGCCGGGACGCCCCTTCTGCGTGTGTTCGCAGAGAGCTGCCAGAATGTGCATACCAGCCACGAGGATTCTTTGTTCGGCACCTTGCGTTTCCAAGATGGGCTTGTGGCCAGTCTACACGTCAACTGGGTGACCCCCTGTAAGACTCGTGAATGCCGGATCATCGGCGAGCGAGGAATGGCCGTGATCGACTACCTCACCCAGGATCTGCTCTTCTATGAGAACAGCAACGCGCCCAGCCGTTGGGACACGATGGCCCTTTTCAAGGGGGTAGAAGAGGGCAACGTGGTCAAGCTGCGCGTGCAGAAGGTAGAGCCCTTGCGGGCCGAGTTGGCCGATTTCATACGGGCCGCCCGGACCGCGACGCCCCCGCTGGTCACCGGCACCGACGGCCTCTTTGCGGTTGCCATTGCGCAAATCCTGCTCGAGTCTGCGCGAACCCGGCAGGCGGTGGACGTCAAGGACGAAGTGATGCGCCGGAATTGGCCGGAGGTGCTGCTGACGGGGAACAAATAACTCCAGCGGCTTTGCAAACCCCGGAGTGGGTGACCATACTGTCGGCGGTGGCATCCTGGCCATGCCTCGCGACACGCCCGTTCCCCAACGATTCCAAGCTCGATCCCGCGCATAGGGACACCACGAAAGAGCGCCTCACCTGCACCCCGCCGCAGTTCAAGCTGAGTCGGCTCTCAAGAGAACTCTACGTAAGTTTCCTGCACAAGGCCCAGGCCCAGGGCTTTTCTTTCTGCCGATTCCGCGAGCTAGACGGCGCTGACAGGCGTAGGTGCATTGTCATGCGCCACGACATCGACCTGTCCCCGAAACACGCGCTGATGATGGCCAAGATTGAGCACGAACTGCGGATCCCCACCACGTATTTCGTCATGCTGGATGGACAATTCTACAACGCCTTCGAGCCGGAGAATTTGAAGGACATCCGGGCCATCCGGGAGCTGGGCCACGAAGTCGGCCTGCATTTCTCGGCCACGTCGTCGATCAAGGGCGACATTGATCGAGACATCCAGTATCAGATGGGCATCCTCGAAGCCATCATCAAGGCGCCGGTCGCTTCGTTCTCGCAGCATGATCCCGTCAATGCCGGTCAGTGGAGCCCGGCTTGGGGACCTACGTGGATGCGTACCGCGCTATCCCCAAGTACGACCTGCTCTACGTCAGCGACAGCGGCATGATGTGGCGGAAACACACCTTCGAGGCGGCCCTCGACGAGAACCGCAGCCTCTGCCTTTTGGCCCACCCCATCTCTTGGCTCCACGAGAAGGACGACCTCATCGCAATCATCAGGGAAGTAGAAGACGACGACAGACGTCGGGCTGCCCAGCGCTTCGACACGTTCGCCGAGAACCACCTCAAGTACTACGAGCGAAGGCTGGCCGAGGGAGTGTAGCCTTGCTAGCGGTCAGTTTGAAAGAGCGGGAGATTCGCAAGGTGGTGGCGGCGCCTCCGGTTTCGGACAGCGGCGATGACGAGATCGTCGCCATCGCCACACTCGCTGAACGGCAAGACAGGGCACTGTACTTCCTGAACCGAACGGTGGACGACGCCATCTTGCAGGAGCTGGCGCGACTGCGGGGATGCATCTTTCTCGCCAAGCACGGACTCGATACCCACGGGCTTGCCCAACACAATTCGGTCCTCGATCACCCCAACCCTCGACTCGCCATCGCCCGCGTCCTGCTCTTCGTCGAGCAGAATGGCCGGTGCCGCCGTTCTCAGCGAGTTCGTGAGATCTCGTGTGACGCGCGTATCTCGCCCTTGGCGGCGGTCGAGGGCGGGGTCCACATCGCCACGGGCGTGGAGGTCGAGCCCTTCTGTTTCATCGGCGACGGTGTGGCCCTGGGCCAGGGCACTATCGTGAGAACCGGCGCCAAGCTGAAAGGCGATACAACGGTCGGCGAGGGTTGCGTGATTGGCGCCAATGCTGTCATCGGCGGTAGTGGTTTTGGCATCGATCGAGACGAGCAGGGACGCAATGTGCGTGTGCCCCAGCTCGGAGGCGTGCGCATCGGGTCCCATGTGGAGATCGGCGCTCTCGCTACCGTATGTTCCGGCACCATCGATCCCACCGTGATCGCCGACCATGTCAAGATTGACGATCATGTCCATGTGGCCCACAACGCCCGCATTGGCAGCAATTGCGTCATCACGGCGGGCGTAGTCATAGGCGGGAGCGCAACCGTGGGCGAAGACACCTGGATAGGCCTTCAGGCGGTGATCCGCGATTGCATATCGGTTGGAAATGGGTGTCTGCTCGGACGGCGAATGAAGAGTAGACTTCAAGGACGAGGTGATGGGCCAGAACTGGCCGGAGGTGCTGCGGACGGGGCGGGAACAGCGGCTTGGCAAACCCCGGCGCGGAACTGCAGAGCCAGTTCGTACCCGGGATCGATGGCCAGAGCCCGCTCGATGGCCGCGCACGCTTTGCCGCGCTCGCCGTCGGCGAGCTGCACCGACGCCAGGTTGTACCAGAACTTCCAATCGGTATCGCCGACCAGAGGCCACAGGTGCTTGAGGACCAGCTTCGCATCCTTCACCCGCCCTAGATGCAGATACACGACCGCGAGGTTGTTCAGGGCGCGGCGGTTGTTGGGATCCAATTGCAGCGCCCGTTCCAGCAAGGGCAACGCGTCCGCGTCGCGGCCTTGCGAGGTGGCCAGGGTGGCCAGACGATAGACCGCCATTGAACTGGAAGGTTCGCTGGCCACCGAGTTCTGCGCCAGGGACTCGTCCGATCTCCAAACTCCGATCTGGGCTGTGGTGACCAGAAACACCAAGACGGCCCAGGCAGCCAGGGATGTCTTGCCCAGCGTCAACAGGCGACTGGAGCACAGGCCCGAAACCAGGCGGATCAGAGCGACCAGGGCCACCGATAGGAACAAGAAGGCGAAGAACGCATAGCGATCGGCCAGGGCCCCGATGCTCTTCGTGCCCAGGGCCGCGGGAACCAGTAGCGTACCCCCGCCACACGATGCAGCGATGGCCAGCGCAAGCTTGCTGCGCGCGCTCGGTCTCCTAGCACGTCTCAAGAAGAGGGCGGCGACCAGAAGTACCGCGACCGCGACATAGCCCAGAGGCACGAACGGCCGCCACAGCGGGCGGTCGATGGACAGGGATCCGGGGAACAGCACGCTGCTGAAGTAAGCCAGGGCGACCCCGGGGCTGTCGGCCAATGCCCGGAGCATCGGTTTCCACTGCGCCATGGGCAATGCAGTGGATTCCATGAGCAGCCGGCGCAGTGGGAAATAGATCCCGCCCGCAGCCAACAAGGCAAGCGTAGGCAGGACGGTCGTTCGCCTGTGTCCGATGGCCCAGGCAAGCAGGAAGAACGCCACGGGCAACGCCAGATTGGCTTCCTTGGCGAAGAACGAGATCAGAGACAGCGAGCCCGCCGCCACAGCAAGGGCCAACCGGACGGGCGCGCGGTTTGCGCGCAGACATTCGATCGCGACCAGGAGTGCCGAGAGAGAGAAGATCCCGGCCAGCAGGTCGGATCGTGCCGACACGTATGCAAACACTTCGACATGAAGCGGGTGCAGAGCCCACAGCGCCGTCAGCCAGAGACCTTGGCCCAGACGGCGGCCGACGGCGTGGACCAGCAGGATGGAGAGAAGGCCAAGCGCCACGCTGTGCACATGCATGAGGCCGGGTCGGTCCCCGAACAAATGGACGTCGATCCAATGGCTGGTCACACTGACCGGCCGGAAACTCTCGTGGGCAGGAACCAGATCCTTGGGCAGCCGCTCATAGGCAGGGTGAACGCGTGCCGCTTCGCCCTTCCAGATGGTGCCAGCCAGCGGGCCACGCAAGAGTGCACTCGAACTGACATTGGCCGGGTCGTCCCACACAAACCCGAACCAGGCGGTGCGGGCATACGAGCCGAGGTAGAGCAGCAGCACGAGCAGCACCCCCCGAGAACCTTCTGTGAGGCGCCGCCCGTGCGTGACCAGCCAACCGGCTGTGAGGGCGTGCAGCGAGGCTGCCGCGGCCGCCTGATCCGGCTGGGGAGACACCGCGCACATCGCGAAAATATTGCCTGCCCGCCGAGGCGTTGGCAAGCGAGACCGCTCGCCCAATCGGGAAAGCCGTGCATACCCACGGAACCCGCGCGATGATGAGGGTTGTCGTCATGGCACTCATCTATGTGCTTCCCGTGCACAACGAGGCGGCCATCCTGGCTCGCAACGTGGAGAATCTTCGGTGGACCCTCGATGCCTTCGCGGGTTCGCGCATCCTTCTGGCGGAAAATGGCAGCCGAGATTCTTCCCTAGCCATCGCACGCGAGTTGGCCGCTCAGCCGGGATCGGTGCCGGTGCAGGCCCTGACCATCGCCTCGGCTGGCATCGGCCATGCCTACGACCTGGGCATCCGGCAGGCGCTTGCCGACATCACCGACACCACGGAACACTGGCTCGTCCTGACCGCGGCCGATCTCCCCTTCGGATTCAGCGATCTCAGTCACGCGGTGCCCTTCCTGGGGCCCGGCCAGACCGCCTCTCTCCTGATGGGCTCGAAGGCCCATCCCCGGAGCCAGGTGCACGTGTCACCCGAACGAGCGCTGGCCAGCCAGGTCTATCGGGCCTTGCGGCGAATCGTGGCGGGCATGCGATCGGGCGATTCCCAGGGGAGCATCTTCCTCCGCCTGGACATGGCCAGTCTGCTGGTCCAGTTGATCGAGTCGCGCGACTTCTTCTATTCCACCGAGCTGGTCTTCCATGCCGAGCGGCTTGGACTGCCGATCGTCGAACTGCCCGTCGTGGTGCAACCAGAGCAACGCGAATCCACGGTACGCCCCTGGCGGCATGGGATTTCCATGCTGCGAAGCTTGTTGCGGCAGGTGCACCGCTGGGGACGCGTACCAGGCCGCCCCAAGGACTCCAGTTCGCTGCCGCGCTTTGCCTGAAACATCCACAACGGCCGGTCGCTCCTTCAAAGGCAAGCCACGGCGACAACCACCTGTGACAAGATTCGCCCCGTTTGAGCTCCAAGGCTACTACTCGATTGTGGCCCCAGTCGTCGCAGCACACCCGCACGAAACTGTGAACCCTATCGCGCGAGACGCACGCGATACTTGGCCACCATGTGGTGCGGGTAGTACGAGAGCTTGGCCCGTCGCAGCCCCACGTCGCCCGCGTCTTGCTCGCGATTCACCCAGGCGTAGGCAGACAGGGTGTTCTCGCAGAACATCTGATTCATGGCTTGGTACAGGCCGCGGATTTCGGAATTGGCCTTTTCCGCGATGACCAGGGCCGTGTCCTGGTTGAGCTGCGAGCCGATGGCAAAGGCTTCTATCCGACCATCGACCCTGATGGTCGCTCCGGTCACGGGCAGATCCTGGTAGTGGCGCAGAAGATCATGAACGGCCTGATCCTCAGCCGCTAGCCCGGGCAGGTCGCTGCGCCCACGCGCGGCGAACCACCGGCGCTGAAAATCGACGACCTCCGGGAGCGCACTGGGATCGATCTCGGCGTAGGCGAAGTCGTAGCTTCGCACGAAGTTGCGGATGTGGTTGCGTTTGCCGTCGTACTTGCGGCCGGGCAGATGGATAAGGTCTTGGATTCGGTAAACGTAGTCCGCGTTGTCTGGATCCTCGTCGGCCACAAGGTCGCCAGTCGCCACCGCGACTGCAGCCTGCCGCCCAGTCAGGCCGTACACGAATCCTTCTTCTCCCTGCTCGCGCAGCCACAGCAGCATGCTGCGCACGGCCGCCGCGGGCTCGCACGTCCGCAGGGGTGGGTAGAAACAGCGCTTGCCGTGTCGAGTGATGAAGAGACAGAGGGCGCCGTCGAGATCACTGATTTGGGTCTGCCGCACCTCGTGCCAGGCGAAGATCTCGGCGAAGTTCAGCTCCGATACCTCGGACTGCTCGGTCGCAAGAGCCCCCTCGATGCTGTCTCGATGCGAGACGTCGAGGGGCGCAAAGTCAGGGAAAGCCGGCAGTTGGCCCATGGTCACGTGGGAACGAGCGAGAGCAAGCATTCATAGCAAAGATGCCGTCCGCAGGGCCAAGGATGCCAAGATCGATGCGTCCCGCATGGCGCGGCTGGGGCCTGCGCTGGCCCGCGAGGCTCCTTGCGCGTATTCTTCTCGGAGCAGATGGCGCGCTCGACTTGCAGTTTTTCACTTCCAGGGGCTGGCCTGCTGGCCCGCGCTCGAGGAGGAACCGTTCAATGATGTCCGGAATCTCCGGGCCAGAGGCAGCCCGTGCCAGGATTACGGTGGAAAGCCATTTGGCGCTTTCGGCCACCATCAACTGGCACCTTGCTGCGCGCAAGATCGACCTGGGCGCCCTGCTGCGCGTGATTCTCGGGCCTGCGCGGGTGTCCGATCGTGCCCCGCTGCTTGAAACCCTCAGCTACCTTCGCTGCGCCTACGGGGAGCGCCGACGCAAGAGCGGTCCCGCGGCCGTCTTGCACTGCCTGCGCACCGCAGCCATGCTCGCGCGCATCATGCCTGAGCCCGGCATGCTGGACTTGCTGGGCGCCCTGCTGCACGACAAGGAGGAAGACCTGACCCGCGAGGAGTTGGGCGCCACAGAGTGGGGCCACGCGCAGGCGGAGTTTGCTCGCGTCCTTGCCAAGATCGATGCCGACCACCGCTGGTTTCTGGGTGAGCGCATCGCGCTTCTGCGCCGCCGCGATGACCAGACCTACTACCAGTACTTGGGCCATGTGCTGGGCAAGTCGTCCGAGATGCCAGACCTCCTCCACTGCAAGCTGGCGGACCGTCTGGACAACACCATGGACATCGCCGTGCAGCGGCCGCCGACTGACCAACACGATTTCTTCGAGACGGCGTTCGGCGTTCTTTTCTTGCCCAACTACCAGATGCGGCCCCAGGACGCTGACAGTGCACCTGACAGCGAGGCCTGCGTGTTGCTCATTTCGCAGCTATTCAAGAATGTGGTTCTCATGAGCATGCTGCGCGAAAAGAGACTAGATTCGCTCGACGACGTCACCAACACGCTCTTTGCTGCGCTGGCCGCCGTGGGGCGGGCGCAGGCTGAATGGGGCGCGGTCGCGTTGCTCATGTCGGCCATCGCGAGCTGCCAAGAGCGCCGTCAGTTGGTCCTGGAAATCATGGAGTACTGTGCGGCGGGCGGCATCGCAGCGGTGACCCGCAAAGAGCGGGGCGGTCTGCTCGATGGCAGCTTGCTCGAGCACTTCGCCGAGCCGGACGACAAGCTCCGCAAGCGTCGCCTGGAAAACGTCTACGGCAACAAGCCCCTCTTCATACGTCTCATGGTCATGTTCATCGGCATCTTCACCGTCTTCATGACCGATCCGACCTACTACCTGCGCGGCATCGATGCCAGCGGCTTGCACCCTGTCGATCCGGGTTAGGAGGTCAGAAACACCAGGAGCCCGAGCTGCGCCTCGGCAGTCTGACGCAGGAAGGCCCGCAGTTTGTCCAGGCTGTCCATGAGGTATCTGAGCGAGTCTTCCTCCAGCACGGACCTGGTCCAGATGTCGGGATAGATCTCCTTTGCGGTCATGTCCCGGGCGTTGAACCGCTTGCGCAACTCGTAGGGACTCAGGCTGGAGAGGCTTTCATAGATGGCTCGGGTCTGGTCCGCGCGGAAGGCGCGCACCGGACCATGCTCGGGGTCAATCCGGCCTACCTGACGCCCGCCATTGACGAGGAAATCGAGCGGCGGATCCCCCTCCCAGGCGCTGCCGGTGAGGAGGTAGTGGATTCCGTGCCACGACTTCTCAAGATCGCAACGCGTGCCCTCGTTGGCTTCCAACTTCAGCATCGGCACAACCTTGGGCTTGGTTTTCCTGGTGCCGGCCGTCTTCTTGCCCCGTGCGGGAGTCTTGGCGGGTTGTGGCCGCGCGACCTGAGCCTCGGCTGGAATTTCGGGCGTGATGAGACGCCAGGCCAAGGACGGCGACTTGACAACGCGGGCGATATTGGCGTCCGCGAGGCTAAGTAGACCGATGCGCATCCCCATGAATCAAGACCTATCCATCTGCCAGCCAGGCAGAATCATCTTCGGGCAACTCGCGAGAGAAACACGAAGCCCACGCAGCCATGGTCAGAAGAACTCCAGGCGCGAACCACGAGGTGAGAATGGCACGTCACGATGGTCTCGGCAACTGGCGCGCTGATATTCATTCTGTCTCCGGCGGCGCGCCGTGCCCCAGGCGGCGCAGGAATTCGCCTTCGTCGATGGTCTCGATGTCGAGCTCCTGAGCCTTGGCGAGCTTGGATCCAGCCTCCTGTCCCACCACCACGAAGCTGGTTTTCTTGGACACGCTGGACGTCACGCGCGCGCCGGCGTTCTGGGCCAGGGCCGTAGCTTGCTCGCGTGAAAGGGTAGGCAAAGTTCCGGTGATGACCACGATCTGGCCGTCGAACGGGCGGGCAGCCACAGAACCAGCGCGTGCCTGGTCTTTGACGCGAAGACCAGCCCGGCCCAGGTTCTTGATGAGTGCGCCATTTTCCGGGTCGTGGAACCAATCGTGGACCGCGCTGGCGATTTCTGGGCCCACGCCTTCGATGGCCTGCAGATCCTCGAGATTGGCGGCAGCCACGGCGTCCAGCGACAGGAATCGCTGGGCCAGCAGTTGCGCCACATGCGCGCCCACGCGCCGGATGTTGAGCCCCACCAGCAAGCGCCACAGAGGCCGCTGCTTCGAGGCGGCGATGGCTTCGAGCAGGTTCTGGGCCGATTTCTCGGCGAAACCGGGAAGCTGAAGCAGTTGCGTCGCGCGCAGAGCGTACAGGTCCGCGGGATCGGCGATCCAGCCGCGTTCCACCAGCGCGGTCACCGTTTGATAGCCGAGGTGCTCGATGTCCAGAGCCTCGGGTGACCCGAAATGGCACAGCCATTCCACGGTCTGAGACGGACATTGCTTGCGGTTGGGGCAACGCCAGTCGGCCTCGCCGGGCTTGCGCACAAGCGGCGTGGCGCACGCCGGGCATCGCTCGGGAAAGGTCCACGCCGGCGTTCCAGGCGGCCGCTTCTCCAACACCGGGCCGACCACCTCAGGTATCACATCACCGGCGCGGTGGACGATGACGGTGTCTCCCTCGCGCACGTCCTTGCGCCGCACATCATCCTCGTTGTGCAAGGTGGCCGAGGTGACCATCACGCCGCCCACGTGCACAGGCTCCAATTCCACGTAGGGCGTGACCCGACCGGTACGGCCCGTGTGCACGGCGATGCGTTTCACCAGGGCTGTGCGCTCCTCGGGCGGGAACTTGTAGGCCACCGCCCAGCGCGGCGCCCGGCTGGTGGCGCCGAGGTCTTCGCGTTGCTGGTAGCGGTCGACCTTGATGACCACGCCGTCAATCTGATAGTCGACGTCGTGGCGATGCGCCTGCCACTTGGCGCAGTAGCCGGCCACTTGCTCCAGGGTAGACGCGCGTTCGATGTTGGGGTTGACCGGCAGGCCGACCGAGCGGAGGTACTCCAGGTCATCCGAGTGGCGCTGGGCGCGCGCCGGGCCGGGTCGGCCTGCATTGGTCTCAGCGCCGTAGCACCAGAAGCTCAGCCCACGGGCTGCGGTTACGGCGGGATCCTTCTGGCGCAGGCTCCCGGCCGCGGCGTTGCGGGGATTGGCAAAGGGTCGTTCGTTTCTTTCTGTCAGTTCTTGGTTCAGGCGAAGAAAGACAGAAACTGGCTGATAGACCTCACCGCGCACCTCCAGCAGGCTCGGGTGCTGACCGCCCGAGAGGCGCGCCGGGATGGCGCGGACCGTGCGCAGGTTGGCGGTGATGTCCTCGCCCACTCGTCCGTCACCTCGCGTGGCTCCGCGCACGAAGACACCGTCCTGATAGATCAGCGACACCGCCAGCCCGTCGATCTTGAGCTCGCACGCGAAGTCGAGGTGGTTGCCGTTGACATGGGAACCCTGAGAGGGTTCCCATGCCCTCCCGCGATGGTGCGCCGCCGGCTGAGCCGGCGGGCTCCCCACGCGACCGCCCACCGCGCGTTGCAAACGGCCCAGCCACGCGCGCAGCTCGTCGGTGGAAAACACGTTGTCCAGCGACAGCATGGGCGAAGGGTGCTCGACTGGCGCAAAAAGCTCCGAACCCTTTCCGCCCACGCGCTGGGTCGGGCTGGAAGGCGTCACCAGATCCGGGAATCGTTGCTCAAGCGCGCGCAGCTCGCGCATCAAGCCGTCGTACTCGGCGTCCGAGACCACGGGACGATCGAGCACGTAGTAGCGGGTGTCGTGCTCCGCGATCTGGCTGCGCAGATCCTGGATCCGCGTCTGCGCCAACGCACGTTCGCGTTCTTCGGGCGTCATCTCAAACTGGTTGGCTCTTTAGGCTTGGCCCTCGTTGAGCACCGACTCCAGTTCCTTCTCGACCGTGGCCCGATCGACGGAACGAGCTGCCGACAGCTCCTGCGATACCAAGCCGCGCGCGGTGTCGAGCATACGGCGCTCGCCAAAGGAGAGCGCCTTGGTCTTCTTCAGCCGGTGCAGGTCGCGGAAGACTTCGGCCACTTCGAATAGCGAGCCCGACTTGATCTTGTCCATGTAGGCGCGGTAGCGCCGATTCCAAGGATGGCGTTCGAAGCTGACGGCCTTTTCACGCAGGATCTGCAGAACCTCGTCAACCTCCTGGGCCCCTGCAACCGGCCGGATGCCAACCTGCTCGGCCTTGTCGACGTGAACCAGGATTCTGAGATCGGAACTGGCCAAGCGCAGGACGTAGAAGTTCTGGACCTTGCCACCGATCTCTCGCTTCTCCACGCTCACAACTTGGGCAATGCCGCGCGAAGGATAGATGGCTTGTTGGCCGATTCTAAGCGTGAGTGTCACGGAAACCCTCCTTGGAAAAAACCGGGTGGGCGTGTCGACAGCCGACGCGTAGTATTAATGCAATGCGATGCTGCGGACTCAGTATAGGAGGTCTGAGGCAAGCGTACAACGCGAGTTCGTCGCGCGCCCGGCACAGCTTTTATTCGAGTTGAAGAGGCTGGCACCTCGGCCCTACAATGGAGGGTGTGACGAAGCGCCAGCGCCGTAGCCGTGCCCGGGGGACGACATTGGTCGAGTTGATGATCGTGGTCGTCATCCTCGGCATCTTGGCCGCCATCGCCACGGTCGGGTACAAGCGCTACGTGGCGCGGGCGCGGCTTTCGGAGGCGAACGCCATGCTGGCTGAGCTGTCGGCCAAGGAACAGCTCTACTTCATGGATCTGGGCGCGTACGTGCCCGCGCGAGCGGACAACAACCTCACCCAGCCCAGCCCCGACGAAAGCGCATCGGCGTTCATACCCGTTAGCCCCACCGCTGCGGATTTCGAATCGGCCCGCACACCGCACGCCGTTTCCAACCCATCATTTCCCGTTGCCTGGAGCCTGATCGGCCTGCGACCCCGCTGGACTCAGCTCTACTGCACCTACCTGGTCAATGCCGGTGGCGCTAGCCAGGCGCCCCCTGGCCCCATCGGGTCGCAGTTGTGGGCCACGACGCCGCTCGTCCCTTGGTTCTATGCCATGGCCGCGTGCAACCTCAGCACCACAGACGGCGGCTCATTCCCGGACAACGTGACCCTCTTGGTGCTGACCAACGACTCGCCTGCGCTGCGTACCATCAACGACGGTCATTAGGGGTGTCCCTACCGTAGGAATACCCCCTCGTTGTGTTTCTGCGGTTCATCGTTGCACTTGGAAAACCGTAAGGACTTCGTCGTCCACGATGGGCTTTCCAAACGCAGCGGCCAGGCGCTCACGAGCTTGGGCCACGAACTTCTTGGGGTTGGTGCCATGGTGGCTCACCACCTCGAGAAACAAGAATTCTCGCGCCAGGTTCCAATGGAGTAGCACGTACTGGGCTTGGCTCGCTCTGACAGCGCGCGGGTCAGAGACGTCCACAACTGTCTTGAAACGAATTCCCCGGCGGGGCGCCCCCTGTCCCAGCACATGATCGATGGTCATGTCGCTGAGAAGGTAGCCCCGTGAGGGTTGTTCGGAGCGTTCTGGGCTGTCATCGAGTGCCAGGCCAAACCCATCCTTCCAACTTGCGCCGCTTTCGTAGTAGCCTGCCAGCACAGGTCGGTGGTGGAGCAATTGCGCGAAGTAGAGGCGGTTGTAGTCCTCACCGATCACGAAGGGATACTCGATAATCGGGGCGCTTCCGCCTTCGCGGGCCACTCGTGCATAGAATGGGTGCAGTTGGGAGCGAAACAGGGGTTGCAGCGTGTCCTCGACGGGATCGGGCCCACTTCTGGCGGTGCCAAACTGTGAGTAGTCATATTGGAATACCGGATGCTTTGTGAAACTCGTCGTTCCGGCTTGGACGAATGGCAACGGGCCTGAGAAATAGAAAGCGACGGCCAGACCGAAAAGAAGGGTCACCCAAACCGTCTTCTGCAGGTATTGGGCCCTAACCAGGCCAGCCAGGGTTTGACCCGCAACCCCTATGGCGAAAGCCGGCAAGAGAAAGAGGGGCAAACTGTAGCGGGCAAAAATGGCGCCCACCTCGCCTTGGATAGGATGGATGAGAAGCACAGCGGTGACCGAGGCGGCAGCCGCCGAGCCGAGAATCAGCAGTTCCCGTGGGGCTTGCTTTGCCGCCAGCACCAGCCCGCCTGCGGTTAGACCCACAAAGATCAGCTGGATTTCTGCAGACGCGCTGCCGCACACGAGCTGCAGGAGCGCGCCAGCGGTTCGCGCCGTGAAAGGCAGATACGCCGGTCCTGCGGATGACACGGACTGAAGCATCGCCGGCAGGGACAATGCACCGGCTATGGCAAACATCGCTAGCCCAGCCAAGACAACCCGCCTTGGACTCGGTCCCAATCTGCGCTGGCGTCCTTGCAGCAGGGCGGCCGCTGTCCAGGCTGCCAACAGCGGAGCGAAAGCCGTGACGTGAACCCAAATCGCCAAGGCACCCAGTACGACGGCGCCGATGGCACGGCTCCGGCGGGCGCCGTTGCTCCAACGGCCAAGATGGGTGAACGCGAGGAACTCGAGCAGAAGCAGCGGGGCATAGGGACGAGCAAGGCGGCTATGAAAAATCAGAAAAGGCGCCAGCGCCATGATCAAACCGGAGAGCAAGGCTGCCCTGGCCCCGAAGTGCCGCGCGACCCAGCGAGGGTAGTACCACAAGAGAAGAATGCCGGCTGCCAGCGAGGGGAAAACGATCGACCATTCAGACAGACCGAAGGTATCCAGCATGAGCCGAAGATAGAGATTGTGCGGCACACTGTTGGCGCCCAGTCGGGAGTAGTGCATGAAGAGATAGGCCAGGCCGTGGTCGAGAACGTAACGGATGGCGTGCCACTCGTCGTCAAACGGAATCTGGCTTCCCAGGTTCCACAGACGCAGGGTGGCGCCGAACGCAAGGATGGCCAGCAGCAAGAGGCCCTGAGCCCGCGTCGGGGGGCTTGGGAGGCTCGAATCCTGCTCGCCCACGCTAGCCCTCGGCGCGCTTTCTCAGGCGGGGAAAACGACTGGGGGTCAGCCAGGAGCGCACCCGGTAGCCCAGGATCATCCAGATCATGCGCAGGCCCAACCGCAGGGCGACCCACTTGTTTCCGGTGACCGACGATGTTCCGACCCGCTTGGTGTAGTTCACTGGGATCTGAATCATCTTCATCTTCATCAAGATCGACAGCACCATCATCTGCGGACCGAAAAAACTTCCGTCGATGGTGAAGTGCGGCTGCATGTCCAGCAGCGCCTCACGGCGCAGACACCGCATGGTGCAGCCAACGTCGGTCAGGGAGGTCGTGTTGAACAGGAACTCCATCAGCTTGGCCACCCAGTAGTTGCCCCACTTGAGGAACAGTCCCATGTTGGCGCCCTTCCAGATCAGTTCCTTCACCGTGCGTGTGCCGTAAACCACTTCGAAGTCGTCGGAGTAGGCCAGCAGCTTCAGGGCGTCGTGGCCGCGAAAGGTGCCGTCCGGCTCGGAAACCAGGATCAGATCGCCCGAGGCCTGGTGAAGCCCGCGTCGCATGGCCGCCCCATAGCCTTGCACCGGCTCGTGAATTTCACACGCCGGCGTATGCGCGACCTCCTGGCTGGTGCCGGCGGCCGCGTTGTTGTTTATCACCAGAATCTCGTCGATGACGCCGGTCGCAACGAACTCCTCGATGGAACGACGGATCGAATCCCGTTCGTTGTAGGTCGGCAGGATGAGAGAGACTTTTTTCCCCTTCCAGATGGTCTAGCTCCTTTCTGCCACCGCGTACATCTGTGCGGCCAGCGGTCGCAGGGGAGAACGAAGGTACCAGCGTACCAGGAGCGGAATTCTAGGCAGCCGACTCTTCATTGAAAAGGGCAACAGGCCAGGGATCAGGCGCACCATGCGAAACCCGTTTTGCGTGAGCATGAGAGGAAGGTTGTGGTGGTGGAACGCGGTCTTGTGGGTCGGATCATCCCAGTAATGGACGGGGCACAGCAAGAAGTTGGGCTGGATGAGGATCAGCCTTCCCCCCGGTCGCAGCACACGGTGGGCATCCCTGACCAGCGCGGCCGCTTCCTCGATGGTGAAATGCTCGAGAAAATTGCTAGCGAAGACCAAGTCCACGCTGCCCGCCTCGATCCCGGGCATCCCCCTGCAATCAGCGATGCGCAGGTCCACCTCCTGTGCGGCAAAGCGGGACATTTCTGGATTCAGGTCGAAAGCGATGCGGGTCGGGGCTGGGAAGTTGTTGATAAAGTCACAGTAGCCCGCTCCCAGTTCCAGCACCATCTGCGCGCGTGCCGCATCCCTGGAAACGAAGCGGGCGATTTCGCGCCAGACACCGGCCCGATTGGCCAGCCAGGGGTAGGCTCCGACATAGGGATTGCCGGAGGTCACAACGAGCTCTCCTCTGCGATCCGCCTCGCCTCATCCACCAACCCGGGAAAAGCGTCTGTGTACTGGCGCAGAAGACCGCGCAGGCCTGACCGGCGCAGTGGATCGCTGCTGGCATAGCGAAGGTACTGGCGGAAGTAGCGCAAGGATTCGCGGGCCCGCTGCTCGCTCGCGGGTTCACGCTTTGCCAAATCGAGCAAGGCCTGAGCCAGCATCAGGGCCGTGTACTGGTTGGGCATCATTTGGTAAGCAGCCTGGTAAAAGGCCAGCCGCTGCTCGATGGGGTTTCCGGCCAAGGCGGCCGCCAGGCCGAGCACCAAGTACAACTCTGCCGTATGCGCCCGATCTCGGCTGAGGTAGCCCGGTGCCGGCTTCCAGGGCAGCGATCGATAGTAGCGAATTCCTTCCTCTGCCACCCGGGTTGCCTGCTCCAGGGCCTGCTGGCGCGCCTGCGAGCCAGGCGCGGCCTTCGCGGCGTCTTGCAAGATGGTCTTGGCGTCGGACTCGAAGGCCAGAAGCGAGGGCTGCGGCAGTCCCCTCTCGTAGGCCCAGAATGAATGGGCGTTGCGGAAGGCTTGCTGGTGTGTCTGTCCAACGGCCACGCCGTAGCCGCCGAAGCAGGCCAGGGCCAGGAAGGCCACCGCGGATAGCCGACGGAGGTATGGCCGCGGGCTACGCCAGGCATCGATGGCCAGCGCCGACAGCAGGGCCATCACACAGAAGGATGAGAGGTACGCATAGCGATCGGCCACCCAGAGTCCGATGTACTCCACATTGCAGTAGGGCAGCATGAAAATGAAGAAACCAAGAACGTAGAAGGCGAGGTCTTTCCGGTAGCGCAGGACAACCACAAGTCCGATCCCGGAACCCGCTATCATCGCCACGATAATCCCGATTTCGCCTGGCGTGAGCGGGAGGGCGACATTGGGACGCAGATAGGAGATGGAATGCTCGGCGGCCGACCCGATGTGGGCCAGGGTACGGCCTAGGCTGAGCGGGACGAGAAGCGCAAGCGTCTTCAGGTGCTGCAGCGAGAAGGGGGAAGGCCCGCGCTCCCCGATCACCTGGAAGGCGGTCAGGATCCGCTGGTACCACAGGTAGAGTCCCAGCGCAGTCGCCAGGTGGGGCAGAAGGCCGATGAGTTCGCGTCCGCGCGCGCGGAGGTCGAGCGGATCGCGCGGGCCACGCGTGCCAGCCAGAAAGGGCGCGAAGATCCGGTGCACAGCCAGGAGCAGCACCAAGACGATGGCACTGAACTTCGCCAACACAGCGAGCGGACAAAGCAGGAAGACCATCACCAGGAGAGCGCGACGCCGCCCACGCCGGGCCTGGCCGAGGGCGAGGGACTGGGTCAAAAGAGCGAGGTAAGTGAAGAAAGCCGCGAGGACGTCCTTGCGTCCCATGACCCAGCACACCGGCTCTACGTGGATGGCCAGGGTGCCGTAGAGGGCCGCGGTCAGACCGGCAAGGGCCAGCGATCGCGTGGCATGCAGCAAGAAGAGAAACAGCAAGACGACATTGGTCGCATTGAGCAGCACGTTGCCTAGGTGGTAGCCGACGGGGTTGGTGAATCCGAATAGGCGGGCATCGAGCAGCCAGCTCAGGTCGCGAACCAGAAGTGGCTCTTCGCGCGGAAAGTAGCCGACCAGGATCTCGTGCACGCCATCCAGGAGCGAACTCTGGTTGTACAGGTTCGGGTGTCCGAGCAGGACGGTGTTTTCGTCGTAGCCGATGAAGCCAAAACCCAGCGATGCCCCATAGAGGATCAGGCTGCCGCCAAACAGGGCGATGGAGATGGCCAGGATCATGAACCCACGGGACGGAACACACACACGCGCGAGCAAGTTGGGATGCGGGTCGTTCATGAAACCGGCGACGCCGGAGCCTGGATGGTAACCCGAGGATTCGAGGCCAGCCTAATTGGGAATCGCTTGTCGCCGGCTGTCGGGAATAGACGCACAGAGAGAGGCCTCCAAGATGACTCTTTTTGTCACTCGAAGCTGCCAAAACCCGATCTTTGTCACCCTGGAACCATGAACTCTGACTCAGACAAAGCCAGTTTTCCATAGGGATCACAGGTTGTTAGGTGGCATGACGCGAGTTGTTTCGCTGTGGCACATGGGGTGCACAGTCGAAGCAGCCAGGAGGCAAGAAAAATGACCATCAAAGCTCGCAAGCGCAGCGGAGGCTTCACCTTGGTGGAGCTCATGATCGTCGTGGCGATCATCGGAATTCTGGCAGCAGTGGCGATTCCCGCTTTCACCCGCTACGTGAAGAAGTCACGTACGACTGAGGCTGTGGGTCACCTCAACAAAGAATGGGCAGGTTCGTTGTCCTACTATGAGACGGACCACATGCAGGCCGGCGGCACGGCGCTGCCCAAGCAATTCCCCGGCGCCACGGCTGGTTGGGCCTACACCACAGAGTGCGGCTGTCAGACCGGTCTGCGGTGCCCGGGCAATGCCCCGGCTTGGGGCTCTGATCCAGTGTGGTTGGCCCTCAACTTCTCCATTCCTGATTCGCACAACTACATGCCCGGGTACAGCGGCAGCGGCACGGGCACTGCCAGCCAGTTCACTGCCTATGCCAAGGGAGACTTGAACTGCAACAGCACCTTGGCCACGTTCGTTCGCAGTGGCGGTGTGAACTCCGCTGGGGACGTGACCGGCTCCTACCAGCCAGTCATCACCAACGAGCTAGAGTAGAAGCCGTCACGCGACCGAAAAGGTCGAGCAAGCCCCGGAGGGACATCCCCGCCGGGGCTTTTTGCTACTATGTGCCTCTACACCGCTGGGCCGTCGCCGCGCGCGAGCATGGTGTCCCTGGCCAGGCGAGGGTCGTGGTCGGGATGGTCCAGATTGAAATGCAGGCCGCGGCTTTCGGGCCGCCGCCGCGCACTCTGGATAATGAGATCGGCTACCAGTGCAATGTTGCGCAGCTCGAGCAGATCGCGGTTCACCAGGAAGTTCCAGTAGTACTCGCGGATCTCTTCGCGGATGAGCTGCATCCGCCGCGCCGCACGCTCCAGCCGCTTGTCCGAGCGGACGATGCCCACGTAGTTCCACATCAGGCGGCGGATCTCGTCCCAGGTGTGACTGACCACGACGGCCTCGTCCGCCGCCGTGGCATCGCCTGGATACCAGGTCGCCACCTGCTGTGGCCTGTCCACCTTGGCGTCACGTACGTCGTCGGCGGCGCGAGCGGCGTAGACCAGCGCCTCCAGCAGCGAGTTGGAAGCTAGGCGGCAGGCGCCGTGCAGGCCGGTCATCGATGCCTCGCCGATGGCGTAGAGGTTGCGCACGCTGCTGCGTCCGTTCGCGTCCACCAGAATGCCCCCACAACTGTAGTGCGCGGCGGGTACCACTGGGAGCGGCATGGTTCGCATGTCAATACCTAGCTCCAAGCAGCGCCGGTGAATGTTGGGGAAACGCTCGACCAAGAACTGCGCCGGCAGGTGGGTCATGTCGAGCACGACATAGTCGTCGCCGCTGCGCTTCATCTCGGCGTCGATGGCGCGTGACACTACGTCGCGCGGGGCGAGATCCTTCATTTCATGGTAGCGCGGCATGAATGCCGTGCCATCGATCAGTCGCAGGATGCCACCCTCGCCCCGGAGGGCTTCGCTGATGAGGAAGGACTTGGCCGCCGGGTGGAACAAGCAGGTGGGATGGAACTGGAAGAATTCCATGTTGGCCACCCGCGCGCCCACCCGGTAGGCCATGGCCACGCCGTCGCCGGTCGCCACGTAGGGATTGGAGGTGTACAGGTACACTTTCCCCGCTCCTCCGGTGGCCACGATCACGGCGCGTGCAACCACGGTCCGGATCTCGCCGGTTTTCTGATCGTAGACATAGGCGCCGAACACGGCGTTGGGGCCGCCGTACTTGGCGGTGGTCAGCAGATCCACCGCCATGGACTCGGGCAGAAGCGTGATTCGGTCCCCGCGCTCTTTCACGCGTTCAAGCATGGTGTCGTGGATGGCGGCGCCGGTCATGTCGCGCGCGTGGACCACGCGTCGGGCGCTGTGACCGCCCTCGCGGGCGAGTTGGAACTGGCCGTCGGGCTCGCGGTCGAAGTTCACCCCCAGTTGATTGGCCAAGTGAAGAATGTGCTGCGGCCCCTGACGCACGCACATGTCCACCACGTCGAGATTACACAGGCCGTCGCCCACGCGCAGGGTGTCCTCGATGTGCTTCTCTGGTGTGTCACCCGCACCCAGCACCGCCGCCACTCCACCCTGAGCCTCGTGGGAGTTGGCGTCGGTGAGGCTGTGTTTTGACACCACCAGCACGCGGCCGTGCTCGGAGGCACGCAGCGCAAAGTAAAGGCCCGCCAGGCCAGAACCAAGTACCAGATAGTCTGTTTCCACGTAGGGGCCAATCTACCAGACCGGCGAGGTCGCGACATGTTCGAGATACGCCCGACGGAAAGACATCGCTTAGGAGCGGCGAGGATATTCGGCCTGTGTTACGATCAGCCAAATATGCTTGGCCGTTCCTATCTTGCCTTGTTGCTCTTGCCCGCGCTGTCGGCGCCCGGGCACGCCACGGTGTGGCAGCGCCAGAGGGCGGACGGCAACCTGGAGTTCACCAACGCTCCCACCCCGGGTCCAAACTGGCGGGCCGTTCCGGAGTCCGAGGCGACACGCACCTCCGCAAGGCCGCACGAACACGTCCAAGCGGCTTCAAGGATCGACAGCGTGATGTGGACCCGCGATCGCGCCGACGGAGTGAGCGAGTTCACCAACCTGCCTCCGGTGGGCAGGCACTGGAAGGTGCTGTTTCGCATCGGGCCGGGCAAGGCCTCGGCCGTGCGGGGTGACTCGGACCTGGTCCCGCCGCATGACAGTTCCCTGGCTCGCTACCATCGTTTCGACGACCACATCCGCGATCAGCAGGCCTACTTTGCCATTCCGCAGGCCCTCATCCGGGCTGTGATCAAGACCGAGTCGGACTACGACCCGAACGTGGTGTCGAGTGCGGGCGCGCTCGGGCTGATGCAGCTCATGCCAGCCACGGCGCGGGCCATGGGTGTGACCAACGTGTGGGATCCGCGCCAGAACATCATGGGCGGTGCGCGCTACCTGCAGACCCTGGCCAAACGTTTCTGCAGGACACCCACAGTGGGACGAGGCGACGCGGGTGGGGGCGCCTTCACGTGTTCGGACGACGAGAAGATCAAGGTGCTCGCCGGGTACCACGCTGGGCCTGGAGCCGTCGAGAAATACCGGGGACTGCCCCCCTATGAAACCACGCGGACCTATGTAGACGCCGTGTGGCAGCGATACAAGCGCGAGGCCGCGCTGTCGGCCTGGGTGGGAGCCGCGCCCGTGGCGCTGCGATGACCTGTGCCTGCTGACATCGATCTTCCCGACGAGTCCGTGCCCGCGCCGGGCCTTCCCGGAGCGGCTGCCGGACGTGAGGACGAAGCGCTGCGGGAGCAGCTTCATCGCACCAGCGAGTTGGTGATGGCGCAGCGTTTGCCCGAAGCGGAGTTGCAGTTGCTGCGCGCACAGGCCGACGCACCCCACGATTTGCGCGTGCTCAAGCTGCTGGCGCTGGTGCGCTTCAAGCTGGGGCGTCTGGCCGAGGCCCGCCAGATCTACCGGGAAGCTGCACAGATCGCTCCCGAGGATGCCGCCATCCGCCTCAACCTGGGCCTCATCGCGCTCAAGCTGGACTGGTTCGACGAAGCCGTGACCGAGCTCGAGACCACCGTGCGCCTGCATCCCGACGATCGGCGTGCCTGGAGCTATCTTGGGTACGCTTGCGCGCGCACGGGTGCGCGAGGGCAAGCGGCGGCTGCTTTCCGGCGTGCGGGTCAGCACGAGCTGGCTGCGGAGATGGAGCGGGGGGCGAGCGCGTCTTCGTCAGCGTCGGAAGTGGAAGGAACGTCCGCCGCCGAGCCCGACCGCGCGCGTGCCGTCGACATGGGCCCGGCCACGCCCAGGCCGGAGCTGCGTGCGCCGGTACTCGGTGCCATCATGTCCGCGCAGCCCGCGCCGGCATCTGGAGCGGGCGAGATCGTTTCACTCTCCGCCTTTGCCATGGCTCGCATGCTAGCCCCAGCGCCCGATCTGGCGCCCCTCGCCTGGCTTGGGCAGGGGGTTCTGCGTTTTGCGGCCACCAGCGAGACCCATGTGCGTGAGTCGGCCTTGCTGGCGGCGCTCGGTGGGGTTGAGCTGCTTCCAGCCCGACGGCGAATGCGCGGACACATGTTGGGCGAAACCCTGACCTCACAGGGTGGGCGATTCCTTCGCCTGGCTGGAGCTGGGGACCTGTGGCTTTCTCCCTGGCGTGCGGGGCGTGCGCTTTTCGCACTGACGTTGGACCGGGACGTGCTCTACCTGCGTGACGACCACGTGGTGGCTTGGGGCGATGAACTGGTGTGGGAGTGGGGGCGGGTTCCAGGCGGTGGACCAGCCCTGCTGCAGTTTCGTGGCACGGGTCGGGTGGTCGTGAGCGCGGATCCTGACGATTTGGTGGCTCTGCGCCTGAGCGAGGGGGATTCGCTGGCCGTGTTGGGCTTGCGCCTTGTCGGCTGGGTGGGACGCGTGGTCGCGCAGAGCATGGCCGGGCGGGAAGGCGAGCCGGGCGACGCCTATGTCACCTGCGCCGGTGTCGGGGTAGTATTGCTGTCCAAACATGGCGAACCTACGCAGCCAGATGACGGATCTGCCCAACGTCGTGACGATGGCGAGGGTCCTGATCGTCCCGGTGGCTCTGTACTTCATCGATAACTTCAGTCCGGTTCGTAGTTTCATCGCCGCCTGTCTCTACCTGGTCGCCTCGGTGGGCGATGGCCTCGATGGCTACCTGGCCCGCAGCCGGGGTCAGGTCAGCGTTTTGGGCAAGTTTCTCGATCCCTTGGCCGACAAGCTCATGGTCACGGCGGTGCTGGTCTTTCTGGCGGCGATGGGCCGCGCGACGGCCTGGGTGGTTGTGGTGCTGATTGCGCGCGACCTGTGCATCACCGGTCTGCGCAGCATCGCGTCCAGCGAGGGCATGGTGATGGCGGCCAGCCCGGGCGGAAAGATCAAGACCGCACTGCAGTTGGTGGCCATCAGTATGCTTCTTGTACATTTCAGCTACCCGGTGCTGGGGCTTGGTGTTTCGGTCGACTATCAGGTCGCGGGCAGCGTGCTGCTCTACGTTTCGCTGGTGGCTTCGTTGGCGTCCGGGGTCGAGTATGTGTGGGGCTTTGCCAAGGCCATGGGCGCGGTCAGACGCGTCTAGCAGCAGGCGTTTCGGCTCCAGTTTGGCGAGAGAGTTTGCGTTGCTAGCCTCCGGCCGCCGAGAACGCAGAGGGGAGAGGAGAGGGCACAGAGTCTAGTCAGGCGGCGACGCGGCGGCGGAGGATCCGGTAGGTGATGGCGGCGGCGGTGCCGAGAGCGAGGCTGAGGGCTTGCGCGGTGGAGAGCGCGAGGGGCTGGTGCACGGGCAGGTCGAGCCAGCTGGCCAGGCGTGGCAGAGAGAGTTCGAAGAGAAATCCGCGGCTGGTGTCTCCGCGCAGAACCTCGACGGTCGCGCGCAGAAGCGCGTACCCCATGGCGTAGACCAGGGCCAGCGAACCGGGAAACCGCCGGCGTCGACGCAGGAGCATGAGCAGCGTGAACAGCAGGGCTTCACCCGCTGCCTCGTAGAGCTGGGTGGGAGCAAGGGCCGGGGTCAAGGGTGCGCCGGGCGCGACCAGACCCGCGTGGGCCAACTCATGATACGCGACGCTGGCAGGGGGAAAACGCACGCCCAGCGAGGTGACCTTGCCGTAGCAGCATCCCGCCAGAAAACAACCCACGCGTCCCAAGGCATGGCCAAGAGCGAGGGAGGGGGCGAGCAGGTCAGCCACGTTGCCCAGAGACCAGGACCGCCGATGCGCGAAGAGCAAGACCACGGCGGCCGCCGCGAGAGCACCTCCGTAGAAGACCAGGCCGCCCTGCCAGATGTAGAGAGGAGCCGCGCAGTCGCGGAGCACGCGCAGGGCAGGGCGGGGCAGGCCGACTCCCGCGCACAGGCGGCCATAGTCGCTCGCGTGCACGAGCACATAGAGGACGCGTGAACCCACGATACCGGCCACCAGAGCCCAAAATGTCAAATCGAGCACGGCCGCCGTGTCGAAGCCCATGCGCCGTCCTTGGCGAAGCGCCAACAGCACACCCGCGATGGCGCCCACGGCGATGAGAAAGCCGTAGGCGTGGATGTCCAGCCCGTGAGTTCCGAAATGCAGCGTGAGAAGATTTGGCCTCACGCGCTCTCCTGCGTCGGGGCCGGGTCAGCCAGCCAACGCGAACGCAGACCACCAAGCAGCAGGTAGATTCCACAGGCGACGAGCGGCACGGACAGGATCTGCGAGGTGGACAGCCAACCGAAAAACACGCCCCGATCGTCGTCGCGGAAGATCTCGACGAAAGAGCGCAGGATGCCTTTCATGATGAGCAGCCAGGCGAAGACCTGACCATCGATCCGTTTTCGTCGGCGCACGACGAAATACAGCAACAGGAACATGACGAAGTCGAGCAGGGCGAGGTAGATCTCCGTCGGGTGCACCGGCAGGGCCGGGCTGCCCTCGGCAATCAGGCCGGCGGCGTGCTGAGCTTCCCACGCGCTAGATCCCACGGGGAAACGCACGGCCCAGGGCAGGTGCGACACCTTGCCGTAGCAGCAGCCGTTGAAAAAGCATCCTACGCGGGTGAGCGCCAGACCGAAGGCAATCCAGGGCGCGGCCAGGTCAGCCACCACCCACTGGCCCATGCGGTGCTTGCGCGCGTAGGTGATGCCGAAGACCGCGGCGAAGATGAACCCGCCGTAGTAGGCCAGACCGCCCCGCCACACCTTGAAGACCGCGAGACAGTCACGCGGTGGGTGGCAGGTGTGCGCGGCCAGGTTGCACACGTAGTCCCAGCCGCACTCCGAGCTGGCGTTGCAATGGGCGACCTTGGCCTCGGTGGCAGCGACCTTGAAGTTGTCCACACACAAGTTCACGTATTCGTGGAAATGGCCGTCGGCGATGACGTGCAGAACGCGCGACCCGACCACCGCCCAGAGAATGAGATCGATCCAAAGGTCGAAGATTCGCCCACGGTCAAGCCCGAGCTTGGGCGCTTCCCGTCGCATCATCCACAGCCCGACCAGGAAGCTGAGCGCGAGCGCGGTGAAGTAGGCGGGCACGTCGAGCCGCCCCAGCCAGGGAATGTCGATCCCGAAGTCGATCAGGATCGGGCGCATGGTTGTCTTCTCCTGGCAGACGCGTGGTCGTGGCCGTGGCCGTGGTCGTGGTCGCGGTCGTGGTCGGAGTGATCACCGTCGGCCACGGCCACGGCCACGCGGACGACTACGACCACGTCTACGACCACCACCGATCGTCCCGATTGGGTGCGCGACACGATCATGGAAAGGCCTGTTCTTTCGAGATGTGGCTCGGTCTGTCCGGGCGCCTAGCGGCCGCCCCTCGCACCTTCGGGTGGCGCGGCTGTGCGACGCCGGTCAAGCATCATGTCGAGTGCCATGAGGCACACGCCCACCACCAGGGCTGCGTCGGCGACGTTGAAGGCCGGCCATTCGTGGCCGTGGTACTTCCACACGATAAAGTCACTCACCCGGCCGGCGATGATGCGGTCAACCAGGTTTCCCACCGCGCCCCCGCCCACCAAGCCGAGCGCGAGATGCAGGCGAGTTTGGCGGGGATCTGTGCGGCGCAAGTAGTGAAAGACCAGGGCCAGTGCCGCCAGAGCCATCAGCGACAGCAAGATTCGGCCGCCAGGCAGTTGCTGGAGCATCCCGAATGCCACGCCAGTGTTCTCCGAGTAGCGCAAGTCGAAGTAGCCATCAACCACCACGACACTGCGCCACGAGGCGAGCGGCTTGAGGTCGGCACGGGCCAGCACCTTGGTCCACTGATCGAGAAAAAGCGAAACCACGGCCGTGACCGTGAACAGGATGGTGCGGCGTTTTGTGGGGCTCATTGCGACTCCAGCAAGCTGACCACGGCGGCGCAGCGAGTGCAAAGGTTTGGCTCAGCGGCGTAGCCGGAGGCCGACCCGGTGCGCCGCCAGCAGCGCGGGCATGTCGGGCCACCGGCTTCGCTGACGGCGATTTCGGTTTCGCTCGCGACATCGTGGGCGGTGAGCTCCAGTTGCGACACCACGGTCAACTCAAGCAGGTTCGCGAGTTCGCGCTGCCATTGCCCTCGTTGCGACGCAGTCGGCGTCACCGTGACCTTGGCCTCCAGGGCCTTGTGGCCTGCGGCGCGGAAGGGTTCCAACTTGGCCAGGACGATTTCGCGCAAAGGCCGAACCTCATCCTGCCAGCGCCGGACTGCATCGCCCAGCGGCGTCGGCTCTTTACGAATTTGGCCGTGCACGTCGAAGGGCTCGCCGGTCTGTCGCAAGAGCTCGTCGGCCACGTCCTGCGCCGAGAAGCACAGGATGGGCGCCATCCAGGTGGCGATGGTGCGCACCATCTCGTAGAAAACGGTTTGTACGCTACGCCGGCTGGCCGAGCCGGGGGCGTCGCAGTACAGGGCGTCCTTCACCGGATCCACGTATTCGGCCGATACCGTGACCACGTAGTCCACCATCCGTCGGACCACTTCGTGGAAGGCGTAGCCACGATAGGCGTCGAACACCTGCCGGTCGCGGTCGCGCAGGCATTCCAGGGCCAGACGATCCAGGTCGCGCAACTTGTCGTCGGGCACAAGATCGCGCGAGGGCACAAAGTCGTACAGGTTCGACAAGAGGTAGCGGCAGGTGTTGCGGATCTTGCGATACGCCTCGCCCAGCTGATCCATGATGGTCTTGCTGAACACCACGTCGGCTTGGTAGTCGGCCGCGGCGGCCCACAGGCGCAAGACTTCGGCGCCGTTCTTCTCCATCCACGCGCCTGGCTCGACGTAGTCGGTCTTCACGCCTGCGGCGCGCGCTTTCTCGATTTCAGACTTTGAATAGACCTTGCCGCGCTCGTCGAGCACCCAACCATGGGTCAGCACCGCCTTATAGGGCGCGCTGCCCCGCGCGGCCACCGCGGCGAGCAGCGACGAATGAAACCAGCCGCGGTGCTGATCGGCGCCTTCCAGATAGAGATCGACTTTTTCACCTTTGGTTACCAACCTACCGTCGGCCACGGCAGCCCAGGACACGCCTGACTCGAACCAGACGTCGACGATGTCTGCACCTTTTTCGAGATCCGTGCCCTGGCACTTTGGGCAGCGCGTGCCCGCTGGGTGAAGCTCGCTGGTCGGCCGGGTGAACCAGGCGTTGGCGCCCTCGGCCTCGAACAGGGCGGCCACGAATTCCATCGCCTCGGGCACAAGGAAAGGCTCGTCGCACGCCTTACAAACATAGGCGGGGATGGGCACGCCCCACAGGCGCTGGCGCGACAGGCACCAGTCGGGTCGAACCTCAATCATGCCGCGGATGCGATCCTTGCCCCACGTCGGAATCCACTGGGTGAGATCGATCTCGGCCAGGGCCTTTTCGCGCAGGCTGGTCGCGTCGCCGCGATCGCCCAGGCGCGCGAACCACTGGCTGGTGGCGCGGAAGAGCACCGGGTGCTTGCAGCGCCAGCAATGCGGATACTGGTGGCGCACGGTCTCGCCGGGCTTGTTGAGCAGAAAGCCGGTTTCCGCCAGCAAGGCCACGATTTTGGGGTTGGCTTCCAGCACGGGCTGGCCAGTCCACAGCGGCACCTCGGCGGTGTAGCGGCCGCGACTGTCCACGGGCGCGTAGATTTCTAGGCCCTCGGCGCGACCGACGGTGTAGTCCTCGGCGCCGTGGCCCGGGGCGGTGTGCACCAAGCCGGTGCCTGCCTCCAGTGTGGCGTGGGCCGCAAAGGCCAGGCGGAAATCGCGCTCGCTGCGCGGCTTGCCGACAAAGGGGTGCTGATAGCGAACGCCGCGCAGGGCAGCCAGCTTGTCGCCGGCAATTTCGATCCATTCAGCCTTGGGCGGGACGGCAAGACCGCAGGCGGCGAGAAACGCCTCGGCCAGCTCGTGCGCCACGATCAGGTACTCGCGCCGGCCCGCGCGCTCGACCGGAACGCCGGCATAGGCAAGCTGCGGGTTGGCCACCACGGCCAAGTTGGCGGCCAAGGTCCACGGCGTGGTGGTCCAGATGACCAGCGCAGCGGCCGCCTTGCCGAAGAGCCGCTCCACCGCGGGTTGGTTGGGCAGGAGTGGAAAGCGCACGTAGATCGACGGCGAGTTGTGATCAGCGTACTCCACCTCAGCCTCGGCCAACGCCGTTTGGTGGGTGGTGCACCAGTGCACAGGCCGCTTGGCGCGGTAGAGCAGCCCCTGGCGGGCAAAGGCCGCCAGGATGCGCACGATGGTCGCCTCGTAGCCCTTGGCCAGCGTCAGGTAGGGATGGTCCCACAGGCCCACGCAACCCAGGCGCCGGAAATCGGCGCGCATGACGTCGACGAACTTGAGCGCGTGAACCTCGCAGCGCTTGCGGAACTCGGCGGTGTCCAGCTTGGAACGGCCACCGGCCGCCTTTTCCACCTGGTGCTCGATGGGAAGGCCGTGACAATCCCAGCCGGGCACGAAGCACGCGCGCTTGCCCATCAGCAGCTGCGAACGGACGATGATGTCTTTGAGAACCTTGTTAAGCAGCGTGCCGTAGTGAATCCCGCCTGTCGCGTAGGGAGGGCCATCGTGCAGCACGAAGGCTGGCGCGCCTGCCGCCTCGCGGGCCGCCAGCAGCTTCTCGTAGTGGCGTTCGTCGGCCCAGCGTTTGAGCCACAGGGGCTCGCGGCGGGCCAGATCGGCGCGCATGGGGAATTCGGTCTTGGGCAGGCTGAGTGTGTTTTTCCAGTCCACGGGTCGTCGGATACTAGCAGACCCGTGGTAGATATGGCGCATGGCCGAGCGGGCTTCCTGGGACGAGTACTTCATGAACATCGCGCGGGTCGTGTCGTCGCGCTCAACCTGTCCGCGCAAGTCAGTGGGTGCGGTGATCGTGCGCGACAAGACCATCCTGTCGACCGGCTACAACGGGTCCATTCGCGGAATGCCCCACTGCGCTGAAGTGGGCCACATGATGGAGAACGGCCACTGCGTGGCCACCATCCACGCGGAGAGCAACGCCATCCTGCAGGCCGCGCGCAACGGCGTCAGGATTGACGGCGGCACCATCTATGTGACCGCCAGTCCCTGCTGGAATTGTTTCAAGGAGATTGCCAACTCCGGGATTTGTCGCATCGTCTACGGCGAATTCTATCGCGACGACCGCATCTTCTCCGTCGCTGCCAGCCTGAAGATCGAGCTACTTCACCTGGCGGGCACGGGGCCGTCTGTCGCAGCGTCAACGATCTGATATGGGAACCCTCAAAGGGTTCCCATGCCCTCCCGCGATGGTGCGCGGCGAGCAAAGCTCGCCGGCTTCCCACGCGACGCGCTTGGTTGAGTGTCGGCTTTCGGCGCACACCGGCGCCGTTTTTGCGGCTTTTAGAAGTTGACAGGCACCGAAGTCCCGGCAACCCTTATAAGGGCATGCCAAGGTCGCCCCTGACAGCCCTGCTCGGATTGAGCCTGATCTTGGCGCATTTGGAGACAGTGCAGGCAGCTGCCACGGGCGAGTCGGCCTCCACCGGGCCGCAGGCATTGCGTGCCAGGGTTGGCAAGCGACACGCGCGCCAAGGAAGCATCATTGGTCGGGTGGTGTCCGACAGTGAGCTGCGTACCAGCCCGCTGCCGCGGCCGTCGGGGAACATTCGCGTCTACTCGATCAACTACAAAGAAGAACTCCTGACCAATATCTACAATTCAGACGGATCGTACAGTGTCGAGGCGGCCAAGCAGATTGCTCACGCGTTTCGTTGCCGGCGCACCGGCGAGGAGCACGATATCGATCCGCGCTTGCTCACCATCCTTTCGCATGTGTACGACCACTTTGGTGACCGGCCCCTGGAACTGCTTTCGGGCTATCGCTTTCAACGCAAGACCACCAGCAACCATTTTCACGGCACCGCTGCCGACATTCGAATTTCCGGCGTGCGGCCGCGCGACTTGAGGGCCTTTGTGCACACCTTGGATGCCGGCGGAATGGGGGTTGGCTTCTACCCGCGGGTGGGATTCATCCATGTGGACGTGCGGCCGGCGCCCAGCTATCGCTGGATCGACAACTCGCGCTCTAACCCCGATTCCTGGGACAAGCAGCCGCCGCGCGGCTGGAGGCACAGGAAGCTGGAAAGTTAGTCGGGCGACCTGCGGTCGCCCGCACTGCTGACCGGGCCCTTGCACTTCAAGTGCAAGCGACGGGATGGTGTTTGCACTTGAAGTGCAAGCAACACCGGGTGTCGCGGACGCGACCTGCGGTTCCTCGGCTGAATTCCAGTGAGATCCCGCGCGTCGCGCGCCTTCGAGCACGCGGCACGGGTTCTGCATCGCAAGGGGCCGAATCCATGCCACGAAGAATCCTCACGGCGCTCGGGTCTCTCGATCTGCCAACGCTGTGATACTTTCGCGGTGTCTGGTTCTTGCGGTGAGCAAAACACAACTGGAGAATCGAAATGTCAGTATCGTGGTTGCGCCTTGTCGGCTTGATGGTCGTTTCAGCCTGGCTCGCGGCCGGGTGCACTTCGGCGAAGAAGATAGACGTGGGTGGCACGTGCATCCTCAACAGCGACTGCAACGGGTCTTTGGTGTGCACCATGGGCAAGTGTCACGACGCCTGCCACACATCGGCGGACTGCCTGGCCGGGCAGAGCTGCGTGAAGACCGACGACACGACGTTCTGCTAGTTGCCTGCCGAGGCCTTTTGCTCACAAACATCACCATGTGGCGGCACCTTCGTGTGCGCGTCCGACCAGCACTGCCGAGCCCCCTGTCAGTTCCGTACTGCCTGCACCAGCGAGCAAGTGTGCGTGAGCGGGGTCTGCGCCGCCGCGGCCGAGCTCGACCCCAACAACCAGCTTCCGCAAAGCGGCTCCAGCCTGACCAGCGACGCCGGTGCGAATGCATGTCAGGTGGGACCGGGCGGATACTGCTGGTCGACCTACGCTAATCTCACCTGGGGAAGTCCGGGGCCGAGTGCATCCTGGGTAGTTCCGCCCAGCCCAGAACTCGTCCACGTGGCAGCGCAGTCCGGAGTGGACACTCTTGCCGGCATGGTGGCCCAAATTCGGGGAGGAGCAGCGGACGTCGACCTCGGGCAATACGACCAACTTTGGTTCGATGCGGACGTTCCACAGAACCAAGACTTCAAGGTCTATGTGGCACAGGACACGGTGGGTACCGCGGCGTCCTGCGGCTGGAATCTCAGCGGGATCGGAAGAGGCCGGTATACAGTTGACCTCAAAGCTGCAAACTTTTGTATGCCATCAAACTGCGGGTATGATCGCTCCAACTCCCGCTTTCTCTTTTTCAGCACGAAGGATTGGGGCGTGAGCAACGCGATCGACATCACGCTAACAGCACTGGGCTTAAGTGCCGTGACAAGCGGTTTTGGGCCGACGACCATTGGGGGCAGTGCTGGGATTGGCCCTGGCGGCTGGTGTGCGTCGCTTTTCTCATGGGGGACTGGCACAGTGGCGGCATCATGGGTCGAGGCGCCTTCAACGACCCAGGCCCGAGTGGAGGTAACCGATGCTTCGCCGGTTGGAACCGCCGGCCTGATGATTGAACTCCCCGCGGGCAAGCAAGATCTCACGGGGGTCTCCTACATCGACATCGACGCCAACATTGCGCTCTCGCAAATGAGTCAGTTTGAGGTGGTCTTGACGTCCTGGTATGGATCAGCTTGTCACTACCATCCGGCGGCATTTGCCGGCACAACTACCTATAGCCTATCGATGGCCAGCCCCACACAGTGCTACACCGGCCAGGGCCATGCATTCACAGCCTCGTCAGTCGTCTACATTACCGTCGGTACCCTCTGGGACCTAACCGGGAATGCCGACATTACGGTGACCCGAATCGCAACTCGATAGCAGTCGCCAGGCTAAGACGTCGGCGGCCCTCGATCGTATTCCCGTCAAGCGAGACACCGCTATCTGCCTGAGTGGCTGCTGGGTCGGCCCGCTGGCAACCGCCTTACTTGATCTTGTGCCTTCCGTCCCCTAACTTGGGGGCCACGCCGTTTTGTGCGGCGCCCAAGTAGCTTCATGTCCGAGCGACAACTCGATCTTCTCGACGAAAACGGTGCCAGGCCCGCCCTGCCGCCGGGCAAGGGCAAGGGTGGGGGTGGACGGGGCCGGGGCAAGGGTGGCAGCGACGAACCGCCGCCGCCCGCCGATGCCGACTTGGCCGATGAGGCGCAACGCCGCTATCTCAACTACGCGGTCAGTGTGATCACGGCGCGTGCCTTGCCTGACGTGCGCGACGGGCTCAAGCCGGTGCAGCGGCGAATCCTCTTCGCCATGCACAATGACTTGCACCTTTACCCCGATGCCCGCTTCCGCAAGAGCGCGACCATCGTGGGCGCGGTCATCGGCAAGTACCACCCGCACGGCGATAGCGCCTGCTACGACGCCATGGTGCGCATGGCGCAGGATTTTTCGCTGCGCTATCGGCTGGTAGAGGGTCACGGCAACTTTGGCTCGCTCGACGGCGACGCGCCCGCTGCCTACCGCTACACCGAGGCGCGCCTGGCGCCGCTTTCCACCGAGCTGCTCGACGAGATCAAGCAGGGCACGGTGGATTTCCGGCCCAACTACGACGGCACGGCGCAAGAGCCGATGGTTCTGCCCGCGCGCATTCCGCAGTTGCTGGCCAACGGCTGCACCGGCATCGCGGTGGGCATGGCCACCAACATCCCGCCCCACAACCTGGGCGAGGTGTGCGAGGCCACGGTGGCGCTGATCGACGATCGCAAGCTGGAGAGCAAGGACCTGCTCAAGTACATCAAGGGTCCGGATTTCCCGACCGGCGGCCAGATCATCAATTCCAAGAAGGAGCTGCGCGAGATCTACGAGACCGGGCAGGGCCCGGTCCGTCTGCGCGGCGAGTGGAAGATCGAGGAGAGCAAGCGCGGTCCGCAGATCGTCATCACGTCCATCCCCTACAACGTGTCCAAGGCGAACCTGGTCGAGAGCATCGCCCAGGTCATCCTGGCCAAGAAGCTCCCCATGCTGGTGGACGTGCGCGACGAATCCACCGACGACGTGCGCGTGGTGCTGGAACTGAAGCCTGGGGCGGATCCGGCGCTGGTAGTGGCTTACCTGTACAAGCACACCCCGCTGGAACTGTCGTTTCACGTCAACATGACCTGCCTGGTGCCGACGGAGAATCGCGAGGTGGCCGGGCCCATGCGGCTCAACCTGCAGGCCATCCTGAGCGAGTTCTTGGATTTTCGCGAAGAGGTGGTCACCCGACGTTTCCAGTTCGAGCTGGCGGAACTGCGTCGCCGCATCCACATCCTGAAGGGCTTCGCCATCCTCTTCGATGCCCTCGACGAGGCCATCCGCCTCATCCGCAAGTCCGAGGGCAAGGCCGACGCGGCCAGCAAGCTGCAGGCTCGCTTCAAGCTCGACGACGAGCAGACCGATGCCATCCTGGAGATGAAGTTGTACAAGCTGGCGCGCCTGGAAATGCAGGCGATCCGCGACGAGCTGGCCGAGAAGCAGGCGCGCGCCAAGGAGATCGAAGCCATCCTGAAAGACAAGCGCCGCTTGTGGAAGGTGATCCGCGGCGAGATTGCCGACATCGGCCAGCGCTTCGCCGACAAGCGGCGCACCAAGATCAGCGGCGGGGGCGGCGAGGAAGTGGAATTCCAGGCCGAGGACTTCATCGTCGACGAGGAAGTCACGGTCATCCTGTCACGCGACGGCTGGCTCAAGCGCGTGCGCGAGGTGAAGGATCTGTCCGCCACCCGGCTGCGCGAGGGCGATGCGGTGCTGGCGGCCCTGCGCGGCTCCACCAAGGATTTTCTTGCCATCTTCTCCAGCCTGGGAACTTGCTACGTCAGTCGCATCCACGACGTGCCTGCCTCGACCGGGTACGGCGAACCGGTGCAGAAGCTCTTCAACTTCCGCGACGGCGAGCGGGTGGTGGCGGCGTTGGTGGTCACCGGCACCGGGCCGTCGGCAGTGCCTGCTGGAACCCTGGCGCTGGCCGTGACCAAGCGGGGCTACGGCTTCCGCTTCAATCTTGATCCCCTGCGCGAGCTGAGCACGCGCGCTGGTCGTCGTTTCGCCAAGCCCGCCGAGGCTGACGAGGTGGTGGGCGTCCTGCCGGTGCGTCCCAAGGATGTGCTGTGCGTGGTTTCTGCTCGCGCCCGCGCTCTCGTGTGCCAGGCCGACGAGGCGGCTGAACTCGCCAATCCGGGCCGCGGGGTCACCATCATCAAACTCGACGAGGAAGACGCGGTCATGGGCTTTGCCCTGGGCGCGCGCAAGGACGACACCGTGCTCATCGCCGAGACCGACGCGGGCAAGAAGATTCCGGTGGGCCCGGGCCGCTACCACGTCACCGCACGCGGCGGCCGCGGCCACGCTCTGGCCCGCAAGTCCAGCGTGGTGCGGGTGCTCTTCCCCGAACCGCCAGCCCCGGCGGATGAGCCCAAACTCTTGCAGTAGGAAGTCTTCTCGTCGCTATGCCTCCGTCAAGTTCATACACCGCGGAACACATCACAGTTCTCCAGGGGCTCGAGCCGGTGCGCCGGCGGCCCGGCATGTACATCGGAGGAACCGACACCAAGGGGTTCCATCACCTGCTGTGGGAGATCGTGGACAACTCGGTCGACGAGGTGATCAACGGCTACGCCACCCACATCGAGGTGACCCTGCACAAGGATCACCGCTCGGCCACCGTGGTGGACAACGGCCGCGGCATCCCGGTCGACCTCAAGAAGGAATTCAAGAAATCGGCGCTGGAGCTGGTGCTCACCACGCTGCATGCGGGGGGGAAATTCTCCTCGGGGCAGTATCAGTATTCCGGCGGTCTGCACGGCGTGGGTGCGTCGGTGGTCAACGCCTTGTCCGAGGAGATGGTGGCGCGCGTGCGGCGCGACGGCTTCGAGTGGGAGCAGAGCTACGCGCGGGGCGTGGCCACCAGCAAGCTGACCAAGAAGGGGCCGGCGCGTGGTTCGGGAACCACCATCTTCTTTCGGCCCGACCCGCAGCTCTTCGGCAAGCAGGAGTTCTCGGCGGACACCATCCGTTTTCGGCTGGACGCCAAGACCTTCTTGCACAAGGGCCTCAAGATCACCTTCCGCGACGAGGCCGCCGGCACCAGCGATGTCTTGCAACACGAGGGCGGCATCGCGGACTTCCTGGCCAAGATCGTCGCCGACCGAGGCAAGCCGCCCACGGTTCCCCAGGTCTTCTACTTTCAGCGCGAGGACGGGGTGTGCATCGAGTGCGCCTTGCAGTGGACGGAATCGCACGAAGAGACGCTGCGCACCTACGTGAATGGCATCCCCACCACTCAGGGCGGCACGCACGAGCAGGGGCTGCGCGCCGCCATCATCAAGGCCATGCGCTCGTTTCTCGACGACGCGGGCCTGGCGCCCAAGAACCTCAACTTGACGGCAGAAGACATCCGCGAAGGCATAGTAGGGGTTCTGTCGATCTATCTGCACGACCCGCAGTTTCAGGGTCAGACCAAAGAGCGCTTGGGCAATCCCGAGGCGCAGGCTTTGGTGGACAACGCCATTCGACCGGCGCTGGAAACCTTCCTGCACCAGAACCGCACCGCGGGCACGGCCATCGTCGAGCGCATCAGCTTGGCCGCCAAGGCGCGCGAGGCCTCGCGCGCCGCCTCGCAGGCGGTGTCCCGCAAGACGGCGATTTCGCACCGGCTGAATTTGCCGGGCAAGCTGGCGGATTGCTCGTCGACCGACCCGGGAAAGAGTGAGCTGTTTATCGTGGAGGGCGACTCGGCCGGCGGCTCGGCCAAGCAGGGCCGCGAGCGAAAGCACCAGGCCATCCTTCCCTTGCGCGGCAAGGTGCTCAACGCCGAGCAGGCCTCGCTGCAGAAGGTTCTATCGAACAAGGAACTACAAGACGTGGTGTCCGCGCTCGGCTGCGGCGTGGGCGAGCAGTTCAACCTGGAGCGCCTGCGCTACCACAAGATCATCTTCATGATGGACGCCGATTCCGACGGCCACCACATCGCCACCCTGCTGCTCACCTTCTTCTACCGGCATCTGCGACCGCTCATCCAGGGCGGATTCGTGTACCTGGCGCAGCCGCCGCTGTTTCGCGTGGACCACGGCAAGGAAACCTTCTGGGCGCTCGACGAGGCGGATCGCGATCGCATTGTGGCGGCTCTGCCCAAGAACGCGAAGCCGGAGGTCATGCGCTTCAAGGGCTTGGGCGAAATGCAACCCGAGGAGCTGCGGCGGACCACCCTGGATCCGGCCACGCGGCGGCTGCTGCGCGTGACTGTGAGCGACGGCCCGGAGACTGACCGTATTTTGACCGAGCTCATGGGCAAGGACGTCGAGGCGCGCTTCAAGTTCATCATGGAGCACGCCGCCCAGGCGGACCTGGATCTTTAGCTAGCCTTCCCGATTGACAGCGCCTGGCGAATGGGGGAATATATAGCACAGCATATGTTAGCAAAGCAAGTACCGATCGGACTCTTGCTGGCTGACCTGCGACGCCGGCAGCGCCAGGCTGTGGAGATGCGGGTGCGCGATCTGGGGCTCTCGAACCAGCAATTCTGGTTGCTGGTGGCGCTGGTGGAACGCCAGGGGGCGTCGCTCGCCGAGATCCTGGCAGGCTTGCCCATGGACCAGCCCACGGCGTCCCGTGTGTTGGCCGCCTTGAGCCGGCGCAAACTGGTTCGGCTGGACAGCGACCCCGCCGATCGTCGGCGTCGCCGCATGGTGCTGACCCCTCGGGGTGAGCAATTCGGCGCGCGCTGCCTGGTCGTGGCAGAGGAAGTTCGCAAAGCAGCGGTGGCGCATTTCTCGTCGGAAGAGATCGCCACACTGCACGGCTGGCTTCGGCGGATGGTGGACAATCTGGATGAACTGGACCGCAATGTGCCGCCTGCACCGGCGCCGTCCACGAATGGACTGGCCGAACGGCGAGCGCGCGATAGATAGTGGCAGGAGATGCACATGAGCTGGCTCAAGTCGACCAAGTTCTGGGGCGTGGTGGTGCTGGTGTTGGCGCTGGCCGGGGGCACGGCCTATCTGGTGAAACGGCGATCCAGCAAGCCCAAGGTGCAATGGGAAACCACGGCGGTGGATCGCGGTCGCATCACTGCGCGGGTCACCGCCACCGGGACGCTGTCGGCGCTGGTTACCGTGCAGGTTGGCAGCCAGGTGTCCGGCTCAATTCTGAGGCTCCACGCCGATTTCAACTCGACCGTGAAGAAGGGGCAGGTCGTCGCGAAGATTGATCCCCGGCTGTTCCAGGCCACGCTGGAAAATGCCCGCGCCAACTATGCCCAGGCCAAGGCCACCCTGGACAAGGATAGGGTGCTGGCCAAGTTCGCCGACAGGCAGTTCAAGCGGCAGGGCCCGCTGGCGAAAGACAAACTTATAGCCATTTCGGACCTGGACACCGCCGAGTCCAATGCCGGCTCAGCCCTGGCCCAGGTCGAGGCCGACCAAGCCAATGTCAAGCAGGCCATGGCTGTCTTGCACTTGGCCGAGGTGAACCTGGCCCTGACCGACATCGTGTCGCCCACCGATGGCACGGTGATCTCGCGCAACGTGGATGTGGGCCAGACCGTGGCCGCCTCGCTGCAAGCGCCTATCCTCTTTGTCATCGCCGAGGACCTGCGCAAGATGCAGGTGGACACCAGCGTGGCCGAGGCTGACGTGGGCAAACTGCGCGCAGGCATGCAAGCCACATTCACCGTGGACGCCTTTCCGGGCGAACCGTTCAGGGGCGCGGTTCGCCAGATTCGCAACGCCGCCACGACGGTGCAGAACGTGGTCACCTACGACGCCGTCATCGACGTCGACAATTCCGAGCTCAAACTGCGGCCAGGCATGACCGCCAACATCAGTTTCGTGTTCGCCAACAAGGACGACGTGCTGCGCGTGACCAACGCAGCCCTTCGCTTTCGTCCCAGTCCCGATCTGGTCAGCGCGCTCAAGCTGGAAATGCCCCACGGACGCCGCTCCGGCAGCGACGGCACTTCGGGCGGTCCGCCGGCGGGAGCGGCCGGGCCAGCGCGTGCGGGCGGCTTGGCGAAGAGCGACGAGCCACCCGATCGACGCACGGTCTGGGTGTTGCGCAATGATCTGCCCAGCCCGGTTCGCATCAAGACCGGCACCAGCGACGGCAGCAAGACCGAGGTGGTGGAGGGCCCCTTGCAGCCCGGGGATCTGGTCATTAGCGATGCGACTCTGCCGGCGGGTTTCAAAGCGGCTGCCACGGGGACCGGAATGTTGCCCGGTGCCGGGCCGCCGCCCGGTGGTCCGCGTCGGTTCTAGGTGCACAGATGGGCAAGCCCCTCATCGAGGCCAGCAAGATCAGCAAGGTGTACCGGATGGGCGATGTGGATGTCCATGCTCTGCGCGACGTCTCGCTGACCATCAGCGAGGGCGAGTCGGTGGCGGTGATGGGACCTTCGGGCTCGGGCAAGTCGACCCTGATGAACATCTTGGGGTGCCTGGACCGTCCCAGTTCGGGTGGCTACTGGCTGGTGGGCGACGAGGTGTCGCGGCTCGACCGCAACGCCTTGGCGCGGCTGCGCAACCGCACCTTGGGTTTCGTGTTTCAAAGCTTCAACCTGCTGTCGCGCACCACCGCGCTGGAGAACGTCGAGCTGCCTCTGCTGTACGCGGGCGTGTCGGCGCGCGAGCGCCACGCGCGTGCGCGCGAGGCGCTTCTACACGTGGGTCTGGGCGAACGCATGCACCACCATCCCAATCAGATGTCGGGCGGGCAACAGCAGCGGGTGGCGGTGGCGCGCGCCCTGGTCACGCGACCGCGCCTCATCGTGGCTGACGAACCCACCGGCAACCTGGACTCGCGCACCAGCGTCGAGATCATGGCGCTGTTCCAGGAACTGGGCAGAAGTGGCATCACGCTCTTGCTGGTCACCCATGAAGCGGACATCGCCCGCTACGCCTCGCGCGTGGTGGTCATGCACGACGGCCGCGTGCAGTCTGACGAGCGGCAGACGCCGCTGCGAGCCGAGCCCATTCCCGCCGGCGCGGAGGCTGCGCCGTGAGTCCATTGCAAGTGCTGCGGGTCGCGGTGCGCGCGCTTCTGCGCAACAAGATGCGCTCGTTCCTCACCACCCTGGGTGTGATCATTGGCGTGTCCGCGGTGATCGCCATGGTGGCCATCGGCGAGGGCGCCAAGGCGCGCGTGGAAGAGGCGTTCGCCTCCATGGGTTCGAACCTGCTCGTGGTCCTGTCTGGCACCACCAGCGCGTCCGGGGCGCACGGCGGCTTTGGCAGCATGCCCACCTTGACCTGGGACGACCTCAAAGCCATTCGCAGCGAGGCCAGCGCGGTTCGCTACGCCAGTCCGCAACTGCGCAGCAATCAGCAAGTGATCAGTGAAGACCAAAACTGGGCCACCTCAATCAACGGCGTTTCACCGGAGTACTTGCTCATGCGCACCTGGCCGGTCGCCATGGGC
The DNA here is from genome assembly GCA_003142855.1 of Myxococcales bacterium. Lineage (GTDB taxonomy): Bacteria > Myxococcota_A > Polyangia > Fen-1088 > Fen-1088 > Fen-1137. Next base: position 88,787 of record PLNW01000162.1, read on the forward strand.
AGCCCCATCACTCAATCGGACACCGAAACCGGCAGCAAGGTGGTGTTGCTTGGGCAGACCGTGGTGGACAAGCTCTTCGGTTCCAACGCCGATCCAACCGGTCAATCCGTGCGCATACAGAAAGTACCCTTTCAGATCATCGGCGTGCTGGCGCGCAAGGGGCAGTCAGCCACCGGTCAAGACTACGACGACGCCGCGTTCATTCCGTACACCACCTTTCAGGCCAAGATTCAGGGTGGCCTGCAGAAGTTCATCGCGGGCGCGCTCATGGTCAGCGCGGTGTCGAGCGAGGCCACCACCCGCGCGCAGAATCAAATTGCCACCTTGCTGCGCGATCGCCACCACACTCCCATTGGCGCCGACGACGACTTCAGCATTCGCAATCTGACCGAGATGGCCAGCGCCCAGCAAGAGGGCGTCAAGACGTTGACCACCCTTCTGGCCAGCATCGCCGCGGTGTCGCTCATCGTGGGCGGCATCGGCATCATGAACATCATGCTCGTCAGTGTCACCGAGCGCACACGCGAGATCGGCATCCGCATGGCTGTGGGCGCGCGGCCGCGCGACGTGTTGTCGCAGTTTCTGGTCGAGGCGCTCGCGCTGTCGATTGCCGGAGGCATCATCGGCATCCTGCTGGGGCTGCTGGCCGCCAACCGATTGGCCGCCAACTTTGGTTGGCCCATTTTGATTCGTCTTGACGTCATCTTGATCGCGGTCGGCTTTTCCGGTCTGGTGGGCGTAGTCTTCGGGCTCTACCCGGCGCAAAAAGCCTCCCGTCTCGATCCCATTGAAGCCCTGAGGTACGAATGAAACACTCTATCTTCTTTCCCGTCGCCGCACTTTGCCTGCTGGCGAGCCATGCCAACGGTCAACAAGGCCGCGTCTTGACCTTCGACGAGGCCCTGCGCATCGCACGCGCCACGCACCCTCAGTTGCAAGTGGCACACGCGCAGAGCGAAGCGGCCGATGCCCGCGCCTATGAGAGCCGAGCGGCGTTGCTGCCGCAGGTGAACGGCGTGGCCTCGTACCAGCGCACGACAAACAATTCCCCGTCAGGTGGCAACTCCGCCGCCACGATTACGCTCATCAACACAGCTACCGGCACAACCACCAGCACATCCACCTCCACCGGTAGCGGGACGAGCGGGTCGAGCCATGGGAGTTTCGATACCAGCAACTCCTTCCAATTCCGTTTGACCGCGAGCCAGCTCATCTACGATTTCGGGCAGACCACGGGAAGGTGGAACGCGGCCAAGATCACCGCTCGGTCTCAATCAGACAGCGAGGCGCGCACGGCGCAACAGGTCTCCTACAATGTTCGCGCCGCCTACTACAATGCGGCCGCGACCTATGCCCTGGTCAAGGTGGCGCAAGATGGTCTTACCAATCAGGAAGCCCACCTAGTGCAAGCCCAGGGTTTCGTGCGCGCGGGCACGCAGCCGGAGATCGCTCTGGCCCAGGCGCTGACCAACCGGGCCACTGCGCGCGTGCAGCTCATCACCGCGCAGAACGCATACGACGTGGCCAAGGCCCAGCTCAATCAGGCCATGGGTGTCGAAGGCCCCATCGACTATCAGATTGAGTCGCCCGCTGCCAACCCGGTCGACGGCGAGGACAAGAACACCGATGATCTCTTGCCCTCCGCGATCAAAGCGCGCCCCGACTTGCAGGCCCTGGCCGACCAGGTCAAGGCGCAGGAATACACCATCAGTGCGACCAAAGGCGGCTACTATCCTGGGTTGAGTGCCATCACGGCGCTGAGTGATGGGGGGCCGGCGGTCGACAACTTGGCGTGGAACTGGTACGGCATGTTGCAATTGAGTTGGCCGATCTTCGGAGGCGGCATAACCAACCAACAGGTGCGCGAGGCACGTGCCACCGCGAGCGTGCTGCGCGGCCAGTACGAGATCCAGCGCCAGCAGATCCGCCTGGACCTGGAGCAGGCGCGCCTGGCTGTGCGTTCGGCCAAGGCGAGCGAGGAGGCCACCCACGAGGCGGTGGTCAACGCGCGCGAGCAGCTTCGCCTGGCCGAGGGTCGCTACCAGGCCGGCGTGGGCAACATGATCGAGTTGGGCGATGCGCAGGTGGCCATGACCACGGCTGCGGCGCAGGAGGTGCAGGCGCACTTCGGTCTTGCCACGGCCCGCGCGCAGCTCTTGTTGGCGCTGGGGCAACCTTGAGATGAACACCGACGATAAATTGTCCTTCATCTTCGGTCGGCGCAGCATCCGCGAATACCAATCCGCGCCCGTTCCCGACGAGCTGGTGACCGATCTCCTGCGTGCAGCCATGGCGGCGCCGTCGGCGTGCGCGAAGGATCCCTGGCGTTTCGTGGTGGTGCGAAACCGCGCCACCTTGAAGTTGATCGCCGAGGCCTTGCCCAATGGCAAGATGCTCGCGCACGCGCCGGTCGGCATCGCGGTGTGTGGCGATCTGGGCGCGGCTCACGCCGGCGAGCTGAGCTATCTCTTGCAGGATTGTTCGGCTGCCATCGAGAACCTGCTGCTCGCCGCGCATGCTCTGGGCTTGGGCGCCTGCTGGTTGGGCGTGCACCCGCGCCAGCCGCGGATCGAGGCGCTGACCAAGATCCTGCGGCTGCCTGACAAGATCCTTCCGGTTTCCTGCATCGCTCTGGGCTGGCCCGCCGAAACCCAGCCGCCGCGCACGCGCTTTTCGTCCGCGCACGTGCACGACGAGTCCTGGTGACCAGCCTCTGAACAACAACGACCGCTAGCCGGATGGCGGTCTGGCCGCTGGCTCGCGCTGGGCATCGAGATGAGCCTGGACGTTCGGCTTGAAAAACTGCTGGGCCAGCAGGGTCGGCACGAAGGCGCTCAGGATGACGACGGTGACGAGCACCGTGTACTGGCTGCGGTTGATCACGCCGTGGGTGAGGCCAAACAGGGCGGAAATCGTGCCGAAGGTGAGGCCGGTGCTCATGAGCAACGTCGTGTAGGTAGCCTCGCGCGTGGGCATGCGAAAGACGGCCGTGAGAGGACGGACGCCGATGTACTTGGTGGCGAGCTTCACGCCGAGGAGCAACGCGATGAGGCCCGCGCCCCCCAGCACCGCGTTGGCCACCACGTAGGTGCCGGCGCGGATGAAATAGAAAGGCGTCAGCACGGTGAAGGCAATCGAGCGCAGGCGCGCCACCAGGGGCCGCTGGCGCAGGAACGTCCCCGCCAGCACCATGCCAACCAGGTACGCGGGAAGAATAGGCTCGCTTCCACCAGCGTCCGCCACGCCGCCGAGGAAGAACATGATGAGCAGCACGAACTTGGTCTCCGCCTCGCTGACCCGGCCGCCAGTAGCGCGGATCACCCAGCGCACCAGGCGGGGAGCAAGCGGCAAGATGACCGCCATGCTTAGGATGAACGCGAGCAGGTACCAATTGTAGTGAACGAACAGCACCCCGAGCGCGAGCACGGTGCCGAAATCGGTGACGAAGCATGCGGCCAGGATGATCTTGCCCAAAGTGGTCTCGTTGAGTCCGGACTCCACCATCACTGCGTAGACGACGGCCACCGAGGTCGTCGAAAGGGCGATGCCGGCAATCTCCGCTGCACGCATGTCCCAGCCCACTACCCAGCGCGCAAAAATCATGGACCCAATGAATGGCAGGAGGAAGCTGAAAAAGCCAATCGACAGCGTCTGCTTCCAGTGATTGCGGATGACCGAAGGGTCGATCTCGGCCCCGGCCAGGAAGGTGAGCAGGCCGCTGCCAAAGCCAGCCAAGAAATCGATCCAGGTGGTGGTCTTCACATCGAACAGGTTGCCCGCCAGGATACCGATCACGATCTCCACCAACGCGACAGCTAGGCCGGTGCGCCCGGCAATCACCGCCGCGAGGAAGGCCAGGCCCATCCAGACGGCGGCGATCATATAGGGATTGTTCATGATACTTCCTGGACCTCCGTAGAAGCCATCAACCCCCGCTTGCGGAAGGTGGTTTGCGCCGGAGGACGCAGGCGGACTTCATCGCCCACTTGGAATAATGGGGCTAGAATAGGTGGCAGGCGCGGCTCCGTCAATCGCGCCCATGACTCGCGCATAACGGAGGCAGTGATGAACACCCCGGGGCTCACGGGAAAGGCGAAACGGGTTCGCATCTACGTCAACGAAGGCGATCTGCACGGCCACCAGCCGATTCACGTAGCCTTGCTGGCCTTTCTGCGCAAGGAGGGTGCGGCTGGCGCGACCGTGCTGCGCGCCTTGGAGGGGTTCGGCGCGAAGGGCGAGATTCACACCTTCCGGTTCGTCGACGTCGCCCAGCGCCTGCCCATCGTGATCGAATGGATCGAGAGAGCCGAGCAGGTCGACCGGCTGCTCCCGCGTATCAAGGAAATGGTTAAGCGCGGCCTCATCACCGTCGATGATACTGACGTCGCGCTCTATTGCGCCTATCCGGTTCGTGACGTTTCGGCTGCGCTACGCGCCTCGGACGTCATGTCCCACGATGTGGTTTCGGTGGCCCCAGAAGCCTCCGTGCGCGAGGTGGTCACGCTGATGCTGGGCAAGACCTACCGGGCCATCCCGGTGGTGGAGTCAGGAATGCCGGTGGGGATCATCACCAACTCTGATCTGCTCAAGCGAGGCGGCCTCACCATGCGGGTGGAGCTGCTGCGGTCCCTCGATACCCCGGAGTTGCATGCCGAACTGGAGCGGCTAGCTCACGGAGCGAAGAACGCGGCAGACGTGATGACGCCAGGGCCGGTGACTGTGCCGTCTTCAACGCCGCTCACCCAGGTCGCGGAGATCATGTCATACCGGCGCCTCAAGCGCCTGCCGGTAGTGGACGAGCATGGCGCGCTGGTTGGCATGATCAGTCGGCTCGATGTCTTGCGCACAGCAGCCCGGACCTTCGAGCATCAGGAGAGCGAGCCGCGCGAGATCGGATTGGCCGTCGATGCCCCGGTCGGCCGCACCATGCGCACCGACGTCCCGACGGTGTTTCCCGACACGCGCCTGCCCGAGGTCGTGCAGGCGGTGACATCGACGCGCCTCAATCGCTGCCTTGTCGTCGATCGTGACCGGCACGTGCTGGGCAAGATTACCGACGCTGAGGTGCTGGACCGGGTGACACCGGCCCTGCGGCCGAGCGCCTTGCGATCGCTGATCCAGCGCCTGCCGTTCGTGCATCCCAAGCCCGAGGAACTGCAGGCCGAGCAACACGCCAAGGCGCGAACTGCGGCCGACCTCATGATCGAGACCGCCGTGGTGTCGGAGGATGCTCCCGTGCGGGAAGCCATCGCTGCCATGCTGGGCGGCAAGCACAAGATCGTCGCCGTGATCGATGCCGGCAAGCGCCTGGTCGGCGTGCTCGACCGCGCCGACCTGCTGCATGGCCTGGTATCGTTCAACGGGTCAGAGAAGTGACTCGAAGGCGCTGCCGCTCGAATGATAGATAGAAAGGCATGTCGCGACTTCTTGTAATTTCCGTGGGTGGCGCCATCGGCAGCGGTGCGCGCTATCTGCTGTGCACCTGGGCGCTGGCTGTATTCGGCGCTGTCTTTCCCTACGGCACACTGGCGGTCAACGCGATCGGGTCATTTCTCATCTGCTCCATCATGCACCTTGGCGTGTCCGCGAATGTGATTCCCCCTACGCTGCGCCTGTTCCTGACGACCGGAATCATGGGAGGCTTCACCACCTACTCGACCTTCGACTATGAGACGTACAAGTACACGCAGCAGGGGGCCTACGCCCTGGCCGCCCTCAACGTGGGACTGACACTGGTGGTTTGCTTCGTCGCGGGAGCAGCCGGGGACGTCGTGGCCCGGTTGCTGGTCCGAAGCTGAATTACGCTGCAGCGCTGACTACGCAATACTGGCGTGTCCTCCCATCAGCGGAGCGTGAGAAGGGCACCCACTACGATCTTCATGGTCGAAACGAACGCGGCGTCTCTCGAAAGCACAAGGAGAGGCGATGGCACAATCGACGGACATCAAATCGAAGTGGTGGCGCGGAACAGAACCAGAGCCGCGCTCCCTCGGGTTCCATGAGTTGAGGCGCTGATGGGTGGCATTGTGCTCGGTCGAGAAGAGATCCTCGATACCGTCGAGGCGCTCGCACTTAGCGGTGAGACCGTGATGGTTTACGGGCCGCTTGGCATCGGAAAGACTGCCATCCTCGGCGAGCTGGCTCGTCGGGCAGAGCAAGCCGGGCGGCCCTGCGCCATCTGCCCGCGCACCGAGCGGCTGTCGGACGTTACCGAGGCGCTGGTGCGCTGCTACCCGACGGGCACCGACGCACTCACACAACGACAGCGGCGCTGCCGCGTGCGCCTCGCGATCGAGCGCAAACCGGGCATCCTGCTCCTCGACCACCTGCTGGATGTGGGGAACGCGGTCAAGGGCTTTCTCCGTTCACTGCGTGGAACCGGCCTCGGGGTGGTCATCGCCGCGGACGTCGAGCATTCGCGCGACCACGCGCGCATTCGCACCCGCGGACTTGCCTACCGCGAGCTGGCGCTGCCGCCATTGCACAGCCGGCACCTGCGGCGGTTGCTCGATTGCGAATTGAGGTCGGGGCGGCTGCCATACGCGGTTCCCGAGTCGGATCGCGAAACGCTCATCGACATCGCGCGGGGTCGGCCTGGCTGGATCGTGCGTCTCGCGGTAGCGACTGCGCAGGCACGCTACTGGCGAGGGGACCGTTTGCTCATCGATCTCTTGGCTACAGACGTCTCAATGGCTGTCACGAGCCACTACGGGGCGCGACTGAACGAACGCTGGTCGAAGCGATAGCGAATGAATGCGCTGAACAGGGATCGCGGGTGTGTCCTGTTGGGCGCGCTCTTGCACAACAACCGACCGCCATTACATCGCTTGTCGCCTTGCTTGGTATCGACTGGCGCGGTATCACTGACCCGAAGACATAGATGGCGGTGGAGTCCGCCGTAACCGCCACCTTTCGCTGTGGCCAATGACTCCTGCGGGACTATCTGGCCGTAGGAGATCCTTTCCGCCGGTCAGAGCCAACCCCGAGGCGCCACGACGCGAAAGGAGGTTACTCCGGTGCAAAGACACACGGCCACGATGGAAAGCAAGGCGGCGCACGAGGGAGACGTGACCGGCGCGCCACCGGCCCCCAGCGAGCCCCGCCTGCTGGCCCTGGCGCGCTTTGCGGCTGGGGCGGGCGCGGAGGGGGTCGCTGCAGAGGCGAGGTCGCTGGCCGAACGAGTGGTCGAGGGACGCTTCTACGTAGCCTGTCTCGGTCAGTTCAAGCGCGGTAAGTCCAGCCTGCTCAATGCGCTGGTGGGTGTGTCGCTGCTTCCGGTGGGCGTTGTGCCGGTCACGTCCGTGGTCACGGTCGTCCGTTTCGGCGCGTGCAATGCTGCCCGGGTACGCTTTTCCGACGGACATGAACAGGAGATCGGCGTGGACGATCTGGCCGGGTTCGTCTCCGAGGAGGGCAATCCGAGCAACCGCAAGGCCGTCGCGGTAGTGGAACTTTTCGTGCCGTCTTCGTTGCTGAAATTCGGCATGTGCCTGGTCGATACCCCGGGACTGGGCTCGGTCTTCGAGGGCAACACCGCCGTGACCCGCGGTTTTGTTCCGCACATCGATGCCGGGCTGGTCGTGCTGGGCGCGGATCCGCCCATCTCGGCGGACGAGCTGGCCCTGGTGCAGGAGATCGCCCGGCACTCGTCGGAATTGATCTTCGTGCTCAACAAATCCGATCGGCTGCCGGATGCAGAACGGCGAGAGGCGCGCGCCTTTGCCGAGCGCGTGTTGGCAGAGAAGCTGGGCCGGCCTGCGACAGTGCTGGAGGTGAGCGCCAGCGAGCGTCTGGCTGGAACCGGGCCGGCGCGTGACTGGCAAGCGCTTGCCGATCGGCTGGCCACACTGGCCAAGCAATCGGGAGCGGGCCTGGTCCATGCAGCCGAGGAGCGGGGCGCCCAGTTCTTCGCCAAGCGAATCATCCGCGAACTGACCGAGCAGCGCGACGCCCTGGTGCGGCCGCTTGAGGAGTCCCAGCGGCGACTCGACGACCTGCGCGGGTGTGTGGCCGAGGCCGAGCGCTCACTTGGCGATCTGGCCTTTCTCTTCGACGCCGAGGAGGCTCGGCTGGCAGGAGAGTTTGCCCGCTGGGCGGCCGAGTTCCTGCGACGAGCCCTGCCCGATGCCCGCGAGCAGTTTCTACGCGCCTTGGATGCGCGAGAGCCGCGCGGGAAGTTGACGTTGCGTCCGGACGCCTTTGCGGCAGCTCAGGAGATCTACCTGCGGGTGCTTTCGCCCTGGCTGCCGGACGCGCAGCGGGCGGCCGAGTCGCTCTACATCGAGGCCAGCCAGCGCTTCGTCAAGCTCACCAATGACTTTCTCGATCGACTCGCCACCTCTGGCGATACCGCATTGGCCGACCTGCCCCGTGGTGTCGGCCCCGAAACCGGGTTCAGGGTGCGCAGCCGGCTTTTCTACACCGAGCTGTGGGGGCTGACTGGCCGGGGATTTCTCGGCTGGCTGGCTGACTTGCTGCGCACCCGCGCCAGTGTCCGCCGTTCGGTCGAGCGTGAGGTGGGCGAGTATCTCGATCGCATCGTCAAGGCCAATGCCTCGCGCATCCAGAGTGACTTCAAGGAGCGCGTGCGTGAGAGTCGGTGGCGCATGCAGGCGGAAATCAACTCCCTGCTGAAGAACATCTCTGCCTCGGCGGAACGGGCGCTCATGCGCGCACGCGAGCGCCGGGCGGCCGGGGCCGAAGCGGTCCATTCTGAACTCTCGCGCATCCAACTGTTGTTGCGGGAAACCGAGGCGCTCGTGCCTCCGCTGCGAAAGGAATCCATCCCATGAGCACCATCGCATCCATCCATGCCCGAGAGATTCTCGATTCGCGCGGCAATCCCACGGTCGAGGTCGACGTCCGGCTCAGCGACGGCAGCTTCGGCCGCGCCGCGGTTCCCTCGGGCGCGTCCACCGGCAGCCGTGAAGCCCTCGAGCTGCGCGACGGCGACAAGAAGCGCTACGGCGGCAAGGGCGTGCGGCGCGCGGTGGCCAACGTCAACGAAACGCTGTACCCCGCGCTCAAGGGCAGCGACGCTTCCGACCAGGCGGCCCTCGACAAGCGCATGTGCGGCCTCGACGGCACAGCCAACAAGGACAAGCTGGGTGCCACGCCATCCTCGGGGTATCCCTGGCGGTGGCTCGCGCGGCCGTGGCCTCGGCGGGCAAGCCGCTCTACCAGCACCTGGGCGGCGGCGCAGCCGACCTTCTGCCCGTGCCCATGTTCAAGATCATGAACGGGGGCGCCCACGCCGACAACAGCGTCGATTTCCAGGAGTTCATGATCGCGCCGGTGGGTGCGCCTTCCCTCGCCGAGGCGCTGCGCATGGGCGCGGAAAGCTACCACGCACTCAAGTCCATCCTGAAGGGCAAGGGCTACTCGACCGCGATCGGCGACGAGGGCGGATTCGCGCCCAACCTCAAGGCCAACGTGGAGGCGGTCGAGGTCATCCTCCTAGGCATCGAGAAGGCCGGGCTCAAGCCAGGCAAGGACGTGGCCATCGCGCTCGATCCGGCGGCGAGCGAATTCTATGAGGACGGCGCCTACCTGTTCCGCAAGTCCGACGGCAGCCGGCACAGCTCAGTCGAGATGGTGGCCTTCTGGGAGGACTGGGTTCGGCAGTTCCCCATCTGGGGCATCGAGGACGGCCTGGCCGAGGATGACTGGAAGGGCTGGCAGCTTATGACCGAGCGGATGGGCAATAGGATCCAGCTCGTGGGCGACGACATCTTCGTCACCAACCCCGCGATCATCCGGCGCGCGGTGGCGGAGAAGGTGGGCAATGCGGTCCTCATCAAGCTCAACCAGATCGGAACCCTGACCGAGACCCTGGAGGCCATCGCGATCGCCCGCGCGGCCCACTACGGTATCGTGGTAAGCCATCGCTCGGGCGAGACGCCCGACGACTTCATCGCCGACTTGACGGTCGCGACGCGGGCCGGGCAGCTCAAGACCGGCGCGCCCTGTCGCGGCGAGCGCGTGGCCAAGTACAACCAGCTCTTGCGCATCGAGGAGGAATTGGGCAGCAAGGCAAAGTACGCCGGGGCCGCAGTGTACGGCCGGTAGCACGGCACGCTCCCCAACACCGACGGCGACACTAGTCCTGGTGACGCCATCGAACGGCGCTACAATGCCGGCCTCACGACCTACTCGACCATGAAACGAAAAGGTACACGCAACAGGGGCCTGCGCCCTGGCCGCCCTCAACGTGGGACTGATGTTTCGCCGCAGGAGCAGCCGGGGACGTAGTGTCCAGATTGTTGGCCCGAGCGCGATGGGCTCGCCGGCAAGGTGGAACTAGCGCATGCAGCGATCCAGGCGAAGGTCGGGCTCGAAACAGCGTCGAGCCGCGCGTGCGGCGGAAAACGGCGGCCGAGAAACCACGGGCGTTGCTTCTGTTCCGAATCGCAACGTCAGTCGAGCCATTGTGGCTGGCCTAGTCGTGGTTTCCGCGTTTCTGCTGCTGTGGAATCTCGGCGACCAGCGCCTGTGGGACGACGAGGCGCAAACCGCGCTCATCAGCCAGACCATCCTGGACCATGGCCTGCCCCTGGGACACGACGGGGTGAATTCCTTTTCTCAGGAAGCGGGCGCGGAATTCGGCGCCGACCACGTCTATAAGTGGCATCCCTGGCTGCCCTTCTATTTGCTGGCGGCGTTCTTTCGGCTGTTCGGCGTGAGTACCTTCACGGCGCGTCTGCCCTTTGCGTTGCTGGGGATTGGCTGCCCTGTGCTGGTCTATTTTCTGGCAACGGCGCTGCTTGCTCGGCGGCGCGTGGCCATCGCCGCCGCGACCTTGCTGGTCTTTTCTGTTCCTTTCCTGCTGCTGGCCAAACAATGCCGTTACTACAGCCCGGCCATGTTACTGTCCTTGCTCGGGCTGTACGGCTACGCGAGCGGCAAGCATCGCAGCGTGCTGGCGCCCGCCTCGGTGCTGCTGTTCTACACGCAGAATATCTACTTTCTCACGCTGTGGCTGGCAGTTCTGATCCACGCGGCACTGTGGAAGCATGAGTGGCGAAAGGAGCTGCTTCTGCTTTTCACCGCGGCTGCGGCCTTGTGCGCGCCCTGGGTTATTTACACCCTGGGTGTGAGCTACCGACAGGCCTATCCCGGCGTGCTGACCTGGGCGCAGTTTCTTCGCTTCCTCGGCCCCTACGCGAGCCAGATCCGTGCGTATCTCTTTTCGCCCTTTGTGTTGCTGGCACCGGCAGTGGTCATGGTTGTGCGCGTACTGCGCAAGCAAGCGCCCATACATCGTGGTCAATGGAATGGCGTGGTCTTATTGGTGATCTATGTCGTCGTCTCCTACCTGGTGCTGTGCAGTTTCAGCGTGCTGCCTTTCTTCAGATATCTCGGCCCCATGATCCCGGTCCTGTGCTTGCTCACGGCGCTCGTGCTGGAGGGACTGGCCAGCATCCACACGCTGGTCTTTGCCGCCGCGGTGGCATGGGTCATCCTGAGCGGAAACATCGGCCGCTACCTTCACGAGATCACGCATGACTTCCGCGGGCCCATCAGAGGGATAACGGACTACCTGCAACGGAACGCCAAGCCCAGCGACGTGGTCGCCATCACCTACGGGGATCTGCCCATCAAGTTCTACAACCACCTGCGCGTGGTGGGCGGGCTCACCGGGGAAGACCTGACCCCGGGTCGGAGCGCCGACTGGATCATCATGCGCAAGCATGTGACCTGCGTGAAGGATCTGAAGGTGGGAAAGTACCTGCACCACAACGTGGACTGGAAGAGCTACACTCCCATCACCATCGACGCCCCTGACACCATCTTCGAGAACCGGGAGGATCCGGCCGTGCACCTCTTCGAGAGCAACACCACCGAGGACAAGGTCGTCATCCTGAAACGGACCGGGGGATAGATGGGCCGGCGAAGCGCAGGCAAAGGCGGACGATCGTGGCGCGCAGCACGTGAAAAGGCGCCGCCTCCGCCGGCGGAGGCCCCTGCGATAGCCGAGCGGCTGCCGCGGGCGGCACCGACCGGGCTCATCGGGCTGGTGACCGCGATCATGCTGTCGTGGACCTGGGACCGCTGGCCCAATTTGCTCGTCGATTTTGGGCGCGATTTGTACACCGCGGCCCAACTGGCCCAGGGCAAGGTCTTGTACCGGGACGTCGCCTTTTTCACCGGGCCGCTGTCGCCCTACCTGAATGCCCTGTGGTTTCATCTGTTCGGGCCGACATTGCAGACCCTGGTGTTCTGCAACGTGATTCTATTCATCGGTTTTCTGTGGCTGCTTTATCAGGTGCTGCGCCGGGTGGGCAGCCGAACCGCAGCGACTGCGGCCACTGTCGTGTTTGTGACTATGTTCGGCCTGGCCGACCTGGTGCCCATGGGCAACTACAATTTCATCTGCCCCTATTCGCACGACATGGTCCACGGCTTGGCCTTGAGCCTGGGCGCGATTCTCTGCCTGGCCCGCTACACCGATGCTTTGTCTGCACGGCTAGCTGTTCTGGCAGGCGTGCAACTGGGACTGGTGTTTCTGACCCGCGCCGAGATTTCGTTCCCTGCCTGGGTGGCCTGCGGCCTGGGATTGGCAGCAACCCTGGCCTATGACCCTCGCGCGCATGCAAAACGCGGGGCGATCTTGGCGCAGGTCTTGGCACCAGCTCTGGCGGTCCCGCTCGCAGCCCTCGCGCTGCTGGCCAGGCACATGCCGTGGACAAGCGCTGTGCGTGGCGTGCTCGGCTCGTGGGTGTGGCTCTTCGATACCAACGTCAATGCCTTGAACTTCTACCGCGAGAGCATCGGACTCGACCACGTTGAGATCAACCTGCGCCGGATGCTTGCTTGGGGTGTGATCTACACACTCGCGCTCATTCCGTTCATGGTCGCGGCCCTGGGGATTCGCGCGGAACAGGGCCGCCGCAAGGCCATCTGGTTCCTGGTCGCCGCCACCGCGGCTGTGTTCATGGCCGCCCTGTGGCGCCACATCCTTCCCTCGGAGCTGGCGCGTCCCCTGCCGCTATTTCTGGCTATCCTCGCTGTGGTGACCATCCAGGCGCTGGCCAAGAAGCGAGGCGAGCCTGTTGCCCGCGGGCAGTTGACCACGCGCTTAATGCTCGTCGTCCTTGGGATGGGACTGCTGGGGAAAATCCTGCTCAACGCGCGCTTCTACAATTACGGCTTCGTCCTGGCGGTGCCGGCCACCATGCTGGTGGTTCTGGCCCTGCTCGATTGGATCCCGGCAGCCATCGCCCGGCATGGCGGCTCAGCAAGCGGCTTCCGCCTCATGGGCCTTGCCCTGCTGGCCGGCTTCGTGACTGTGCACCTGCAAATCAGCGGGCTTAGCCTTTCCCGCAATATCGTTACCGTCGGCGAGGGCGCCAATTCCTTCCTGTCCGACAATCGCGCCAACCAGGTCAACGTCCTGCTGACCTTCCTGGCGCGCAAGGTGCCGCCCGGCAAGACCCTGGCCGTGGTGCCCGAGGGGGCGATGATCAACGTGCTGGCACAACGGGTGAACCCGAATCCCTGCCTCAACCTGATGCCCCCGGAGATTGCTTCCCTGGGCGAGGCGTACGTGTTGCAGCAACTTCAGAAGACGCCCCCTGAGATTCTTGTCCTCGATCTGGACCGGATATCGTCCAATGGTCTGTTGTTCCGCAATGAACCCTACGCGTCGCAAATCGCTGCCTGGATTGTCGCCAACTATGAACTGATGGAGCGCTTTGAAACCCCGCCTCAAGAACCAATGCAACTGCGACTCGGAGTGATGCAATTTCGGCCGAAGGGAGAGGCGGGGCCGCCAAGGTGAGTGGGCGCGTCGCACACCCCTCACTTCGCCTTGCCTCTCCCCGCCGCCGCTAACCGCCGGCTTCCGGCGGGCGCCAGGGCGGCGAGAAAGACGTCGCCGTAGCTGGCCAATTTCTTGGGGCCCACGCCGGAGACGGCGAGAAACTCGGCGCGCGTGCGCGGGCGCGCGGCGGCCAAGGCCAGCAGGGTGGCGTCGCTGAAGATCACGTAGGCCGGCACTTTGCGGCTGTCGGCCAGACGCTTGCGCAGACCCTTGAGCGCCAAGAACAAGGCTTCTTCTTCGCTCGACGGCAGGTCAGCCGTTGCGGCCATCGCGGCCTTGCCCCGTCGCTTGCTCACCGGCTTGCTCTTGGCCACCACATCGAAGCTTGCGCAGATGTCGCAGGACGCGCGGCAGGTACCCATGGATTCGCCGAAATAGCCGGCCAAGCCCTGGTGTCGGCAAGTCGTGGCGTCGGCGAGGCGGAACATCTCGCGCACGCGCAAGCGGTGCTGCTGCAGAACCTCGGACGTGGTTTCTGCGTTCAGCTCGAACAGGCGGTCGTAGTTGGCCACGTCGGCCCACGAGTAGAAGAGCACGCAGTCGCTGGCCACGCCGTCGCGGCCCGCCCGGCCGATCTCTTGATAGTAGGCCTCGATGGACCGAGGCATGTCGCGGTGGATGACGGTGCGCACATTGGACTTGTCGATGCCCATGCCGAAGGCGATGGTCGCCACCACCACATCCGCCTCGTCGCAACGAAAGGCGTCCTGCACGCGCGATCGCTGGCGCGGCTCCATGCCGGCGTGATAGGCGAGGGCGCGCACGCCGTGCTTGCTGAGAAATTCGGCGGTTTGTTCGGTCGATTTTCGCGACAGGCAATACACGATGCCGCTTTGGTCGCGGCGGCTGCACAGCAGGCGCAGGATGCGGTCGCGCACGCCCGGGGCGTCGTCGCCCTTGCGATAGGCTGACAGGTGCAGATTGGGCCGAAAGAAACTGCCGCGAAAAGTGGCAGGCGCCTGCATGCCCAGTTGCTGGCCGATGTCGTGCACCACCTCGGCCGTGGCCGTGGCGGTGAGGGCCAGCACCGGGGGATTGCCCAGCCGGGCCTTGAGCCCCGAAAGATTCCGATACGCGGGACGAAAATCGTGGCCCCACTGGCTGATGCAATGGGCTTCGTCCACTGCCAGCAGGCGCGGACGCACGCGCCCCATGAGCGGGCCGAGCGACGCCTCCAGTCCCTCGGGCGCGGCATAGACCAATTCGAATTCGCCACGCAAGACCGCGGCCACGCGCCGGCCGCGCTCGTCGGGCTCCAGGCTGGAATTGACAAAGGTCGCGCGCAGGCCAAACTCGGTCAGGGCGTCGACCTGGTCTTTCATCAGGGCAATGAGAGGCGAGATGACCAGGGTGGTGCCGCCCAGAAGCCGCGCCGGAATCTGGAAGGTGATCGACTTACCCGCGCCCGTGGGCATGACGCCCACGCAGTCGCGGCCGGCGAGAATGGTGCCGATGATCGCCTCTTGGCCAGGCCGGAACGACGGATAGCCGAAAACCTCCTGCAACATCTTGCGCGCTCGCGCAAGGTCGGCGCCGGGGTCTTGGTTCTTGAGGCTGCCCGCGATGCTGCGCAGGGTTTCCACGTCGCTGCTGGAAAACAAGTGAGGTCGCGCCCGCCAGCCAGCGCGCAGTCGATCGAGATCGGCCTGGCAGGCCGCGCCCGCCCGCTCGCCGCGCTCCACGCATAGGCGCAGCGCCGCGATGGCATCGAGCACATCATCGCGCGTGTGCAGGTCAGCGGAGCCATCGTCAAACAAGCGGGGCTCTCGCCGGTTTTTCCTTAACCGCCAGGAAGGCGGCGAACATGTCGATGATGCCCATGCTCACGAACAGCACCTTGAAGGAAAAGTAGGCCACGATGACTCCGCCGAGGAGCGCCGCGACTCCCGCCACCAGGTGTGTGCCCCCCGACCAGATCGACCAATGCCTGGCCGACGAGTCCTCGATGGCGTCGGTGAAGAGTGAGTCCCAGGCCGGCTCGACCAGTCCGGTGGCCAGCCCGGCGATCACCTGAGCACCGAAGAGCTGCCAGCGGTTCTGCACGAAGATGTACGAGAGGTCGCAAGCAGCCGACCCAAGGAACCCCAGGACCAGGAAGGTCTTCACGTGGTGCTGAAAACACGGCCGCGTGCCGATCAGACTGACGAAGACTCCGGTGGCCATGGAAAAGCAGGCAAAGGCGATGCCGGCATCGAGAATGCTGCCTCCGACGCTCTCGGTGAAGACAGCGTACATCGGCACCAGCATCGACTCGGCGAAGGTGGTGAGGAGACTGATAACGACGAGCAGCCGCCGTTGTCGAGAGAAGGAACTCGGCATCGAATGATAGGTGGCAGGTGGACGGGAGCTATCCCGGACTACGCACGACCCAGTTTTGAGGGGACGGCTGCGCTGCCAGGCATGCCTATTTCGGCCCGCCGACGATGATGTCCCGTAGCCCCTGTACCGTTAGCCGGGGAGTCCTTTTCTCTTCCTCAAAGATGATCTGCGCCATAGTGGAAGTCGTGATGTCGCCACCGGTGCCGTGAGCGACAACCTGGATTTCCTCTCCCTGGCGAATCAGAGCGGCGAGCTGTTGTAGGGTTACGTAGTGGCTGTCGACAGTGTCGTACAGCTTTCGGTTCGAGTAGCGGCGAATGATCCTCATCTAATGCACTATAGCATGTTCAAACCTGACCGCCTGGATTTGGTTGCCGATTTTCCATTTGCCCCTTACCATTGGCGGTCAAAGAACCCCCTGGAGAACCAATGCCCAACACCGACCCCAACATCACCGCTCAGATCGAAACCTTCACCCGCCAGATCGTGGCCACCGTGGAAGCAGCCGTCACTCAACGAATCCAGGCTGCCCTTGCCGATGCCCTCGGCGTTCCACAGAAGCGCGGGCCTGGCCGGCCACCCAAGCAGGCCGTGGCCCGTGTGGCACCCGTGGCGGCGCGGAAGAAGCAGCTGTGTCCCGTGCCCGGCTGCAAGAACCCAGCAGCACCGATCTTCGGGATGGTCTGCAAAGATCACAAGAACGTGGCCAAGAGCAAGATCAAGAAGTACCGTGAAGAGCGGCGGGAAGGCAAGGTCACGCGGCCGACTGCGGCCCAGCCGGCGAAGGCACGGAAAGTGAAGAAGGTCACGCCGAAGGTTGCGCGGGCGCGGAAGCTTCAAGGACAATACTTGGGTGCCTTGAAGTCGCTGCAAGGCGCGGACAGGGCCAAGGTTAAGCAGATGGCCGCCGAGAAGGGCGTTGCCGACGCCGTGAAGCTCGCGCTCTCGCTCAAGAAGTAGAGCTCGCAGACTGGTGCGGTTCGCCGGCGGCCACCCAATCCCCGGCACAAGACGATACCGGACTCGCGCCGCACCGCCGGCCGCGATGGGGGCGAGGCTTGTCCAGGAAACGGGAGGAAGGGGACGGCCACGAAAATGCAATGGAGTCGTCAATGAGAATTTCAGACTGGCTTTGGCCAAGGTGGAAGCATTCCAATCCGAAGCTTCACCTGACGGAGCGCCCAGCAGGCCCGGATCCGTTACCTGCGCGGACCTCGTATCCCAGCCGGACCGCTGGCCGATTCATGCTCTTGGCGATGGGACTCACGGCGGCTGTGTCGGTCGCGTCGGGCTGCAACCCGACATTGATGGAACGGCTCAAAAAGACCGCACCGTACCGAATCAGCGGGGAGATCCCGCCCTTCAAGCTCGATTCAAGGGCGTCGATGGTCGTCTATGAAGGTAACGTCTCGCCTGACGAAGGTGACGCCGATGAGGTGCGGGATGTGCTTGCCAGCATGCTTCAGACTCGCTTCGGACAGCGGGGAGTGACACCCGCGCGATTTCGTCTCCACGTCCACGTGAGCTACTGGTGGTGGGTTTTCATCCTATGTGTTGACACCCAGCTCATCGGCTGTCCGACGGGGTACACCAGTGCTCGCACCACCCTGGAGCTGCAGGTCGGCGAGCAAATGTTCACTGCTCACGGCGAGGGGAGCGGGTACGGTGGGTTGTACTACAACAAACTGACAGGTATTGACAGCGCCGTCGGCGAGGCGATCAGTGATGCAATTGGGAACTTAACTTCCAGTTGAGAGATCACCTCATCGTGAAATCAATTGATATTGCAAAAGGATTCGCGGCCCAGCCGATGACTTGCCCTGGGGCACGAATTGTGAAAGTGAACTATCGGACCATCTTGCTTGCAAGCGTGGCGTGCGTCTCCGGATGCTCGGGCGTCGCCACGTCGAAGGCAATGCCAACTGTGGCCTTCCCGACGGCGTGGACGGACCAGCCGGGCTTCACCAACAGAGGCAATACAACGCAGACGGTCCGCGGCCCGTCAGCGCCGACGCAGCAGTCAATGGCTTCCGCGGCCGCGCAAACTGGCAACAAGCGCCTGGCGGTACTGGAGTTCCAGGGCAAGAACCTGGACCAGGACATTTTGATGACCTTCTCCGACACCATCCGCGGTGGCGCCCTGCAAGGCATTCAGGGCCACGGGGTCGTCGTGATGACCCGCGAGAACATGTTGGTGTTGTTGAAGGACATGGGAAAGCAAGATTGCGGCGAGGGCGATTGCGAAGTCGAGACGGCCCGCAACATTGGCGCGGACTACGTGATTTCCGGCAAGGTGGTGCGGATGGAACAACTTTACGTCGTCACGCTCAAGCTGCACGAAACCAAGGGCGGCAGCTTGCTTGGCGCAGACGCGGCGGAAGGCTCGAGCCAGGTCGAGTTGCTGGGCTTGCTGCGTGAGCACGCACGGCAACTGACGACCGCCGCGTTCAGCCCGCGATTGGCCCCGAGGTAGGACGCGTGGTGCGGCTCAGCGGCGTGCAGTGGTGTGGCTCAGACCGAGCGACTTTGCCATTGCCTGCGATAGATTCATGGCTTCTACTCAGGCGATGAGATTTCGCTCGCCCCGCCTGATTGTCTTCTGTTCCCCCCTTCTCGCCTGTTCCAGCTCCAAGTCGTCTTCGGGCGTCGATGCCCACGGCGATGAGGCTTCGCTCGATGCCTCCATCGCCGCCGCAACCCCCGACGCTTCGAGTGCCGTGGATCTTGCTGCCGCCGATACAACTGTCGTCAGTGTGTCCTGGAATGCGGCGACGCAGGCGATTCCCACGACACCCTTTTTGGTGATCGACCAATTCGGGTATCGCACGGGCGCCGAGAAGATCGCGGTCGTACGCACGCCTGTCACCGGCTTTGATGCAACCACGACATTCGCTCCCAGCGCTTCGCTCTCGGTCGTCGATGTGTATTCGGGTGTGGCGGTCTGGAGCGGCGCGCCCGTCGCATGGAAAGCCGGCGCAACCGATAGCGACACCGGCCATGGCTCCGGCGACAAGACGTGGTGGCTCACCTTCAGCGCGCTCGCCACACCGGGCACGTATGTTGTCGTCGATACCGGCAACAACGTGCGCTCGTATCCGTTTCAAATCAGCGACACGGTCTACGCCAACATCTTCAAGGCCGCTCAGAAGATGTACTACTACCAGCGCTTTGGCATCGCGAAGACCGCGCAATACGCAGGTGCAGCTTGGGCGGATGCCTTGGATTTTCCTGGCGACACCGCCTGCCAGGATTTTCTCACGAAGAGCAATCCGCAAGACCTGAGTGGCGGCTGGTTCGATGCGGGCGATTACAACAAGTACACCAACTGGGCCGCCGCCGATGTCCTCCAACTCCTGCGCGCCTACGCCGAGAATCCCACTGCGTTCACCGACGATGTGAACATCCCTGAATCGGGCAACGGCGTGCCCGATATCTTGGACGAAGTGATGTGGGAACTCAATTGGATGAAGAAGATGCAAGACGGCGCCGGCGCCAATGGCTCGGTGCTGAGCATCGCGGGCGAAGTCCTGCCGGCAACCGGCGCGGTAAGGTCGCCGCCTTCGGCATCGAACGCAAAGTGTTTCTACGGCGATGTCAATACTTCGGCGACCTTGAGCACCGCCGGTGCGTTTGCCTACGCCTCGATTGTGCTGAAGAAGATTCCTTCACTCGTCTCGTACGCGGCCGATCTGCTGACTCGCGCCGAAAAGGCCTGGACCTGGGCCGTGGCCAATCCCGCAGTCTTCTTTCAGAACAACGATGCTGTGTCCAATACCTCCGGGCTTGGCGCCGGCCAACAGGAAGTCTCTGCCACCGCCCTCGCGCAAATCAAGCTGGATGCCTCGGCGTTGCTTTTTGCGGCGACAGGGAGCACGACCTACCAGGGCTATTTCGACGCCAACTACGATGTGGGCGGCTTGACGTCGAGCCTCGCGGGCTACGTCGGTCCGTGGGACCTGGGTGATCTCGATGCGCTCCTCACCTACGCCACCGCCGGCAACGCCACAGCGGCGGTGGCTTCTGCCATCAAGACCAAGATGCTCGCCGGGTTAAATGGAGGCGACAATTTTCCCGCGTATACCGGCAGTAAAGGCTCCTACGTGGCGTATCTTGCGGATTTTGTGTGGGGCAGCAATCAGACCCAAGCCTCGCAGGGCTTGTTGTTCACGCTGGTTCCGACATATGGACTCGATCCGACGAAGAACGCCGCTGCGGCGATGGCCGCCGAACGCCACGTGCACTACTTCCACGGTGTCAACCCACTCTCGAAAGTATTCTTGTCGAACGTCAACGCCATCGGTGCTTCGAATTCCGTGACGTCGCTTTACCATTCATGGTTTGCGCCTGACACTGATTGGAGTATCGTCGGCGTGTCCAAATACGGGCCCGCACCCGGCTATCTCGTGGGAGGCGCCAATCCGAGCTATGCGCTGGATGTCTGCTGCCCCGCGGGCTGTGGGTCCGCCACGAACAACGCGCTTTGCGTGAACCCAATCCCGCCCGCCGGGCAGCCGCCTATGAAATCGTACAAGGATTTCAACGACGGCTGGCCGGTGGATTCGTGGCAGGTCACCGAGCCTGATTTGGGCTACCAAGCGGCGTACGTGAGGTTGCTCTCGAAGTTTGTCAACACCTAGTGCGCTCTCTCTTCCCTCATCTCCCCACCGAGGGCAAACCTGTCACCGGAGCCATTCTCAGCTCCTCGTAGATCCTCTTCGCCAGCAGCTCGAAGACCAACCTTCGCGTGTTTCAAGGAGCCCCAAGAGCGGTAACCAGACAACCCAAAACCCCTCGTTTCCAAGGGGTTCTGTTGTGCGAGGAGGGGGACTTGAACCCCCATGGCTGTTAACCGCTAGCACCTCAAGCTAGTGCGTCTACCAAGTTCCGCCATCCTCGCGGGGCCGGCCAGAGTGGCCGCTTATAGTAGGGCCTGAGTTTACTGTCAATGCAGCGTCGATGCCGCGATTCCCTCCCGCGACTACGCAGCGGGACGGCCCAGGCCGAGCCGGTCGCGCGCGTCCAGATAGGCATCGCTCACCGCGAAGCGAAGCAGGTCCCGCAGGGGGCCGGGCTTTCCCGCGTGGTCGCGCAGGGTTTCCGCGTCCAGCGCGGCGGAGGCCCCGGGGATCGACTCGTGGCCCACGATGTGTACCGCCACTTTGGCGGCTCCGCACAGGAGCAGCCCGGCGCGGTTGCCGGCTTCGCGCGCCCCTTCCCGCCAGCGCGCTGGATCCAGGGCGATCTCGGCGTGTTCCTGAAACAGCTCGCCTACGCGCTTCGCGATCTTGTAGGGCAGCGCTTTCTTCAACTTGGCCGCTTGCTCGGTGGCGGCGTCTTCGCTGCCGGCCCGGAAGCGCGCGTGCTTGGGGTGGAAGGCCTTGAGCACACCCATGAACAAGATGTCGAACTCGGGAGCTGGCAGCGTCGCCGCCAGCAAGTACTCGGGCCGGCCCAGCTCGAGGGCGCGGCCGATGCGGAAGCGTAGCTCCCCCACAGCGGCCTCCTCGGCCAGGCGCGGCCCAACCACGATCGCGGGCGGTGCCACGCCAACCAGGCTGACTCCGTCGAAGTCCGCATCCGGCCGCAGGTAGAGACTGGTGCGCCGGTTGCCCAGTGTCTTGGCGGCTTGTCCCCATATCTGGGCGATGGCCAGGTCAGCCACTGTGGAAACCTTGTCTTTGGCCGTCACGCCGAAGCTGTCCAGGTTGGCCTGTGAGAGTCCGGGCGCTCCTTCCCACACCGCTGCCAACACCTCGGCCATGAAGTGCAGGTCCTGCAGCGGGTCCAGATACTGGCTACGCCCGCCGTCTTCCATGGTTCCCGCGTAGGGATCGTCTGGCTTACGTTCGGGCGCCGGATTCTGCGCCAAGAAATCCTTGTCTTCATCGGTGGTGAAGCCGAACAGGTCCAAGACCTCGAGCAGGCAGCGCGCCCGATCGATGTGCCCGAGCCCGATGTGATCGGCAGCCAGAGCGTGCAGGGATTCCTGTCGGATGGGATCGAAACCCAGGATGGCCTTGTGATTCTCGATGGCCATCTCTCGGTGCTCGGGACGCGCGCCGTAGATCTCGGCCAGAGCCAGGCGTGCCTCCACACGGTTGGGGTCGGCCGTGATGGCCGCCTGCAAGGCGCCCACCGCCGCCGCTGGATCGGTTGGAACCAGTAGGGCCCCCAGCTTGGCCCACAGCACCGCGCGCCGGTGCGCCAGCTCCGCGTCAGCCGGGGGCTCGGCCAGTTGGGGCAGAACCCGTTGCAGGGTTGTGGCCACGTCAGCCCCGCGACCGGCGCGTTCGTACGCCTCGCACAGACTCCACAGCGCGCTCTCGTCGCTGGGATCGTCCACTATCGCCTGTTCGAGCAAGTCCGCCGCCCGGTCGAAGTTGCCTTGCTCCATCTCGAAGGCAGCGATCTCGCATCGGCGCGCGGCCCGATCCTTGGGCTCGACCACGATGTCCGCGATCCGGCGCGCGGTCTCGATAGCGGTGCGCGGGGAGCCCTCGGTCCGTTGTGCGGCCAGCGTCTTCTCGAGCAGAGGCACTTGCTCCAGGGTGTCGGCTTCAATCCGGGCCACGGCTTCTTCGTAGGCTTCGCGGGCGGCCGCCATGTTGCCCAAGGCCAGGTGCAGGTCGCCGATCTGTTCGTACAGTCGGCATTGCTCCGCCGGATCGCCACACGACTCGGCCACCAGGCGCAGCGACCGTGCGGCTTCCAGCTTGTCTCCGCGTTCAATCGCCAGGTCTGCCAGGGCGCGCAGGGTCTGCGGATGGCTGGGCGACAGGCGCAGCGCTGCCTCGTGCAGGGCCGCCGCGCGTTCCGGGCGTTTCTGGCGCAATTCGGCCATCGCGCCGTGGGCCAGCGCCAGCGCCACTTCCTCGGGATAGTTGGGCGCTGCCACGTGATCGGCGATCCCCTCTAGATGAGTGGCCGCGTCCCGCCAGCGTCGCGCCTGGAAGCGGTTTTCGCCCAGGGCAATGCGCAGCATGAGTTGTCCGGGCAGAGCCTTGTCGGCCTCCACCAGTTGTCGGTAGCCTTCGTCAAGGCGTCCCAGCTTCTCGTAGACCTCACCCAGCCGGTGATACAGCTTGGCCGTCTGTTCCGGCTGGCCTCGCATGCGACGGAGTGCCTCGTTCAATCTGCGCTCGGCCCGATCCCACTGCTCCTCGCGATACAGGATGTCGGCCATGGTGACCACGGCGGGCAGGTGGTTGGGGTCCAGGTCCAGCGCTTCGTCGAGCCGACGTTCGGCCTCGGTGAGGCCGTCGGGTTTTTCACACAACGCGCGCGCCAGATTGGTCAGCACCGCAGCCTTGGCCGAGGGCGAGTCACACAAGCTGAGCTGGCGTTCGTACAGGTCCTTGGCCTCGTCGATGCGACCTTCGCCGGTCAGCGTGGCTGCCAGGGCCGCCAGCACGTCGGGATTGGAAGGGTGGAGATTGACGGCCTTTTCGAAGCAGGCGCGCGCTTCGGCCGGCTGGCCAAGTTGGTCGCGGAACACGGCGCCCGCTTCGAGCAAGGCCGCAGCCTGCTCGGGCTGGCCCGCCAGAGCATCGGCCCGGCGCAGGAGAACGTCCGCATAGGACTGGAAGTCGTTGCCCTTGAGGTGGAAGCGCGCCAGCGCGCCCAGGACCTCCGGATCTTCCGGCTGCAACTTGAAGGCGGCTTCGATGGCCTGCTGGGCTCCCTTGGGGTCGGACAGGTCGTCGGACTTGAGCTGGGCCATCTCGAGGTTCAGGGCTGCAATCAACTTGGGATCGTTGCCAGCCTTGGCCAGGACTTCGATGCGCTGCTCGAGGATGCGCAGAGCCTCGTGAGCCAGGCCCGCGCTGCGCAGGTTGCGCAAGAGCGCGGCCGCGGTCCGCTCATCAGAGAGGGCGTCGGCACCCAGGCTGCGCAGGCAGGCCGCCGCAGCCTCGGGATTACCCAACTTCTCTTCCAGGATGCGCGCGCGCCGCCACACCAACTCGTTCTTTTCCGTGCCCTCGCTGATCTCGGCTCGCCGACGCAGCACCTCGGCCAGCGCTTCGAAGCGACCCATGGCCTGTTGCAGACGGTCGAGCGCCGCGAGAGCTTCAGCGTCGTGCGGTGCTCGTTTGAGAATGTCCTCGTAGATCTCCACCGCGCGAGCGGGCAGCGACAGCTCGCGTTCGTAGATCTCGGCCAGGCGCCAGCGCGCCTCACGTGCGTCTTCCCCCTCACCCGTCAACTCCAGCTCACGCTGCAGGGCTGTGGCCGCTTTCTGTGCCATGCCCACGCGACCATAGAGCCGCGCCAGAGCGGCGTAGCCGGCCCGCGCTTCCTGGGCCAGCGCGGGGGCGCGGGGGTCGCCCGCCACCAGTCCGCGCTCTTCCTCCTCGGAGCTTGCCACGTAGCGCTCGAAAGTGTCCACGGCTTCGTAGGGTCGTTCCAGCCGTTTTTCGTAAAGCTCAGCCAGCTCGAAGGCGCGTCGGCGCGCTTCTGGGCCTTCCAGTCGTCCACCGGGAACGGTGATCCGACGTTCCAGTATCTGCGCTAGATCAGCCCAGCGCTCTTGAGTGCGGAACATCTGCTCAAGCCGCTCGACCGCGAAGGGGTTGTCGGTCTCCAGCACCACCACCTTGCGGTAGCGTTCCTCAGCCAAAGCGATCTGGCCCAGCTCTTCGCGGATCTGCCCCACGCGCAGGTTGAGCGTCACCGCCTCGGGACGGGCCTCCCGCTCAGCCGCGCGTAAGTAGATCTCGCATACGTGATCCCAGCGTTCTCCCTCGCGCGCCAGACGCTCCATATCGGTGCGCACGGAATCGTCGCTGGTCTTCAGGACGAAAGCCCGCTCCAGCGTGTCCAAGGCCAGGTCGTTGTCGTGGGCGCCGCGCTCCCAGATCTCGGCTTGCTTCTTCAGGTAGTGATGTCGCGTGATCAGATCAGCGGGCAACAGTTCATAGGCTTGCACCCATTCGTGCCACGGCGTTTCGAAGCCGACACTGACCGGCGCGGCGGCTGGCGCGTCTGGCTCAGGCAGCTCCCCAGGATCAACGATGTCCGCGTCGCTGATCTCGATTTCGCCGGTGACCTCGTCGAATTCCAGCATCGGGGCAGCCGCTCCGCCGGTTGCCACCGGCGTCGGCGTGAGCAAGTCGACCTCGGCCGCCTCGACCTCGGAATCGGCGGACTCGCTCCCCGCGCGCACCGGGGCGGATGGTTGCCTGGCATCGGCCTCTTGATAACGGCCGATGAGCGCGCCCAAGCGCCACAGGTTGCCCGCAATCTCTCCGTCCTCGGGCGCCAGCCGGAACGCATTCAGGTAGGCGCGGAAGGCGCGCACCCGATCCTTGACCTTGTCTTCGACCAAGGCCGCGGCCCGGCGTGCCACGGTGACCTTCTCTGCCGTGGTGGTGGCGCGAGCGAAGGCTTGCCCCTCGACCGACAGAGCATCCTCCCAGCGTCCGGTGGCCTCGGCCAGACGCAAGATTTCGAGCCGGGTAACCTCGTTGCCCTGAGAGAGCGCGAAGGCCCGCAGCAGCTCGTCAAACGCACCCGAGGGATCGCCCATCTCGGTTTCGCGCAGGTTTGCGCGCAGGCAGAGCAGGGCAAAACGCTCCTCTGGTTGGGTCCGGCCGCGCGCGACCTGCGCGTAGACATCGAGCAGCCCTTGCCAATCCTTGGACGTGCGCGCCAGCCTTTCCAGTTCGGGCAAGAGGACCGTGCCCGCCGGATCGTGGGCCAGGGCTTCGCGCAACACGGTGAAGGCGCGCGCCGGCTGCTGCAGTCGGCTCTCGCATAACCCGGCCACCTTGATGGCCAGCTGCACCTGCGCGAGCGGATCGGCCGAGCGTGCTCCTTCGCCCGCGTAGACCTTGATGAGGTCCTCCCACAGCCCGTGAGCCTCAGCGGCTGCTTCCAAGCGCGCCAGGGCTTCTTCGTCTGGCTTCTCGACGTAGGCACGCCGGAGCAGATCGAAGGCCCGGCGCGGTTCCTTGAGCATGGTCTCGGCCGCGCCGGCCATCTCGAAGTGCAAGCGGCGCCGTTGCGTGGCCTCTTCGGTGTGATGCAGAAGCTTTTCAGCGGTGGCGATGAACGCCTCACCGTCGTTGGTCTCGGCGTAGAGCGGCGCCAGGGCGGTCAGCGCATCGGATTGCTCGGGCTCGATCTCGATCACCCGTTCGAAGGCGCCGATGGCCTTGTTGGCGTCCTGCAGGCGATCGCGATACAGGCAGCCGATTTCCAGCGCCCGCAGCACGCGTTCCTTGGGATCGGTGGCGAAACTGAGCTGCCGTTCCGCCACGCTCGCCACCCGGGGCCAATCGTTGCGAGCCTCGGCCACCTGGCGCAAGGCCTGGTGCGCCTCCACGCTGGCGGGATCGAGATCACTGATGGTGTGTTCCAGCGTGCGGATGGCCTCGGCCGAATCATCCAGCTTCTCGACCAGCAGGCGGGCGCGCTCCAGCGCCATGGGAACGGCCTCGGCCGGATTGGTCGACAGCGCGATCCGGCGCGCCAGCAGATCGGCCAACGTGGCCCAGTCGGATTGCGCGGAGGCGATGGCCGAGAGTGCTTCCAGGGCTTCGCGATCGCCGGGCACAATCTTGAGCAGATCCTGCCAGGCTTGCTGGGCGCGCGGGGCCTGCTTGAGGGCGTCTCCGGCCAGGCGAGCCAGTCGCCGCAGAAACTCCGCCCGGGCCGACGGATCGGCGGCCAGAGCGGTGATCTGCATGTCCAGCGTGCGCGCCAGATCCTCGTGCCGTCCTGCCTTTTCGTAGCCCGCGAGCAACGCCTGCAGCGCCTGCTGGTCCCCGGGCACGTGCTTGAGAATATTCTCCCAGTAGGGGATGGCCCGGTCGAAGTCGTCGACCTGGTTCTGCAGAAGATCGGCGACCCGCCGAACCAGTCCCAGCTTTTCCTCCGCGCTGGTGGAGTAGCGGAGGTGGTACTCCAGCATCTTGACCAGCCGAGGCTTGTCGCTCGACCGTTCGAGGATGGACTCCAGGCGCAGCAGGGCCTCCCGGTCGCCGGGCACCAGCTTGAGAATCTGCGCCGCGGCCCACGACGCGGACGATACGTCGGCCAATCGCTCTTCGTACAGGCCCAGCAAGCGCCGCAGAAGATGGACCTTCTCAGCGTCGATGCTGGTTGCCTCGACCTGGCTGCGCAAGAGGGCGGCCAGCTCGGCCCACTGTTCGGCCCGCTCGTACGCCTCCACCACCGCGCGCAGCGCGACCGCGTCCTTGGCATCGAGCGCGAGAACCTCACGGTAGACCACCGCCGCGCGATCAGGCGCGTTGAGTTTGTCGAGGTACAGCCGGGCCAGGCGCCGCAGAATCTCGGCCCGGGCCTCGGGCTCGCTGGCGGCTGCATCTTCGGCGAGAAGCTTGGCCATCTCTTCCCAGCGACCGGACTTCTGCAGGATGCGCTTGCAGGCCTCGCGCGCCCGCTGGTAGCTGGGATCCAACTCGAACATCTGCCGCCACACCGTCAGGGCGCGATCGATGTCGCCCAGCTTGGTCTCGGCGATAACCGCCACCTCTTCCAGACGAGGAAGCAGCTCGGACGCTGGGGTGCCAGTCGATCGCGCGTGGTTGAGCGCGAATTCCAGCACGTCCACCAGTTCGCGCCAGGCACCACGCTGGCGGAAATGTTCGGCATAGGCGTGCAGCGCTTCGGGGTCGCTGGGGTGGGTTTGCAGGATGGCGTGCAAGTACACCGCCGCCTGCTCGCGGTCACCCAACCGGTCGCGGTACAGCGACGCCAGCTCGCGCTGCAGTTTGAGGCGAAACTCTGGGTCCGTCGCCTTCTCGAGCTGCCGCTCGCGCAGCTCAGCCAGTTTGCCGAAATCCTGACGGTCGAGATACAGCGTCGCCAGCTCTTGCGATGCGGTTCCTCCCGCTGGCTCGAGAGCGACGATTTCCTGGTAGATGCGCATCGCCTCGGCGATGTCGTTGAGCGAGGTGCGGGCCAGCTGGGCCCGCTTGAACAGGACTTCGATCTTCTCCTGGTCGCTGTGCGCGGTGGCCACACGCTCGCGCAGGAATCGGTCCAGATCGGCCAAGCGGTTCGCGTGGGTCAGCACGCGCTCCATGAGCGCCGAGGCTTCGGGATGGCCGGGCATCGCGGTCAAGGCCTTGCGCAGAGCTGCCACCGCGTTGTCCACGTCGCCGGCTTCGTGGCGGCGCCGTGCGATCTGGCTGTACAGACCCACGGCCCGCTCCGGGCCATCCGCGCCGGTCCACTGCGGGTTGGCGAAGACGGAGGCAAGCGTATCCAGGGCCTTGTCGTCGCGCGGATAGAGCCGAACAACATCGCTCAGTTTCTGGGCCGCTTGTTGCAGGTCACCAACCTTCTCGGCCAGCATGCGTCCCAGCCGGAAGGTCAGGTTCGCGCGCCGCTTTGGATCGGTGGTGGCCGCCAGCTCCAGCTCGAACAGGCGGCACGCGGTTGGGTACTCGCCGATTGCGGCGAAGATCTTTCGCGCCTGCTCGACGGTCTTCAGATTGTCGGCCGTGATGCTGCCGCGCAGAGCAGGCGTGGACACTGCCCGCGCGATGCGTTGAATCTCCTGACCAGCGGCCTGCTCGGTTTCGGTCTTGATCTCCTCGATGCGAGCCGCATCCTGGACGCGCATCACCGCCGCTGCTTCCATCTCCAGCATGGTCAGGTACTCGTCGGTGCGACCTTGCTCGCGGTAGATGTCCTTGAGACGCTTGGCTGCCTTGCGATGGCTCGCGTCGCGGCTCACCGCATGGGCCAGGTCCGCCTCGGCTCCCGCGGTGTCGCTCAAATGGTCCAAGCGGACCTCGGCCGCCAGGTAGAAGAGCTCCGCCGCCTTGGCTTGGTCTTCGATGGCCTGGGCACGCGTCTCGTACAGCGTGACCAGCTTGTCGAACCGATTCGATTCACGATAGGCCTTGCGCAGAGCCACGAAGGCATCGCCGTTGGCGGGCTCTTTCTGCAAGACCTGTTCGTACTCGCGCTCGCTGGGCATTTCGGGCCCTCCGGAGGATTAGGCGATGGCGCCGGTCAAGCTACAACCGGGAAGGGTGAAGCTCCAATAGGGGAAGCGACGCTAGCATCACCGGCGTGGGAAACCAAGAGCCGCGCAGGGTGGTCGGGCGATAGATAGCCTAGTGGGGGCTCCCGCGCGACTTCAGCGCCGCCAGGCGGCGCTGTACGTCACGGAAGGTCGGATCTCGCTTGGAGACCCGTTCAAAGTAGTAGAGGGCCTCGGCGCGGTCGCCTGTGTTGTAGAAAAGGTTGCCGAGGAGGAAGTAGAGCTGCGTGGCCTCGACCTCGCTGGCGCGCGGGCTCTTGAGTGCGTCCTGGTAGCACCGGGTGGCTTCTGCGCGGTTGCCCATGGCCTCGTGGCTTTCGCCGATCATGGTGAGAGCAAACACCTCGCGCTTGGGGTCGCCCAGCAGCGCCGTGAAGTGCTGGATGGCGACATCGTGGCGCTCCATGGTCTTGTTCATCAGCCCCAGGTCAGCCTCGGTGTCGAGATCCTGCGAAGGGAATCCTCCCGTGGCCGCTTGCGGCATCGGGGTCGGCTCCGCCGCTGTCGGCGCGGTAAGCTCCGGCGGCAGTGGCTCCTTGGGTGCCGTGCCCTTCTTGACGAACATCAACTTTTCGCGCCGGTCCGCTACCAAGATGTGGCCGGGATGGCGCTTCTCCAGCTCGTCGAGCAACGCCTGCGCTTCTTCAGCCAGCTCCTGCTCGATAAAGAAATCGACCTGCTCCAGGTCGTCCAACACCGGATCGGAACCGTCGTCATCCGTTTCCGCACTGTCCGCCGGTGGGATTGGGCTCGCAGCGGCACTCGCAGGCTCCGGTCGGGACTTCGGCGTAGCAGGCGTGTTCCCTTCGTCGAAGTCTCCGGCGCCTTCCTCCTCATCGACTCGGGCACTGCCGAACGCCTCGGCCAGCGCCGCTACCGCGCCGGTCTTGCCCTCCGCCTCGTCGCCGGGCAGCGCCTCGTCGCCATCGAGTTCAATTTCGCCACTGTCGATCAACTCCGGCTCAGGCGTCGCCGCCCGAAGGGCAGGGGTACTTGCGCGGGCTGCCACTGAAGCAGCCGGCGCAACCCCTGGGGTCAAGCGGCTGGCTGCAGTCAAAACCTCCTGAGCCCGGCGGGCGTTCGGGTTCATCTCCAAAGCTCGTCGGGCGTAGGTGGCTGCGCTGGCTCGGTTTGTTTGGAAGAGCTGGTGGGCCAGAATTTCCAGTTCCGCCGCCGCCTCGGCCTTGCGGCCAAGCTGGGTCAACACCGCAGCCAGGCGCTCGTGCGCCCCGATATGGGATGGGACTCGCTCGAACACACGCCGCAGATGATCGGCAGCGCGCTCCACAAGTCCGTACCTCACGAACACGTCGGCTTCGGCCAGGATTCGCTTGATCTCGCCTTCGTCTTCGGGCTTTTCCACCAGGCCCGAGGCGATGGCCGCTCGGTCCGCGATGCTGGGGACCTCATCGAAAGAAGAAGTCTTGTACTTGTTCTGCAGCGCGACGGGAACCTCCATCTCACTGAAGGTGATCGCTGTGGCTCGCCCAGAGGTTGCGGGTCCTGGGGTCATGTCGCCGGACAGGCTAGGCATCCGTCGGTGCAGCGGGATGACAGGGGCAGGAGTCTCGACGGCACCGGGCGTGATCCGTCCCAGCATCGCGTGGATTTCGGGATCATTCGGATCCAGGGCAAGGGCTCGCTGGATGGTCTGGTTGCGTTCCGCGCTGCGCCCCGTGTTGGCGTAGATACGGCAGAGTTCCTTGAGCACGGGCAAGCTCTTGTGCGGCTGACCCAGCTGCTCAAAACAACGGGCCAGAAGGTCGAGGGTCCCGACGTCGCCTTGGTTGGCCTCGAAACAGGGCTTGAGCCGGGCCAGGGCGGCCCGGGCGTTGTTGTGATCCAGGTAGCTGGCGGCAAGTTCCTTGCCGAGAGCCAGATCGTCGGGCTGGTAGTACAGGATTCGCTCTGCCACACGGGTGAACTCATCACTTCGCCCTTGGGCCTTGAGCAGATTGGCCGCCTCGCGGAACTCGGCCACGGCGTCGTTGATCTCTCCCGCTTGCACCGCCAACTCGGCATAGCGGATGCGCGTGGCCGGCTGGTCCGGATTGAGTTCGAGGACCTGCTTCAGCGCGGCCAGCGCCTCAGTAAGCTGGCCGGCCTTCTGGTGGAGCAAGACAGCCTGCTCCAGTTGCTGGATGGCATCTGAGAACAACCCCAGTTGGCGGTAAACGTCCGCCAGCTTGACCCGGGCTGCCACTGACCCAGGAGAAAGCTTGATGATGTTCTTGTAGACGGCTACCGCGCGCTGGAAGAACCCCTGCTCGACGTAGAGGTCCACCGTGGTTTGATAGACCTCAGTGGCCTTGTCGTTCTGCCCGAGGCGAACATGCACCTCCGCCATACGCAGCCAGGTGCGGGTGTCCTTCGCGTCTTCCTTGACGGCGTTCTGGAACTCCGTCAGGGCCTTTTCGAGGCTTCCCCGCTCAAGGTACTTCTGCGCGGCTGCGAGGTGTTTGTCTTTCTTGGTTACCACCTGAAACAGTCCAGCCCTACAGTGTTACCGCATACGGTAAACCTGTAAAGGCATGGACAGAAATTTGCGATCAATGTGGGGCTTGGGATGGCCCCTGAGCGACGAGTCAAGCGGGGATAGGGACAGTGGCAGGGGCGACCTGAGGCCGCCCCGAGCCCACCGCCTCTGCGCCCGTCACTATCACCATCCCCGTCAACTGTCCCTGCCACCGCACCCGCCACTGGCGACTCAAAGGCGCTCTAGGAAGTGGGTATCGAATTTCCCTGCGATGAAATCGGGATGGTTGATGACCCGCTTGTGCAGCTCGACGTTGGTCTTGATGCCTTCCACCACCACCTCGCCCAAAGCCCGACGCAGTCTGGCTAGGGCCACGTGGCGGTTCTCTCCGTGCACAATCAGCTTCGCGATCAGCGAGTCGTAGAACGAGGGAACGCGATAGTGGGCATAGATGTGCGTGTCGACACGCACGCCTGGCCCGCCGGGAAGATTTAGCGCCGTGATCAGCCCGGGCGAGGGTGCGAAGGTCACGGGATCCTCGGCGTTGATGCGAACCTCGATGGCGTGACCGCGCGGCCGCATGTCCGGGGGGAAGCGTATCGGATCGCCGGCGGCCAGCCTCATCTGCTCCCGCACCAGGTCCACGCCAAAGACCATCTCGGTGACCGTGTGCTCGACCTGGATGCGCGTGTTCATCTCGATGAAGTAGAAGTGCTTTTCTTCGTCGAGCAGGAATTCCAAGGTGCCAACCGTGCGGTAGCCGATGGCGGAGGTGGCCTTGCGTGCCGTGCGCAGAAGCTCGACGCGCCGGGCGTCGTCGAGTGCCACCGAGGGTGCTTCCTCGATCAGTTTCTGGTGCCGGCGTTGGATGGAGCACTCGCGCTCGCCCATGGCAATGGCCGCAGAGCCGTCGCCCAGAACCTGCACTTCGATGTGTCGGGGCCGCCCGATGTAGCGCTCCAGGTAGACCGCGGGGTTGTTGAACCCGGCCTGGGCTTCAGCCCTCGCTGAGGCCAACTGGGTGAAGAGCCGCGCCTTGTCGTCGACGATCTTCATGCCCCGACCGCCGCCGCCACCCGTCGCCTTGATGATGACGGGCAACCCGATACGCTCCACCGCCTCTTCCGCCTGGCGGTCGGTTTCGATGATGGGCGAGCCGGGAACCACAGGAACGCCCGCCGCCTCCATGGCTTTGCGCGCGGATACCTTGTCGCCCATGAGGCGCATCAGTTCCGGCTGGGGGCCAATCCAATGGATCCCGCACCTCTGCACGACTTCGGCGAATTCGGCATTCTCGGCCAGGAATCCGTAGCCTGGGTGGATGGCGTCGGCGCCGGTGACCTCCGCTGCGCTGATCAGGGCGGGGACGTTGTTGTAGCTCTGGCGCGCGGGGGGCGGGCCGATGCACACCTTCTCATCCGCAAAGCGGACATGCAGGGCGTCCGCGTCTGCGGTGGAATGGACCGCGACGGATCGCAGTCCCATGTCGCGACAGGCGCGAATTATGCGCAGGGCGATTTCGCCACGGTTGGCTATTAGTACTTTCTTGAACACGGTGATGGTGCTTTCGGATTCACCACAGAAGACAGCGAGGCGGATCCGAGATCGGTGTCTTCCGCGGGGAGATCGTCCTAGGCCTTTTCGATGCGGAACAAGGGATGCCCATACTCGACGTGTTCCGCGTTCTTCACCAGAATCTCGAGGATCTTGCCGTCGAAATCAGATTCGATCTCGTTCATCAGCTTCATGGCTTCGACGATGCACAGGACCTGGCCTTTGCGCACGGTTTGGCCGACGTCGACGAAGGGCGGCGCCTCGGGAGCCGGGGCACGGTAGAAAGTGCCCACGAACGGCGAGGTGAGGAGCACGCCGACCTCGACGGGCTTTTCCATCTTGTCGGCGGTCGCAACGGGCGGGGGAGGGGGCAAGGGCGGGGCTGCCGATGCTGCGGCTGTTCCGGCAGGGCCACCCGCCTGGCGGCGGACGATGCGTATTCCGCCGCAGGGGTCTACTCCCAGCTCAGCCAGGTCAAACTCAGTGGCGATCTCGGCCAGTTCTCGCACGGTGGCGAGTTCCTCGGGCCCGAGGGCGCATAGCGGCTCCTCACAACAACAAGACGAGGACTTCTTCTCGTCTTTTCGAACCGGGGCCTTGGCTTTGCTCATCGGGGGAGGGCTCCTTTCTTAGGCGAGGCAACCGCAGGGCGTGGCTTTGCGGAAGACAGTTCTACATCAGGGGAAGGCGCCTGCGCTCCAAACGGGCGGGAGGTGAAAAGCTGCGCGAGCGCCTCCAGCGCCAGCCGGTAGCCCACAGGTCCCAGCCCGGCGATCTGGCCCAGGCAAACCGGAGCCAGCAGGGAACGGTGGCGGAATTCCTCGCGTGCATGAAGGTTGGACAGGTGGACTTCCACGGTGGGCAGGGCCACGGCCGCGATGGCGTCGCGCAGAGAGACACTGGTATGGGTCAGCCCGCCCGCGTTGATGATGAGACCACTCGCCTGCCCGCGCGCCTGCTGCACCCGATCGATGAGGGCGCCTTCTTGGTTCGACTGAAACGTCTGCACCAGCAGTCCCAGCTCACGACCCCGCGTGCGCAGGCCAACGTCGATCTCCTGCAAGGTGGTGTGGCCGTAGATGTGGGGTTCTCGTGAACCGAGCAGGTTCAGGTTTGGGCCGTGCAGAACCACGACGACCGGTAGAGACGTCGGCTTGGCGTTCACAGGTCGGCCCGAATCTGGGGAGCCGTCAGGCGCATCACATAGCGCGCTTTGCCGAAGCTCGAGTCGGGGCGCACGGCACACGCGACGAAATACTCCTCGCTCAGCACGTAGGTGAGAATGACCAGCTTGTCGGTTCGTATGGTGATTTCCGCCGCCTCGCCCAGGTCGAGCTGCTCGACCGCCTTGCGCATCTGTGTAACGGCGTGGGCCAGCTCCATGCCCATGGTCTGAATGTCGATCTTGTCTTGCCCGTCCCGGCTGTATTGCTCAACCGCGATGCCGTCAAACCCCATCAGAATCGCGGCCACGCCCCCATCGAGGCGGTTGACCATTTTCTGAAGGGTGTCACGGAACATGCGTCCGGCTTCTAGCCACCGCGAGCCGGGCGTGTCAATAGCAGCTGGCGGGGTGGCGCGGTCACGGCGTCGTCG
This sequence comes from Myxococcales bacterium, assembly GCA_003142855.1. GTDB lineage: Bacteria > Myxococcota_A > Polyangia > Fen-1088 > Fen-1088 > Fen-1137. The sequence goes on from PLNW01000162.1 coordinate 123,572, forward strand.
TCGTCGCCGTGCCGGTCGGGACCGCTGGGCATTGTATCCCGGTGGCCTGGCCCTGGGCGTCGACGCCGGTGGCACAGCAAAGAATCAAGTGGTCCTGGGCCGGGTTGCACGGATCACCCGTATAGGGGTTGGTGGTTAGATCCGAGCACTTGGCAATGTTCGGGAAGCTGAACTGCGCAGCGGTGGGGTCGGAATATCCGGACTGCAAGCAGCCGGAGCAAACGGTCACCGGGAACACGAAGGGCGGGCTCTCAATGTCCTCGCTGCCCAGACGGCCCTTGGCCCGAATCGTTGCGGTGACCACGATGTCTGCGAGATTCTGATCTTGTAGGTATTGCGTGAGCGAGGCCGCGTTGCAGGGCCTGATAATCTCCGCTATTTCGGCGATGGTGCCACCAGGCGCAAGCAGGGAGGTGTCGACCGGAACCTCAAACTCTCCCGAGCATCCGGAAGCCCACGTGACGCCGGTGCCCGCATTGGCCGCCGCGTCCAACTTGACGTGCAACGATTTCATGATGATGTTGTTCAACTCATCGATCGGCGCGGTCGTGGTGCTGCCCACGACGCCATTCAAAGACGCCAACAGATTCTCCACCAGCGGGTAGAAAAGATAGGACGTCTGGGCCGGGGACAGAACGGAAACATCCAGGATTCCCTCTATTCTACGAGTTGCCGTGGCTGTCGCGGGAACGGTGCAGACCGTGGAACCGGTTGTGGTGTCGAGCCACTGATCCTGTTGGATCAACAGTCCTGTGGGGCCGTCGTCTACCACGCAGGCGGCAAAGGACAGGAACATGCCCACGGGGATGGCGAAGGCGCCCACGCGACCAATGGTGCTGCCGATACTTGCTGTCATGGCTCTCTCCATCTCGTTCTTATTAAATCTTGCTCCCTGGTCGTTGTTACTGCCCAAGCGCGCGAGCCCGGTTGACAATGCGCGGAGTGAGGAAGACCAGGAACTCGGTGCGGTTGTCGTTCTCTTTGCGGTTGCGGAAGAACCAGCCCAACACCGGAATGTCCGAGAAGAAGGGAACCTTGGTGAAGCTGAGACCTGCGTTGCGCGTGTAGATCCCGCCGATGACCGCGGTGTCACCGTCACGCACCAGCATGGTGGTCTTGGCTTCCTTCTTCAGAATAGTGGGGTCGCCGCGGGCGCCGGTGTTGACGAAGTCTGGCTCATTCTTGGTCACGGTGACCGTGAGCATGACGGTGCCTTCATTGGTGACATGCGGCTTGACGCCCAGGTGAAGCTTGGCATCCACGAACTGGGTCATGGCGCCCATCGCGCTCACCACGGAGACCGGGATCGACACGCCCTGTTCGATCGTGGCATCGATGTTGTCCATGGTGGTGATGCGCGGCGAGGACAGGATGCGAACCGTTCCGGTGGACTCCATGGCTGAGAGACGCAGGTTCAAGTTGAAAGCCCCCGCCACTGACCCCATGGTGAGGCCGATGGCACTTCCAGTGGCGAGGCCGGCTGGGGCAGGCATGTTGACCACGAAATTCGGATTGGCCCCCCCGGCGACGCCCGTTCGGGCTCCTGGAACCAGACCGGACAGCGGCGAACTGCCGTCGTCCGCCCCGCCACCGATACCGACGTTGTAAGGGAAAACCAGACCTGTGGGATTGCCATGTGAGGCATCCATGAAGGTGTTGCCGCCCCACTGAATGCCGATCTGGCGGGCATAGTCCGTATTGGCCTCTACAATGCGGGCCTCGATGACCACTTGCGAGGTCTGGGTGTCGAGGTTGCGGACTAGGTCCTCGATGAGTTGCAGATTGCGGGCTACATCGGACACGATCAGATTGTTGGTGCGATCATCGACCGAGATTTTGCCTCGCGGTGAAAGCAAGTCCCGAGCTTTGTCTTGCAGAGAGGAGGCGTGTGCGTACGACACGCCGATGAGTCGGGTTTCCGTGGGCAAGACCTCGGCAATCTGTTTTTGGCGAGCAATCTCCTGTTCCAGTTCTTTCTCCAGCACCGATAGGGGCGCTACCCGAACCAGGTTGCCCTCGCGAACCGATCCCAATCCCTTGGCTCGCAGCACGACGTCCAGGGCTTGGTCCCAGGGCACATCGCGCATCTTGATGGTGACCTCGCCCTTTACCTCGTCCGAGGTCACGATGTTGATTTGCCCGACGTCGGCGAGAAGACGCAAGATGTTGTGAATGTCCGCGCCTTTGAAATCCAGGTCGATGCGACGACCGGTGTAGCGCTTCTTGCCCGTCAAGTTCGCTCGTTTGGTCGTGGGTGATTCGTCCTCGCCAGCTTTGCGCGCGGTGCTCTGCGCTTGAGGTTGCGCTTGAGCCAGAGTCACGGTCGCACGCGTGGGGAGCCCGCCAGCTTTGCCGGCGGCGGACCATCGCGGGAGGGCACGGGAACCCTTTGAGGGTTCCCGTCTCGGATCAAATGTGACACTGTAGCCCGCCACGCGACGAGCGGGCACGAACAAGACCGACGGTGGCAGGGGCCCGCCCAGTGCGGGCAGCTTCTGTCCATTTGCCGGCGTCGCCTTTTGGAAATCCCAGTAGATCCGGTTGCCATCCTGACGAACGCGGTTGGGGACGTCCTCAGCCAGGTCCACGTCGACGCGAACTGTGCCTCGGGCATGCGGATCCTGGTACGAGCTGATGAGCCGGACCGGGCCTAGGTACTCCGTAGCGTCCAAACTGCGCACGAGCTCGTCGGGGAGATCGGCGTGGTCGAGACGCAGGCTGACGCGCCGGTTGGCCGAGCGCTCGACGGTAAAAGCGGAGGGCTCTTCCAGATCGATGATGACCGAGGATCGGGTCGGCTCGTCGACGAAATCGATGCGACGAATACGGCTGGGGACACGCAAAGTGATCGAGCGAGGCCGTGTAGCCGGCTTGGCCGAATCAGGTGCGGGTGGCGCACTCGCAACGATCGTTTTCTCTTCCTTGGCAACCGGCTTGGCTGGCGTGGGGATCGGGAGAGCGACCGGGGCGGGCGCTGTGGCGGCCAGCTTGGCCGGTGCCGGCGCCTGCGCGAGTCGCTTGACCTCAGCCGCCAACGCATCACGAGCCGCCTCCAGTTGGGCTCGCTCCTGCTCCAGCTTGGCCCTCTCATTCTCAACGCGAGCCCGGTCGGTGCGCGCTTGCACCAGGCGGGTCTCCTCCGCCGCGCGGGCGGACTCGGCCTGTTTCAGCTTTTCTTCCTCGTCGCGACGGCCGCGCATCTCCTCCTGGCGTCGGGCTTCTTCCGCGCGGCGCGTGGCCACTGCCAGGGTGAGCTCTTTGCGTGAGCGTTCGGCTGCGTCGGCCGCGTTCTTGCGCTCTTCCTCGGCCTTGGCCGCTGCCGCTGCTGCGAGCGCTTTGTCAGGTGACGAAGCGCCGGTATGTTCAAGCCGCTGACGTTTGGCTTGGGCGGCTCGGCTAGCCTGCTCGCGCTCGGCCAGCTCGGTGGCCGCCACGCGCAACTTGGCCTTTTGTTCTGCGACCAGGCGTTCGGCCTCCAGCAGCCGTTGTCTCTGTTCGTCCTGGTGCTTGGCCTTTGCTTCGAGAGCGGCGGTCCGCATCTCGACCTCGCGCGCGGCCTTCTGCAGCGCCCGATCGCGTTCCGTTTCCCGCTGCTGGGCCGTGAGCGTCTCCCGCTCGGCCAGCTTGGCGCGCCTGATGGCTTGGTCGGCTTCGCGTTCGGCCCTGCGGGCGTGTTCGTCTGCGCGAGCCACGGCCGCCTTCTGTCGCTCAGCCTCGGCGCTGGCGGCGCTGGCCATCGCCTGCGCATTCTGGGCGTCGCGCCGGGCCTGCTGCAATTGCAGCTTCAGCTTGGCGTTCTCAGCGTTGGCTTGTGCGGCCGCCTGCGACTGAGCTTCAGCCTTGAACTGTGCCTCGGCCTTGGCTTGCGCCTCGGTCTTGGCTCGTGCCTCAGCCTTTTCGGCCTTGGCCTGTGCCTCGGCCTTGTCGGCTTTGGCTTGTGCCTCGGCCTTGTCGGCTTTGGCCTGCGCCTCGGCCTTGTCGGTCTTGGCTCGTGCCTCAGCCTTTTCGGCCTTGGCCTGTGCCTCGGCCTTGTCGGCTTTGGCTTGTGCCTCGGCCTTGTCGGCTTTGGCCTGCGCCTCGGCCTTGTCGGCTTTGGCTCGTGCCTCAGCCTTGTCGGCTTTGGCTTGTGCCTCGGCCTTGTCGGTTTTGGCTTGCGCCTCGGCCCTGTCGGCCTTGGCTTGTGCCTCGGCCTTGTCGGCTTTGGCCTGCGCCTCGGCACGTTCGGCCTTGGCACGTTCGGCCTTGGCTTGTGCCTCGGCTTGTTCGGCTTTGGCCTGCGCCTTGGCTTGTTCGGCCTTGGCCTGTGCCTTGGCATGTTCGGCCTTGGCTTGTGCCTGGGCCTTGGCTTCAGCCTCGCCGGGGTCGGGCGCTGCAACCTTGCTCGCGGCCGGCCGCAGGTGGGGGATCACGCGGACCACGATGTCGTTGCCGCGTGCCTCGACGCGATAGTCAGAGGCCTGCCGCAACGTCAAGACGATGCGTGTCCTCGAACCGCCCCCTTCATCTTCACTGACGTTCGCGCTGACCAGTCCGACGGCGTAGGTGCCCGCATCCATGGGAACCTCGACTTTGCCCAAGCGGACTCCGCTCAGGTCGACCACCACGCGTGCCGGCTGCTCGAGCTTCCAGGTCGTGAAAGTGGGTCGCGCTGAGGCCGATATCACCACCGCGGTGTCGCCACCGGCCTCGGAGACGCGAATGGCGCGCACCTGCGCAGTCTCGGCAAAGGCCGGTGCAGAAAGCCAGACGCCCATGACGACGCCCAACAGAATCGCGGGTTTTCTCGCGTGGGGAGCCCGCCGGCCCTGCCGGCGGCGCACCATCGCGGGAGGGTTTGGGAACCCTTTGAGGGTTCCCATCTCAGAAGGCACTGGTTGACCGGTCATTTCTCTGCCCCCTCTGGATTCACCAGAATGGCTTTCTCCAAGGCTCGGGTTTCTCCACCTGACGTGACCTCCGCCAACTCCAACACCACGCGGTCCGAAAGGATCTTTGTGACCCGTGCGGCCGATTTGGAAACGTAGTCGCCTCGTCTGATCACTTGTCCCAAGCCGCTCGGATCCCGGAACATGGCGCGCGGGTTCGCGTCGCCAGTGACCACGGCAATCAGGGTCAGCTCCTCGAGGGAGAACTTCCCGAAGATCGCTGGAACCACCTGCTGCACGTTCACCCGAGGCCCCCGGTCGGTGAAGATCCCAGTGAAGGACCGGAACGGGTCTCGGTTGGCGTCATCAGTTTCGTTGAAGTCTTCGTCGCGCAGGACTTTTCTGCGCAAGATGGTCAGCCGTTGTTGCAAGGCCTCCGCCGCTGCGGCCGCGGCGTTGACCGGTGCGACTGCAACCGGCATGCCGGCCAGGCTGGGCTTGGCCGGGGGGGCGGGCGGGGCTGCGCGCGCAAGCGAAAAGTCCCCCCAGGGCGCGAGAGCGAGACTGACAGCGACAAGCGAGGCCAGCCTGGTCCGTCTCATGTTCCCCCTCCCGTTCCAGACTGATCATTGTAGCGGAAGGTCACCGCGTAGAACTTGGCACGCAGCCGGGGTGAGCCTGTCTCGTCAGCCTTTTCCAAACTGAGAGCCAGGTTCTCCACGTTCACGATACGCGAGAGATCGGCGACGTTCTTGAAGAACTTGGTGATGGTGTGATAGGTGCCGCGGATCTCAATGCGGACCGGGATGCGCACATACAACTCGGCGGGCGATTCTGCTTCGATGGACAGGTTGAGAACCTCCAAGCCCGCAAGCTCCGCCTGTTCCTGGATGCTGGAAAGGAAAGTGGGAATCTCTGCCCGCTTGGGTAGAGCCTTGAGCAGCTCCCGCTGCTCCTGCTGCAATTGTGTCAGTTCGTTTCGGTAGACCAAATACTCCTTCTTGCGCTTCTCGTAGTTCTCTTTCTCGGCGGTCAGGCTGCGTTGCTGGACTTCGCCCCCCTTGATCTGATCCTGAAGGTCCATGTAGAACAACATGTAGTAGGCGACCGCGATAATCGCGATGACGCCCGCGGTGGCAGCGATTTTCACCGGCGTCTTGAGTCGCAGCAGTTTTTGTAGGATGTCGTTCATGTCAGTAGGTCACGTCTGCGGAGAGGCCGAAGTTCACGAACTTGATTCCGTGCCCCGACACCTGTGTGGTCGAGTCCAGGTTCACGTTGCCGAAGAACACCGAGGAATTGAGTCGCTTGAGGAACTCGGCCACGTCTTCGTTCGACTTGGCCGAACCTCGAATCCGGACGTGTTTCTGGTCCTCGGCGTAGCCCTCCATCCATACGCGGCGCGGATCCCAACTCGCGTTGAACCCGGCATTGGGGTCGCGTCGCAAGGTATCTTCATAGGTGATCCGGTCGAACGTCGGCCCCTTGCCCGGGCTCAGGATCTCGGACATTTCGCGCAGCAGATAGACTGGTCCGGTGCGCCCCGCGTCCAGTGCCTGAATAGTCTTTCGCTGCCTGAGCAGCTCTTCGCGCTGGCCTCGGATCTTGTCGTAGTCGCCGATTTCCTGCTTCAAGCGGGCCACCTCCGCCGTGAGGATGGTGTTCTTGCGCCTGATGTCTTCAAGCTGCCCGTCCGCCTGCAAGTGCAAGAAGACCACCCCGACCACGGTGGCCAGGATGGCCATGCCCATGTACACGAATTGCCGCTGGCTGGCCTCGGCCCGCTTGACCTTCCTGATGGGAAGCAGGTTGATGCGAATCACTGCTTGTCCCCCGGGCGACGCAAAGCCAGCCCCACAGCCACCGCGGCTTCGGCCGCGTGTTGCTGAATGAAGGCCATGTCGAACTTGTGTTCGTCCACCGTGATCTTGCGGAAGGGATCCATCACTTCCACTGCGGTGCGCGCTTTCTCCTCTAGCGCGCGCTGCAAAGCGGGCACCTTGGCCGAGCCACCGCACAGGTAAATCTTCGTGATGCTCGCGTCGCTGCTGGCCGCCAAGTAGAAATCCAGTGAGCGTTGGAACTTGCCGGCCACGCTGTCGGCAACCGAGGCAATCACCGCTTCCACTTCCTGGGGGACCACCTCGCTGGCGCCCTCGCCAGTGGAGCCGATCTTCCATGCCTCGGCTTCCTCTTGGCTGACGTTGAGGCGCTTCTGAATCTCCTCGGTAAACGCGTTGCCGCCCACGGTCACGTCGCGCGTGAATGCGCTGGTACCGCCCGCCACGATGTTGATGTTGCAGAGAGTGGCGCCGACGTTGATGATGGCCACTGCCTCCTCAGGAACCACCGGATAGTTGGCCTCGTAGGCGTTCTGGATGGTGAAGGCGGCTACATCCATGATCATGGGAACCAGTTTGGCCTCGCGAATGACCATGCTGTAGTCGGAGACGACTTCCTTCTTGGCCGCCACCAGCAAGAGCTCCATCTGGCCTCCGCTGCCACCCTCGCTGCCCACCAACTGATGATCGATCTCCACATCGTCCTTGGAAAAGGGGATGTGGTGCTCGGCTTCCCAGGGAATCTGCTCTTCCAGTTCCTCGGGTGTCATGGGCGGGACTTTGATCTTCTTAATGATAACGGAGTGTCCGGAAATGGCTGTGGCTACCTCTTTGCCTTTGATCCCGAGGTTGTCGCGCAAAGTCTTGATGGCCTCGACCACGGCGGTCTGGTTCATGATCGCGCCGTCGACGATAGTCTGCGCTGGCAGCGGCTCGAAACCGAAGTTGACCAGTTGAAGGCCCTTGGAGGTTTCCCTGAGCTGGACGACTTTCACGGAACTCGAACCGATATCGAGGCCTATGCAGTTTCTTGGCATCGAGGTCGTCTTTAGATGGTTACCTTCATTTCCCTATCTTCACCTACATGGTGGGGCATCTACGGAAAAGGTCAAAAAACCTTCCCATCCCACTCTCATCGTTCACTTTGCCTTCCAAGTTGAGCCGGTCGGCGCTGGTGTGACAGGAGACGGTGTCAGTTCGTGGCTATTACCGTATGCGTCGTAGTCTCGCGTGTCCCTGGCGGCTCCGATCCCGTACTCCCTGATCTTGTAGAGGAGAGCCCGGTGGCTGATCTCCAAGAGCTCGGCAGCTCTGGTCCGATTGCCCTTGGTGCGCTCCAGGGCGCGGCGGATGAGATCCTCCTCAGAACGCCGAGATGCCCTCTTGATTGACAGATCGCCGTCGTCCACCGCGGCTGGGGCCAGGGTCGTCCCCGAGGCTGGAGACCGTAGCCGCTCTGGCAGGGAATCAACGTCAATCGTCGGGCCCTCTGCCAGCACGACAGCGCGCTCCACGGTGTTCTCCAACTCCCGGACGTTTCCGGGCCAGTCGCATGCCGTGAGAATGCTCATAGCCTCGGCCGTGACTCCCGAGATGGCTAGGCCCATGCGGGCATTCATGCGGTGGAGGAAGTGCTCCACCAGCAGCGGGATGTCCTCGCGCCGGTCACGCAGAGCTGGCAAGTGCAAGGCGAACACATTGAGCCGGTAATACAGGTCCTCGCGGAACGCTCCCCGCTTGACCTCTGCGGCCAGGTCACGCGCGGTGGCGGCCACGACGCGGACGTCGACCTTCGTGTCCTGGCTGTCGCCTAGTCGGCGGATCTCTCCCTCTTGCAACACGCGCAGCAGCTTGACCTGCAGGTTGAGCGGCAGTTCTCCGATTTCGTCGAGAAAGAGGGTTCCGCCCGATGCCTCTTCGAATAGGCCTTTGCGATCTCGGTTCGCGTCGGTGAATGCGCCTTTGCGATGGCCGAACAGCTCGGATTCGAGCAGGTTGGCCGGGATAGCCCCGCAGTTCACCGCGATAAAGGCCGCGCGCGCGCGCGGCGAGCTGCTGTGGATGGCGCGCGCCACCAGCTCCTTGCCGGTGCCCGACTCACCGTCGATGAGTACCGTGGTCTTGAATTCGGCGATCTTGCGTACCGTGCGGAACAGTTCGAGCATCTGCGGGCTGCGCGCGACGAAATCGCCAAAGCCCCCCTCGGGCTCCACCCCGGCCGAACGGACCTGGCGCGCCAGAGTCTGGTTCTCGCGAAAGAGCCGTTCCCGCTCCTCGGCCTTGCGCAGAAGCAGGATCAGCTCGTCCGCTTCGAAGGGCTTGGACAGATAGTCGTACGCTCCTCGCTTCATGGCTTCGATGGCCACGTCCTTGCTGCCGAAAGCGGTCATGACGACGACGGTGGCATCCAGATTGCGTCGGCGAACCTCATCCACGAGTTCCATGCCGCTACGGCCGGGCATGCGCAGGTCGGTGATGATGATGTCGTAGGGCAGATTCCCCAGCTCAAGCAGGGCACTGTCGACGGACGGCACGCCCACCGGGTCGTAGCCTTCCCGCTTGAGCAGCGTCTGCAGCATATGACGAAGGTTCTCTTCGTCATCCACCACTAGCACGCGCCGCATGGGACCTCAGGAGTGTGGCCGTTGCATGACATCAGACGAACGGTGAAACGCCATCGTATCATGAACCCGTGTATTTCCGCTAGGTTCGGCCGCTTTTTGACCGATAATCCGGTTCATGAGTAGCAGTCCCCTCATAGTGGGCATCGACCAGGGCACCACCGGCACGACCGTGCTGGTGCTCGACCAGCGCCTCGCAATCCGCGGGCGTGGCTATTGTGAAATTTCGCAAAGCTACCCCCAACCCGGGCAGGTAGAACATGACCCCGAGGCGATCTGGCAGTCGGTGCTGACGGCTTTTGCGCAGGCGCGCGGCCAGTCGGGGCCGAGCGAGATTGCGGCCATTGGCATCACCAACCAGCGTGAAACCACTGTGTTGTGGGATCGTGAGACGGGCCGGGCGGTGGCGCCGGCGATGGTTTGGCAGGACCGGCGCACGGCCGAAATGTGTGATCGGCTGCGCGCTGAGGGCCTGGAGCCGCTGGTGCGCCAGCGGACCGGCCTGCTGCTCGATCCCTATTTCTCGGCCAGCAAGATTGCCTGGCTGCTGGAACACACCCCCGATCTGCGGCGCCGGGCCGAGGCGGGCGAGATCGCGTTCGGCACAGTCGACAGCTTTCTGCTTTGGCGCCTGACAGGCGGACAGGTCCATGTGACGGACGTGTCCAATGCCTCGCGCACGTCGCTTCTTGACCTGGAGAGTCTGCAATGGAGCCCGGAGATGTGTCGCATTTTCGGCGTGCCGGCCGCGCTTCTGCCCCAGGTTGGTCCGTCCTCGGGGCGGCTGGCTGTCACCCATGGCGCGGGCGGGATCCCCGACGGCATCCTCCTGGCTGCGGCAGCGGGCGATCAGCAAGCCGCGCTCTTCGGTCAACAGTGCCTGCGGCCAGGGGACGCCAAGTGCACCTTTGGCACGGGCTCGTTCCTTCTCATGAACGTGGGTCCGCGGCCCGTGTTGTCGCGCCATCGGCTTCTCGGCACAGTGGCATGGCAGACCGCGACGGAAACCGCTTACGCTCTCGAAGGAAGTGCCTTTGTCTCAGGCGCGCTCATCCAGTGGCTGCGCGACGGGCTGGGAATCATCACACAGGCAGCCGAAAGTGAGGGACTGGCCGCCTCGGTGCCCGACGACGGGGGAGTCACCATCGTGCCGGCCTTGGCCGGACTGGGCGCACCCCACTGGCGCTCGGAAGCGCGCGGCGCGATCTTCGGCCTCACGCGCGGCACCCGGGCGGCGCACATCGCACGCGCGGCCTTGCAGGCCATGGCCTTGCAGAATGTCGATCTGGTTCGGGCCATGGAACAAGACGCGGGTCGCGTGCTGACCAGCTTGCGCGTGGACGGCGGCGCCACGGCCAACAACTTGCTCATGCAGATCCAGGCCGACTTGCTCGGCGCCGACATCGTGCGACCCGCGCAGGTCGAGCTGACTGCCCTAGGTGCCGCGCGGCTGGCGGCAGAGGGCGCAGGACTGGCCGTCGCCGCCGCCGTCGCGACGGACTCGGACGCAACCATCTTCCATCCGCGCATGCCCGCCAGCGAGCGTGACCGCATTCTGTCGCGCTGGCGGGAAGCCATCGCCAAGGCCTGATCGGTGCTGCGTCTCTTCATCGCGGCGGACCTGCCAGCCGAACTTCGACCGGTGATCGCGCGTCTGTGTCAGGGAATAGCTGGCGCGCGCTGGACACAGGCCGAGCAGTTGCACGTCACCCTGCGGTTTCTGGGCGACACCGCAGAGGACCGACTGGCTGACTTGCGTGAGCACTTGCGCGAAGTCCGCACGCCGCGCTTTGAGCTTGCGCTGCATGGCACCGGCGTGTTTCCGCCACCGAGCGCGCGCAAGCCGGCGCGGGTCTTGTGGCTCGGCCTCGAACCGCCCGAGTCGTTGCGCGCGCTCAAGGATGCTGTTGACGGGGTGCTGGGGCCTGACCCCGAAACGGCGAAGCGCGGTTTCTCACCCCACCTGACCCTGGCCCGTTTTCCCACGCGGCCACGCCATGACCTGGATCGCTTCCTGTCCGAGCACGCCGGGTTCGACGGCGGGCGCTTCGTGGTCAGCAGTTTTCACCTCTACCGCAGCACCCTGCGTCCCGAGGGTGCGCTGCACGACATCGTCGAGAGCTATCCCTTGCTACCTTAGCGGCCAATCGTGGTAAGGGTTTGCTCTGTCACATGGACAAGACTAGCAGCGTCAGCCAAGCCACCTCCTCGGCCTCGGGCCGCAAGGGGATCTGGTGGCTCATGCTCATTCTCTCTCTTGCTGGGCTGCTGATCTCGGTGGTCCTGGCCCGCATCCATTTCAAGGTCAACGGCGAGGCCGGTTTCCACAGCTTTTGTGGCCGCGGCAGCACCTTCAACTGCGACGACGTGGCCCGCAGCCCCTTTTCGATTTTGCTCGGGGTCCCCACGGCGCTATGGGGAGTTTGGGGCTACGGTTTGGCAGCGGGCGTGGTGCTGTGGGGATTGCGCGCCCGTCGCTCCGCCTTGAGCGCGGCGTGTGGCCTGCTGCTCTTCACTGGATTCGTCGCTACAAGCGCCGTGCTGGGCAGCATTTCAGCCTTCCGCGTGCACGCCCTGTGCATCCTGTGCGCCAGCACCTATGGCATCAACCTGTCGCTCTTCATCCTGGCATTGGTGCAGGCGGCGAACATCGGGTTTTCCCCTGTGGCCACTGCCCTGTTGCAGGTTTTTCGCGAAGCTCCGGGCAAGAGCTTGGCCATTTTGGCCTTGCTAGGCGCGACGGTGCTGGGACTTGTCGCCCTGGTTCCGTCCTACTGGCCGCAAAGCGGGAAATCCCGCGCTTCGCGCTTGGCTGAAAGCGGCCTGGCGCGCGGCGAGGTACCGGGCGGTGGCCACTGGATTGGGGCGCAGAAGCCCACCCTGACCATCACCGAGTTCTCCGACTACGAGTGTCCCCACTGCAGGCAGGCCCATGGGCAATTGCGCGCCATTGTCTCGCAGTTCCCCGATCGGGTCCGTCTGGTTCACCGACACTTTCCCCTCGATCAGGCGTGCAACCGCAGCATCGAGCGGCCCTTTCACCAGTTTGCCTGTTGGGCCGCGCAACTCGCCGAGTGCGCAGGCCGCGCTGGGCGTTTCTGGGACGCCAACGACACTCTGTTCGAGCTGTCGAACTTTCTCGACACGCAGTCAACCAAGAAAATTGCGGCTGAGCTCAAGCTTGATCCCGCTGCACTCGACCGCTGCATGAAGGACGAAGGGCTGGCGGACGTGAAGAACGACATCGAGGTCGGGATCGCCCTCAAGCTGGAGGGTACGCCGAGCTTCTTGGTCGACGGGCAGGTGTACATGGGCAACCTTCCCGCCTCCGTGCTGGAGTCGCTGCGAGTCGCGCCCGACGCTAAGCAGTAGCAGCCAGGAGCTGCCTCTCCAGCGCGCGCATGCGACGGGCCTGGCCGGGACGATGGTGATCGTGGCCAAACAAGTGGCACAGCCCATGGATGGCCAGACGTTCAAGTTCCCGGTTGAGGCGGGCGCGGCCGGCGTGGCGGCGGGCGGTGTCGACCGAGATCACGATGTCGCCGAGAAAAACCCCATCGCCAGCCGGATCGGACTCGCTCTTCAGCTCCTGCATGTGAAAACTCAGGACGTCGGTGGCCCGATCGAGGCCGCGGAACTCGCGATTGAGCGCGCGGATCTCGTCATCGCCGGTGAACAGCAATGTGGCCGACGAACGCGAGCGTCCCAGTCCGCGCAAGGCCACGCGTAGGCGGTTCGCGACATTGCGGCGCGCGGCCGCGCCAACCAGGCGGCCGGCATCTTTTCGGGCGACGACATCGACGGGCACGAACCCGATGATAGACGGTTCGCTTGCTCAATACCAAGATCACAAAACGCGTTTGTAGATCTCCGCGTCCACGAATACGCGAAACAGATCGGCGTCGCACTTGCCCGCCTTGACCTCACTCTCGATGATGCCCAGGGCTCGTTGCACCGGGACGGCGGCCTTGTACGGCCGGTCCGCTGCGGTCAGCGCATCGAAGATGTCGGCGATGGTCAACATGCGCGCTTCCACGGGAATATCGGCAGCGCGAAGGCCAACCGGGTAGCCCGCGCCGTTGAGCAACTCATGATGGGCGCCGGCAATCTGCGGGACCCGGCGCAGCGTGCGACCCCAAGGAATGGTCTGCAGGAAGGCCACCGTGTGGTTGACGTGGCTTTCGATCTGCTGGCGTTCCAGTGGCGTCAGGCTGCCGCGCGACACCTGCAGGGCCGCCACTTCGTCGGTCAGAAGATACGGCCTCGCTTGGCCGACTTCGTCGACGTAGGTCCACGCCGCCACTTCGGTCAGGCGAGCCAGCACGGGCTGTTCCAGTACAGTTGGCTCGTTGGCCGTTTGCACGAGGTGCCAGCATTCATCCAAAGCGGCCAAACTTTCGTTCCGTTGCTTCTCGATAGCCGCCAAGGCCGTGGCCGAGCCGCCCTGCCGCACGTGCTCCAGTTGCTTGCGTAGCGACTCGGCCTCGATGGCCTTGCGCACATAGGCCAGACGCAGGCGGATGACTTCGAGTTGCCAATCGTAGAGCTTCTTGGCCTTGACCAGTACCTGCTCGCGCACACCGACCTTGCCGAAGTCGTGCAGCACGCCCGCATATTCGATCTGTCGCAGATCGTCGCGCGAGAAGTGCACAGCAGCGAGCGGGCCCTCGGCCACGGCGTCCACTTTCTCGGCCAGGGCCACGCTCAAGGTGGCCACGCGCCGCGAATGGCCGGAGGTGGTGGGATCGCGTGACTCGATCGCGGTGACCGAGGCGTCGACAAAGCTCTCGAAGAGTCGCCGGATCTCGTCGTACAGAATTGCATTTTCCAGCGACACGCCCGCCTGCGACGCCAGCGCCAGCGCCATCTCCTCGGCGTGCTCGTCGAACGGGACCACGCCCTCCTCGAAATCGGCCGGCGTGGCCAGCACCTGGCTGGGCCGGCGTTTCTTGTTGATGAGCTGGATGACTCCAATGACCTCGCCCTCGGCTGACAGCATGGGCACGGTCAGCATCGAGCGCGCGCGGTAGCCGATCTTGTCGTCGAAACTGCGATTGTGGGCGGGGTTTCCGGCGGTGGCTTTGGCCTGCTCGACATCGGGCACGTTGATGGGACGGCCCGCCAGCACGGCCCGACCCGCCAGTGAGGTGTCGTCCACCGGCAAGGTGAACTCCTTGAAGTCAACCAGGATAGAATCGTTCTGCGACAGCATGAAGTGCAGCCGAGCGGGCCGACTCGCCAGTCCGCCCGCCGGGGTGGACCCATGCCGCCGGCTCATCTCCCCCAGCGCCCGCGGCGACCGCGCCGGATTGCCGAAGGCCAGGCTGTCGGGCTGTCCGTTGCCGTCGGCGTCCGCTGCCTCCAGCACATACACGCTGCCAGCGTCGGCGCCAGTGATGCGTCGGCTCTTGTCCAGGATCAGGTCGAGTAGTTTGCGGATGTCCCTCTCGGAAGACAAGGCGCGCGAGATGGCCAGCAGCTCGTTGCGCTCATAGCGCGAGCGTTCGATGGGGCTCGGCGCCTCAGAGGCGGGTTCATTCGACGCCACGGCGTCAGCCCTCGCTGCCAGGCGGTCGGCCGGCGCCGTTGTTCTGGGGCTTGCGGTCGTAGGCGCGAATGATTTTGGCCACCAGGGGGTGGCGGACCACGTCGACCTCGGTGAAATAGCAGAAAGCGATGCCCTCGATCCCCCTCAACAGCGATTCGGCCTCGGTCAGGCCGGATCGCCGGTGGTCGGGCAGATCGATCTGGGTCACGTCTCCCGTGATGACCGCCTTGGATTCATAGCCCAGGCGGGTGAGGAACATCTTCATCTGCTCGCCGGTGGTGTTCTGCGCCTCGTCCAGGATGACAAAAGAATCGTTGAGCGTGCGGCCGCGCATGAACGCGATGGGCGCGATCTCGATCATCCCGCGCTCGACCAACTGGTGGGCGCGGTCGAAGTCCATCATGTCGTGCAAGGCATCGTAGAGCGGCCGCAGGTAGGGCGAAACCTTCTCCTCCATGCTGCCGGGCAAGAAGCCCAGGCGCTCACCCGCCTCGAGGGCCGGCCGGGTCAGCACGATGCGCTTGACCCGCTTCTCCATCAACTGGCGCAAGGCCAGCGCCATGGCGAGATAGGTCTTGCCGGTGCCCGCAGGCCCGATGCCGAACACGATGTCGCGCTCGCGGATGGCGTCGACATATCGTTTTTGGGCCAGACCCTTGGGTGCGATGGGGCGGGCGCGGCTGCCCACCAGGATGGTGTCGGAAAAAACTTCCTGCAGGTTGGCGTTGGCATCCCCGCGCAGCACATGCGCCGCGCGCGTGACGTCCTCGGGCCCCACCGCGCGGCCGCCGCGCACCATGCGGTAGAGCTGTTCCACCAGACGGCGGGCCTGGGCAATGGCGTCGGTCGGCCCCAAGAAAGTCAGCTCGTTTCCCCGCGAGTGAAGCTTGGCGCCTGTCTCCAGCTCGATGCGCTTGAGATTGGCGTTTTTCTCGCCAAACAACGAAAGCGCAACGCGGTTGTCGTCGAGGACCACTCGGTCCGACTCGACATCCGTGTTTTCTCGCAGGGGATCGCTTGGCCGTTGACTCAATCGAACCTGATCCTGTTTACCACGGAACCCGCGCCGCGCCCAGCGCGCAGTCGCGCCATCGGATTTGGAGCGGGGAGCCCGACGGCGAGCGGGATGCGACCAGGCAGCCCGCGGTTCGCTCTGCAGGTCTCGCGCCAGCCCCAGAAGGATCCCCACCTTTTCGACCTAGAACCTGTTCCGCCGTTGTGATCGTTGGCTCCTTTACGTGTCGAATCGAACCGCAAGCACCAATGCGCAACGGTAACTGGCATCCTGACCAAACGGAAGAATCGGTGTCCACATCCCGCACCGGTGCTAGTTCAAGGCCACGGTGATCTCGGCGCCACCCTTGACCAACGACGCTGTAGTGGTCACTGTCTGCGCGCCCACTGTCACTGAAACCGTGTAGTCACCCAGATGGCCGTTGGCCACGTAGGCGCCTGTGTCGTCGGTGCTGCCCCCGGTGCACGTCCACCATTGATTGAAGACGAGATCGTAGTAGGCGACGCCGGCGGGCTTGAGCTTCCAGTCTTGGGTAAAGAGAGGCGCGTTCTTCTTCGAATGGGCGCCATCCCAGAAGCCCCACATGACAAATCCCGCCACCGCTGGATGGCTGTAGAGCACGGTCATGAAGTCACGCGTGTAGTCGCCGGCCAAGAGGAAATCGGTGATGGTGATGTCGTATTCGGTGACCCACAGCTCCTTGTAGGCGCCAAAACGATCCAGCAGCGTCATCAGGTCATCGGGCGAGGTGAGCGCGGTGGCGAAGTGACCCTGGAGTCCGATCCCGTCGAGCGGCGCATTGCGCGCGATGAGGCCCTTGATGATGCGCTCGTATTCATCGCGATGAGAGGTCGTGCCGCCGCCGCCTTCGAGAATGGCGTAGTCATTGATGAACAGCTTTGGCTTGGCATCGATGGCGCGGGCTTGGGTGAACCAGGTGGCCATTTCGTCGAGGCCCGCTTCGCAGTTGGGTGTGGTGCAATTGCCGAGGAGGTCGGTGATGTCGTGGTTGTCGAATGGCTCGTTGACCACATCCCAGTGGTCGACCTTGCCCATGAGCGCGGTGACTTCGTCCTGGATGTGTTGATTGACCGTGGTTCGCAGGTCCGCTGCCGCGAGCGTCTTGACGGCCGCCGGAGAATTTTTCCAGCTTGGCCAAATCAGATTGTGCCCTCGCGTACGCAGACCATGCTGGTCGGCCCAATCAATGCTCGCGACACCGAGAGCCAGATTCCAGCTGGGGCCCCAATCGCCGGCCACGGATTGCCACTTGAGCGCATTCTCCTCGACCGAGATGTTGAAGAGACTCGGAAGATAGCTGCGATAGGTGTCCCAAGGGTTGGCCACACCGCCATCGGGGCTGGCGACGCCGCCATCGCTGGACGCGCCGGGAAGGAAGTCGTGTCCTGCCTGGGCGGTTCCGAAGCCGAACGCATTGCGGATCATGTTGACCGAGACCTGCGCGTTGCTGACTGGGGCGCCCTGGGCGTCCAGCACGTGCACCGTGAGATCGGCCATGCGATTCTTGGCGATGTTGGCGGCCGCGACCGCACGCCAGGGAGCGTTGGCGTCGCGCCCGTCGTAGGTGACCTGCGTGACCGGCAACTGCCATAGCGAAAGCGACGTTCCGTAGTCGACAGCAGCGAACCCGGCGAGCTGGAGGATTTGGTTTGCGTAGTTCAAACTGAACGTGAACTCCGCGGCGCCCGCCGCGTGGCTTGCGCTGGCCTTGAAGGGCATAAAGTACTGCGTCCAGATCGGGCCCGGCGTGATATCGAGCGATACCTCGCCTGTGTAGGGAGTGGTGTTGACTTGAAATGCGGCGTGGGTCGCACACACCGCGGTTTCCGCCAGCGATTGCTCGCACCGCGCCCAGAAAGAAACCAGGACGACGTCACCGGCCGCCACCGCGGCGATGGTATTGATGTAGTTGCCCTTGTCCCAAGTGTTGCCCGTGGCGGTGGTGGTCACGTACTGGATGGCCTGCGTGAAACTGTGACCGGTAACGTCGACGACGGTTTGAGAAACGCCGCCATAGGAGGGCGGGGTCACGATGCCCGCTGCAATCACGCTGGTGCCGCCCTCGGGAATGGTCGTCACGGCGGAAGCTTCTGCGGGCACCGAGAGAACGGTCGGCAGGACGGTCGAAGGAAAGCACGAGCTAGGCGCCGTCAGAGTGGGTGTAACCATCGCCACGTCAGGGGCAGCCGCGGCTGCGACGGCGGCGTCGGCTTCTTGACTTGGACTCACCGAGACGGAGCCGCAACCAGCGAAGACGATGACTGCAAGAGGCAGAGAGACAAAGCGCATGCAAACCTCCCAAAAGGGGGACGGATCGTATGAATAGGAGTCCACGGACGTGCCCAAGGGGTCAGAAATCTGCGTAGGCCGGCGCATAGTACTCCATCCTAGCCCGAATGATTCTTGCCGCGCGACCGGGCGTCCTCCAAGCTTGGCCCCGGCAATCGTGAGCCAGGAAACCCCGCCGCCCCAACTCGACTTGAGCCCGCTGCCGGGTAAGCAGACGGGCCGCAATCTGCCCGATCTGGTCGGCCTGATGCAGCGGCTGCTCGCGCCCACTGGCTGCCCCTGGGACCGCGAACAAACCTTGCAGTCGTTGCTGCCCTACCTGGTCGAGGAGACCTACGAGGTGGTGGACGCCTTGCAATCGGGCGATGTGCGCGACCATGTGGAGGAACTGGGCGATCTGCTGCTGCAGATTGTTTTTCAGGCCGAGCTACGCCACGCCGAGGGTGCCTTCGGGATCGACGACGTGGTGAGCGGGATCGTGGCCAAGCTGGTGCGTCGTCATCCTCACGTGTTCGGCGAAGCGCAGGCCAAGACGTCGCAAGCCGTGCTGGTCAACTGGGCCAAGCTCAAGGCAGTCGAGAAGGCGAAGAAGGGACGCAAGGGCGCGCTCGATGGAATTCCGCGTAGCGCGCCGGCTTTGGTGCGCGCCACGCGCGCTGGCGAGAAGGCGGGCGCGGTGGGTTTTGACTGGCCGGATGCGGCTGGGGTGCGCGACAAAGTGAGCGAGGAGTTGGCCGAGCTGGACCAGGCCTGCCAGTCCGGCGATCGCGCGCACATGATGCACGAGCTGGGCGACACGCTTTTCGCCCTGAGCAACTTGGCGCGCAAGCTGGGGCTGGACGCAGAGAATACCCTGCGTGAGGCGACCGACCGCTTCGCCCGTCGCTTCGGCCACATGGAGCAGGCGCTGGAGGCCGAGGGCCGCACGGTCGCGTCGGCTTCGCCCGAGGAGCTGGAGAAACTTTGGCAGGCCGCCAAGCGCGTGCCGGGCATCGATGTTCCCGACTCTGTTGAGTGACGCGCCCCAAGCCCTATAATGCGCGGGCATGAACCTGCGGGCTGCTCTTCGTCGCAACCGGCTGGCCTGGGGCTTTGCCGTGGGGCTGGCCGCGGCGCTGGTGGTGTTGATCGGGCACGCAGGGGGCGTTTGGCGCACCGTCGAGCTGAAGACGCTGGACGCCCGCTTTCGCGCTTTTTCCGGGACGCGCCGGCCCAACCCCGACGTGGTGGTGGTGGCCCTCGACCAGAAGAGCATCAATTTCTATCGCCGCAAGATGCAGGTGGGCTGGCCCTGGCCGCGCAGCTTCTACCAGATCCTGGTCGACTACCTCGCACAGGGCGGGGCGCGTGCGGTTCTCTTTGACATGTATTTTTCCGAGCCGTCGTCCGACAGCAAAGAGAGCGACGGCGCCGAGGTCGATGCGGAATTTGGCGCGGCCATCGCGCGCGCGGGAACGGTTCATCTCGCTGCGCAGATGCTCGCCGACGCCGATGCCGAGCAGAACAACGACGTCAGGCCCGAGGCGCGCCTGCTGTGGCCGGCGCAAGCCGATCTGCCCACGCGTCCTGGTGTGTTTCGCAACGCCATCCTTCCCCTCGCGGTATTGCAAGCCGGAGCGGCTGGACTGGGCGTGGTGAACTACGTCGAAGACGAGGACGAGATTTGCCGACGCGTGCCGCTTCTCCACCGTTTCTCGGAAGGGGTTCTGCCCAGCCTCGCCTACAGCGCATACGCGGCCGCTGCGGGCCAAGGTCGTGCGGCGCCGGCCGCGCTCGGCATACCCCTAGTCGGCCCGGATTTCCTTCTCACCTGGTACGGACCGGGCGGGCCCGACGGAAACTTCCCCTACTACTCGGCGCACGCGCTCATCGTATCGGCGGCCAAGCTGCGGGTCGGCGAAACTCCGGATCTGGCGCCCGCCACCTTCAAGAACAAGATCGTCGTCGTGGGCGGGACGGCGGCGGGCCTCTACGATGCACACAACACGCCCATGGCGCGCCAGCAGCCGTTTCCCGGCATGGAGATCCACGCTACGTTGCTGTCCAACTTGCTCAACCGCGATTTTCTGCGGCCGCTCGACGGCCGGCTCGCCACGGCGTGGACGGTGATCCTCGCCGTGATGGTCGGCGTGCTCTTCATGCGCGTGGGCCGGCAGTGGGTAGCCTTGCCGCTCATCGCGCTGGTGTTGGCCGGCGCGGTGGGGGCGGCCTTTTTCGTGTTCCGCACCCGCCTGCTGTGGGTACCCATCGTCGAGCCTCTCGCGGCGGGCAGTCTCAGCCTGGTGTTGGCCGCTCTGCTCAGCTACCAGATCGAAGGACGACGCCGGCGCGAGGTGCGCAGCGTGTTCTCGCGCTATCTGGCACCCGAGGTCGTGCGCGAGCTGCTCGCTGACCCGGACCGGATCGGCTTGGGCGGTAAAGAGGTGGAAGCCACGGTGTTCTTCTCCGACGTGAGAGAGTTCACCCGCATCTCGGAGAAATTGCCGCCTCAGGTGCTAGTCGGCTACCTCAACCAGTACTTCGACGCCGCCAGCCAGGCCTTGCTCTCGCACAAGGCCCTCATCGACAAGTACATCGGCGACGCCATCATGGCCGTGTTCGGTGCACCGGCCGAGGATCCGGGGCACGCGCGCAACGCCTGCCTGGCAGCTCTGGCCATCGCTGAGCAGGGACGACAGGCGCCCAGTGGCGATCCCGATCGCCCTGTGTTCTTCACCCGCATGGGGCTCAACTCGGGGCGCCTGGTGGTAGGCAACGTTGGTTCCCACTTGCACCTGGCGTACACCGCCATCGGCGACAACGTGAACCTAGCCTCGCGCCTGGAAAGCGTGAACAAGCAGTACGGAACGCAGATCATGATCTCCGAACCGACCTGGCGGGCAGCCGGTGATGCCATCGAAGCGCGCGAGATCGATTTCATTCGGGTCAAAGGCAAGGTGCTGCCCACGCGCATATACGAGCTGGTCGCGGCCAAGGGCCAGCTCACGGCGCAACAGCAAGACCTCCACGCCGCCTTTGCCGAGGCGCTGGCTGCCTACCGGGCGCAGCGCTGGGACCAGGCGGTGGCGGGATTCCAGAAGGTGTTGCACATCATCCCCACGGACGGCCCGGCGCAGGTGTTCATCAAACGCTGCGAAACCCTGCGCACAGCCCCGTTGCCTCCTGACTGGGACGGCGTCTACAAACTGGAAACGAAGTGAATCAGACTTTCTCGTCGGACGGCGACGCAGGGCCGGGCAGGATCCCAGTCCCGTCAGGGTTCTCGCCCGGCGGAGGCTGAGGGCCGGGCACAATCCCGGCGATGTCGGGATCTTCGCCCGGCTCTAGAGCGCCGCGCTTCTCTCGCTCTTGCTGGCGCTGGAGCAGACGTTCAGCCTTTTCCTTCTGCCATTGCTGGCGGCTGATCTCCTTCTTGCGCTTTTCAGCGGCGCTCTTGTTGAATGGCTTCACGGATGGTCTACCAGCGCTCCCCTCGACCGCCGCCACCGCCGCCACGACCACCGCGGCCGCCGCGACCACCGCCACCGCCGCCGCCGCCGCCGCCAAAGCCGCCACGACCACCGCCGCCGCCCGCGGATCGCTCACGCGCCTCGTTGACAGTCAGCGTGCGTCCCTGGAAATCCTTGCCGTTGAGGTTGGCAATGGCGGCTTCTGCGCCGGCATCGGTCGCCATCTCGACAAACGCAAAGCCGCGCGGCCGGCCACTTTCCCGATCCATGACCAGCTTGGCCTCGGTCACTTCGTGGCCCGTGCCCGCGAATAGGTCGTGTAGATCCTGCTCGTTAGCCGAGTAGGGCAGGTTGCCGACGTAGAGTCTCTTTCCCATGGTTCCTTCTCCTTGTGCCAGGTTCTCATTCTCAGTCGACTACCCAGCAGCGGCTTCGCAAGGAACCCAAGTGGGCGACGATCAGAGTATTCCATCCCAAGATGAGCCGGTTGCGCGCAAGAGTCCAGATTTTTTTGGCGCGCTCGCCTGGCGCCTTTCATGCAGCTTGCGTACCTAACGCCGCACGGCGTGCTTCAGGCGCGGGGCCGGCTTCGGATCTCCAGGCCAAGGCCAGCTTGCGCGTGCCTCGGGCGGCAGGTGGCCGTGCCGGCGGACGTATGCGGCCACGAAGGCGTGCGTGAGCGGGTTGACATAGCCGCCACCTCCCAACGGGCCGAAGTCCGCCTCATAGCGCCGAGCGATCTCATCGAACAGAGCGTCCCGGTGTGCCTTTGCACAGATGCTGGCTGCCGCGACCGCCGTGTGAACCGACTCACCCCGATTGCGCGCTTCGAGATGGGGATAGCGGGCGGCCAGCGGCGAGAACAGGCATTGCCCGTCCGCGACGATGCGACGACAGATTGGAGCGCGCTCGATCAGGCGCACGGCGCGTTCTCTCTCCAGCAGGTTGAGAGCGTGGCGGCTGACGTACTCGTCGATGGTTTCCACGCTGCAGACTTCCACACCGACCCAGCTCGCCAGTTCCTCGACGGAATTCTTGAGGATGGCGCGGGTTCGCCGCGCACTCACTGACGAACCAAATGCTTTGGAATCGCGCACTCCTTGCTTGGCCAGCAGATCCGCTGCCTTCTCGTCGAGGACGACCGCTGCCAGCACCATGGGACCGAGCGCCGGACCCCGGCCTGCCTCGTCGATGCCAAGCACAAGGTGGCTCATCATCTGCACTTTGCCACCAACGCAGCCAACGGGCCGGCCAAACGGGCATCAATCAGCGCATCGGCCATCGCGTGCCGGGCCGCCTGCAACGCCAGGTCAGCGCGGGCCTTGGCAAGAACCGCGCGTATCTTGGCGGCCAGGGGCGCGAACAGCTCAGCCTCGGCGTCGGGCATCCGCCGCGTGAGTATCACAGCCGCGGCATCGACGTCAGCACGGCCTCTTGTTTTGCTCAGGACCTGCTGCAAGAAACGCTCGGCCACGCCGCCGGCCAACATGCCGCGGGCATAGGCGGCGAACTGGTCCACCGCTGCGGCAATGGGTAGCTCAGGGGCTCCGGCTGCGGCGGCGAGCAAGGCAGCCTTGCTTGACTCGGTCGCGCTGCTGATCACCTCATCGAGCTGGTCGAGAAGAAACTCCTCGTCGGCCGCTAGACCAGGGGAATCGCCCAGCGGCCAGGCGCGCGGTTGGGCCATGGCCAGCGTCTCGGCGGCTGCGCGTCGGAAGCCGTCATCCAAGTTCGCCGCAAGACTGAGCCGCTCGCTCGCCAATGCTGCCTTCAGGCGCGTGTCGCTGGCATCCAGGTCAGCGCGGCGGTGTCCCAGGTGGGCCTGCCAATCTACGACCGGACGCGCGGCCTGGACCAGGTGGCCGGCCTCCTCGGCAAGACGTGCCAAAGCCGCGCTTGCGCTCGCCTGCTTGAGCGCATGTGTGTGTTGAAAGAATCGTTCGTGCAGGGCTGCCTGCACAGCCGGCAGGCCGCTCCTTTCCAAGCGCGCACCGTCGCCGGCAAGCTGGGCCGCAAACGCGTCGCGCGCCGAGAGCGGCACCAATGCTTCCACCCGGTCGGCCAGCGTCGCGGCGATGTGCCCGAGCAGGGCTGCGACATCGTCTGCACCCGCTTGATCCGCCTTGTTGAGCACGCCCAGCACGCGCTTGCCCGCCGCGTGCGCCCGGTCGAGGACGCTGCGCTCACTCGCCTTGCCCGCCTGGGTTAGCGAGAAAATCCACACAATGGCATCTGCCTCGACGAGAAACGCGCGCACCACGCGCTCGTGCTCGGGCCGCAACGAGTTGGTGCCAGGCGTGTCGACGACCTCGATTTCTTGCAGCATAGGCAGCGGGTGGAAGGTCTCGACCATGCGCACGGCACTCGCCGCAGCGTCGTCCAGGTCGGCAACGAATGTTCTGATTTCGGTGTCGCTGCGTTCCTCGACGCGGCCGTCGTGAAAGTGTATGCGTCCGCCGGGCGGGCCAAAGCGAAGGACGTTGATGGTGGCCGTGGTGGGCGTGACGCCCACGCGCGCGATCTCGGCGCCGCACAAAGCATTGACGAAAGACGACTTGCCCGCATTGAACTCGCCCATGACTGCGACCAACAAGGGGCGATCCACAGCCTCGGCCGCGCGCAGAACCGCGGGAAGCAGCGGCTGCAGCTCAGGCCAGCGCGTGGCCAGATCGCAAGCAAAGGCAAGCAGGCCGCGAAGGTTGTCCGGCGGTGGGGCGGCCGGAGCCAGGGCCTGCGCCACCAATCGTCGCGCGGCCTCGGTGGTAGCCAGCGGGGCCAGCACCAGCAAGTCGGATTCGCGTGCCGTACCGTCGAGAAACGCACGCACGCTGGCGGCTAGCGATGGATCCGAGTCGGCATGGCTCAGGCAAGCCCGCTCCAACGCCTCGCGATCTTGGGCTGCCAGGGCCAGCCGCACGACCGTCGCCGCCGGCGCAGGCGTGCCCAATTCTGCCTCGCGCTTGGCTGCGGTCAGAGCCCCGGCAAAGTCGCGCTTCGCTTCGGCCAGGCTGCGCCAGGCCGCCAGCACGACCGCGTCCTCGGGATAGGCAGCCAAGGCTTCTGCCGCCAGGGCGGTGGCCTCCGGCATGTGCCCGGTGGCGGCCAGGCGCTCGACCAGGGCTGCCTGCACGCGCGCTCGACTTTGGGCTTGCCAGGGAAGCTCGGCCAGGGCCGCACGCAGCAGGCCCTCGGCCGCCTCAGCCTCGGGGCAGGCGCGCGCTGCTTCGACGACTAGATTCGCGTCGTCACGTGCGCCCGAGGCTTTGGCTTCGATCAAGTCCTGGGCAGCGTGCATGAGCCAGCGCCAACCGTCGCTTGCCCCTGCGGCCAGCAGGGCGCGGCCCAGGTCAGCTGCGATCATGCGGTCGCGGGGACAGGCCTCGGCCGCCTTGCGCAGCTCGCGTACGGCTTCGCCGTGACGGCCGGCGTGCATGGCCAGGCGCGCCCGGGCCGCGTGCGCACGACCACGCAGCTCGGGCTTGGCCGTGCCCGAGAGCACGCGGCGAAGCGCGTCCCGCGCCGGTTGCTCGCGACCCAGGCGAGCCAGGGCTTCGCCCAGCCCCAGCCATCCCTCGACGGAATCCTTGGCCAGGTTGACAGCCCGGCCGTAGGCCTCGACCGCGGCCTCGTCGTGATCGCGGCGGCTGCGCACCTCGCCCAAGGCCAGGAGCACGGCGGGCAGTTCTGGATAGTCGTCAGATAGCCCGAGCAGGCGCGCTTCTGCAATCACCAGCTCGCCCTCGTCCGCGCAAGCCAGAGCCTGCGCGATCTCCTTGCGCGCGGCCTCGGGCAAGGCCTCGCCGCCAGTCAGCGTAGTGCGGAGTTCGTCGAGCAGACCCATGGACAGGCGATCCGTATCTTCGGTTTCACCCCTCCCACACCGACTGCCTTATCTCCGCGATGCGCTCTTCGATGGCCTTGAGGGCGAGCAGCGATTGGTCGATGGCCTCGGCACTGGGTGCCACTGATTCAGCGTGACTGCGGCGCTCGGCCAGCGCGCGTTCCAGCACCTCGGCGATCCCGCGCGCCAGGGCCGCGCCCGCCTCGGCGATGAATTCCTGTAGTCGCTGCACGAATTCGTCGACGATCTGGTCCAGCTTGGGCGCCAGCGCAGCCGCGGCCTTATTGACCGCCTCGGGTGCGGCCTGCCTGGCCTCGGCCTTCACTTCTTGGGCCACTTTGCCGCGGAAGATGAGGGCCAGGACCGGTGCGGCCAGGGTCATCAGCCCGCCGGCCAGTGTGTTGACGAACAAGAAAACCGTCGTGCCCAGGGCGCCCAAGGCAAACACCGAGGCGTCGTACTTGAAGGTGTCCACCGAGATGTGCAGCCGCGCCTCGGGCGACGACAGCTCCTCGGCGATCTCGCGGGTCAATCCATCCACACGCTGATTCGCGACTTCGATGGCCTGCTCGGCCAGCCGGTCCAATTCGGCGGCCATGCGCTCGCCCTCGGTTTCCAGCCACGCTTTCCACGTGTCTTGTAGAAACGGTCCCAGGTAGCGTCGCACATCGGCCGCATCGCTGCTGTCGATCTCGGGCGGCAGCGCGGCCGCGAAGTCGCGGGCGAAGTCAGACAGGTCCTGGCGCACGCGGGCCCTCAAGGCCGCGGCCTCGGCCAGCACTCCCGACGCAGCCCGGTCGAGTGCCCGCCGCCCTTCTTTTAACCGCTCTTGCGCGTGCGCCACGCGCGCAGCCAGATCCGCGGGCGGCAATTCCAGCGAGCGTCGCCGCATGCCCAGGCTGTCGCGCACGAAGGTCGCCAAGCGGCCCGCGTCTTCGAGCGCGTGGTCGAGCAGCAGGCGCACCCGCTCCGCCCCCAAGGTCAAGCGCAGATGCGCCAGCAGCGGCTGCAGGCGCGAGCCCGCCACGTCGCCGGCCAGGGCGCGCTTGGCCGAGATGGGGAACACCGCGGGCGCGCTCACCATCCCTGACAGGTGCTGCCGCGCGAACTGGGTCGCCTCTTCCAGCTCGGCGTCGTTGAGCAGATCGGCCTTGCTGACCACGAAGACCAGGCGATCGCGACAGGAGCGCAGGATGCGTTCTTCAATAAAGCGTCGCTCCGAGGCTGTGAGGATCTGCGTGGCGTCCAACAAGAACAAGGCCGCATCGGCGCGGGGCACGTAGCCATAGGTGATGTCCGCGCGTTGCTCGTTGATGTCGTTCACGCCCGGCGTGTCGACCACTGTGATCGACTCGCGCAGGAAACGCGCCGGGTGCTCGATCTCGACATGCGACAGGGATTCATTCATCGCCTGCGCGCCAGCCACGGTCAGCCAATCCTCCAGCTTGCTCTGGTCGATGGTCTGGCGCCGGCCGTCCTCAAACACAGCCTCGGCAACGACTCGCTCGCCATGACGAATCAGCGCCAGCACAGCCGTGGTGGGCGTGATCCCCACAGGCAACAGAGGCTCAGTCGCGGGCTGCGCCGGACTGGCGCCAGTGGCCCAGGGATCGGTCAAGCCGAGCAGGGCATTGATCAAGGTCGACTTGCCGTGATTGAACTCGCCCAGCACCACGAGAGAGAAGCGTCCCTGGTCCAGCTTGGGAATGCGCACCTGGCGAATGTCGTGGGCGGTTGATTCCAGCCCTGCCGTGGCCGCCAGGTCGGCCAGGCGACCGAGCACCTCACGTATGGCCGCCTTGCGCGCGTCCGGGCGAAGCACGTCGCTCACTTGAACACCGCCAGGAGATCGGCAACCTGGGCGTCGCATTCCTCGCGGGAAAGCCCGCCCGCTCCGCTGTCATGACCGTCGCTGGCCACCCCGCGGAAGTACGCCGTCTGTGCGAACAGGCGCAGGGCCGCCACCCGCGTGGGCAGATAGGGATGGGTGGAAAAGGCCTCGCCCAGGCGGCGCAGATCGTCGCGCCCTTGCGTGAACTGGCGCAGGTATTCGTCGACGTTGATTTCGCCATAGAGCTTGCGCGAGCCGAGCGCCAGCTTGATGAGCGCCGCCGTGGCCATGCCGAGATCTCGGGTGCACAGCAGGCCGGCCCGGTCGCTGGTGATTTCCGCCCGGCGGGACCACGCGCGCAGGGCCAGCACCACGGGCTGGGCGCCCAGGCGCAGGATCACATTCGCGGTCTGGGTCAGATAGTACAGCGCGGTCAGGTACACCACGTGGTTGTTGTGGATGTGACCGCACTCGTGACCAATCACGAAGAGCAGTTCGGCGTCGGTGAGGTGGTCGACCAGTGCGCCCGAAAGCACCAAGGTGGCATCCTCGCTGGTGCCAAAGGTGTGGGCGCCCAGCGACGCCAGCTCGGGCGAAACATAGACCGCAGGCAACGGAATGTGCAGCACATCGGCGCAACGGGCGACCTTGGCGTGCAGCGCGGGAAACTGGCGCTCGCCCACGCGCACGGCGCTGCCGACCAGGCGGCTCTTGCCCACGGTGTTCCAGAAACGCACGGTGGATTCCATGGCCAGCGTCACCGGCCGCAACTTGTCCATGGTGGCGCGCACGCGCCAATCACCGGCAAAGGCGTAGGCAGCGGTTTCGCGCGCGCGCGTCTGCCCCGCGCCTTTGCACCCGGCCACATAGCGGGAAAAAGACAGATCCACAGCTGCCATGGGATCTGCATCATAGCGCACAGCCAGAGTTAGCGCGGCGCTTGGTCCAGGATCTCGCGCACCCGGCGGGTCAGTGCCTGACTGACCCCAAGAAGGGCACGGTCAGCGGCACCGCGGCCGTGCAGGCGAGATAGAGCGCCACGCCCGTCCGGTAGCGGCCCGCGCGCACCAGCAGGAACGAGACCGCGATGAGGCCGGCGCAGACGACAACCCCAAAGGCATCCCAGCCGCGCAGGATGGTGGCGCCGACCGTCCGCCGCCAGAACATGTCGCCCATGGCCAGTCCCAGCGCGATGGCTGCCACATGGGCCAGCATCAGCACGGCCATCAAACGTGCGGCCACGCGTGGCTCGGCGCCCTGGATGCGCGGGCTGGGTCCGACCAGGCGCTGCCACAGCGAGATCCGGCCGTCTTCGTCCACTCGGTTCCTCCTTGGCTGCTGATCCTGGCCGCGCGGCAATCGAACTGCACCGCGAAGGCCATGAGCAGCCCGGCCTGCGCCAGCGCCGTCTGCTCACGCATGATGGTGCCACGATCGGGACGGAGCGATGAGATTTTGTTCGCGCTCCCAACCCGCTCTGGCCTTTCGTTGCACGATAGGGCTGATCCCCGCCGATTTCGCGCTACAATGCGCGGCCTGACGATGTCGCTCCTCCGCTCCGCAGAAGCTGAACTCGATACCCCGGCCGACCTGGCGCCGGTCGAGGCCTCCATGCGCCTGGCGCTCGAAGCCGCCGCGCAGGCGGGCCGATCAGGCGAAGTGCCTGTGGGTGCTGTGGTGATGGCCCGCGGTCAGGTGGTGGCCGTGGCGCACAACCAGCGCGAGTGTCTCAACGACCCCACCGCTCACGCCGAGATCATCGCCTTGCGAACCGCGGCCGCTGCGCTGGGGAGCTGGCGCCTGGTCGATGCCGATCTCTACGTGACCATGGAGCCTTGCCCGATGTGTGCCGGGGCGCTGGTCAACGCGCGCATACGGCGGCTGTACTACGGTTGCGACGATCCCAAGGCGGGCGCTGCGCGCACGCTCTACCGGCTGCTCGACGATGCGCGACTCAATCACCAGGTCGAGGTGATTCCCGGCGTGCTGGCCGCCGAGAGCGCAGCCCTGCTCAAGTCGTTCTTCCTGCGTCTGCGTCAGCCGGCAGCAGATCTCAGGGTCGCGCGCCGCTGAGGTTGGTTGCTGCTGGGGCCGGAGCCCCCCGGCGCTGACCGGGTGGTGCGGTGGTCATGGGATCGCGCTGCCCGCGCAACTCGCGGCTGCGCAGGTCGGTGATGGCGCCGGCCAGCGCTGCCGCCACGGTCTTTTTGCCCTGCTCGGAAAGCAGAAAGGGACCCTCTTCCGCGTGGTCCAGAAATCCCACCTCGACCAGCACCGCGGGCATGTCCAGACCCTGCAGGATATCCAGGGTGGCCCCGGCCTGCTTGATGCCGCGATCGCGATCCGAGCCAAGGGCGTCGGACAGGCGCCAGCGGATGCGTCGAGCTGCAGCCAGGCTGTCGGCCGCGGTGGTGCGAGCCCGATGCGCAGCCCACGCGGCCTGTGCGTCGTCGTCGGCCAGCAGGGCTGCCCGCGCCACCTCTTGATCAACGTCCTCGGCGGGCAGCACGAAGATCTCGAAACCGCGCTGGCTGCCCGGTCCTTGCTCAGCCGACGCCGCGTTGGCGTGGATGCTGACAAACAAGCGCGCGCCGGCCTGGTTGGCACAGCGGGCCCGGGCGCGGATGGGCACCAGCACATCGTCGGTGCGGCAGAGCACGATCTTGAGGCCGGGCTCGCCCAGCAAGCGCCGCTGCACCAGGCGGGCGATTTCCAAGGTCAGGTGTTTCTCATACTGCTCGGGATTGGCCGTGGGCGCCCCGCGGTTGGATCCGCCATGTCCCGGATCCAAGGCCACCACGAAAGGCGGCGCGCCGCTCGCGGCCGCGAGAAAGGCGCAAAGAATGCTTGCCACAGAGCTATGAAACATCGGGCCTGTCCGGATAGGCTACCGCTGCGGTGACGGCTGCGCGACTATTGTGAGGATAAGGCCCTATACTGGGCCGGTCGTCCATGCCGAAAGCCATTCCCAGCCCCAACCTGACCGCCGTCCTGGCCCTGGCCGCGGTGGCCGACCTTGTGCTTTACCGACTCGGGTCGCATGTGTTTCTGCCCAGCCAACCCACCTGGGGACTGGCCCGCGTCCTGTCCGACCTGGGGCTCTTCATGTCCAACCTGGGCGGCGTCCTCGGTGTGGTGTTGATCGCCATGGTGCTGCTGCATGCCCTGCGGGGCGATACGATCTTTCCTCGCTCCATGCGCATCACGGTCAGCACCATCGGAATCTTCTTCGTCATCCTGTCTTTGATCGGTGTTCTGGCGCTGCCGGTTCCTGACCGCTACGTCGTCTACCTTCTCATCAGTCACGCTTTTTTGGCTGCGTTGGTGGCGGTAGGGCTGTGGCACAGGCGCTGCCCTGTCCGTCTGAAACTTGCGGTGACTTTGTTTGCCGCTCCCCTGGTTCTGCAAACAGCGACCAAGTTCTGTGAGCGCATGGGATGGTCGCCTTTTCTCATCGGCCAGTGTGCCCGCATGGCTCAGGCCAGCGTATTCTTCGGCTTGCTGCTGGCGCCGGTTCTGGTTCCCTCCCGCCCGCTGCGCGTCTTGCAAGTGGTGTCTATGCTTGGGGCGGGGCTCATCGCCCTATGCCTTCTCTCCCTGGCCATGGTGCGATACTTCGGACTGGCGCAGGTCGTGGCGCTTTATGGGCTTCGCTTCGACTTGCCTGGCGCTGCAGGCGTCTTGGGCATGGCCTACCTGGCCATGGTCGTGGCTGCCTACACCAGCGTGACCGTGGCCGCAGCAGCCTGCCTCACCGGTGAAGCAGTATCACGACTGCTTGGCTACGGTCTTCTCCTGCTGGCAACGACCGGTCATCAGATCGTAGCGACCAACCAGACCTTGTTTTCGCTCTGTGGTCTGTGCGCCCTGGCCCTGGGCGCTGTGCGTCTAGGAGATCCAGCCAGGGCAGCCGGGGGCTCCCCGCCCGACTAGCGGCGACCGCGTGCCATCAGCTCGCGCTCGGCACGAAGCCAGTTCTCGTGGTCATTCCCGCCGTCGCGCTGATAGATCTCGAAGGCGCGGGCGGCGATCTCTTCCTGGGTCGGCTTGTAGGGGGAGGTCGCCTTGGCCGTTGGGGCTGCGGGGGTCGAATTCTTGGAAGGTGCGGTCTTGGGAGTAGTTTTGATAGCCATCTTGCAGTCCTTTGTGGTCCCAAGGTTGGTCACGAAGGGCAGGCTGTCAAGAAAATCCTGACGGCGTGGCCTTGGGGGGCATGGTCGAACGCGCATTGCGCTAATGCATCTTGTCGCGGTCTTTTCGGGACGCGGCCGGTGCCCGTCCTCGCAATTCGTCGAGCATCGGCGCAGCTCGGGGTAGGCTGCGGCCGTGTTGTGGAACCTGTACGCGGCTTGCTTCGACTTCGTGGCCGAGCTTGCGCCTTACCAAGACATGCTCGACGAAGTGGTGGCGGAACTGGACCTGCGGCCCGGCATGCGCGTGTTGGACGCAGGCTGCGGCACAGGCGCCCTTGAGGCGCGGCTGGCCGAGCGTCATCCCGACGTCGAGGTGGTGGCGGTCGATGCCTCGCCTGTCATGCTGGCGAGAGCCCGACGGCGGTCTTGGCCAACCCGCCCGCGCTTCGTGGCCGCGGACATCGATGATTTCTTGGCGAATGAAAAGGGGCGGTTCGACCGCGTGGTGAGCGTGAACGTGATCTGGGCGTTGGCCAATCCGCGCCGAACCATCGAACACATGGCGGACTGCCTGGTGCAAGGCGGCCGCATGGTGCATACGACCCCACGCTGGCGGTTTCGCTTCGACGTGATTGTCGCCTGTCACCTGCGACGGGCGCGCGGCGGGCGAGGGCTGGTGCGTGCCTTGGGCCTGCTGCCTGCGCTGGCCGTGGCCGGCCTGCTCAACCTCGTGCTCGTCCTGCGGGTTGTGGTCGGCAATCATGCCTGGCGCGATCGCAGCCGTTGGCAGGCCGACGGGCTGGCGCGCTTGTTCTCACATCCGACCCTCGGGCCAGCCACCATTCGTCCCACCTACGCCGGCCAAGGATTCCTTGTCACGTGCGACAAAACGCCGGCCTCCCTGATATAGAGAGCGCCATGGACTTCCAGGAACTGATCCGCATTCGTCGCAGCATCAGGGCGTACCGCCCGACTGAGGTGCCCGAAGATGTCCTGCACCGTGTGCTGGATGCCGGCCGCGTGGCCCCCACCGCGTGCAATCTCCAGCCGTTCCAGCTTGTGGTTGTCACTGACGCCGAGGTGCGCGCCAAGCTCAAGGCCGCGTATCGTCACGACTGGTTCTGGCGGGCGCCGGTGATCGTCGCTGGGTGTGTCGAGCCGGCCAAGGCCTGGAAGCGCAACGACGGCTTCAACGCCGCCGAGGTAGACATGGCCATTGTCATGGATCACATCATCCTGGCCGCCACCGAAGAAGGCTTGGGCACTTGCTGGGTCTGTGCCTTTGACGAGCCCAAGGCCAAGGAGATCCTGGGCGTGCCCGACGGCGTGCGCATCGTGGCCATGACCCCGATGGGCTATCCTGCAGCCGAGCCCGTTCCCTTCGTGCGCCAGCCGCTACGCGAGCTGGTGCGCAAGAACCGTTGGTAGGGGGCAGCGCTCAGGTGGACGCCTGCACGATGGGCGCGGTGATGGCCGAGTACTGTTGGTGGTTGCACTGTGCAACCATGGCGTGGCAGAATTAGGCTCCATCCGAGGTGTCCCGTGCCAATCCTGCACGTTCGCAATGTCCCCAAGCTGACCTATGAGCGGCTCCGGCGGCACGCCACAGGGAGGCAGACTTCCCTGAGCGCCGAGGTGGTCCGTCTGCTCGACTATGCGCTTTCCGACGTGGACTCGCAGGCGGCTCGCGGAGACGTGCTGGAGAGCATCCACCGCCGTCGCCAGGCCGCGCGGCCTGTGAAAGGCAGACTGGACAGCGTGGCGCTGCTCAGGAGAGACAGGTCGCGGTGAACATGCCGGTGCAGAGCCTGGTGATCGACGCCAGCGTGGGTGTCAGGCTTTTCAGCAACGAACAGGGGGCGGAAGACGTGGCGCGTTTTTTTGACGGCTCCGCTGCCTCCGCAGACCTGCGCCTGTGCGTACCCGAGCTGTTCTTCGTCGAATGTGCCAACGTCTTTCTCAAACAGGCCCGGCGGGGCGACTATTCTGTTTCGGCAGCCAAGAGGAACCAGGCCGCACTGCACGCTCTTGCGTTCAAGCCCTATCCGCTTGAGCCCTTGGCCAGTGACGCGCTCGATCTGGCGGCCCGCTATGGCCTCAGCGCCTACGATGCGCTCTATGCCTGCCTGGCGCATTTCCTGAAGACGACACTGGTTACCTGCGACGTTCGCATGATCAGGGCTCTAGCCGACAGTACAATCAGCCTGGCAGATCCCGTGGCTGCGTTGCGCTTGGTGGAGGCGCGCGGATGACGACGCCAAGATGCTGTTGGCACAGATTTCCGCAAACTAATGATGTCGCAAGAAGCATTCTGAGATGGAGGTAGATGATTTCCAAGATGCCGACAAACCAGGCAGAAAAGCCAGTCGCCATCGTGACCGGGGCCAATGGGGTCATTGGCAAGGCGATTGTCGCGGGGATCGCCAAAGCTGGCTTCGAAGTGGTCATGGTTTGCCGAGACGAGAAGCGCGCGGCGCGTGCGTTGGATGAAGTCCGTCGGGCGACTGGCTCCTCGGATGTGCGGGTTGAGCTGGCCGATCTGTCCCGACGCGAGTCGGTGTTCGCTCTGGTCGCGCGCTGGCAGGGGCGGCTGGACGTGCTGGTCAACAACGCGGCCGTCGCGCCCCGGCGTCGCAGCGAAACCCCCGAGGGAATCGAGATGCAGTTCGCGACCAACGTGCTCGGCTATGTGTGGATGATGCGTGCCTTTGAGCCGGCGCTGCGCCGATCAGCCCCGGCGCGCGTGGTGAATGTGGCCAGTTACTGGGCCGGCGACCTGGATCTCTCCGACCTGCAGTTCCAGCGGCGACGCTACGACAACGACCAAGCCTATCGCCAGTCCAAGCAGGCCAACCGTATGTTGACCGTGGCCTTTGCGCAAAGATGGCGCGACTCTGGCATCATCGTAAATTCCTGTCACCCGGGCGACGCCAACTCGGCCCTGAGCAACGCGCTCGGGTTTGGCGGCAGCGAGACGCCCGAGCAAGCCGCGGCCACGCCGGTGTGGCTGGCGACCGAGTCGTCGCTAGCCGCCACCACCGGCCAGTACTTCGCCAATTGCCGGCCTGCCCGCTGCGCTTTTTCGGCCGACACGCAAGGCATCGCCGAACTGGACGCGATCTGCGCAAGATTCTGACGCATTCTCTCGTCGAAAAGTGGGAAACGACCCGCTATTCTTGAAGTTCAACATTCCTCCGAGGTACCGAGATGCAAATTGGGAAAGAGACCGTTGTCACCATCCACTACACGCTCACGGACGAGAAGGGCGTGGTTCTGGATTCCTCTGCTGGCGAGGAGCCTCTGACCTTTGTCCACGGTGCCGGGACCATGATTCCGGGCCTGGAAAAGGGATTGCTCGGTAGGTCGGCGGGAGATTCGCTGAAGGTTTCGGTGGCGCCGGCCGACGGCTACGGTGTACGTGACGAGGAGTTGGTGCAAAAAGTGCCGCGCAAGAATTTCCCGATTGAGGACGTGGAGGTGGGCATGCACTTCCAGACGCGCAGCCCGAGCGGACCACGCATCGTCACGGTGCTGGCAGCCGACGACGACAACATCACCGTCGACGCCAACCACCCGCTGGCCGGTGCCACGCTGAACTTCGACGTCCAAGTGGTAAACGTTCGCGCTGCCACTCCCGAGGATCTCGCGCCGCCCAGCTGTGGGAGTTGCGAAAGCTGCAGCGGCCACCACCACTAGGAATTTACATCTTCGCCGGCTCGTCGTGCTCATGCGCGGCGGCCGGATGCTTCTTGGCGCCAGGTCGGGCTTCTTCCTTCTTGACTGGCTCCAGCGCATAGCTGGCCTGGACGTCAGCTTCCAGAGCGATGTCGTGCGTGGCCGGCAGGTGGCCGTCGAGCACCAAGCGAACCCGCAGCGGGTGGGGCGAAGCCTCCAGCTCCATGTTCTGCGGCGTGGTGCCGAGAACGACACCGTCGGACTCACGCACAATACGCGCGCCCGTGGGTAGGCTCTCGATGTGCACGCGCACGCGCTTGGGCGCAGGCGCAACGGCAGGAACCGCTGCGAGCGGGGCCGGCGCCACCGGCAGCGACCGCGCGACAGAGGTGGCGGTGGAGGTCGCGGGTCGACTCCCGTGACCGAGCAGGAGAATCGCGACCACAGCAGCGACCGCCGCGGCTGCCACTGCGACGCCAATCATCCAGCGGCCAGAGTGGGCGCGCACCGTGGTGCCTGCGGGCGCCAACCTCTCGCCCGCGGTATTGGACAGGGTTGTGACCGGGGTCCGCAGCGGATTCGTCGGCACGTTGATGGTGGGCTGGAGCGCCTTGTGCACATCCGTCACCGACTGCGACAGCGCGAAAAGCGGGGGCACGAGGCCACAAGCAGCGGCGAGCACGGACTCGACCTCGGCCATGGACTGGAAGCGAGCCTCCGGCTTTTTGGCCAGCATCCTGAGCATCGCCGATTCCAGACCTGGCGAAATCGCGGGCTCGATCTCGCGCGGCGGACGGGGTGGCTGGTTGAGGTGCATGTTGAGAAGCGCGCCGAAGCCTTCCGAGATGAAGGGGGGACGGCCTGTGGTCAGCTCGTAGAGGATGGCTCCCAGCGAATAGATATCGCTGCGCGCGTCGACTTCCTTGGTGCCCAGGCACTGCTCGGGCGACATGTAGATGGGCGTGCCCATGAGCGCCCCGGTGCGGGTCTTGACGAAACCGCCGGGCGCAGTGGTCTGCAGCTTGGCAATGCCAAAGTCGAGAACCTTGATGTGCTCGCTGCCAGGGTTGGCCTCGTCGGGAACCACGAACAGGTTGTCAGGCTTGAGATCGCGGTGAACGATGCCCTTGGCGTGGGCCGCCCCCAGCGCGGAGGCCGTCTGCATGACCAGCGCGACCGCTTCGTTGGGCGGCAGCTTGCCCTTGCGCTTGATGCGCGTGGTGAGCGATTCCCCGCGCAGCAGCTCCATCACCAGGTACGAGATGCCGTTTTCCGTGACGCCGGAGTCGAGGATCTCGATGATGTTGGGGTGGCGGATGGAGTTGGCCGCGCGTGCTTCGTTGATGAAACGTGCGAGGGACTGCTCGTCGCGGCCCAGCTCGGCGCGCAGAACCTTGATGGCCACCTGGCGGCCGATGCTGGGGTGTTCGGCGAGATACACGGCGCCCATACCACCCTCGCCCAGGAGGGCAGTGGCGAGGTAGTTGCCGAAGCGCTGGCCGATCACGGCGGAGGATTCTATAGCCTTTTTCCATTCTGCGCAGGGCTGGTGCATGAGCTGGCAAACGCCGCTATGGGTCAACGGAAGCTTCGGCCGGTCGTCTGGAAGTTGTAGAAAGCCTGCGAACATCCGATAGTTGAGAGTGCGAGCCGCGCATGCGCGCCCGACGGACTTTCGCTCAACTGACCATCCATGGATAGCAAGGAGCTGCTTCGGAGATTCAGGGCAGCCGGCTGGCCTGGGCCGACCCAGGTCCACGCATTTCTGGGCGAGGCGCCCACGCTTGGCCGCGACGACATCGAGCGCCTGCTGGGCGTGCTGGTCAGCAAGGGCTTGTCCGGCGACACGCGCGACCAGACCAACCGTTGCTTCGTCTTTCGCACCCTGGCCGAGCGGGTGCTCGACAAGGCGCTATTCCTGCCCTACGTCCGAGCCCTGCGTGGTGCTGACGGACAGAGCCTGTCGCTGCTCGGCCCGCTCATCCCACGGGTCAACAGTATCGAGGGGCATGTCGAGCTGTGTTCGCTGCTCAAGGAAGCTGACGGCACCCTGCGCCGGGGCGTGGCTGGCATTCTCAAGCAGATCGGGGGCACCACGGTTTTCCAGAGTCTGAGCACTTGGTGCAGCGACCCCGGCTTCCAGGGCCGGACCGAGGCCATGGATGTGCTGGTCTCGATCGGTCGCCAGGTGGCCATCCCGGCGCTGGCGGCTGTGCTGGCGGTGGGTTCCCCCAACGAAAAGGTGCACGCCTTGCAGTACCTGGCCGACGCCGAGCTGATGGCCAAGGACGTGCGCGGCGCGGTCAAGGCCATCGCTCCGGCCCTGCGCGATACCACCGAGCGCGTGGCCATGCAGGCGGTGCTGGCCTTCGCGGCCCTGTCCTCGGAGGACGAGTACTTCGAGCACATCGGGCCGGTGCTGGATTCGCCCAACCTCAACCTGGCCAAGGCCGCTGTCGAGGCGCTCAAGCGGTTCAGCTCGCCGCGTGCCGTGGCTGCTCTCGATCGCAAGCTGCACGCGGGCCCTCACGCCATCCGGCTGGCGGTGCTGGCTACCGCCGAGGCCATTGGCAACGACCAGATTCTTCCCCTGGTCGTGGCGGCGCTCACTTTCGCGAAGATTGACGTGCGCACGCGCGCGGCCGAGGTGCTGACCAACCTGGCCCTGGCGGGCAAGGTGGACCTGGCGCGCACCATCCTGTGGCTCCTGCGCAGCAAGGACGTGAACGTGCGGCGCATGGCGGTGGATATCTCCAAGAAGGTGGGCGATCCCACGGGCGAGCTGGCGCCGCGACTTCTGCGCTACTTGCGCGACGAGGACTGGTGGGTGCGCGAGCGCGTGATGGATGCTCTGGTGGCCATGGCGGGCAAGCAGCTCACGCGCCATCTGGTCAGCTACCTGCAAGACCCCTCGGACATTGTCCGCCGCTATGCCGTGGATGCGCTGTTGCGACTCAAGGATCCCGCGGCGCTGGGGGCGCTGGTGCGCGCGGCGCAGAGCGATGCCGACTGGTGGGTGCGTGAGCGCGCCATCGAGGCGGCGGGCCTGATGGGCGATCGCCGAAGCATCCCGTACGTTTTGGATCTGCTGAAGCGAGAACCTGAACTGCAGCGGGTTTGCGTCGAGGCCTTGCAGGCGATGAAAGCCGACGAGGCCGCGCCCGAGGTGGCGGCGCTGTTGCCCGCCGCCGATGCCGAGATGAAGTTGGTGATCATCGCCTGCCTCGCCACCCTGGACGAGCCCGGCCAGGCGCCGGCCTTGCTGCCGTTGTTGCAGGACGCGGATCACAGCGTGCGCGGCGCCGCGCGCGAGCTTTTGGCCCGCTGGAATGTGGCCGGTGCGCACGAGAGCGCGAGCGACAAGGCCTCGCTTTCGATGCTGGAGCGACTGCTGCTGGCGCTGGCCTCCAACGACGGCGACGACCTCATCCTGGCGGGCGGTCTGCGCCCGACCATGAAGAAGTTGGGCAAGGTCGTGCCGCTGGCCAGCCACGTGTTTTCCTCCGAGGACGTCGAGGCCATCATCACGCCCCATCTCAACCCCAAGCAGGTGGCCGACTTGCAGGCCTTGCGCGACGTCGATTTTTCGCTCGCACTCAAGTCCGAGGGGCTGCGTTTCCGCGCCAATGTGTTCCGCCAGATGCCGGGGCTGTCGGCGGTGTTCCGCATCGTCAAGGATCGCATTCCGGTGCTGGAGGAACTTGGTCTGCCGCCGGTGGTGAAGAGCTTTGCCGAGCTGAAGAACGGGCTGGTGCTGGTGGGCGGCCCAACGGGGTCGGGCAAGTCCACCACCCTGGCCGGGATCATCGACCACATCAACCGCACCAGCCCGCGCCACATCGTCACCCTGGAAGACCCCATCGAGGTGATGCACAAACAGAAGAAGTGCCTCATCAATCAGCGTGAACTGGGAACTCACACCGCCTCGTTCGAGAATGCCTTGCGCGCGACCCTGCGCCAGGATCCGGACGTCATCCTGGTGGGCGAGATGCGCGACCTGGCCACGGTGCAGTTCGCTGTGACGGCATCGGAGACCGGCCATCTGGTTCTGGGGACGCTGCACACCGTCTCGGTCGACACGACTGTTGATCGCCTGGTCAGTCTGTTTCCCCCCGGACAACAGCCGCAGGTGCGCTCCCTGTTGGCCGACACCTTGCGCGCGGTAATGTGTCAGTACCTTATCAAACGCAAGGACGGCCAGGGGCGTGTCATCGCGGTCGAGATCATGATCAACAACGAGGCGGTCGCCAATCTCATCCGCAAAGGAAAGACCTTCCAGATTCCGTCGGTGATCGCCACTCAGCGCGACGCCGGTATGCAGTCCATGGACGGAGACCTGGAACGCCTGTTCAAGGCCGGGCTGGTCAGCGCCGAGGAAGCGTACATGAGAGCTGCCAACAAGAAGAACTTCGAGCTGGTGGTGGCCGGGCCCGACGGCGCCCGAATCCTGGCTGAGGCCAAGGTCGCCGAGGCCAAGGCTGCGGCCCGCGTGCAGGGAGAAAAACCAGAATGACGACACGGCGGTGGGCTGAATCATCGCGGGGGCGCCGCTTCTGGGGCCGGGGACCAACAGCCGGATCCGGTTCCGAAGCCGGTTCCGGCCGTCGGCGCCGGCCACCGGCCACCGCCGCCGTCAACCCAGCCGCCCAACCAGCAATGAACCCACGAGAGGCGGCACTAAATGGCCGGTCGTGATCTGCGGATCGCAGCACCTGGGATGGGCCTGAATTGCAGGGCCCTTGCACCCAGATTTCTGCCCATCAAGGCGGAGCGGCGGTCAGCCGGCACACTTCTCCCTCTCCCTCCGGGAGAGGGCTGGGGTGAGGGTACTGTGTCGGACGTGAACCCATGCCGCGGACTTGAGGCACGACACCGGCGTCGCTTCAGCGTCTGGCCCAGGGGAAACATCACCCTCACCCCCGGCCCCTCTCCCGACGGGAGAGGGGAGAAGGAAGTGCTTGTCCTTGAATTGCGACCCGTCATTTAGGAGGGCCACGCTTTGGCGCGCCTAGATTCCTTTCTGCGCCTGGTGGTCGAGCAGAAGGCGAGCGATCTGCACTTCCACTCGGGCGTGGTGCCCTTGATTCGCCACGACGGCGACCTGGTGCCGCTCAACTTCCGCGCCTTGAGCGAGAGCGACGCGCGTCGCTTCTTGTTGGAGATCCTCACCCCGGAGCAACACGCGGTGTTCGATCGCGATCAGGAACTGGACTTCATCTACGATTTGCCCGAAGTGGGACGTTTTCGTGCCAACCTGTTCCAGCAGGCCCGCGGCATCGGGTCCGTGTTCCGCATCATCCCCAACCGACTGCCGACCATTGAAGATCTTCTTCTGCCCCCGGTGGTGCGCAAGCTGACCGAGTTGCAGAACGGGCTGGTGCTGATCACGGGCCCGACCGGCTCGGGCAAGACCACCACGCTGGCGGCGCTGGTGCACGAGATGAACAAGACTTCGAGCCGCCACATCATCACGATTGAAGATCCCATCGAGTACGTGCACGCGCCCCTGCAAAGCGTGGTCACGCAACGCCAGGTGGGTCGTCATGTGGAGAGTTTTGCCAGCGCTCTGCGCTCCAGTTTGCGCGAATCGCCTGACGTGGTGGTGACCGGCGAGATGCGTGACCTGGAAACCATCCAGGTCGCCCTGCAAGCGGCCGAGACCGGCGTGCTCGTGTTCGGGACGCTGCACACCAACTCCGCCTCCAAGGCGGCCGACCGGATCATCGACGCGTTCCCCGACGAATCACGCGAGCAGGTGCGCGGCGTGGTGTCGGTCATGCTGCGCGGGGTGCTGGCGCAGATGCTGTGCAAGCGGGCCAGCGGCGAGGGGCGCGTGGCGGTGCTGGA
This sequence comes from Myxococcales bacterium, assembly GCA_003142855.1. Classification (GTDB taxonomy): domain Bacteria; phylum Myxococcota_A; class Polyangia; order Fen-1088; family Fen-1088; genus Fen-1137. The sequence goes on from PLNW01000162.1 coordinate 164,548, forward strand.
GGTCATGCTGCAGACCATCGGCATCGCCAATCTCATCCGTGAGTCCAAGTGCTACCAGATTGATGTCTATCTGCAGACCGCCGACCCGGGCAGCGGCATGCAAAGCCTGGATAGCTGCATCTTCCAATACATCAAGCAGGGCATCATCACCCTGGAAGAAGGCTTGCGCGTGGCCAACTATCCCGAAGTCATCAAGCGCATGGCGGCTGAGCTCCCCGAAGAGGTCTAATGGAGCTGTCGCGCAAACAGTGGGTGGAGCAGGCGAAGGCACTGGAGAAGCGCGGCCAAGCGGGACCTGCGGCCCAGGCCTACACGCGCGCCGGTGCCCACGACGATGCGGTGAGGATGTTCCTGTCAGCCGGGAACTTCGTCGAGGCGGGACAGGCGCTCTTGCGCAGCATCGAGTACGACCGGCGCAAGCGCTTTGCACTCGACGCGAACCAGAGGAAGGTCGCGCTCAAGGCGGCTATCTGCTTCTCACGTGGCGGCGATGTGCGGCCGGCGGTGGAGTTGTTCCTGGCCGCCGGGGAGCGGAGCCGGGCGGTGGGGCTGCTGCAAGAAGTGGGAGATTTCGTCAATGCCGCGCGCGTGGAAGCCGACCCCACCGGGCAAGTCGAGCTGGTGGGGTACGAGAGCAAGGAATCCGCCGCTCCCCAGGCGGCCGCCTCGGCGGACGCCGCACGCAACCTGGAGCGTGCGGGCAAGCTCGACGCGGCCCTGGAGGCCTATTCGCGACTCAAGCAGTGGTCAAACGCGGCGGCGCTGGCCCGACGTCTGGGCCACGTCGAGCAGGCAGCCAGCCTCTTTTCCGAGGCTGGTGAGCCGTTCCAGGCGGCGGTGTGCTTCCGTGAACTCCGGGACGCCGATCAGGAGTTGCAGCACCTGGCGAAAGTCGTGCCGGCTGACCCGCACTACCGCGAGGCTTGTGTGAGGGCCATCGCGCTGGCCAGCGACCGCATCGAGCTGACTTTCGAGTTGGAGCAACTTGTGGGCAAGTTCGTGGACGCCGGGCCTGTCAGCGATGATGAGGTCGATGCCTGCTACCGCTTGGCTCTACTTTTCGACAGCAATGACTCCGCTGAAAACGCGGCGCTCTGCTACCGCAAGATCTTGGGCGCGCGGCCCGGATATCGGGACGCCGCGGATCGCTTGCGCGCGGCTGAGACCGACTTCCGCGGAGCGGCGGCCAAGGACTACGAACGCGTATTCCAGGAGGAGCTGGCTCTTCGCGAGGCGGTCAAGCGGCATGAAGCTCCCCCGGCGGCGGCGTCCACGGCCAGCGACGCGCAGTCTCTGGGCGAGCTGCCGGACCTGCCCGAGTTGCCGGACTTGCCGGCACTGCCCAAGGCAGTCGTACCGTCGGGCTCGGACGCTGGCCGGCCCGGTCCCGCACTTGCACCTCACACACGTATGCTTCCGTCGCCGGGCGGGCGCACGCCGCCAGCCGTGGCCGGTCCGTCACCGCCTTCCGCCTTTCAGCCCGAGATCACGTCGGGGGGCGCGACGCACATGGGTTTCCCGGGTGTGGCCCTGGAACCGGGGGTGGTCATCAACCAGCGCTACCGCTTGGAAAAGAAGATCGGCCAGGGCGGCGCGGGGGCGGTGTGGAAAGCGGTTGACCTCGAACTCGACGAGACCATCGCCATCAAGTTTCTGGCGGCGCAGTTCGTGGACGAAGAAACCCTGGGTCGCTTCAAGCAGGAGGTCTCGCTCTCGCGCCACTTCAACCACCCGAACATCATCCGGCTCTACGACATCGGGACCTGCGCTGAGCAGAAGTTCATCACCATGGAGCTGCTCAGCGGCCAGGACCTGGGACAGCTCATGCGGCGCGCGCCGCTGGCTGTCGACCGGGGGCTGGCCTTGCTGGTGCAGGCGTGCCACGCGCTGCAAGTGGTACACGAACGAGGAGTCATCCACCGCGACATCAAACCCGACAACTTCTTCATCACCGACGAGGGCGTGCTCAAGGTCATGGATTTCGGCATAGCCAAGCGCCACAGCGCCAGCCGCGGGCTCACCCGCGCGGGCATGATGGCCGGCACGCCTCAGTACATGGCTCCTGAGCAGGTCAGCAACTTCGGCGGTGTCACCCATCTCGCGGATCTGTACGCTTTGGGCTGCATCGCCTATCAGATGTTCACCGGTGCGGTCCCCTTCGACGCTGACGAAATCATGCCCATCCTGATGGCCCATATGTCTCGCGCACCGGAGCCACCCCGCCAGCGCAATCCCGCGATTCCGGCCGAGTTGGAGGCGGTCATCCTGAGGCTGCTGGCCAAGAGACCCGAAGACCGCGTGCAAAGCTGCCGCGAGCTGGCCGAGATTCTGCTCCGCCTGCGCGTGGCTGGGGGCGCGGGCTGACTGACCAGGAAGCAAGCGAGACGGCCGGGCCGCCGCGCAGTGGAACCTTCATCACCGTGGCGATGATGTTTCCTGCCGGGCCGCCGCCCATATTTGTCCAATAGACGCTGGTCGAATCGAGCGCAATGCCGTAGGGGCTGCCGGAGGCGAGCTCGATACTTGCGGGCCGCGCACGAGTGATCCTTCGAGCGATCAAGACTATGGGAATGGCCGGTCAGACAACGTCGAAGCGATCCAGGTTCATCACCTTGTTCCACGCCGCCACGAAGTCCTGGACGAACTTCTCCTGCGCGTCCGAGCTGCCATAGACTTCCGCTAGGGCGCGGAGCTGAGCGTTCGAGCCGAAGACGAGATCGACGCGGGTGCCGGTCCACTTCAGCTCACCAGTCTTGCGATCGCGGCCCTCGAACACATCCTTGGCATCCGGCATCGGCTTCCACTCGGTGGCCATGTCGAGCAGGTTCACGAAGAAGTCGTTGTTCAGGGCCTCCCGCTTCTTCGTGAAGACGCCGTGTTTGGCCCCTCCCACATTGGCGCCGAGCACGCGCAAGCCGCCGACGAGCACCGTCAACTCGGGCGCGGTCAGAGTCAGCAGCTGTGCCTTGTCGATGAGCAGCTCCTCGGCGGACACGCCGTACTTGCCCGTGAGGTAGTTGCGGAATCCATCTGCGATCGGCTCCAGCACGGCGAAGGACTTCACGTCGGTCTGCTCTTGCGAGGCGTCCATGCGTCCTGGCGTGAACGGCACGGTCACCTTGTGGCCGGCGTTGTTTGCCGCCCGCTCGACGCCTGCGCAGCCCCCGAGCACGATCAGATCGGCGAGCGAGATCTTCTTGCCCCCAGACTGAGCTTTGTTGAATCCGTCGCTTATGCCCTCGAGTGTCTTCAGCACCTTGGCGAGTTGCCCCGGCTGGTTGACTTCCCAGTCCTTCTGCGGGGCCAGGCGAATCCGGGCGCCGTTCGCGCCACCGCGTTTGTCGGAGCCACGGAAGGTCGACGCCGACGCCCACGCCGTGGAGACCAGTTCCGAGACCGAGAGGCCGGAAGCCAGCAGCTTTGCCTTGAGCGCGGCGATGTCCTGCACATCGATCAATTTGTGGTCCACGGCAGGGATGGGGTCCTGCCAGATGAGCTCTTCGGCGGGAACCTCCGGTCCCAAATAGCGCACACGCGGGCCCATGTCCCGGTGGGTCAGCTTGAACCACGCGCGGGCGAAGGCGTCCGCGAGCTCGCCCGGATTCGCCAGAAAACGGCGCGAGATCTTCTCGTAAGCGGGGTCGAAACGCAGCGACAGATCGGTGGTCAGCATGGTCGGCACGTGCTTTCTCGACGGGTCGTGCGCGTCTGGGATCGTCGCTTCGGCGCCCTTGGCAACCCACTGGTGCGCGCCGGCGGGGCTCTTGCTCAGCTCCCATTCGTACGCGAACAGGTTCTCGAAGAAGGAATGGCTCCACTTCGTCGGCGTCTGGGACCAGGTGACCTCCAGGCCGCTGGAGATCGCGTCTTTACCCTTGCCGGTACCAAAGCTGCTCTTCCAGCCCAGGCCCTGCAGCTCGATGCTGGCCGCTTCGGGGTTGGGCCCCAACAGCTTCGCGTCGCCGGCTCCATGGGTCTTGCCGAACGTGTGGCCGCCAGCGATCAACGCCACCGTCTCTTCGTCGTTCATCGCCATGCGAGCAAAGGTCTCTCGGATGTCCCTGGCCGCGGCCACCGGATCCGGGTTGCCGTTCGGCCCCTCCGGGTTGACGTAGATCAGGCCCATCTGCACGGCAGCGAGCGGATCCTCGAGCTCGCGGTCGCCGGAATGGCGCTTGTCTTCGAGCCAGACCTTCTCGGCGCCCCAGTACACATCCTGATCCGGTTCCCAGACGTCGGCGCGACCGCCACCGAATCCGAAGGTCCGCAAGCCCATCGACTCCAACGCGACGTTGCCGGTCAGGATGATCAGGTCGGCCCAGGAAATCTTGGCGCCGTATTTCTGCTTGATGGGCCACAGCAGCCGTCGCGCCTTGTCCAGGTTGACATTGTCCGGCCAAGCGCTGAGCGGCGAGAAGCGCTGTTGGCCCCTGCCGCCACCACCACGCCCGTCCCCGATCCGGTAGGTGCCGGCGCTGTGCCACGCCATGCGAATGAACAGGCCCCCGTAGTGACCGAAGTCCGCCGGCCACCAGTCCTGCGAGTCCGTCATGAGCGTCGCGAGATCTTTCTTCAGCGCCATCAGGTCGAGGCTGTTGAACTCCTTTGTGTAGTCGAAGTCCTCGCCCATCGGATTGGACCTGGAGGAATGCTGGTGAAGGATGTCCAGGCGCAGCTGGCTCGGCCACCAGTCACGGTTCGACGTGCCGCCGCCAGCGGCGTGATCGAACGGACATTGCGTTCCGGTTGCCGTGGTGCCCTCCCGGGATGGGGTCGAAGCTACCTTGTTGCTGATGGTCGGCATGGGATCCTCCTTGACTCTTAGGATGAGCCGCCGGCGGCTTTGTTCCGATGATGCTGCTTCGGCGCCTGCGGCGCAGGTAGCGGTTGAGCTGGCACTTCTGCTGGGGACCGTCGACGGGCGGGTCCTGCATGTTGTGGTCGGACATGACGCCGGGACCGAACGGTGCTACGTAGTAACGGTGTACCAGCCCGACCCGGAAAGGTGGGAACGCGACTTCAGAAGGAGGAAGCCTTGATGACTTGCCCAATTTGCAAGCACGGTGAAATCGCGCCTGGGCACACCACGATCGCGATCCAACGCGGAGAATCCACGATTATCCTCAAGGGCGTCCCAGCCGACATCTGCGACAACTGCGAGGAGTATCATCTTTCCGAAGAGGTCGCGCTGAAGGTCTACGCCGTGGCTGACTTGGCCGTTCGCTCCGGCGCCGAAGTCGAAATCCTGCGTTTCGCCGCGTAGCCAATACGGGAAATTCGGTTCAGGCCTCGCGCCTGACCTGGTCAATGTCCTCGGCTGACAGATCGACGCCCAGGTCAGCCCACGCGCCGGACAGGCTTTTGTGTGGTGTACCCCGGCCCAGGCGCTCGCCCCCGCGCCCTTCACTGTGCTGGGATGTTCTAGCCGATTGGAGTTGCCGCCACTCGCGTGCGCCAGTATCCGGGCTTCCGATGACAATGCATCACCGCAACGATGAGCACGTGGCTTTCTTCCGTGGTGTACAGAATGGCATAGGGGAACACCCGGGTCAGTCGCCGGCGGACATCCTGCTCCAGGATCGGCCAGCGATCGGGAGCTTGGCAGACGCCCTCGATGGCACCTTCCACGCTTCGGATGAAGCGCTCGCCCAGCCCTGGCTGGCCGACTTCGTAGGCGCTTGCCGCAGCAGCGTACTCCGCGAACGCGTCCGGGTGAAACGCGTGCTTCATTTGCCAAGAAGGGATCTCACCTGCGCGGCGGCAACATCTCCAGGAATCGCCTCCACCTTGCCGGACCGCACCTCATCACGACGGCGAATTGCTTCCGCCGCCCAGCAAGCGCGGACGTCGTCATCCGCGAGCGGATCGAGGCTTTCGACGAGGCGATCCGCCAACAGTGCGCGCGCCTCGGCGGGCAACGCGAGCATCTCCTCGGTCAACTTCTCCACTGGGATGGACATGGATGAAGGGTACGACCGTCCGACCATGCAGGCAACCGGTCCTTCACCGGCGCCATTGGCGGCGACTGCGTCGGCCTTCACGGCATCGTTCTAGCTTCCAAGCTACCTTCTCGGCTCATACCGCATCGCCACCGCCCCCGAGCCGAACTCCAGCCGGCTCACGAGCCTCAAGTCGACACACTTCGATAGCCCCGCGAACAACGTCGGCCCGTGGCCCGCTAGCCTGGGATGCCCACGAACTCGTACTCATCGATCAATCCCAGCTCCGCCAACGCCAGCGGGAGCTTCACGCCTCCCACGAGCAGTCCCTTACCCGACTCCAGCTTGAGCTGCGCAACGGCCTTCCCCAGATCCCCGCGGATGATCTCAGCGTTCCAATCGACCCGGTCCAGGGTGCTCGACACGACGTACTTCTTTGCCGCGTCGATCGCCCGGGCGAAGGGTTCCATCCAATCAGGCCTCGCTCCCGTCCGCGCCGGCGGCCGCCACGCTGCCTCCATTATTTCGTAAGTCACCCGGCCAAAGAGGAGGGCATCGGCCTGGGCGAGGTTCTCGACCGCGTGACGATGCAACTCTTCGTCCGCGGGTATTGCACGATGATCGCAGCACCCGTCCAATGTGACGTTGATGGAATACCGAAGGGGTCGCATGACTCAGGAGTATCGCCGATGGGCTGGACTAGCAACTATGCCTTGCACCCCGCCGACAAGCTCCTGGTTCGCACGAGCGTACGCATGACGCTCTCGGCTCCGCCGAACGATTTGGCGTTCACCTGCGAGCGGCCGTCTCCGGCCGATCGTCGGGTGCAACGCCATGTTCGGCGGCGCGCTACGAGGAGATCCTCCAACCGGAATGCAGGTACGAATGGGCTCATACGTGATGTGATCAGCAGCAACACTCTTTTCCCATTCCGCTGACTTCACAACCGCCTCGAATTTCGCGAGACTGGAAGGCGAGTCGGCCCTTCCGTGAGCCCGGGCGGTGCCCGCTCCAGGGCTCTAGATCGGTCACATCGGGCATCTGGACAGTCGGTAGGTTACGAAGGCGTCGGTCAACGGCATCATCTGACGCTCCCTTGCGGTACGGGTCACTCTTTCCACGAACACGAGCGCATGCTGTGCGATAGCGACGGTCATCTCGTCGTCGCTCATCTCGAGACTATGTGGAACATCTTCCATGCAGAGCTGGCCTGCCTTGATGGCCATATCGAAAGCTCGCATCTTTGGCACGCCGAAGCGCCCGGCGATCTTGGTGGCCAACTGAATGGCAATTGCGTTGAAGCCGAGGCGGCGCGCAAGCGCCTCCGGATTGGAATCATCTTGCATCGGCTGCTCCTCGATCTGGCGCCCGGCAACGCGCTGGCTCGTTGCCTTTGAATTGTTCTGCTCAAAGTTCCTGAGAGCAGAACCGTACGACTCGTATCTGTTGCGCATTTCCTCCACGAGGGCGGTGACTCCTGGGATCGGTTTCCCAGTCTTGTTGTCGGTCCCATTGACCGCTATCTTAACACCGCGCAACGGCTCGAAGAGATCCGCCAGGTAGGGGAGTCTCGCTTTGACGACGGTCCAATTCTTAGCCCTAATAGCTGCATCCACTTCGTCGAGTGCCGTCGGGACTCTGTCCAAGTCGGTCGTTAGAATTCGGGTCACGGCGTTCTTCGCGGCGTCGTTGCTCCCGCTGGCGGCTGCCCTTTCTCTGCTGGGGGCGGCTGCGGTCATCGGTGGCGTCACTGTCGTCTGCCCGCCGTGTTTCGGCAAGACCAGCAAGACGAGGGAAACGGCCGCCCAACCGAACGCCACCTGTTTCGCCCTATCGCTGTATCCCTTCCGGAGGGTGAACCAAGCGAAGGCCCAGGGTGCGAAGAAGATAGCGGCACCGAGAAGTAGACCCACACGGCGGCCGGGAGGCAAAGGCACTGGCTCAGCCATAATCGAGCAGCATCGCCGCGTGCTCGGCGCGGGTCAAGCTGCGCGTGGGTTCAGTAGCGATTCGGAGAGTAGAACCCGTGTCGTCGCCTCGTCTCCTCCGTCGGCCGAACGCCTTGCCGTTAAGCGGTGGGCGGCCGTCCGCGGCCGACCTTCAACGGCATGTTAGCCAGGCTTGGGGATTGCGGCGAAGGCCCAGTCTTTCTTTCAACGCCGATCGCTTGCGCATTGGGCGCTATGCTGAGATCTGTTCGCAGCACCTTCTCAAGCTCATCATCGCTGAGGTGGGACCAGACCGGGTTCGAGGTAATGAAGTTGGGGCGGACCCTCGCTCCACGCAGGAACGGTCGCAGATAGTCCATAGCGAACCAAAGCAGGCACAGCGCAGGACGGCGGCTTCCATGAAGTGCATGGTTTGTCCAACGGTAGATGTGCAACACGTGTGTCAACGGTACGACTGATTCAAGCTTGAGTTTGCTTCGCAGGTTAATGATCTGGCTGACACTGATGATTCTGAGTGTGCCTGATTCTTCCTGAAAGGCGCCAATGCCGATGGCTTCACGCAACTTGAGTTCGATGGCGGTCCGGAGCACGGGCGCGCTTGACTCTGGTTGATAGTCGAAGAACATGAGCCCAGGTACGTCGCGGTAGAATGCCTGAAGCGCGGCTTCGTAGTATTCGCGGGAATGCAGAAGCGGATTCCGAGCACCGTGAACCTGTAGCCCACGTCCTGCTGCGATCGCGAGCGGTTTGTGAAGCAAGAACATATATTCGAGTGCGCCACTTTCGAGCAATTGACAGAGGCGCAGAACGCCCGGAACAAAATTCGGGCCCTTCGCCGTGAGCGAGGCGAGATGGCTCACGTGACTATGAATGAATCGCAGCAGTACGTGCCCGAGCGCCATCAACTGAACACCCGTACGGGGTGCCCAGAGGGTCGAGTCATCGTATAGGTGCTTGACCAGCGCATCGTTCCGGGAAAGGCAGGGCACCTTCTGGGCGCGGGCGGTCAAGAGCTCGCACAACAACCGACGGTCGTGCCCGACCTGAACGGCAAGTGCTGCCGTAAACATTGTAAGAAGCCGAGTGAGTTCGGGCTCAACCGGTTGCGTAGAACCGGAAGCTGAGCGATGGGTTTCGGCAAGCTGTCCGAGCCGATGTGCAATCTTTGTGAACATGGGTTTTGCTCCGGCTAACTTTGTATTCAGCTGCAGCCTCCCGCCTTGCGACGTTTTTCGCAAGCAGCGGCGGATGGCGGAGTCCGCGCTGCTAGGGCCGCCCCCAATCGCTCAATTCAAGCAATCTCAAGGCGTTGCCAGGTGTGAACCTGAGGCTTCCGGCGAGATGTCGGGGTCTGGGCTGCTGTCTAAGATACGAAGGGCGTCGAGCCCATTCGGAAACAGCGCCTTGAACGCGCCGGGCTTGGTCGAAATGAGGCCGACTCGTTGCGGCCGTTCCGAAGGCCAATCTTCTTCCGACACTGGCGTGGTCGGATCCTCAGGGCGGTGGCAAAACGCAGCACCCTTTGGCGAGGTGGGGAATCAAACTAACGGTGAAGTTTTCCAAACACGTTTGCGGCGCAGCGGGTGCGTTGCGTAGGAGGTAGGGCATGCCCACCGTCATCGGCTATCATCAAGTGAAGGACACCAAGCATTGGCTCGCCTCGCCCATGCGCGAGAAGTTTTTCGGCCCCCTCGGTGTCACTGGCATTCGCACATTCGTTGACCCGCAGAATCCGACGCGCGTCGCTGTGCTGATGGAGGTTCCTGACATGAATAGGCTCAAGACCGCGATGAGCACCCCGGGTGCCGCCGAGGCGATGGCGCACGATGGAGTGCTGGCCGAGACACTGGTGCTGCTCGTCGAGGCGTAGCTGGGGCACGATCTCCCTCTATCTCGACATGCTCGGCAAGGAGCACGACTTCAGCAGCCTGTTGTGATACGGATTGCTATCGAGGAGGCGGGGTGTGTCAAGAGGGGGCGAGGATACCGTGCCGTGGCCCTGTACTTGGCCTTCCATCGAGTGCGACGTACACTCTCCCCAAGGCCATGCAACGCGAGCGAATCATCGAAACCATTCGATCCCACGCGGACGAGCTTCCGCGTTTCGACGTGCAGACCCTGTCGCTATTCGGCTCGGTGGCACGCGACGAAGCGCACGAACAGAGCGACGTGGATCTGCTGGTGTCGTTCCGAGGGGCGGCTACCTTCGGCCACTACATGGGTCTGAAGCTCTTCCTGGAGGACTTGCTCGGACGCCGCGTGGACTTGGTCACGAAGCGCGCCCTGAGGCACGAGCTGCGTGAGCGAGTCGAGCGCGAAGCCATCCATGTCGCGTGACTATCTCATCCGCCTGCGCAAGCCTGTCGCTCATGCCGGGCGTCCCGCGAACACGCGCCGAGCTACCTCGGCACCATAAAGGCGTTCGGCGAGTTTCTCGCGAAGCTCGTCGTCCGAGAGTGTGCGGTCGGGATGCGCCCGTTTGATGCCGGCGATGGCAAGCTCTCGCGTGGCTCGCGACAGGCCGAGGCAGATCGCGAGTCGTCCTTCGGGCCCTGCTTGGCGCAAGAGCTCGAAGTATCTGGCGTTTGCCTCGGGCGAGGTGTCGCTCACGAAGGTCAATTTACCATGCATGGCGCTGCCTCGATGCGGAGGGGAGAGGAATCATCGGATCGCCCCAGGAGGGCCCTTCGACGCAGAAGAACCGGTTCAAATCGCTTAGGCACCGGCCCGTCAGGGTTCTCCGACCCTCAGAACCCCTATTCGAAATGCCTATGGCCACGCGACTAGGACGCAGTGGCTTTGCATCTCCGCACGGCTCATCCGTCCGCCAGGTGACGGTCTCTTGGCGGGCGGAACCGAAACTCCGAGCTACGGGGCGCAGACCTGGAAGCCGACTCTCCAATACTCGGGTGGGGTGGTCGGGGAAGACGGATCCGAAACGTACGCCGGCATGGGGTTGGGCGCTACACAGTGCTGCGAGGGCTGACAATCGGCGTCCTGGTGACAGATCATTCGGGTGTTCGGAGTCATGCACAAGGGCGGGCTTAGCACTACTGATTCAAAAA
>PLNW01000032.1 GCA_003142855.1 Myxococcales bacterium
GCCTTCTGGGCAGGTGCTGCGGGTTTTCCGGCAAGGACTCTTCACGCACGTCACATCGAGCGCGATCCTCGACGAGATGGTGGATGTGTTGGCCCGGGAGAAGATCCAGCGGGTGACACAGCTCATGGCCAGCCCGCACGGCTGCGATCCGGTCAACCTGGGTAACCCGCGTGAGACGTCGATGCTGGAGCTGGCGACCCTGGTTCGCGACATGGTCGGCTCGCGCGCCGGCATCATGCACGCGCCCTTGCCCAAAGACGATCCGGTGCGGCGCAACCCGGACATCGCGCTGGAGCAGAAGCTGCTGGGTGGCTGGACGCCGCAGGTGCCGCTGGAACGCGGACTGGAGGGCACCATCGCGTATTTCCGTGGGCTGAACGGGCGACCGCAAGGGTAGGCTCAGTCAAGGTTCCCAGTCCGCTACTCTTCAGCATTTGCTGAAACGATCATCTGTAGTGAAAAGAGCTTGACACCCCATTTTCACTAGATATAACATTTTCAGCGTATGCTGAAAGTGCATGATATCGTGAAAGTACACGACTTAAGGAGACGGGCTACTGCGGCAATCGCGGCGTGCATGCAGGAAGCACCCTTCATCCGGGTCAGATCGGCAAGGAAGAGTGGGCGTCGGCGCGATGCTGGGGCTGACCTCGTGCTCAACCTCCGAACCAAGGCCGGTTCGTCCGCCCAGATCATCGTCGAGGCCAAGACCTCGGGCCAACCCCGTCTGGCAAGAGAAGCGGTCAACCAGCTTCTGCGCCTCCGCAGCGAATTCCCAGACGCCTACGGCGTATTCGTAGCGCCCTATGTATCCCCGGAGTCAGCCGAGATCTGTAAGAAGGACGGCATCGGGTACCTCGACCTTGCCGGGAACTGTCGCCTGTCTTTTGACCAGGTCTTCATCTCCAGGGAGGGCTTCCGCAACAGGTTCACGAAGAGGCGAGATCTCCGGTCGCTGTACGCGCCCAAGGCGACACGGGTGCTTCGCGTGCTGCTGATGGGCAAGTCCAAATGGTGGAAGACCCAGGCATTGGCCGACGAGGCGGGCGTGAGCATTGGCCAGGTGGCGAACGTGAAGAAGAACCTGCGCGACCGGGAATGGGTCGCCGAAGGAGAGGAGGGCTTTCGTCTTGTGAGTCCCCAGACCCTCCTGCGGGAATGGGCGGAGAACTACACCTATCGAAAGAACACCGTTCGTGACTTCTACGCCATGGGCGAGACTGACCAGGTCGAGGCCGTGATCGCAAAGGCGTGTCGCGAGCTTGGGATTGAATATGCGTTCACTGGCTTCTCGGCTGCGCGCCGGATCGCCCCTGCTGTCCGCGGGCAACGCGCCATGGCCTACGTGGGCACGATCTCCGAGGCTCTGCTGAAACGGGCAGGGCTGAAGGAGGTGGCCAGCGGCGCGAATGTCAGCCTCCTGGTCCCCTACGACGAGGGGGTCTTCTACATGGCCAGCGAGGTCGACTCGATGAAGACCGTCTGTCCTATCCAACTCTATCTCGACCTCAAGAGCTACAAGGGACGCGGCGATGAGGCTGCCGAGGCCGTCTGGCGGCAGGAGATCTCGAAGCTGTGGTGACCAAGAAGGACTACGACGCCCTACAGGTCGAGGCGGCCCGTTCCGTCATGTTGGAGCTGGTCAGGTTGCTCGCGGAGTACCGGGACGACATCGTGGTTGTGGGCGGCTGGGTGCCTGCGCTCCTGATCCCCCAGGACCGGAAGCCGCACATCGGCAGCGTCGACGTCGACCTTGCCCTGAACCACCGAACCTTGACAGGACCTGGGTACAAAACGATCTGTCGGCTGCTGGAGGGCAGGGGCTACGCGCAGGACAAGAAGCAGCCCTTCATTTTCTGGCGCACCGTCAAGGTGGTCGACAAGGAGATCGTCGTGGAAGTCGACCTCCTCGCCGGGGAATACGAGGGAACCGGCAAAACCCACCGAACCCAGACCGTGCAAGATGTTCGGGCACGCAAAGCCCGTGGCTGCGACCTGGCCTTCCAGCTCCCGGCGACGATTGCCATCGAAGGCCGGCTGCCGGGTGGAGCCAAGGACTCGACCACGGTGCGCATCGCTTCGATTGTTCCCTTCCTGGCGATGAAGGGCATGGCCCTGGCCACCCGTCTGAAGGAAAAGGACGCCTGGGACATCTACTACTGCGTGAGGTGGTACCCGGGCGAACCCGAGGCCTTGGTCGATGTCTGCCGCGAGCACATCAAGAATGGTCTGGTGAGGGAAGGCTTCAAGAACATCGCCGAGAAATTCGCGTCCCCCGATCACGTCGGGCCAACTTTTGTCGCCGACTTCGAGGAAATCTCTGACCCCGAAGCGCGGGCTGTCACCAAGCGGGACGCTTATGAGCGCGTCCAGTACCTGCTCAAGGGACTCGGTACGGCTCGGGTCGTCCTCAGGACCGATCATTGAAGTCTTCCGCCTGAAAGAAGGCGGGTACGATCAGGGCCTGCTGTTCGATCGGTCGGCCACGCTCAGCTCGCCTTCGTTCCCCGAGATCGCGGTTTCGCTGGCCCACAGCGCGAGAGTTACTGGGGCCATGTCAATCCCATCGGGCCGCGCGCCTGCTACGACGAGGGCAAGCGCTGCGCCGAGACCCTGGCCACCAGCTACGCGCGCCAATACGGCGTGGAAGTTCGCATCGCGCGCATCTTCAACACCTATGGCCCGCGCATGCACGAGAACGACGGGCGGGTGGTTTCCAATTTCGTGGTGCAGGCGCTGGCCGGGCAGCCGCTGACCGTGTTCGGCGATGGCAAGCAGACCCGCTCGTTCTGCTACGTGTCCGATCTCATCGAGGGCTTTTTGCGGCTGATGGCTAGCCCGCACGGCTGCGATCCGGTCAACCTGGGTAACCCGCGTGAGACGTCGATGCTCGAGCTGGCGACCCTGGTTCGCGACATGGTCGGCTCGCGCGCCGGCATCGTGCATGCGCCCTTGCCCAAGGACGATCCGGTGCGGCGCAACCCGGACATCGCGCTGGCGCAGAAGCTGCTGGGTGGCTGGACGCCGCAGGTGCCCCTCGAACGCGGGCTGGAGGCCACCATCGCGTATTTCCGTGGGCTGAACGGGAGCCGTCTAACCAAGTAGCGGTTCTTGCCCCGTCCTTGCCAGGCTGGCGACCTGACCAGGAATATGGTCTACTAAGGGCGTGAAGTCGGTCAACATTCAAGAGGCCAAGACCCACCTGTCGCGTCACCTCAAGCGCGTTAGGCAAGGGGAAACCTTGATTATTTGCGATAGGAACAAGCCTGTGGCCGAGCTGCGTCCACTAGCCCCATCGCGTGGGCCGAAACGCCCGCTTGGAGTACTTCGCGGCAGCGTCGTGCAGATGGCCGAAAGCTTCAACGACCCTCTCTCCGATGAAGAAATGGCGGCCTTCACCCGTGGCGACCCAGGTGCGGACGAGTCATGAAGCTGCTGCTCGACACCTGCGCGTTTCTGTGGGCCGCCGACGCGCCCGAGAGGCTGAGCAACGCTGCCCGCACTGCGGTGGCGGCACGCGAGAACGACGTACTGGTGTCACCCGTGTCCGCGTGGGAGATTCATCTCAAGTCGCGTAAGCGAGGGATACTGCGCCTCGATCGGCCGGTTTCGGTGTTCGTGCGCGAAGCGATGGCGCGGCTCGGGTTTGGCGAGGCAACGCTGAACTGCGAGGCGCTCGCCTACCTGGAGCGGCTGCCCGATGTTCACGGTGACCCGTTCGATCGCGTCTTGATTTGCCAGGCTATCCACGAGGATTGCGCACTGGTCACGCCGGACTCCCAGATCGGTCGTTACCCCGTGCGCGTCTTCTGGTGAGATCTGGTCCATGTGTGGCAGAACGCGTGGAAACCCGACGCATCGAGCGACGCCTGGCGCGCCGGTGGCTGCCACCGGCGTTGGACAGCGATCGCAAGCAGGGCTTCTCCGTGCCGCTCGACACCTGGTTTCGCGAGGCCGGTCCCGAAGCCGTGTCTGAAGGAAAACGCCGCAACGGTACCACCCGAGGGAGTGTGATAACCTTGCGGACAAGGAGCACGACGATGACCCGCATGGAAGCGCGAGACCTCGTGAAGAGGATCCAGGTCCTGCCGGATGCAGAGCAGACCAGGATCCTGTCGCGGGTGATGCAGGCCGAGGGCAAGAAGGTGGCCTGGTCTGAAGTGGAAGCGATCCAGCAGCGAATGGGCAAACTCGACGTCGACGATGAGCAGTTCACGCGCGAGATCGTGGAAGCCGTGCGAGAGGTACGGCGCGAACGCCGGCGCAAGAGCCGCAGCTAGCCCGCCGTGCCTGGCCACAAGCTTCGCGCGGTCCTCGACACGAGTGTCCTCGTGGCCGGTGTCCTGCGGCCCGACGGGCCTTCTGGGCAGGTGCTGCGGG
>PLNW01000052.1 GCA_003142855.1 Myxococcales bacterium
TCGGACGGCATCTCCGACCCGACGCAGCCGCGTTTCGATGCGGAATGTGCATCCGATGAAAGCGCGCCGGGCGCACCCCAAGCCGGCGTGTGGTTCCAGTCGTACTTCGTCGACCTGGTCCGCAACGCCATCCCGCCACTGTAACCAACGCGGGATTGTAGCAAGCGGGGCAGGCGTCTGGAGGGCTACTTGGGCGCGGACTGGCGCGCTCGCCATCCGCGCGGCGCCTACTTGATGAATTCTACGTCGTCGACCCAGATCTCGAAATCGTTGGGTGAAGGGGTCGTGCCCACGTAGGTCGCGGTCACTTCGATTGACATGGAGGTCAGGTGGCTGACGTCGATATTGGTGGCCGTGAACGGCTGTGTAGTGGAGTGAAAGCCTTTGTTGTATTGGTCCTGACGGGTGTCAGCAAAAAAGACGTCAAATCGCTTCCAGGTGGTGTCGATCTGATAGGCGTCGCTCTGGTACTTGGGAAAATATGTGGAATCCATTCGGAACTTGACCAGGTAAGGACTGCAATTGAACTTGACATCATTGCTCAACACGCAGGAGGTGAAGGTCGGGTCAGTGCCGTCGGGCACGGGCAAGCCAGCAAAGGTGGCCTCCCAATCGGTATAGGCATCGAGGATGATGACCTCTACCCTTGTAAGCGCGGTCGTCGCCCTGGCCCAGAACGAGATGCCCTGGTACTTGGATGCGTCGTAGGTTCCCTTGTAGGCCTTACCACTAGGGCTTACCCCTGCGTCGAGATCCATTCTCGGCATGAAATCGGTGCCCAGGGCTGCACCCCAGACCCCCCAGTTCGTGGCGTGGGTGTGGAACGAACCCGGCCCAGAACCGTTGGGATTTCCCGTGGTCAGGTCAATGGGATAGACATAGGGCTGATTCGGATCCAGGGGCGGATCGAATTGCCCTGCTAGGCTCAGGTCCCCCCAGACGTGGAAGAGTCCCTGGCGGCCGTCGATGAGGGCAATGCTGTTGTTCGTCGTGAAGTCCGCTATCAAGTCAAAGACTAGTCCCCCGTCCAAGGCTGCGTCCAAGGACGCTCCCCCGTTGGTCTTGGAACTGGAACAAGCAAACAAAGCCATCGGCAGGGCCAATACAAACAGTGCGTGCCTGGTCGTCATTCCAAGACCTCTTTGGGGAAACTGGGGGAGCATTCGTGGGATTGTTGTGGAATCGGTCTAGTGCGGGAAGGCGCCGGTCATCATGAGAGCGGTAAGCAAACCAACCGTAGCATTGAAGTACGAGTAGGGGGTCTTGCCGGCTGCGTCCACTGGAGCCATGCTCCCGCGCGTGATGGTATCGAACACGGCCTGGTAGGCAGTATTGAGGAAAGCCTGGTTGCCAGTGGCCATCGCGCCCACTGCAGCCGTGCCAAGGATCGAGGCCGAGTTGGGCGCGGTGCCGCTCACTGGACCTCCACTCGGCGTGTACATATCTTGAATGTAGGCAATTCCGTTTGCGGCTGCAGCCGCGAAGAAGGCCGTGTTCTTGGTCGTATAGGTTTTGGCAGCGGCCGTGCCGTTGTAGCAGTAGTCCAAACCGATGCGCATCGGGATTCGGTGCGAGTCGTATTGGTAGTCACCGTCCGTCGCCGCGCCATTGCTGCCGGGGGTCGTGCAGGAACTGCTGCACCATGCAGGGATGAGGCCGTTGCTTCCGGAAATGGCACCATTGACGGCGGCGAGTGATGCGGTGGCGACTCCGGCCCAGTCGTGGCCGCTGTCCGCCGCAAGGAATGCCCTGTACATTGACGGAGCGAAGTATGAGGCGTTGGTGATCTGGCTGCTTGGGCTGGCGTAGTTGCTGCCGCCCTTGGGAAGCTTGGTGCCGGTGCCATCAATATCGTGGCTCCAGACATCTCCTATCATGGTCACCGCCGACGCATTGTAGGTTCCGCCCCAGAGTTTTCCGGCCATCAAGAGCGCATAGGCGGCATCTTCATCGGCGTCAGTGGCCGATCCTCCTCCCTGCGCGTTGCAAGGTGTACCAGAACCACCGCCGCTGCCAAGGCACCAGGTCATGAGCGAGCCGGCCGTGGCATTTGCTTTCCATGTGCCGTAGACGCTGTCGAAGAGGGCCTGGTCGTTGAACGCGACCGCAATCATCATGCCGTAGGCGATGCCCTCGGAGACCGTGTCGTTGGCGTTCTCGGGACGAATGACCTTGCCACTCTTGACGAAGGTGGCCTTCCACTGGTTGTAAGCAGGCACCAGGTACTTGGCAGACGCGCTCGGCCCTTGGGGACTGATGCAGCTGCCCACGCCGACGCCGCTGGTCAGCGGGAAGCCCGTTCGCGTCTGCAGACCCGAATCATCCGTGGTGAACTGCACGTCGTCGACCCAGATGTCGTAGGTTCCGGGCGTCCCCACAGTTGGGAACCCCTTGGCGGAGTCGCCTGAATAGAACGAGAACTGGATGCCCATGGTATGCGCTGGGACGAACGCCGGCGCTTGACACTTGGGGCCCCCAGCAACACAAGCAGCGCCCGAACTGGTGGCCGGCGCAGGAACCCAGCGAGAAACCAATTCTCCGAAGGGAATCGTAATCGTCTGGTAGGTGCTCGTGATGCCGCCCGGTATCCACGGATCGTTCAGTAGGAAACCACGATTGTTGTGAAGGCCGACGGGGACGTCATTGGCATTGCCCTCCGCACCGAGAAGCCCGCCCTGGGCCAAAGACATCGTCTCTTGGGTAAGCACCTCAAAGTAGACCGCGGGGGCGGTGCCACTGCCAGTCTTGATCTTGAACTTCACACCAGTGTAGGCGCTGGCGTCGTAGGGGTTGAAGGTCTGCCCAGTGGTGTCCTTGGGCAAGAAGCCCCCGCCAAAACCGGCGTAGTCCTGGCTTGTCCCAACGAAGCCGCTGCCCGTCGAATGCAGGGCGTACTTGTTACAGGTACTGGCGTCCGGGGCAGCCGCCACGGCAATCGGACCACTGGTGTTGACTGCCGGGGTCTGTGCCTGCCCGCTCTTCACCGGGCTACTGGGCGATCCTGGGTAGTACACGTACCACCAGCCCGACCTCTTAGGCGTCCCCTGCGCGATCATGTCGCCCTTGTCCGACTCGAAGTCAGAGATCACGTTTGGACCAGCGGCGCAGGCGCCACTGGCGCCGCCAGGGCTGCCAGTCGTGCCGCCCGTGGTCGTGCCGCCGCTGGCTGTGGTCGTGCCGCCAGGGCTGCCAGTCGTGCCGCCGGTCTTTACACCGCCGGTGTTACCAGTCGTGCCGCCGGGGTTGCCGGTGTTGCCAGCGGGGTTGCTGGTTATTCCGCCGGGGTTGCCGGTGTTGCCGCCGGGGTTGCCGGTGTTGCCGCCAGGGTTGCCGGTGTTGCCGGCTGGGTTGCTCGTCGTGCCGCCGGGGTTGCCGGCTGGGTTGCCAGTGTTGCCGCCGGGGTTGCCGGTATTGCCGGCTGGGTTGCTGGTTATGCCGCCGGGGTTGCCGGTGTTGCCGGCTGGGTTGCTGGTTATGCCGCCGGGGTTGCCGGTGTTGCCGGCTGGGTTGCCGGCTGGGTTGCTCGTCGTCCCGCCTTGCGGCTGAGCCGTCGTCCCGCCGCTCGGCGAGCCACCGGTGTTGGTTGAACCTCCACTGCCGCCGCTACCCGCCGGCGAGCAGGCCAAGGTGGACATGACAAGCCCCAGTGACAAGGGGATGAGCAGAGAGAGTGATGAGCGGTGCATGCGGATTTCTCCTTCCGGCGATAGGGGACAGAAACGCTTGTTGATTGTGCTGTGCGGTCGATCTGGAATGCGAGCTTGTGCATGTGCAGCTAGCACAGACACTCCCCCACATCCACAAGGAGCTAACAGTTACCACGTAATGAAGGGGAAAATGAACCGTCTAGGTTCGGCGGCGCATCTCCAGAACTCGCTGCGTTATCCCACTGAAGCATTCACCCGTGAATACACGAAACCTGGAACCAGGGCCAGCGGACCCTGGATATAGAGTACATTCCCGAGGAGCCCGCCATAGAAGATGAGTGAACAGTGCGTCGCGAGGATGCCGGCCCACAGCGCGCCCAGCCAGCAAGCCTTCCAATCGCTCGGGACGCGTCGAGTTGCTGGCCTTGATCCAGCCAGCGCGTCCCAGCGTCGGTAGCACCGCCGTGACCGCTCTTCTCGTCGTCGTGCTGGCTCTCGCCCTTCGCGTTGGCTGGATTCTTTTCGTGCCGACCAAGCCCGTCGGTGACTTCGCGATGTACGTCGAATCAGCGGCCCACCTGATCAAGTTTGGCTCCTTCGACTCGGAGTACATCTTCATGCCCGGGTACGTGTTCCTGCTCGCTGTCGTGCAGGCGCTGGGCGGGGGATGGCTGGCGTGCAAGCTCGTGGGCGCAGTGGCGGGCAGCCTGGCTGCGGGCGCGGTCTACGGCATCGCACGCCGCTTGTGGGAAAGCCGGGCTGCGGCGCTAGTGGCCGGGATGCTGTGCGCGCTGTGGCCAGCCGGCGTGGCTGTGTCCAGCGTGACCGGCACGGACATGCCGGCAGCCGCGCTCGTCAGCCTCGGCTGCTACTTCCTGCTGCGCTACTTGCCGACGCGACCCCGACTGGCTGCAGTGCTTTTTGGCGTGTTCATGGGACTGGCCACCTATATCCGGGCCATCGCCCTGCCCCTGTGCGCGCTGGCAGTCTTCTGCTTTCGCGCCTCGGGGCTTGGCTGGAAGGCGGCTTTGCGAAACACCGCCATTTCTTGCGCGGTGGCCGCGCTGCTGCTCTCGCCCTGGGCCTTGCGCAACCGACTCCGCTACGGCGAAACCTTCATCGGTGACAGCCACGGCGGCATCACAACTCTGATGGGCGCCAACCCCAACAGCGACGGTCACTACTCGCGTTCCCTGAACCGGATCTTCCACGAAGTGACCGGCTACACGGTACTGGCCGAGCCACACCGTGAAACCGATCGCGCGGCCCTGTCCATGGCCCGACCCTGGTTGCGCTTCGATCCCGCTTTCACCCTCGGCCTCTTTGTTGCCAGGGCCGAGCAGCTGCTGGTTCACGAACGCGCCCTGCTCTACTGGCCGCTCTTCCGCGCCGGTGTCCTGCCCGAGCCGGCGCTCGGCGTGGCCAGGCGCTGGCGCTCGACCATCGAGCCTGTCGTGGACGCTTTCTGGCTGGCAACTGTGGCAGCCGCGCTGGCTGGCCTCGGCGTAGCGCTGGTTCGCCGTCGCTGGCTGGTCCTGACCCTGCTGCCGTTCATGGTCGTGCTGGCCGGCATGTACATCGTCATCTTCGCGGACCCGCGCTACCGCCTGCCCATCACATTGTTGCTGTTTCCTTTCGCCGCGGGTGGGCTGGTGTGGCTGGCCCAGACGGTGAGAGACGTCCTTCGCGAGCGCCGCGTGTCTCGGGCGGTGCGCTGGGAAGCCGGCCTTTCTTTGGGACTGATCGTCGCCACCTTTGTCGGCGCTCCGACGCTGGCCTGGGCCAGCGGCAAGTTGCGCGAGCACCACCGCTGGGCTGTGCAGATCTGTCATGTGGATGGGCAGGCGCGCGCGTGTTCCTGGCGCAGGACCGGCCCGCGCGACGACGACACTCCCGGCGTGCGTGGCGTGTGGAACGGCGTGGGCCTGGCCATTCCGGTGGCCGCGCCCGATCGGGCGAAGCAGATGGCCGCTGAAACGGAGCTGGACCTGGCTCCCGGCGACTACGCCATCGAGGCGTCGCTCGACCTCGCGCCGCTGGACGCATTGACGACCATTTCGGCAGGTGAATTCAGCGTGCAGGTCGGCGCCGAGTCCAATGCGACGGTCTCGCTGGCCTCGGTCGCGCAAGCCACGCGAGAATCCAGCCCGTTGCCCTTGCGAATCGAGGCCCATCACAGCGGCGGCAAACTGCTTGTGCGGGTGCGCATCTCGATTCCGCCTGGCCAGCCGTCCGCGGCGTTGCCCGGCCGGCTGTGGGTCAACGAAATTGCGGTTGCGCTACTGCCACACTAGTCAATCGCCGATAATCCGCTAGAACTGCCAGCCCGTATGAAGTTCGACAATGTCTCAATCGTCGGCGTGGCGCATGTGGATGCCCCACACCGCATCCCATCCGAGGATCTGGATGCGCGCATGGCCGAGACCTACCGTCGGCTGGGCATGCCGGCGCGGCTTTTGGAAAGCCTGACCGGCGTGAAAGCCCGCCGCTTCTGGGATGTGCAGACCAAGCCCAGCGACGCGGCCACGCTGGCGGGACGCAAGGTCTTGGCCGACGTGGGCGTGGATCCGGCGCGCATCGGGGCGCTCATCAACACCTCGGTGTGCCGCGACTACGTCGAGCCGTCGGTCGCGTGCTTCGTGCACGCCAATCTGGGTCTGCCCGAAACTTGCCTCAACTTCGACATCGCCAACGCTTGCCTGGGCTTCATCGACGGCATGCACTTGGTCGGCAACTTGATCGAGCGCGGCCAGATCGACTTTGGCCTGGTCGTCGACGGGGAAAGCAGTCGCACCGTGGTCGAGGCCACGCTGGCACGCCTGAGCCAAGACAGTTGCGACGCGCAGATGCTGCGCGACCAGCTCGCCACGTTGACTGTGGGGTCGGGCGCGGCTGCCATGATCCTGGCGCACACGCGCCTGGCGCCCGGCGGGCATCGCTTCCACGGCGGGACCAGTTTGGCCGCGACCCAACACAATCAGCTCTGCCGGGGCCAGCTCGACGTCGGGATCACCGACACGCGCAGCCTGTTGCTCCACGGCGTGGGGCTGGCGCAAAGGACCTGGGCGCAGGCGCAAAAGGATCTGGGCTGGAGCGCAGAATCCGTCGATCTATTTGCCTTGCACCAGGTGAGCGAGCTGCACACGCAGGAGCTGGCCCGCGCGGTCGGCTTCGATCTGGCAAAGGCATTTCTTATCTACCCCGAGCTGGGCAACGTGGGTCCGGCCTCGGTGCCCATGGTCCTGTCCAAGGCCGTGGAGGCCGAGCGCGTGTCGCCAGGCGACCACGTCGTTCTGGGCGGCATTGGCAGCGGGCTGAACTGCACGGTGGCGGGCGTGACCTGGTAGTGCGACGGTGACGGATCGCTCGCGCATTCCGCGGTCGCTGTATCCCTTCGCCGACCATTTTTTCGATCGCAACGGGCTGCGCCTGCACTTTCTCGACGAGGGCCAGGGCGAGCCGGTGGTCATGTTGCACGGCAACCCCACCTGGTCGTTTCATTTTCGCGGGCTGGTGTTGGCCTTGCGCGATCGCTTTCGCGTGGTGGTGCCTGACCACATGGGCATGGGGCTGTCGGACAAGCCTGGCGATGACCGGTACCACTACTGCCTGCAAAGCCGCGCCGACGATCTGACGGCGCTGCTCGACCACCTGGGTCTGCTCCGTGGCGTGACCCTGATCATGCACGACTGGGGAGCGATGATCGGCATGGCCTGGGCCGTGCGCTTTCCCGAACGCGTCGCTCGCCTGGTGGTGCTCAACGGCGCGGCCTTTCACGTGCCGGCCGACGCGCATGTGCCCGTGGCGTTGCACCTGGTGCGCAACCGCGCGCTGGGAGCGCTCGCTTTGCGCAGCTCGGACTTCTTCATTCGCACAGCCGCGCGCACCTGCTGCACGCGCCGCCCGCTGCCAGCCCAGGTGCTCGATGCCTATCTGGCGCCCTATGCAAGCTGGGCCGACCGCATCGCGCTGCTACGTTTTCCACAGGACGTGCCGCTGGTGCCGTCAGATCCGTCCTACGGCCTGGTGAGCACGATCGAGGCTGGTCTCGCCCAATTTCGGCAGACCCCGGCCCTCACTTGCTGGGGCGAGCGCGACGTGGTTTTTCCGCCGCGCGTGCTGGACATCTGGCGCGAGCACTGGCCGCACGCCGAAGTCCACCGCTTCCCCGACTGCGGCCATTGGGTCCTGGAAGACGCGCCCGACGAGATCGCCGCCCGCGTGCGCGCGTTCCTGGCCGACCGTCCACGCTGACAGAAGGCGAAGCCAGCGCTGGACGCCACGCGCGCCACTACGCAGTCGCTGTCCCTTCACCGATCCAGGGGGCAGCAGTGCTGGGAGCCGCAACACGCGAACTCCCAGTAACCCGGCCCCAAGTAGCCTGGGCATTCTTCCATCACAGTACACTGACACTGCTCGATGGGGACGCAGGTGCCGTCCCAACAGCTCCCGACCACCCGCGGAAACTGTCCTGGGCCGCATGTCGGAGGCAGCGTCTTGCACGTAACGTCGCGCTGGTCGCAATTCGCCGAGCCTGGTGGACACGCTCCCGGATAGCTATAGGGACGTGTGGGGCAGGCCCAGCTGTCCTGAAAGATGACGCCGTCACAACCGCAGTAGTCGACCAGGCTGCCGGTACAATCGCGCCCGTCCACCACACATGTCCAAGTGTCCCCGCAGGAGGCGCCCACGCACAGTCCCTGGGTGCAGGGTTCGCTCGACGAACAGGCGGTCTGGCCAGCTGTCGCCGTTGTCCCACCGGACCCAGGCATTCCACCCGTGCCGCCCGCGCCGCCCGCGCCGCCCATTCCGCCCATGCCGCCCGCGCCGCCCGTGCTCGGCCCGGCGCCGCCGGTCGCCCGGACGCAGTCGCCGAGGTCGGCAAGCAGAGCAAGAGGGCAATCACTCGGATAGCTGCCCCCGGCGAGCGTGAACGAAGTCTGACCGCAGAAGTCTGGGACGTCGTCTTGAGCCACTGCTCCCACCAGCACGCGGCTCACCGGATCGTAGTAGCACTCCTTGCCCCAGGTGCCGGGGCTGACCAACAGCGCCAAGAAACCGTTGCACGAGCCGAGATGCCCATGCCCAGAGCTACAGGTCGCTGGCCAACGCTCGGCCGAGGTGTAGTCATTCGGGCAAGTGAAGAGGTATCCCTGGACGACTGTGCCCAGGGCATCCGTGCAAGGACTGGCCGTTCCGGCGCCACCCTGGCCGCCCGTCGCCGTGCTCCCGCCGAACGCAGGCACGCCGCCCGCGCCGCCGGTGACCAGCACCCCGCCCGCGCCACCGGTGACAAGCACACCGCCCGCGCCAGCCGAGCTGTTCTGTCCAAGACCGGTGGTGCGGCCGCACCCACAAGCCAAAGCCAAGACCATCGCGCATCCGGAAATCAGCGAGCCACGGATCAAGGTCATCAGCGTCACTCCTGGTTGCGAAAGTCGGTGCCCAAGGCATTTGAACCGACTTCTTCTGCATCAGAATACCCTATCCGCGGCCTTGCATGTGCAGACCTCGGGCGATGTGGGATTCGTCGAGCCCGTGCAGCGCATCCAGAAAATGCGGGAAGAAAGTGCCGGGGCCCTGGGCGCGCTGCACGGCGATCTCACCCGCCAGGCCCATGATTGCCATGGCGTGCGCGGCTGCTTGCAACGGTGAGGGATTGACGGCGGCAAAAGCGCCGGTGATGGCGGTTGCGGTGCAGCCCATGCCGGTGACCCGCGCCATCATCGCATGACCGTTCGCCACCCGGACCACGGCGTCGCCCGCCACCACGATGTCGACCGGGCCGCTGACCGAAACTGCGCAGTGCCATTGGCGAGAAAGCGCCTCGGCCTCTCCTAGAATCTCGTCGGGGGTGTGCTGGCTGTCCACGCCCTTGGGTCCGGCCCCGGCGCGAACCAGAGAACGGATCTCCGAGGCGTTGCCGCGCACGATGGTCGGCCCGACCTGCTCAAGCAGCCGGTGCGCGGTGGCGGTGCGATACTCTGTGGCGCCGCTGCCCACTGGATCGAGCACCACCGGGATGCCCCGCTGCCTGGCCTGCCGTCCGGCCTTGACCATGGCCTCCACCCAGGCCGCGCTCAGGGTGCCGATGTTGAGCACCAGCGCGCGTGCGTGCCGGACCATCTCCTCCACTTCCTCGATGGCGTGGGCCATCACCGGCGAGGCGCCAATCGCAAGCAGCGCGTTGGCCGTGGCATTCATGACCACGTAGTTGGTGATGTTGTGGACCAGCGGCGCTTCAGCGCGAATCTTCTGCACATCCGCCCAGACCAATGCAGCGGTCTCTTCGCTGATGAGGTTCGTATCTCGAACACTGCCAGAGTTCATTCCTCTATTCCTTCCGCTCGCCGGTCCTCAATCACGCGAGCAACAAGCGAGCGGGGTATTTACTACGCGGGCCCAAGGCATTCCAACCGTGTTTCGGGAGCAACGGAAAGCTTGTAAGCGAACTATCACGGTCGCTACGCGACTTCGATCCGCGCCACGTGTCCAGTCGCCGATGCGAGCCTCGCATCGAGAGTCAGCAGGGACGCGCCCAATCCCTCCGCCAGCGCAACATACACGGCGTCGTAGGCGGAAAGATTTGCGCGCAATGCCCAAGCGCGGGGCAAGAGAGGCCCGTGATCGTGCAGATAGAGTCCGAGTCCTGTCAGATCCCGCAGAGCCTGCCGCCCGCGAAGGTCGGTCAATTGCCTTGACAGATTGAGACGGCGCAAGACATGGGCCACCTCGACCTCGACTAGACTCGGCGCGTGCCAGGTCTGTCCCGCGCCCGCCAGCCGCCCATGGATCGCTGTCGCGCGGCTGCCACCGAGCAGGATCTCCACCACAACCGACGCGTCGAGGACGATCAGCGGCGCTCCCTTTCTTCGCGCAACATCCGCACGATCGTCGAGCGGGTGGCGACCGGGCGCAGCCGCGCCAGCCGCGCCAGGATCTCGGCCGGCGCTGGCCTTTCGCTCGTCCGCTGCATCTCGGCGAGCAAGTAGTCTGACAGCGACATGCGCGACTGCCGGGCGAGGCTGGTCAAGCGGCGGTGCACGCTATCCGGAACGTGCCGGACCTGGATCATCTTGGCCATAGCCCCAGGATACCTGCATGTCGTCCACATGCAAGCCTGACGCGAATGAGACAGACGTCGGTGTACAGTTCGGCATCGCTGGCTACTGGTAGGGTCGCGATGGCGTAGCCCTACGGGCTGCTGGCGCAGCGAAAGGGGCCCAATCTCTCGCGGCCCGCCTTGGGCGCCGCCTGGGTCCACTCCATCGCTGCCTGAGCCGCCGTGGCCTCGGTGGCAGCGCGCAGCTCAGCTTCGGTGGGGAGCCTGGCTGCGCGGCTCTGGCAGTAGGCCTCTGCTTGCGTCCAGGTCGTGCATTGAATGGGAGTCGCTGCCGGGTCTTTTCCCGTGGCGCAGAACTCGGAGTGCGCTCTGGTCTTCATCTTGACCTTCGAACTGGGCGGTCTGGGCTGCTCACACACGGCGCATGCGGCATAGTCGACTTCGCTGACCGGGTGCTCGTCGACACAGACGGTTTTGCTGGCGCTGTCTCGGGCTGCCTCACCGGGGCTGGCTTCTGCGTTCTGGTTCTTGGCGGGAAGCGAGATCACACGTCGTGTGCCGGGCGGGCACTCGGGTGAGGTTCCGGCTTGACCGCCCACGCTGGGCAGGTTGGCTACGGCGCGATCGATGACCTGTTGAGCGCTCTTGCGCAGGCCGGGGAGCCACTGGGCCGCCTTTTCTCTCACAACATCAACCACTGAAGAAATGAACGCGCGGGTTTCTCTCGCACCCTTGAGTTCGGTTGCACTGAACACCACGGTGCCGCCGGCGAGCACGATGAGCATGAGCAGCGCCATCCCCAGCATGCTTTGTTTCGGCGGGCGGGGCTCTGGTTTCGTCGCCGAAGCGGAAACCGTCTGGGTCTCGGACGGGACGAGAACCGTGGGTGCGAGCTGAGCACTCGGAGGCGGGGCAGACTGCGGTCGGGACGTAATGGCCGGATTGAAAGCGATGGGCGTGCCCTGCCCCGCCGCCGCAAGACTGGCGTCGAGAAACTCTCCCGCATTCGGGAAGCGGTCGGCGGGGCGTACCGCCAGGGCCTTTTCAAACACCGCTTCCAGTTGGTCTGAGACCTGCGCTCCCAGGGAGCGGGGAGTGGGTCGCTGCGCGGGATTGGCCGAGGAGAATCCGAACTGGACGAGATCCTCTCCCTGCAGTGCGACTTTGCCTGCCAACATCTCGCTCGCCACCAAGGCTATCGAGTACACGTCCGTCCATGGTCCGGTGGCGCCGTAGCTTCGCGCGAATTGCTCAGGGGCTCCATAGCGGGGCGTGAAGGAGGTAATGGCCACGCCGGTCTTCGCAAGCGCCGCGTTGAGCTTGGCGTGCTCGGAAACCATCTTCGCCACGCCGAAATCGAGCAACTTGCAGGGCGTTTCAGGCGCGCGAACCGGGCTGCCCATGATGAAGATGTTGGCCGGCTTGATGTCACGATGGGCGATGCCTCGTCGGTGCGCCACATCGAGAATCGGCAGGATCCTCTTGAGAAACCCGACGACTTCGTCCTCAGTCCAGGCTAGCCCCTGGCGCTGGTCTTGCTGGAGAATGGCGTCGAGGGGCGCGCCGTCGAGCCACTCGAGAACCATGTAGGGCATCCACTGCCCGGCCGGCGTCGTGTATTCGCCGATGTCTCGGGCTTGCACGATGCCCGCGGTTTGGCTCGATAGCTCGGTCAGGAGAGCGCCTTCTTGGATGAACTGTTGGAGCAGCTCTTCCCTGTGTTCGGCAGGGGCTTGCGATAGGCCGCTGAAGAATTTCATGGCGACCGGCTGTTTCCAAATGGTGTGCTCGGCCCGGTACACCACGGCGAAGCCACCCTCGCCCACAAGATGCTCGATGCGATACTTCTCGGCGACAAGCTCTCCGGAGATGTTGAGGGGATCGTCTGCAGTCATCTTGGGAAGCTCCGAACGAGCAGGGATAATATCCGCTGGATGGGCGGTCCGATCAATGATCAGCCGATCCGGTTCGGCGACATCGGCATCCGGCTCCGAGCCAGCGGCGCCGGCGCCGGAACGCGAACCCGACGGCGGTGGCCAAGGTCGCCCAAGCGGTGCGCACGCAGCCCTCCTCAGGCCCGGCGCTGCAGGCGCATCCGCCTCCCTACCACCACGGCGACTGGCAGTCCCAGACCAGCCAGGATGCCACACCGTAGTAGCCGGGCTTTCGCGCGCACACGCAGTAGTTCGCCGCATTGGAACTGTCCTTGCCCCAGCTCCACTCTTTTCCAGCGCATTCGCTGTTCTTGGTTACGTTCGACGTGGCGGTAGAGGAATTGCTGCTGGCCAGCGCCGTGGCTGCGGCGCTGTTTTCCGCCGAGGTCACCAGGGCACAGCCACCGGTCGCTGGGCTGCTGTACTTCCCATCTGTGCAGGTCAGCTGCTTGAAGCCACGAAGGGAATCGAAGCCCAGGCAGCACCTGCCATTGGCCTTGCGGATGATTAGTGCCCGCCGCGCAGAATTGCTTCGGCCAAAAGTGGACGTGGGCCGTCACGCCAAACGGAAGCTTCACCATCCGCCTGTCGGGAGTGGACGGCCAGCCGATCACCGATACTTTCGCCTGGCCTGCAGCCGGCGTCGCGCGCCAGCCGCTGACCAGTTGTTCGGCCTATGCACCCTCGACGACTCCCGGTCCGCGCGGCCCGAGCAGTCGGCGGGCCAGTTCGGCCAGCCAGCGTCCTTCTGGTGTACTCGACACGCGCAGCTCGCCGGCGCGCGCGCCAGCGACCAGTGCGGCAATCTCGGGGCAGATGTTGGGAAGCTGTTCCAGGATGCGAAACAAGACGGCATGGCCCAGGTTGGCGCTCGTGCTCTCGGACCAGGCACGCGCTGCAGCCGCAAAGGCGGGTTGTGGGGGCAGTGGCTCTTCCACGTCGTTGGGCGGACCCAAGTTGTTGATGGCGTCGATCACGCGGTGGCGACGGTCGCGATAGTTGAGCGGCCGCAGATCGTCGGGCGCGATGGGAACACCGATGTGGATGTCCTGCTGGCCCATGCCTACGGGAAAATCGATCTCGCCGGAAACGGGAGCCACCGGCAGGCCGCCCACGAAGCGCACAGGAACAACCGGCCGCCCCAGTTCGATGGCCATGTCGAGAAACGCGCCCGAGAGCTTGCGCACCGGCGTACGACAACTGTGCGCCATGGCTCCCTCGACGTGAACCATCACGCTGCGACCGCTCGACACCATCTCGGCTGACATTTCCCGGATGATTCCGGGCAGCGACGCGCTGTCGCCGCGGTCGAAGTATTGCGACATGCGCGGACTGCGCAGCCCTGGAAATGCAAACACGTGGCGCATGAGAAGGTCGAGCCAGGAAGTCTGATTCTCGATGCGCGCCAGGGTAAGGACAGGCGCGCCCATCAATGCCGACGCGACAATAGCGAAGATGGTGGACTCGACAGTCACCTGGTGGTTGGCCAAGAAGATGACCCCGCCCGCACGAGCCGTGTGCAAAGCCTCAGGATCCGCAATGTGAAGCTGGCGCAGAAAACGCAGAATCAAGCCGCGACAGATGTCTTCGACCGGCAAAGCTGTGCCTGCCAGGAAGCTGCGCCAAGCATCGCGCGTCGCGGGCACCAGGTCCGCGGCCGTGTGCGAGCGGGCGGCGGGTCCATCAGTCACAGCGCGGCCCTGCCCACCGGTCTCCGCGCCCACGATTCTCATTCCCAGTCCCGCCACCTGATAGATGCGCTTGCCGTCCACCCAAAGGGATGCGTCGGCAACAGCGAAAGGCCCGGTGGCGTCGCGACCTTGCTCGGTAATCTCCATGGTGACAGTGATCAAGCGATTCTGTGGCACCACCTGGCCGCGATACTTCCAGGTCAATGCTCGGCCTACTTCAATGGGCGCGAAGCGCGGACGGGACATCCCTTGGGCAAGCCCGGCCTGCAGCATGTGGAATTGCAGAAGCTGCAACATGGCTTCTAATCCCAGTGATCCAGGCTGCACCGGATCCTGGAAGAAGTGCGCCTTGAAGAACCACTCGGCCGGGTTCACCGTCTTTTCGGCGCGCAGAAAACCCAACCCGGCGCGACCGCCGCGCGGATCGCAAGCAGTCACGCGGTCAAGCATGAGCAAGCGGGACTCGGCTAGGCGCAACGAACCTTGAAAGAAACGCGCTGGGCGCGCGGTCAGATCGACGAGGAAGTCAGAGGCGGCACCCAGCTCCGCGCTTTGTTCGGCGGTGGTGGAAAGACCGGCCTGATTCTCGAAAGTCGCCGCAGGAAAGAAACCAAAGCCGGTCTGCATCTCGTAGACCGGCGTTTCACCCAAGAGGCAGCGCACGCGGAACGATTCCAGGATCATGCCGCCCGAACGCGAGACGCTCTCCAGCGTCGCAGTGGTGCGCAGAAGACCAGCCCCGGGCGGCACCTCGGCCAGCATCTGGCCAGTGCCGTCGAGATTGCGAAACGCCAGATCCTGGTCAGTACCGAGCGCGCTGCCCGCAAAGCTGGCCAGCCAACCACAAGGTTGCAGCGCCACCTCCAGCAACACGCAGAAGGGCATCACAGGATGGCCGTTCTCTACGAAATACCAGGCCTCAGCCGGCACGTCGTATTCGACCTCAATACTGGCGCCCGCCTGGCACGCGCCCATCTCGCCCTCGATGCGCACCACGCGGCTCATGAAATGATAGGGCGGGCCAGGCAAACGCGCCACGCGACGAGGTCCGTCGAAAGGCGCGTACATCGACCCAAAAGCCTCCGATGGTTTGCCCCAGGCACAGGCTAGCAGCGAACGCTGATCGAAGCGGAATCCGTTCACTTCAGCCACGGTCCTGGGTTCCGCGGCTTCGCGCACAAGCTCCGGGCGGCTCGACAGCGGCCAGTCCGGCACCAGGCGCAGACCGACCCGGCGCGCGTGGAACGCCTTGAGCCCGTCGACCGTGCCCAGCAAGTCCGCGTACACCGTGGGCAGCGGGCCGTCGTGTACCTCCTCGACGAACATCTCGCACACCAGTTCCCGCGACGTGGGGACAACCTGGCCGCGACACTGCAGCCGGTACGTCTCCTCGGGCACAGGCTCGAAGCGCCAGCCATCACGGGCCAAGGTGTAGCCCAGGCCTGCCAGATAGATGGCCATCATCTGTAGACAGCCCTCGAACATCAGCGTGCCAGGCATGCAGGGATCGTTCTTGAAATGGCCGGCAAAGAACCAGTCGTCGGGCCGGATGGGCGTGACCGCCCGCAGATAGCCGCGGCGCCAGGGACCACCCCGTGGATCGAACTCGAGCACGCGTTCCACCAGCAGCATCTTGCCGTTCTGGATGGCGGGCGTGCGCACATGGGCCTGGCCCGCCTCGAAACCAGGGCCGAAACATGCGAAGAGATCACCCTCGGAAAACGCGCGGACATCGTCAGCGGAGAGTTGCCGGCGCGTGCACGTCACCGCTGGCGGGTCCAGGCGCGCGTCGGCTTTGATTGTCTGGCCCTCGGGCGTCCACAACACGCCGGCCGATTCGTTCAATTCCTCTTCGGTGAAAAATCCGGCCTGGCCCTGGCGCACAGTCAGCGCCGGTCGGCCGTCGCTGGTGCAGTCATAGTGGAAGAAGAACAGGCGCACCTCGCCCTGGCGCGCGTGGCTGTCCACGTGGATGTCGTAGCGAAGGGTCTCGCCCAGCCGAGGCAGGCTGCCGTGGTAGGTCAGCTCGCAACCCAGCAGCCGGTAGCGGCGCCGTCCCTGGTTGAGCGCATCGACGCCCAGGTAGGAGATGAGGAAGAGGTCGGCCTGGCCCGCCTCGATCATGATTCCCGCGGGCATGAATCCGCGGTGCAGGAACCACGAGTCCTCGCGCACGTCGGTCTCGGTCCACACTGTGCCCAGGCCCATCGACCCGGCCACTGCATGAAGGCCCACCACCCGATCGGCCAGCAGCAAGGGTGGCTGGGGCATGCGCACCTGGACCGCGTGCTGGTCCTGCGCTACGAACTGCGGACCAAACAGATGCGAAATACGGCCCGCGGCGTGGGTTTCCAGATCGCGGCGCGAAAAAGCGTGGCTCTGCGGCCAGCCTTGATTGGTCGACGGAGTCTGCTGGACTTCGGCACTTGGCGGCGCGACGGTGGTCGCGGCGGGCCGGTCGGCTGAAGACGACGTCAAACCCGGCGAGAAGTTGTTCGCGCCGAGCAAAATCTCCAGCGCCCGTTGGCGTCCTTCGAGAAACTGCCGGTGCGTGGCTGCTTGCTGGATCACATGGTTCTGGTGGACCTCGGCGATCTGCTGCCGATGGGCCAGCACACGGCTCAAGATCTCAGCCATCGGCCCTTGCAGTCCCGCCCCCACATGGGCGGGCGAGACAGCGGCGGCGGGTTGCGCACCGACCGTGTCCTGCAGGACCGGCGGAAGCCAGGGCGCGGGCGCCATGATCTGCACGGA
The DNA here is from genome assembly GCA_003142855.1 of Myxococcales bacterium. Taxonomy (GTDB): domain Bacteria; phylum Myxococcota_A; class Polyangia; order Fen-1088; family Fen-1088; genus Fen-1137. The sequence goes on from PLNW01000052.1 coordinate 17,090, forward strand.
CAATTCGCCGACGCCAGCGCCGGTGGTCTCTTGCGAACCGCGCGCTTGCAACGCTGGCAAGCTCGGCTCCGCTCGGTGCGCCGCGAGCGTGAACAATGGGGGTTCGGGCAGACGCGCGCTCTTGCGCAGGGCCGCCAGAAACCCTGAACCCTCGTCGGGCGAGACATGTGCGAGCGGGCGACGCAGGTCCGCGGGCGGCTCGTCGATGAAGGTACGGGCCTCTTGCCCGCCCAGGGCTTTGGTCACGATGGCAGCGCTGAGCGGCGCCTTGCCTTTCCAGGGCGTGATCCGCTCGGCTCCCGGCGCAGCCGGAAGCACGCGATGACCGCAACACAGGGCCGCGGCCGCCACGTGCAGCAGTCCCGAGGCCGCATGCGCATGACCGAAGAGGCCGCGCAGACTCTCGCCTTCTCCCAAAGTCAGGCCCGGCTTCCTACCGTGCTCGTCGCCCAGCACCGCTAGCACCGGGTCCCCGTCGCGTCGGATGTCGTCGAGCCGTTTGAGCACCAGGACCACGGCGGCATCGCCGCCTTGCTGTCGATCCGCGGGAAGGCAGGTGGCTGCGGCTGACAGGTGCACAGGCTCGGCCGACAGGTCCACCGCGGCTACCAGGGCCGCGTCGATTTCACCTTGCTGCAAAGCCCGGCGAGCGATGTGCAGAGCGCGAATCCCGGAAAGCTCCTCGCTGCTGACGCTCAGGCTGGGGCCGCAGAAGTCGAACTGACTGTTCAGGCGATTGCTCACGATGTTGGGCATGGCCCCGATGACGCCCGCGGCACCTAGCAGAGGGACGAAGCCGTCGCGCGCGCCCGACACCCAGTCTTGCGACGCGCCCAGTGCCTCGGCCCAGCCGGCCACACGCCAGCGCGCCCCGTGGCGCGCGATCTCGGCATCGCACTGCATGCCCACGACGACCGAGGTTCGTTCGCGTGGCAGGGTCGATGCCACTTGCTCGACCGCCTCGCGAGCCGCGGCCAGCAGCAAGAGTTGCTGGGGCAGCGTCTCTTCCAGATCCTTGGGCGGAAAACGCAAGCCAGCCAACGCGAGCGATACCTGGTCGGCTGGCGCGCTGTTGCCTTTCACTTGCGACCACCCCATGAAAAGCGCTTCGGCGAAATCCGCGACGCTGGTCCCGCTGCCGACCCGCGCGCCGATGGCAATGATGCCCACGTCGGAATGTCTGACCCCTTCTGCCCGTTCCGCCGGATGCGGCCCCTCACCCCCACCCTCCATAGGCGTTGAGCGGGTCAAGCGCGTTTCCAGATGGCCATTCGTGATTCGAGGACACAAGTCTTCGAATCGGGTCACCCCTCTCCCTCCGGGAGAGGGGCTTGGGGGTGAGGGTGGAGCTTCCACTGAGCCGGACGCTGAAGTCACCAAGGTGCTGTGACCGCGCCCGCAGCACGATTCGACGTGCAATGCAGTACCCTCACCCCGGCCCTCTCCCGAAGGGAGAGGGTGGTCTACCTGCGGCCGCTTAACGTCTATTCCCCCACGCTCTCCCCGCTTCGCGGGGCGAGGGGGCTGGATACTTGAGCCGTCGGCCGGCGCGGCGACGGCCTTGCTGCGCGGGTGAGCCACTTTGGCCGAGGGTTCTTCGACGATCAGGTGTGCGTTGTTGCCGCCGAAGCCAAAGGCGCTGACCGCTGCTCGCCGCGGAAACGGATCGTTCCACGGCTCGGCCGCGCGCAGCGGGCGCAGGGCCGTGCTGTCGAGCACAGGGGTGAGCTTGTCGAGTGACGGCGTGGCTGGCCGCACGCCCGCGCGAAATGCGCCCAGCACCTTGAGCAGGCCGGCCGCGCCCGCACCGGTGATCAGGTGGCCCAGGTTGGCCTTGAGCGAGCCGATGGGCAGGGGCTCGCTCCGACCAGCGCACACTTCGGCGAGAGCGCGAATCTCGACAGCGTCGCCGACCCCGGTCCCCGTCGCGTGACATTCCACCAAAGAAATCTCCGACGGCGAAAGTTCAGCCGCGGCGTAGGCCGCGCGCAGGGCTCGCACCTGGCCTTCTTGCGAGGGAACCAGAAGGCCGCGGCCGCGGCCGTCGTTGCACAGCCCAATGCCGCGAATCACGCCCAGGATGTGATCGCCGTCGCGGCGGGCGTCTTCCAGACGTCGCAGGGCCACCAGGGCCGCGCCCTCGGCTGGCATCAGGCCATCAGCCTCGGCATGGAAGGGCCGGCTGCGACCGGTCGGGCTGAGCGCGCCCAGGGCGGTGAAGCCCTGATGGATGAAAAGATCGTCGGCGCGATTCACCGCCCCGGCCAGCATCAGATCCGCGCGGCCGTCGTGCAGGAGATCGCAGGCCAGCTTGATGGCGTAGATCGAAGAAGCGCACGCAGCATCCAGCGCAAACGCGACGCCGCCCAAGCCCAAGGCCTGGGCGAGAAAGTGCGCGGGCAGACCCGACATGAAGCGATTGCGCGGGTCCACGGTTGGCAGCGCCAGGCGATCGAAGGCTTGCTTGTCCAGAAACTTCTCTAGCCAGAAGCGCTCCGCAAAGCGCGAAAGCGAAGACGAGGGATAGGAAAGGTTTCCCACCACCACACCGGCGCGAGCTTTGTCGCCACGAAAGCGAACATCATGCAGAGCTTCGCACCCGGCGTAGAGCAACCAGTGGAAGAGCGGATCGAGTGGAGCGATCTGCTCCGCAGGCACCGCGAAGCCCTGTGCATCGAAAACCTTTTCGAAGCCCTGCACGTATCCGCCGCGATCGTGCAGCGTCCGATCGTGGGTGTCCTTCGCATCCCTGGCCAGCACCAAGGCCGGCTCGATGCCCCAGCGACCGGCCGGGGCCGGACCGATCACCACCCGCGCCTGCACCACCAATTGCCAAAGCTCGTCGGGCGACAACGCCCCGGGCAGGACGCAGCCCTGCCCCACGATGGCAATGGGCGCAAAACTCATGAGCGGGCGGGCGAGCCGTTCCCGGCCCGCCGTCGGGGAGCGGGCGCCTCGGGCGGACCCGCGGGATGCTCGTCGCCCGGCAGCGCGTGCACCTCGATGCCGCGCAACTCAGCCACTACGCTGCCGTTGCTGGCCAGGAACGCGACGTCGGACACGGCCCGCTTGTGCGAGGACTCGCGGCCCGCCAGCACGCAGCGAATGGGACCAACCGCCGGGCCCGGGTGATAGATGTGCAAGCTAGAAATGGCAGTGGGCAAAGAGGCCGCGCCCAGCTTGCGCTGCGCCCACAACACCGCTGCTTGCAAGCCACCGTCGAGCAGCGCGGGATCGAGCTGCCAGGAGCCGCCCCAACCTCGCGCCGTGACGCCTTCCAATGTCGCGGTCAGCCCGCCAGCGGCGATGCCGTCGACGGAACGAATCACCTGAAAAGCGGGGCCGTGAAACAAGACTTCGCCGTCGTAGATGGTGCCGGACCAGGGTGCCAGCTCGGCGGGCTCGGCCAAGGTACGGTCAGGAAGCGGAGAGCGCTCTTTCATCTCGCAGATGGCCGAGTAGTGCCGGCTGCCGTCAGCTCCCAGCAGCTCGACGGCAATGGTGGCCTCGTGGCCGTTGGAGAGCTGGCGCGCGCGCAACACGAACCGCTCGGCTCCGCCGTCGTCGAAGTGGCTGAGGCGAATCCCGCGCAGCACCTGCACCTCGCGGCAGGCCGCCAGGGTGAGATCCGGGCGGCAGGCGCGCGCCGCGCGGGCAAACCACTCCAGCACCAGCGCCACCGGCACGACCACGGCGCCGCGCACGCGATGCCCGTCGAGGAAAGCCCAGTGCGCGCGGTCGACCACCATCTCAGCTTCGATTTTCAGTGCCCCTGGCTCGGCCGGGCGGTGTCCCGAAACCGCGCCGCCGATCACCACCTCGGCGTCACCCGCTGCACACAGCTCGTCGCGCATGAGGCGGGCACCCTCCGCGAGCGGAATCAGCGGAACGCCCATGCTGGCAAAACGCGTGCGCACGCCCGCGTCGACCATGCCGCCGTCCCACGGCCCCCAGCCCAGTGCGCGCACCAGACAGCGCGGCCCGCGCCGACGCTGCTCGAGCGCGGCCACCTTGTTGAGCACCTCGTTGGCCATGGCGTAGTCCGCCTGGCCTTGGTTGCCTGAATGGCCCGCCACCGACGAGAAAAGCAAGAGAAACGCCAGCTCGTCGTCGACCGTGGCATCGAGCAACGAGCGCAGACCCACCACCTTGGTGCGGAACACCTTGGCGAACTGGGCGTCGGTCTTGTCCGCGATGAGCTTGTCGGCCAGAGTGCCGGCCCCGTGGATGACGCCGGTGATGGAACCCCAACTCGCGCGAGCCTGCGCCACAACCTCGGCCACCGCACGCGCGTCGCTGACGTCCACGGCCAGATAGCGGGCCTCGCCGCCGGCACTGCCGATGGCCTGCAGGGTGCGGCGGATCTCGCGCACCGCCAGGATGGCGGCCACGCGGCTGCCCAGCTTGGCCGGGCTGGCGGACTCGCCCCGGGCTTTGACCTCGGTCAAAAGCACGCGCTTGAGCTCGGCATCACTCTCGACCCCGCGACAGCACACGGGCTCGTCTTCCACGGGCGTGCGACCGAGCAGGAGGAAACGGCAGCGGGCCGCGCGCGCCAACTCGATCACGCAGGCAGCGGTCACACCGCGAGCCCCGCCGGAAACCACCACCACCGACTGCGAATCGAGCGGCAACGCCGAGAGCGCGGGCAAGGGCGCCGCCACCGTTTGCAATACCAGCCGCGCTCCCTCGACGGGAAGGCCCACTTCGTGCTCCACGCCACCTGACAGCAGCTCCGCGCACAGGGCGGCGGCCACCTCGTCGGGCGAACGGCCCACACGGCCGATGTCGATGGCGCGCACATGCGCGGACGGCCACTCGATGGCCGCGGTTCGCGCCAAGGCCGCCGGCCCGGCCAGCCAGGCGCGCTCGCAGCCCGACAGACCGAAGTCCCCGCCGGTATCTTGCACGGTCACGAAGGTGCCGCCTTCCTTGGCAAAGCGAGTCGCCACCACGCGAGCCGCGCGCAGCACTTCGCGGTTCACGGCGACCACGTCTTCGATACAGGGGGCGGCGCGCAGGCCACCCAGGAAGATGACGGCATCCGCGTCGGCCGGGATCTCGTGAACCAGCCGAGCCTTGGCGCCGCGGGCGCCCAGCTTTTCGACCAAGGCTGTCCCCACGCCAGCGCCATCGTCGGTCACCACCAGATTGCGAGCGGCCACCAGGCCTGGCGTGGCCAGGCCCAGGGCTGGGGCGGCAACCGCACGCAGCGCGAATCGCCCGATCGATGCTTGAGTGATCGACGCCGGGCTTGGCGCTGGCGACACCGCCGCCACTGCGTGGGGCCTGGGCGCTTGAGACTCGACGCTGGCGGGCTTGACCTCGCTGGCGGCAGCCGCACAGCCCGCTTGCTCACCCAGGTACGCGACCATCTCGCGCAAGCTGCGCATGCCGGCCATGCGCGCGGCGCTCACCTCGGGCAAGCCAGGTGCCTTCTCGGTCACGGCTGACAGGATCTCGACGCGCTTGATGGAATCGACGCCGAGATCGGTTTCCAGGTCCATGTCCAGGCCCACCATCTCCGCCGGGTAGCCGGTCTTGGCCGCCACCACGCTCAACATGAGAGCCTGCAGGTCGGCCAGTGAAATGGCAACTGGCGCTGCTGACACGGGAGCTTCGCGCGACGGAGCAACGACTCCAGGCAATGCTGCTGCCGCGACGGATGCGGGAGCCGGAGCCGCAAGCGGCGCGGTCGGTATGGTGGTCGCCGGCGGCGCTGGGGCCATCACCGACGGGACAGGCGGGGCGAGGCTGGGCACCCAAGCCGGCACCTCGGCCAGCGCGGGCAGCGACGAGAGAACGGAGGTGCCGCCCAGCATGCTGGCCAGGTTGGCCAGCGAAGTCTCGGACGCGCGCAAGAACGCCGCGTGCGACTCGGCCATGGCGCGCTGAAAAACCGCATGCGCCTCAGCGGTCTGACGCTGGCTTTCCTGAAACGCACGAACCCAGGCGAGTTGCACAGCCGGATCGCCGCTGGAGGCCGCAGCGACGGGCGCCGAAGGCAGAGCGGACGCCGAAGCCACGCTGGCGGGCTCGGCTGGAAGTGACGGTGGATTAGGCTTGGGCAATGCGACTGCTCCTTGTACGGGCGGATAGATCTTCCCGTAGCTCGATCCGTTCATCTTCAACGCCATGGCGGGCTTGCGCCGCGTGCGCGGGTCGGCCACGGACGCAAAAGCGGCCCACAGCGGCGCATAGTCCACAGCCACACCCGCGACTGACAGCAGGGCCAACCCCTGTTGCAGGCTGGCCCAGCCCGGCCGTCCCTTGCGGTCAAGGGTGATCGCCCGATGCGGACGCGACTTGAGAATGTGGCCGACCAGCCCGGTCAACACGCGGCCCGGCCCCACCTCGACAAAGGTGCGCACGCCAGACGCGTGCATGGCCTCGATCTGCTCGACGAAGCGAACCGGCTTGGCCAGCTGATGAGCCAAGAGATCGCGCATGGCCTCGGGCTCGCTGGGATAGGGCGCCGCGCTGGTGTTGGCGAACACGGGGATCGACGGCGCGGTCAGGGGCACAGAGGCCAAGAACGCGCGCAGCGGCTGCGCCGCCGGACTGACCAGCGACGAGTGGAACGCGGTCGCAACTTCCAGCCGCGTGGCTGCCATGCCCTTTTCGCTCAAGCGTCGCTCCACTTCGGCGACAGCCTCGGTCGCGCCCGAGAGCACGAGCTGCTTGGGACTGTTGTGGTTGGCCACCACCACGTCGAGCTTCCACTCGTCGAGCAAGGGCTGCACGTCCTCGCGCCGAGCTGCCACCGAAGTCATGGCTCCGGGCACGGCTGCGGCGGCGGCCATCAATTCGCCGCGCCGACGCGCAAGCCGCAAGAGATCCTCGGCAGTCAGCGCGCCGGCCGCGCAGAGTGCCGTCAGCTCGCCGAAGCTGTGCCCAGCCACGGCGACAGGTTCCACGCCGGCCTCACGCAAGATCGCCAGCAGGGCCAGGCTGGTCGCACCCAGCGCGGGCTGGGCCCACTCGGTCGCGGTCAGGCGCGCGCGCTGCTCACTTCGCGCAGCCTCGTCGAACACAGGCCGCGGAAACACGACATCGTGCAGACGGACACCCGGAGCGAATTCGATCTCGGCTGCGCGATCCCACACGCCCAGCGCGGTCGCACTGGCCATGGCCACATCCGCGCCCATGTACAAAGACTGGCTGCCCTGGCCAGGGAAGAGAAAACCGACGCTGCCCTCCGCAGGCCCGGCGCAAAAATCGATTCCACCTGGCACGGAGAAACTGTTGCCCGCGGCCAGCAGTTCTGCGGCCTTGGAAAGTTTCCCGACGAGATCCGCGCTGGATTCGGCGAACACAGCCAGGCGTGCCGGCGCCGCGGCGTCGAATGACTCCTGCGTCGAGCGGGCCAGAAACGTCAGCATCGCAGCATCGGCCGCCTCGCCAGCCAGTTCGCGACAGCGCGTGGCCACGGCCTCGGCTGAGGCGCCACTTAGAAGCACAGCCTCGCCGCCGGCCGGTCGCACACGCCAGGCGCGCTGACCTGGGCCGGTGTACTCCTGCAGCGCCACGTGGAAATTCGATCCGCCGAATCCGAACGAGCTGACCGATGCGCGGCGCGGGTGGCGTTGGTCGCGCACCCAGGGCCGCGCCATGGTGTTGATGCAAAACGGACTCTCGTCGACGTTCAACTTGGGATCCGGCCGATCGACCTTGATGGTCGGCGGCAGCACCCGGTGGTGCAGCGCCATCACGGTCTTGAACAGCCCAGCCGCTCCGGCCGCGGCCTTGGTGTGACCAATCTGCGATTTCACCGATCCCAGCGCGCACCAGCCGCGATCCTTGCGCCCGCTCTCCTCGAAGACGGTGCGCAGGGCCTCGAACTCGGCCGCGTCGCCGGCCTTGGTGCCGGTGCCGTGCGCCTCCACCAGCTCCACAGTTTCAGGACCATAGCCCGCGTCCTGGTACGCGCGCCGCAAGGCCTTGGCCTGACCCGCGGGTGCTGGCGCATAGATGCTCTTGGTACGACCGTCGGACGAGCTGCCCACGCCGGCCACCACGGCGTAGATGCGATCCCCGTCGCGCTCGGCATCGGCCAGGCGCTTGAGCGCCACCATGCCGATGCCTTCGCCCAGCAAGGTGCCGTCCGCGCCATCCGAGAATGGCCGGCAATCGCCGGTCGGCGACAGCGCCGGCGTCTTGCTGAAGCAGATGTACATGAAGATGTCGTTCATGGTGTCGGCCCCGCCAGTGATGACGAGATCCGAGTGACCCATGTGCAGCTCGGCCATGGCCATGGACAGGGCGGACAGGCTGCTGGCGCAAGCCGCGTCGGTCACGCAGTTGGTGCCGCCCAAATCGAGGCGATTGGCGATGCGGCCAGCGACGACGTTGCCCAAGATTCCAGGGAAAGAACTCTCCTGCCATTCGACGTAGTGGGCGGCGATGCGCTCGCACGCGTCGGTGACCTTGTCTTCGGCTAGGCCCATCTCGCGCAGCGCCTTGACCCACACTGGTCGCTGCAGCCGGCTGACCATCGAGCCGAGCAGTTCCTGCGCCGAGGTCACGCCCAGGATCACACTCACGCGGTCGCGCGGCAGATCCTTGAACGATCCTCCGCACGCATCTTCCAGCACCTGTTGCGCCACGATGAGCGCCAGGAGCTGGTTGGTGTCGGTCGACGGAAGAATCGACGGCGGCACGCCCCACTCGACGGGATCGAAGTCGACCTGGGGCAGAAACGCGCCCCGCTTGCAGTAGGTCTTGTCGCGCGCGCGCGGGTCCGGGTCGTAGTAGTCGTCAATCAGCCAGTGGCTGGCCGGCACATCCGTGATGAGATCGCGGCCGGCCAGGATGTCGCGCCAGAAGCCGTCCTTCTCGATGGAGCCAGGAAAAAGGGCGGCGACCCCGACCACGGCAATGGGCTGGTGTTTTGGGTGAGTCTTCATGCGCTACGCGTAACGGCCAGGCGGCCGGGAGCGCGGAGTATAGGGGAGAAACCCCCCAAGAACCCGCCCAGGTTGATGCGTCGGCGTGGGCGCGAGGACGCTATGCGTTGTGGGCGGCGGAACATCTTCGCGGACGGGACGCCGGTCAGTTTCGCCCTCTGCCACAAGACTCCGGCAGTTGCCATTGCCGGATGTCCCCGCTGCGAGCGCTTTAGCGTTATCCTGTCGCCAAGGTCATGAGAAGCGAGAAACTCCAAGAAAGCGCTGGTATTGACCCAGTGGGCGCGCTCGCGGCCTTGCGCCGCGCGCGGCAGAGGGCGGAACGCCTCGCGCTGATGACGGGAACCTGCCTGGTAGTCGTGGAGAATGGGAAGACAGTCCGCGTCCCACCACGCGCGGCCGCCCACCGGGAGCGCAAACCTGCTCTCGGCGGGAGAGAGCGCGACCTTGTCCGCCGCAAGGCTTGATCGACCCGTGAAGTTCAGAATCTGCCCGACTCCGCGAGCGCGGCCGAGTGGGACGACAGGCGCAGCTTGTTTCATCCAAGTTCTTCAGCGATCCTGACTCTATGACGAGACGGCCAAGCAGCGCCCAACTAGCTCTGCGCACTCGTCTGATCGAATCAACCCTGGATTTCCCGCCGGCGCCCGAACCGACAACTGAGCCACTCAAGAGTCGCGCACGCACGCTGGCGGCGTCGATGCCGCCAAAACTCCGGCTGGCGTACGCCCAGTCCTTCGTCACCACGATCGTTTCGCACTACTGGTCGAAGCTCACCCCTCGTCCGACCCGCACGCTGCGTCCTGCGCCTTCGACATCATCACGGCCCATAGACCGGGAGGCCATGGCCCTCGCCGCCGCGCTCGCCGAGCTGGCGGCTCTGCGCTCCGTCGACGATGCGGCCTACCTCGTCGGCAGCGCCTACGCGGCCATGCTGCCCGATGGATTTCGTTCCGAGCATGGCGTCTTCTACACGCCGCCGGCCGTGGTCCGTCGATTGCTCGACTCGGCCTCGGCTGCGGGCGTGGATTGGGATCGCGCTCGCGTTCTCGATCCCGCGTGTGGCGGCGGGGCGTTCCTTGGTCCCGTGGCGCGGAAGATGGTCGCGTCGCTGAAGGGTTGCGATCGTCGGGTGACCCTTCGCAGCCTGTCGAACCGGCTTGCGGGTTTCGAGATCGATCCCTTCGCGGCGTGGATGTCCCTGAGTTTTCTGGACGCCACGCTGAACGAGCTGCTCGGCTTCTCAGGTGATGACCAACTTAGTCCCATCAAGGTCTGCGACAGCCTCACCCAATTCGAGGCTGGCAACTTCGATCTGGTGGTTGGTAACCCACCCTATGGCCGGGTCACTCTGCCGCTCGACCTGCGTTCCGTCTACAAGCGCAGCCTTTTCGGTCACGCCAATCTCTACGGTCTGTTTCTCGACCTGGCGGTTCGCAAAGCTCGCGCCGGTGGCGTCGTGGCCTACGTGACGCCGACCAGCTTCCTGTGCGGTGAGTACTACAAGAGCCTTCGCGCGTTGCTTGCGGCCGAGGCTGCTCCGGTGGCCCTGGACTTCGTATCCGAACGCTCAGGGGTATTCGATGACGTCCTCCAGGAAACGCTGCTCGCCGTTTTTCGTCGCGGTCAACGGGGCGGCAAGTTGCGGGTCTATTTCGTCGAGGTGGACGGCCCGCATGTGGACGTCTCGCAGGCGGTGGACGTGCCGCTCCCTCCAAATCCTGACCAGCCGTGGATCATGCCCAGGGCGAGGTCGGCAGCTCGCACGGCAGCGCGACTTCGCGCGATGCCAGACCGCCTGGCAGACTGGGGCTATCGGGTGAGCACAGGCCCCCTCGTCTGGAACCGCTTCAAGGATCGTCTGCGCGAGCATGCCCAGCGAGGAACGGTTCCCCTGATCTGGGCAGAGGCGGTCAGTGCTGATGGCGAGTTCTCATTCCGCGCGGCCCGGCGCAACCACTCCCCCTACTTCGCCGTCCGCGACGACGAGGACTTCCTGCTCGTCCGCAAGCCCTGCGTCTTGCTCCAGCGAACCACCGCCAAGGAGCAAGTCCGTCGACTGATCGCCGCCGAACTGCCGCAGGCGTTCCTCGACAAGCATGGGGCCGTCACCGTCGAGAACCATCTCAACATGATCATCCCCATTGTGCCAAAGCTGGCGGTCGAGGCCAGCACACTGGCCGCATTCTTGAACAGCTCCGCCGCAGATCGGGCATTCCGCTGTATCAGCGGCACCGTCGCGGTTTCCGCCTACGAGCTGGAGTCGATGCCGCTGCCTCACAGTGAAACGCTGGCTGGACTGACCAAGCTCCTGCGTCACTCCCCTTCTCGCGATCAGATCGAGCAAGCGTGCAATCTCCTCTACGGTGACCGATGACTCTGCCTCCCTATATGTCACATGACGAAGTTCAGCGGCGCCTCCTTCTCATCTTCCCTGTTGGGGAGCCACGGTGTCTCGATGCCATCGCCACCCGCGTGCGTGAGGGACAGTCAGCAGACGCCGCCGTGAATGGGGTGCTGGGCGAAGCCTAGTGTCACCTTGCGCCAGGCAGCGGTGACAGCGGGAATCCCATGCGGGTCGCGGCGGCGCGCATGCGGGTGTCGTTGGTACACAACGGCCAGGAAGCGCATTGTGCGGCGGCGGCCAGGTGGATGGCATCGACGGAGCGCAGGGCCACGTCCGGGTGACAGCCGGCCAGGATGGCATTGGCCCGCTCGAAAATCGAACGAGTGATACCCACCAAATTCAGGCGGCGATGCTTGAGATCGTCTTCCATCTGTCGCCAGGCCGCCTGGCGATGTCGAGTCGTGATGGAACCTTCGCGTTCCTTGCGCAGCAGGGCCGAGAAGCATTCGGACAGGGCCAGCTCGGCCGACCAGACGATCTGGCCATCAACCATATCGGCATAGAACACGCTGTCGGACTCACGCACCACCAGCTTCACCAGGATCGCGCTGTCGAGATACATGCTAGTCACGTCCGTCACGGTCCTGGCGGATGATCGTCTGGGCAGAGGGACCGGCTTTTCGCGGAGACAGGGCCAGAAGACGCCTGTTCACACGATAGGTCGCGCGCACTGGTGGGATGCCCACCAACTTGGCCTTGGGCCGGCCGTCTGAGGTGATCACAATCTCCTCGCCGGCTGCGGCCCGATCGAGCAACTCGGACAGTCTCGCCTTGGCGGTGCGCACGTTCGCGACCATGATCTCAGTGTAGTCCCATGTGACCACATGGGCAAGACGCGATCGGGTGGCAGCCATCCACCCGCGGGGCGTCTGGCGCAGTCGGATGGGTTGCGTACAGAACCACGTTCGCATAGCATCGAGCCCTCGTGAGACGACTACCCCAAGTGCTTGTCGTGGCGCTGATGATTTCGCTAATCAGCGCCATCGCCTCCGAAGGCAAAGCGGCGGAGGGGACTGCCACCGTGGCCGCAACCGCCAAAGCGCATTTCAAGCAAGGCCGGATGCACTACCAATTGGGTGAGTACCGCGAGGCGCTGGATCAATTCAAGGAAGCGTATCGCTTGAAACAGGACCCGTCGTTCCTCTACAACATCGCACAGTGCCACCGGCAGCTGCGTGAGTACGCCGAGGCCATCAGGCTGTACGGCAACTATCTACGCGAAGCGCCCGACGCTGACAACCGCGACGAGGTCGAGCGACAGATTCGCGATCTCAAAGCCGCGGCTGAAAAACAGCGGCAGCAAGCCAGTGCTCCACCAGTGGCGCCCATCGCACCCGGATCGCCCGAGCCGATAGGCCCGCTTGCGCCTGTGGCGGAGCGGATGCCTGCACCTTCCGCAGGGGCCGCTGCAAACGCTGGCTCCGCCTCTTCCGCCTCCTCCATTCCGTCTGCGTCCGCGGAACCTGGCGCCGTCGATGCGTCCCGGGATGCACAGCTCGAAGTGATCCCCGACCCGCCGGAGGCCAACATCCTGGTCAACCACATCTCGATGGCGAGGCGTGGGCCGGCCAAGTTGCGTCTGCCACCCGGCCTCTACTCGGTGGCCCTAGAACGCGAAGGCTTTCGCGGCGCCGAAGGTGCCGTCACGCTCGTCGCGGGCGGCCACACGACTCTGGCGGGCACGCTGACTGAGACCAAGACGCACGGCTGGCGCTACGTCGGCTTTGGCTTGCTTGGTGTGGGCGTGCTGAGTGGGGGCGTAGCGATTTACTCGTACGCCGAGGGCGACCAGAAGCGCACAGGGTCCGCCGACTTCAACACCTACGCCAGCTGGGCACGGTGGACTCAGGGTGTGGCCATCAGCGCGGTGGTGTTGGCCGCCGCAAGCTTCTGGGCGGATTGGCTGGTGAATCGAGAGAAGGCTGAGCCTGGGCCTCCGGTTCCCCTGCTCCAAGTTCCGACCCAGGCGCAGTGAAGGGCCGGGCGGCTCGGGGCCCTGTGCTGCTTCTCGATTCGCAGCATGGTGGCCGCGTCCGAGGACGAAACCGCGACTTTCTGCGCGACATCTTGCTGGGCCGCACGTCGAATTTCATCAATGCGGACTACCTGTCCTAGTCCAACGCATCAATTGCGCCAAAACGGGACGAAGTGAGTCCCCTTTTCCCCTTGCACGCGGCCCACGCGCGCGGCCTAATATGCGGTTGATGCCCCAAACTGCGCAGGAACGTGCCCGTGGCGCTAGCCGGTTTTCGGCTTCCTCGCGCTCTCGCAGATGCGGGACGGCGATCTTCTTCGCGACACTGGGCCTGTCGCTCTTCGGTCTGAGTTCACAGGGGCGTGCGCAGGATCTCGACGACGCGGCCTGCTCGGAGTGCCATGCCACCGACCAGAACGAGACTGACGGCAAGGAGCTGAAGGCCGTCACGCCTGAGCTGTTCAAGGGTACGCCCCACCAGGCGCTGGGATGCACGGCCTGCCACAAGCCCGATGCCGCGGCCGAAGTTCCCGAGGGCCGCACCGCGCACAAGCCTTTCGAGCCGGTTGATTGCTCGGTCTGCCATCAAAGCAACATGGTGAAGGCGGAAAACCAGGGCATCCCGCTTCTCTATCGCAACAGCGTGCACGGCGTGGCCAAGCTGGGCAAACACGACCCGCGCGCGCCCCTGTGCCAGAACTGCCACGGCTCCCATCACATCTTGTCGCCAACCACAGCGGAATCCCAGGTCTCCAGAAAGAACGTCACCGCCACTTGTGTCTCGTGCCACGTCGACCGCGAAGACAAATCGTGGCAAATGAAGAGCAGCGAGCGGGTGAAGGCCTACGCCTCCAGCATCCACGGCCGGTTCAATCAGGCCTTCACCAATCTGCCCGCCGCAGTCTGCACCGACTGTCACGGCGAACACGACATTGCCAAAGTCTCCAAGAAGGAATCCTACGTCGACCGCTACAAGCTGCCGCAGACCTGCTCGAAGTGTCACCAGAAGATCGCGGAGGCCTACCAGGCGAGCGTTCACGGGAAATTGCTGGCGCAAGGCAATCAAGACGTTCCCACCTGTTCCGATTGCCACGGCGAACACACCATCCAGAAGCACGACGACCCCAACTCGCGGGTCTATTCAGGAAACGTGACCAAGACCTGCAGCGCATGCCACCAAAACGCGCTCTTGAGCTCGCGCTACCAGATGCCGCCCAACCGCGAGGCGACCTACAAGTCCAGCTTCCACGGCATCGCCCAGGGATTCGGCGACAAACGCGCGGCCAACTGCGCAAGCTGCCACGGCTCGCACGACATCCTGCCGTCCAATGACCCGAAGTCCAGGGTCAACCCCAAAAACCTGGGCGAAACCTGCGGCAACTGCCATTCCGGCCCCAGCCGGTTTCTGGCTCTGGGAAAAATCCATCAGAACCAGACTCTCAAAGACAACCCGCTGGTGTTTCTCATTAAGCTCTCCTACATCATTCTGATCGTCGCGACTGTGGGCGGATTCATCGCCTACATTGTCCTGGATCTGTTCAGCCACTATGCGCGCAGGCTATTCGCCAGGCTGCAAGGCCGAGATCCCGAAATCAGGCGCAAACGGGTAGGCAAGGTCTATCTGCGCTTTCCGGTCAGCTACCGCATCCAGCACATCATCATGATGCTGTCGTTCCTGACCCTTATCTTCACCGGGCTTCCCATCCTGTTCCCGGAATCGAGTTTCTTCAAAGGCATCTTCAGTACGCCCGGCAGCTTCCAATTGCGCGGGCTCATCCACCGGGGCGCCGCCATTGTCCTAATCACGCTGGTCCTGGTGCACACCATCTTCGTGCTCTCCTCGCGGCGCGCGCGCAGGGATCTCGTCGAAATGATGCCTAGGATCAAGGACTACAAAGATTTCAGGCAGCTCGTCGCTTTCAACCTGGGTCGATCCAAAGAGCGGCCCGCCTACGCGCGATTCAACTTCATCGAGAAGTTCGAGTATCTGGCCGTGGTTTGGGGTTCGATCGTGATGGGCGTGACAGGATTCGTGCTGTGGTTCCCGGGATGGTCGATGCGCCACATGCCCAAGCTCGGCCTTGACGTGGCCGCCGCCATCCACGGCTACGAAGCCGCGCTGGCTTTCTTGGCCATCATTATATGGCACCTGTATTCCGTCATCTTCAGTCCCGACGTCTGGCCCATGAGCAAGGTGTGGCTCACCGGGGAGCTGACCGAGGAGGAGATGCAACACCATCACCCATTGGAATTGGAGAAGTTGAAAGAAGCTGAGCCGCCCGCGCCAGATGACGCCGGCAAAGACAAGAAGTAGTCAGTTCGTTAGTTCGCGACCACGAACTCAATACGGCGATTCTTCAACTTGCCCTTGCCCAAATTGGGAACCAGCGGCTTCGTCGCGCCCATCCCCGCGGACACCACTCTCTCGGGGCCCACGCCTTGCTCGACCAGGTACTGGGCGACCGCCTTGGCCTGAGCGTCGGTCAGTTCCTGGGCCTTGGCCGCGGCCAAACCCCTGCCCCAATGTGCCTCAACGCGCACCTGGCGAATCTCCGGGTGGTTGACCAAGACATCGACGACTTCATCGAGTAGCTGGAACGAGCCCGAAGCCAACTCGGCCGATGGCTGCCTGCCGGCCGACGTGAAGGCGACGGGCTGGCGCAGTTTGAACTTCCCATCATTGAATGTCACATTTGCCAATGCGGGACGAGCGCGCAGTGTGACCTTGACGGCGTTCTCCTGTCCCTCCGCTACAGTCAGGTGTACGAGCTTCGACAAGTACTGGTCCGCATCGATGCGCAGAACATATTGGCCAGGCACGACGGGCACAGAGAAGGCGCCCGATTCATCCGACCTTCCTTCGGCAATCTGGGGACCAGCGAGTTTGAGTGCCGCTGCCACGCCCTTACCAGAACTGTCGCCAATGTGTCCCACCGCGCGCGCAGCCGGCACATGCGGAGTGAGCGCGAACACGACGTTGGCGGCCTGCCCCGCAATGACGTCCAGCTTGGCCGAGACCGTGTCGAAGCCATTGGCCACGATGACCAGTTCGATGGGCCCAGGGGCGAGCGGCACACTCTGGAAGGTCCCATCGGTGTCGGTCAAAACACGAGAATACGCGCGACCGGCAACCCCGATCACGGCTCCCTCGATGGGCGTCCCGACCGTGCTGACGACTCTCCCTGCCACGAGGCCTTTGGGTGGCGCTTCGATCGTCTCGACCGGCACCTCGTGCGTCACGACCCGCGGGAGCAGACGGAAGGGATAGCCCATGCCGAATAGCAGATTCCATGGGGCCAGGGACGGGGCATAGGCATAACCGGGCGAGTGCAACGCCACATCCAAACCGAGCGTCAAGGTCAATCCGTGCGCAATCTGTGCCTGTACCCCGAGGGTCAGGCTCTGCTGGTCCCTGTTGTCTGCGCAAGCGGAGGCGCCCGGTGTGCCGCAAGTCGCGTGCTCCTGATTGTAAATCACTTGGTCCTTGGACCCTGTCAGGTACTCAAAGTGATATTCAATGAGGGGCCGCAGCGAAAATCCCTGGGTCAGTTCGCCGAAGGGCGCATCCACGCCAAGCGCCAGCCGGAAACGGTCCTCGGAAATACCATAGGCAAACTTGGAAACGTAGCGGGTGACAGCGGAACTCTTGGCCGCATCGTAGTTCTGCAGATTGCCTGAATTGTCCAGATAGTAGCCGATGTTCAAATGGAATCGCAGGGGGATGGGCCTCAGATCATAGCTGGCCAGTGCGTTCACCCAGAGGGAAGTCGAGTCAGGCGAAAAGGAGATACCTGTTATGGAGGACATCATGCGAATCCCGACCTCGCCACCGGCGGAGAACCCCGCTGCAACGGGATAGGCCAGTTTGACCCCCAGGAGCAAATCGCCGAAGGACTTGATGACCTCGGGATCGGTGCGATTGGCTTCGGGCACACACTGCTCCTTGCCTGTCGCATCCGGGCCACAAAGACGGCGATTGCGATTCTCCGAAGCCAAAACCGCGCCGAATACCTCGAGATAATTGAGCGGGGTAATACCAAAGGTCAAAGCCCCTTGCAGGCGGGTGTCATGATCGCCTCCAGGCGGAGTCACGCGCCGGACGAATACGTTGCTGCCGCTGAAGAACTCGCCGTGCAAACCCAGGCGAAGGTGCCCCACTGGGCCGGCTTCGGCGGAGCTCATGTGCAGAAGACCAACCGCCCCACCCAGACTGAGCTGAGGAATGAATCCACGGAAACTGGCGTCGTTTTCGGACGCGGACGCAGCCGCGACCGGGACAGCGGGCTGGGAAGTGGCTGCAGGAACAGGGGGCGGCGCTGGCGTCAATTCAGGCGCAGGCGCAACAGGCCCAGGAAGGGGCGGCGAGACTCCGGGTTGAGCAAAGGCAGAGCCCGTTACAACAAGAAGGGCGGCGAAAAATCCGGAAGTGGTGGTTTGAATTCGCATTCGTGAACTCCCTGGAAGCGAGCCGGGCCTTATGCTAGACGCGCTTTCAGATCTACGCAATCGTCACTTCCCTTTTCCGTGTCACGTCGTCCGCGCAACAAGATATGGATGAGCCGTGGGAAGGAGAACCGCCACTGCTCGGTTGGAACGAGCCACTCTCGCGCGCCCTCAGTGGCAAGGATGCTTGGGCGCGATGTCATTCTTTGTCTTGCTCACCTGCCCCTGTCGGAGTAGAAATCATGGTCAC
>PLNW01000061.1 GCA_003142855.1 Myxococcales bacterium
TTTTGAATCAGTAGTGGTAAGAGTGGGGCTTCAGGCCCAGTACATCTTGCAGGCCGACCCAGGAACATGGGGCCATGACGAGCACGGAGTGTGTCGCCAGCGGCCAGCGAGGGTCCCACTTTCACCAGTATCACCGGGGACCAGGGACCCACCCGGTGGCGTGGAGACGGATCTTCGCGCTGTAGTGGCGTTCGAGGCGTTGGCGGTAGGCCTCATCTTTGGCCACCATGTCCCTGAAAAGATCGAGGAACACGTCCGACATTGGGGACTGCCGGTTGAGCGGGTCGAGCATGGTCTGCTCTTCGTAGTCGTAGGGTGGCTTGGGCGGCTCGAATCCGTGGTTGATGGTGGCCACCTGTTTGTTGTTCTTGGTGTCGATGACGTTGATCATGACCCGACGGCAGTCGCCTCCGGCGGCGGTGTGGGCGCGGGCTGTGTCGCTTGAGCGAGCGCGGCGCGTTGGAGCCTGCCACACTCATGCCACCGGCGCTAGTGACCCCGCCGCATCTCGCACGGATGCGATCTATAGCCACCACGGGGCGGTCGTGGCGTGGGTGGCACCATTGGAATCAGTGGCGGCATCGGAGGCAGCGGTGGTGGGCCGCCCCCAGACGGTCCCCAGTCGCGCTATCTGGGAACCCCAGCAGCCCGAGCAATCTCTTTCTCGCCACTTTCATCCGCGGGCGCGAGCAGTCTCTGCTCGGCCGATCTCTCGATCGCGAGCGCGGAGGACTTGCCGTGGTCCGTCCACGAACCGCTGGAACGCAGGAACGGCACGTGGTTCTCCAAGCGGTTGGAATGCCTCCAGGCAAAACTCGTGGCCAGGTAGAAAAGCGGATGATGACGATTCGTCCAGAAGCGGCGAAGGATCTTCGGCGTGCTGTAGAAGTTGACGCCTATCTGGCGGGTGCCTTCCTGCAATTGCTCGGCGGTCATCATCTTGGGCAAGAACACCGCGGTCGCCCCGTCATACTTCGACCAATCGTAGGTTGTGATGCGTGACTGGGCGTGCAGCGTCTCGAACAGCTTGGTTCCCGGGAAGGGCGTGAGAGCCGAAAAGGATCCATGGCCCACGCGGTTCGCGATCAGGAACTCCCGGGTTCGATCAAATACCTCGGGATCGTCGGCATCAAACCCGAAGATCACACCCGCCATGACCACGATGTTGTGATCGTGCAGGACACGGATGCTCTTTCCGATCTCTGCGGGCGTGCTCACCCTGTTCTTGGCCAGCGAGCCGGTGGCCTTCAGGTTGGAGGCGGTCAGCGACTCGATGCCCACGAAGAGGGAGATGCAACCGCTGTCAAGCGCGAGTTTGAGCAGGCTGGGGTTGCCTGCGGTGAGGTGCAGTGAAGCCTGCCCGACCCAGATGATGTCCAGTTTCTTGAGCTCGGTGAAGAGCGCACGGCAGTACGGCTCGCTGGAAAAGATGTTGTCGTCAAGAAAGAGGATGACGCGCGTCTTCAGCGCCTTTATCTCGGCAATGACGTTCTCCACCGGACGGTAGCGGTACTTGCGACCGGAGAACAACGTGGCCGAACAAAAGGAGCAATCATAGGGACAGCCCCGCGCCGCCTGCACCGACGCGAGCGACAAGGTCGACCGCTTGGGGAACAGGTCGCGCCGGTAGGCGGGAAGCTGGGTAAGGTCCGCGTATTCCTTGCCGCGATACAGGCCGTGCAGCTTGCCCGTCGCCGCATCTGCGAGCACTTGCGACCAGACCGGTTCGGCCTCGCCCACCACCACCGCGTCGGCGTGCTGCAGAGCCTCGGCGGGCTGCACCGAGGGATGAATTCCGCCCAGGACCACCTTCTTGCCGGCGCTGCGATACCCGTCGGCGATCTCGTAGGCGCGGCGGGCCTGGATGGTCATGGCGGAGATGCCCACCAGATCGACGTCGGCGTCGTCAAAGCGAATCGCGTCACCCAGATGCTCTTGCATCACGGAAACGTGATGTTCGGGCGGGGTGATCGCCGCCAGGAGCTGAAGCGCGGCGCTTTCGACCTTTCGTCCACTCAAGCCCACGCGAGGGTTCGGATCCGGGTAGATGAATCGAATTCTCACGTTGCCTTGGCCGCCGTCAGCCGTCGCTGATTGAACATCTAGGGATAGAATCTCGCAGCCCCAGTTCGCCCCGTCCATCAGTTCTTCTGCATCAGACGACGTGAAACCTCGACGGCCGCTGTGCTTGCAGAATCCTGACACGCCCAACTGAACGAAATCGTTCAGTCTTCACGCCTGAGCACTGTGCCGTGCTGCCGGAGTCAGGCTATTGTCATCTTTTCGTCAGCGCGGCTGTTCGCCGGCTCACGCACGGAGAAGTCGTGGCCATCGACGGCAAGACGTGGCGCCGATCCTTCCAAGAGGCCGGCAGGAGCGCGTTCGTCCACATGGTCAGCGCGTGGGCCGCTGGCAATGGGATCGTGCTCGGGCAGGTCAAAACCGAGGAGAAGTCCAACGAGATCACCGCGATTCCAAGGTTGCTGGAACTACTGAATCTCAAAGGCTGCTTGGTCACCATCGATGCCATGGGTTACCAGAAGCAGATCGTCGACGGCATCCAGAATGCCGGCGCGGACTACCTGCTCGCCGTGGGTCTGTCCCATGAGCCACTACAAGGAGGCCAGATCGTCGAGGCCACAACTTTTTGACTCATCCTCCGAGTCGCCGTACTTTGTGTTTACGCCCTACTGAAATAGGTTCTAAAGGGGTCGTCCTGCCAACAAGCCACGCCCCAATCACCGCCGCTCACTCAACCGCTACTTGACGGCCCAATTGGAGCAGCCTTGGAGCAGCCTTGAGAACGCGCGCCTCAGTGGCAGGCGCCGGCCGAGCACACGCTGCTGATGCACTGGTTGTTCGCTGTGCACGGCGACGCCGAGTTCACCAGCTGCAACAACTTTGCGCACAGGCCGACGCTCAATGATCCGGGCGACAGAAGGTGGCCACGGGGATCGACTCTTTGCCGACCGCATCGGCCAGGAAGCTCCGTCCGATGCGCCATGTGAGCATCACCCACGCGAAAGCCGCGCCCACCAAGCAGGGGTCTCCGCCGGACTGCCCGGGCGGGCACTGACGCGCGATCCCGCCAAGGTGCTATTCGACCCGAAGGTCGGTGTGGTACAGGCCGACCTCGCCAAACCCGAGACCCTGGCAAAAGCGCTCAGCGGCGTGGAGCCAAGCCATTCGCGTGCCCACGTCTCCGACGACAACCCGTCTCGCCACGACCACCTAACACTACTGATTCAAAAAG
>PLNW01000114.1 GCA_003142855.1 Myxococcales bacterium
CTCGCCCACGCCACCCGCTAGCCGCGACCCGCGGGCCGGCCCTGCGGGCGGCCCGTAATTTCCCGACAGACTCTAGTTAGCGTTCGTCCTTCACAGTCTTCAGCCTGCGCCACAGGGTGGCTTGGCTGATGCCCAGCACGGCGGCGGCGCGCGTGCGGTTGCCGCCTGACTCGGCCAGCACCGCGCGGATATGTTCCCGCTCGACTTGATCGAGCGAACGCGCTCCCTGGCCTTGCCCAGGGCGCGCCCCGGCGCTCAGCACGACATTGGAGGGCAGAAGCTCGGGCGTGATGGAGCCGCTGCGCGAGAGCACGGCGGCGTGCTCGATGGCGTTCTCCAACTCGCGCACATTGCCGGGCCAGGCATAGGCGCAAAGCGGGTCGATGGCGGTGGCGGCCAGGCGCAGCTTGGGCATCTTCAGCTTCACCCGCAGTCGCTCCACGAAGAAGCGCGCCAGCGGCAGAATGTCTTCCTTACGCTCGCGCAAGGGCGGGATCGCGATCTCGATGACCCGCAAGCGATAGTACAAGTCCTCGCGGAACGCGCCCCGGCGCATGGCCTCGGCCAGATCGCGGTTGGTGGCGGCTAGGATGCGCACATCGATCTTGCGCGTGCGGCTCTCGCCCACGCGCCGGATCTCACGTTCCTGCAGCACGCGCAACAATTTGACTTGCAAGGCGTGCGAGATCTCGCCGATCTCGTCGAGAAAAAGCGTTCCGCCCGCGGCTGCCTCAAACAGCCCCGCGTGATCGGAGGTGGCGCCAGTGAACGCGCCCGCCTTGTGGCCGAACAGCTCCGAGTCCAGCAGGGTTTCCGGCAGCGCCCCGCAGTTGATGCCCAGAAACGGCCCGTGGCTGCGCTGCGAGCGCGCGTGAACCAGACGCGCCACCACTTCTTTGCCCACGCCGCTCTCGCCGGTGATGAGCACCGAAGAATCAAAGGGCGCGATGTGAGTGGCCAGGTCCAGCACGGCCGCGAAGGCCTTGCTTCGCACCTCGACCAGCGGCGGCCGCTCCAGCGTGGTCAGTCGCTCGGTGCTGCGCTCCAGTTCCCGCGTCACCCGGCGCAGCTCCTCAGTCAGGCTATGGATCTTTCCCTTGATGTCAGCGGCCTGAAAATAGGGCAGGTGAGGGTTGATGACGGCACCCCACGAGGCGCGGTCTTTGCCCACAACCGTGCACACGCGTTCGCCCATCACACGACAGCTCTGCTCGACGAAGTACACATCGTGACCCAGGGCAAACGACATGAAGCCGCTGGCATAGCCGGCCAACATCCAACACGACGGGTGGGCTGTGCGGCCAAGCACCGCCACGTGTTCCTCGGCCTCGGCCGAGCCATGCCAGACCACCTCCATCTCGAAACGGCCAGCCACCGGATCGACATCGAGTTTCTTGGTCACCCAGCGGGCCACGCCTTGCAAGGCGTGCAGGCGCGCCCCGGCCTTCACCAGATCCACGACGCTGTCCCACTTGAACACCCGGCGCATGGCCGCGGCATCGGCTTGACCCCAGAAATACCCGAAGCGAGTCAGAATGCGCCGGGCCTGCACGAGCCCGACCATCTCGAAAAGATCCTTGCGGAACTGGGCGAAGGCGTCGGTGCTGTGCAGGACCAGGCGGCGGCCCTGAAAGTCGATGGCGCCGTCGCGAAATTCCAGCAGTTCGTCCAGCTTCAGGTCTTCGACTCGCATGATGCGCCCAGTATTTCAATCTGAAACGTTCACTTTGCAAGTTGAAACATCGGACGGGGTGCGGGGAACGACAAAGGCAGGAAAGACGCCATCGGCACGGCGCTTGCTAAGAGAGGCAGCAGAACATCAACGAGAAGCGACGAAACGATCAAAGGAGACGCAACAATGTACGATCTGTTGAAAGGCAAGTTGGAAGGTTTGCAGGGCGAGCTGACGTCGTTTGCGCAGGCACTCTTGCGTACACGCAGTTTGACCCGGGACGAGTCGAGTGCTGCCGCGCTGGTGGAGAAGCAGATGCGCGCCCTCGACTTCGACTCGGTCACCACCGATGGCTTCGGCAACGTGGTGGGCGTGCTGCACGGGGTGGAAGATGGCCCCAATCTGCTCTTGGCCAGTCACCTGGATACCGTGGCGCCTGGCGACGAAGCGAGCTGGCCGGGTTCACCCTGGAGTGGCCGCATCGAGAACGGCAAGCTGCACGGTCTGGGCGCGGCCGACTGCAAGGGCGGACTGGCGGCGCAGGTCTTTGCTGCCGGCTTGCTCAAGCGCAGCCTTCTGCCTTTGCGCGGGAACCTGATCGTGGCCGCCACCGTGGCTGAAGAGAACGGCATCTCCGTCGGCATGCGCGGCCTCATCGAATTCACTTTGAAAGAAATGGGGCTGCGCCCCGAGTACGCCGTGCTGGGCGAGCCGACCGATCTGGGCCTGTACTACGGCCACGATGGCCGCGCCGAAATGGACATCCGCCTGCGCAGCAACAATCCCTTTCACGTGGCCGACGCGGCTGACCTGGTGTCGAACGGCATGGGCGACACCGATCCGGCAGCGGCGGTGCAAGCCATGCTCATGGGCAAGCCGCACTTCGAAGACAGCCATGGGATTCGCTGCGCCACCATTGGCGTGGAACGTCGCCTCGGCCTCGAGGAAGCCGTCGACGGCGTGGTGGGTCGCATGCGCCACGAGGCCGAGCGACTGGCGCAACTCGCCGGTGCGGTCGAGGTGGACGTGGCCGTGCGCGAGCGGGCCGAGACTATGCCATCGGGCCTGGTTGTGCAGGTCAAGCGAGTCACCCACGCCTGGAGCACCGATCCCTTCAGTCCGCTGCTGTCGCGCGCTCGTCAGGCGCTGTCTGCGGCTGGCTGCGCGGTTCGGCCGGGCAAATGGAAGCTTTCGCGTCTGGGCATGGGCACCGCCGGCAGCGTGCTGTCCAACGAGTTTCACATCCCGACCATCGGCTACGGCCCAGGTCGCGAGGAAGAGGCACACAGCCAGAACGAATCAGTGGAGATCGCCAAGATCGTGGAGTGCACCTACGGAACCGCGGCTATGGCCCATGGCTTGGTGGGCATCCCAGTCTTCGGCTGGATCCCCGACGAGATTTGACCGCAATTCAAGGGGACGTCATGCGCATCATCGTATTCAACTGCGGAAGCTCATCGCTCAAGTACCGGCTGATCGAAATGCCGGGCGAGAAAGAGCTGGCGGGCGGGGAGGCTGAACGGGTCGGTCCCAAGACTGCCGAGCCAGCTCGCATTCACCACCAGGTGGCAGGCAAGAAGGAAACCATCGTGGTGGAGATGCCTGACCACGCCACGGCCTTCACGCAGGTCATGCAGCTGCTGGAACGGGATCCCGATCTGGTGCCCGATGCCATCGGGCACCGCATGGCGCACGGCGGGCCCAATTTCAAACAACACGTGATCCTGGACGACGCGGTCATGGCCGAGCTGGAGCGCATCCAGGAGCTGGCCCCCATTCACAACCCGCCCGCGGTACGTCTGGTGGCCGCGTGTCGGCGCCTCTATCCCAACCTGCCGGAGACGGTGGTTTTCGACACCGTCTTTCACGCGACCATCCCCGAGGTGGCGCGCGCCTACGCTTTGCCACCCGCTCTTGTGGCCAAGCACGGCTTCCGCAAGTACGGCTTTCACGGCACCAGTCACCAGTACGTGGCACAGGAGGCAGCCAAACTGCTGGGTGTTCCTTTTGAAAACCTGAACGCCGTCAGTTGCCACCTGGGCAGTGGCGGCGCCAGCCTGTGCGCCATCGTGAACGGCCGATCCATCGACAACACCATGGGATACTCGCCGTTGCAGGGGCTGGTGATGAGCACGCGCTCGGGCGATCTGGATCCTGCTGTGGCGCTGACTCTTCTCGTGCGCGAGGGGGGCAACAGCGCCGCGGTCGAGGGTTTGCTCAATCGCAAGTGCGGCGTGCTGGGCCTGTCGGGCATGTCGGCCGACATTCGCGACGTGGTGGCGCGTGCGGCTGACGGGCCAGCTGCGGACATCGACCAATTGGCTGTGGCGGAGCAGGTCTACCTTTGGCGCATTCGCAAGTACCTGGGCGCGTATTTGACCTTGGTGGGCCGGGCAGACTGCGTGATCTTCACCGACACCATTGGCGAGAAGCTTCCCCATGTGCGCTGGGCAGTGACCGCGGGCTTGCAGTGCTTCGGCCTCGACATCGATCCCGAAAAGAACGAAGCCGCGCGCAGTTTGCCCGCGGACTTGTCCACGCCGCAAAGTCGCGTGCGCATCCTGGCCATTGCCACCAACGAGGAAATGGCCATTGCCCGCTTCAGTTACGGCCTGCTGTCAAACACTGGCACGCAGGCGGAAAGGATTGCGCTGTGAGCACCCTGGTTCTGATTCCCGGTGGCAAGAGTTTGCACTACGCGGGCTTCGCGGCTGGCCGTGAAACCTGCACCGGCACCATCCGTGGTTTCCGCTGGCAGGGGCCGCGCGCGGCTCTCGACGAGGTTCGCGCCATTGCGCAGGCGGTGGGCCTGCTGGATGACGCCACCAGTGTGGTTGTGCACGGCCTGTTTGGCGGCGAAGAATTCCCTGGCACCGCGCCGCTCGACCAAAACGCCTTTGTTCGACTGGAACGCATTGCGCGACAGTCACCTCTGCACGTGGCTGGCCTGATTGATACCGCACACGCCGTGCAAGAAGTCTTTCCCGGAACCCCGGCCCGCCTGGCCTTCGAGACTTCGTTCTTCGTGGACCTGCCGCCGCGCGAGCGCACCTACGCGGTGTCGCCTGAATTGGCGCACAAACTGGCGCTGCGGCGTTGGGGCTACCATGGCTTGTATCACGAGGCGGCTTCACTGGAAGCCGGCCGCGGCTGGCGCAAGCGAGGATTCGACCAGCCGGCACGCATTCTCTCCGTCTGCCTTGAGGCGCAGCCCGAGATAGCCGCCGTGTTGGGTCGCCGGCCCATCACGGTCACGAGCGGCGCCACGCCGCTTGAGGGCCTGCCAGGCGAGACCAACAGCGGCGAGATCGACCCCGCCGTCGCACTGGCCCTGGCTGGCGAGGCCGGTCTTGGCCCAGAGGGCGCCAACGCACTTCTCGTGGGCGGAAGTGGGCTTTCCGGTCTGGTGGGCCACCGTGTGCGCTTGGGCGACGTGCTCACCAGTACGCGCAGTGAGTGCACCCGTGCGCGCGAAGTTCTGCTCTATCGCATGCTGCTGGCATCAGGCACCGCTGCGGCAGCATTAGGTGGAGTGGACGCAGTCGTGTTTTCCGGTCGCTACGTTTCGTGTTCGGCCGTGGTGGCCCAGTATGTCTTGCCGCACTTGGATCGCGCCGGCGCACTTGGCCCGCATGCCGCGGAATGGACGATCTTCGCTAAGCCATTGGAAGCGGTTCTGGCGGATACGGCGATTGCGAACTGAACGCGGCGCCGCTGGCAGGCCGGCAGGCGTGGCGGCATACGTTGGGAGGGTTCTCCGACGCAGAAAAACCATGTTCAAATCGTCTATGCTCTTGATCGAACGACAACCAATACGGATCAGTCGGCCGGTTCAATGCCGACGCGCTTGAGCTTGTCGAAAAGCGTGGTGCGGCTCAGGCCCAGGAGTTCGGCGGCGTGTGTCTTGTTCCCGTTCGCGGCGCGCATGGCTCGCTCGATGAGCACAACTTCGATACGAGCGAGCGTGGCCGGAAGGTCGATGCCATCGGCCGAGAAATCCGACACGACCGCGGCAGCCAGATCGGCGGCAGGGGTGCGCAGGTTGCGCGGAAGATCCTCGACGCCGACCACGCCGGTACGATTTAGAATCACCAGGCGTTCCACCAGGTTCTCCAGTTCGCGCACATTGCCGGGCCAATCGTAGAGTTGCAACGCGGCCAGGGCCGCCTCCGAGAGAGCCACGTTCCTTCTTGCGCGCCGGTTGGCCGATGCCAGGAAGTGCTGACACAGGGGCCGCACATCCTCGGCGCGCTCGCGTAGGGACGGCAGGGTGATGGGAACGACATTGAGCCGGAAGAAAAGATCGCTGCGGAACTTCCCCTGCTTGACCAACGCTTGCAGGTCGCTGTTGGACGCCGCCACGACCCGGGTGTCGACTTGCCGGGTCTTGGACTCGCCCACGGGGGTAATGATGCGGTCCTGGAGCACCCGCACCAACTTGACCTGCAGGCCCAGAGCCAGCTCGCTGATCTCGTCGAGGAAGAGCGTGCCGCCGTCGGCTTCCAGAAACTTGCCGGTGCGCGCCTCTGTCGCCCCAGTGAAGGCCCCTTTGGCATGGCCAAACAGCTCGCTCTCCACCAACCCTTCTGGGATGGCGCCGCAGTTGACGGCGACAAAGGCATTCCCCACCCGCGGCGAGAAGGCGTGAAGCAAGCGGGCCACCACTTCCTTGCCCGTGCCGCTCTCACCGAGCAAGAGCACCGTGGCGTCCGTGCCCGCCACCTGCGTGACCATCTCCACCACGCCACGTAGGGCGGCTGAATCGCCGACCAGCGCCGCCTGGGGCTGGTCTGGCTCCGCGGGCCGGTGCGCGGCAGCCTTGGGATCCGGACGGCCACGGGCCAGGGCAGCTTCCAGCACCGACTTCAGCTCCTCGGCATGGAACGGCTTGACCAGGAAGTTGAACGCTCCCGAGCGCATGGCCTCCACGCAATCGGAGACCTTCGTGCTGGCGGTCAGGATAACCACCGGCGTGCGCACGGACGGCTCCTGCGCTTTGCGCAGGACCGCGAACCCATCCGCGCGCGGCATGCGCAGGTCGCTGACTATCAGGTCGAAGGCGGCGTCTTCGAGGGCCTTCACCGCATCGAGGCCGTCGGCCGCCTCGGTCACCTGGTGGCCCATGTGCTCGACCGTGCGGCGCAAGGACTGCCGCACCTCTGGCTCATCATCAACGATCAGGACTCGCGCCATAGTGTGATGACTACCGTGGTCCGTTGCCGGCGTTCTCAACGCACATCTCGAGCCGCACGCGCTTGAACTCGCCCGCTACGTCCGTGAAGGCGGTTGTGACGTCGGGGTCGAAATGCGTGCCGCTGCCGGCTTGGATCATCCGGCAGGTGTTCTCGTGGCTGAACGCGGGCCGGTAGCACCGGTTCGAGGTCAATGCGTCGTAGAAATCCGCAAGGGCCACGATGCGTGCGGGGAGCGGGATGGCCGCGCCCTGCAGACCATCGGGATAGCCGGTGCCGTCCCACCACTCGTGGTGCGACCTGGCCGTATCGACGCCCATGCGCAGGAATTCGTTGTCAGGATGTCGTTCGAGCACCTTGGCCAGCGTCGCGGCGCCAAGTTCGCAGTGCTTTCTCATTTCCGTGAACTCTTCCGGGGCTAGCTTTCCGGGTTTCAGCAAGATGGCGTCGGGCGTGCCGACCTTCCCGATGTCGTGCAGACAGGCGGTCTGGTACAGGTTCTCGATGAAGGTGCTGGTCAACTGCGCCACGTGCAAACCAATCTCGCGCATCCTCTCGCCTAGCATCCTGGAGAAGGTTTGCACCCGCTCGATGTGCTGGCCGGTATCGTCATCGCGAACCTCGGCCAGCTTGGCGAGCGCGAATATGGTCGACAGGTGGGACGCGGTGACCGTCTTGACCTGCTCGGCAACCCGCTGCTCGAGTTGCAGGTTGTGCGACGCCAGCTCCACATGCAGGCGTCGGAGGCGCAGATGGGTCTTGATGCGTGCAAGCACCTCCTCCTCCTGAAACGGCTTGGAAACGAAGTCCGCCCCGCCAGCGCGGAAGCCCTCGACCTTGTCGTCGCTGCCACTGATGAAGATAATGGGAATGCCGCGCAGTCGCTCGTTCTGCTTGAACCATCGGCACACCTCCAGACCGGACATCTCTGGCATCCGGATGTCTAGCACGACTAGATCGGGCGGCTCTGCCTCCGCCACCTGGATGGCCAGCTTGCCGCTGGTGGTCGGCCGGGGCTCAAGGCCGCCGCGTTTCAGGACCGCGGTCAGAAGCCGCAGGTTGTCGGGGGAATCGTCCACCATGAGGATCCTGCTGCCCTGCACGTCGTCTTCCACTTTGTCCCTCCCGTGTTGTCCAGAAAGCCAGCCCGCAGAATTATCGCACAAAAGGCGACGTCCGTCAGCCGCCGAGAAAACGTAGGGGCCGGCGACGATGGAAGATCTTTGTTCGTGATAGCTGTTTCTTGGCGCCTGGCCCACTTCCCCCTACACCGAATTCCAGAAGCCATAAGTCGCCTTGTGATTATTCGCGAGGGGCGCATGCTTGTTGCTGCACTCGGGTGCAGGCCGACTCGGTAGTCGGCTGTGAATCGCGAGGAAGAGTACGGGGACGGGAGACAAGGATGAGAGATGGTCGTTCAGCCGACGGGAATGGTCGGAGCAGCAGGCGGTGGAGATTGCCCTTGTCGGTGGGTCTCTACGGTTTTTGCGCGGCCTCGCTGGCCGGCGCGTGCCTGTATTTCTTCTTCGCTTACGTGCCCGGGCGGCGGGCGGCGGCCATCAAGCGGTGTCAGGAGGAACTTGAGCTGCGCGCCGACTCGCACAAGGCGACTCTCGACCAGTGGATTGCCAGCGGGATGGCCGACGCCGAGGCCCTGGCCAATTATCCCGCCCCACTTGCCTCGATCGCCAGCGGTGCGGGGGCTGCCACGACCGGGCGGGGCGCGGTCACCGCGGCGCAGTTGCGCGAGTTCGTCGAGCGCTTCCTCAGGATCGGCAGCTACGACCGCTTCGCGCTGCTCGACGCCAACCTGCGCATCGCGATCGAGGCCGGGGAAAGCAGACCGCTTGAGCAGCCTATCCTGCAGGCCGCTGCCGAGGTGCTGTCGCGGGGAAAGACCACGGTCGATTTCTACCGGCACGCGAATGGACGAGTGGACGTTGCATTCCTGGCCCGCGCAGGGACAGCCAGCGCGCCCCGGGCGACCGACGGGGGTGGCCCGGCGTCGGGAGTGGTCCTGCTGGAAATCGACCCGAACCGGTGGCTCTATCCCTTCCTGGCCATGCGTCCCATGGCTGCGGCGTCTGCCGAGACCGTGCTCGTGCAAGCCGACGGCGACGACATCGTTTTCCTGAGCCCCTTGCGCCACAACCCCGCGCCGCCTCTTACCTTCCGGCGGCCGGCGAAGGCCGCACACTTCGCGGCAGCGGCGGCTCTCGATGGACGTGGGGCATTCGACGCCTTCGTGGACTACCGGAACGAGCCGGTGTTCGCCGCGGTGGCCCGGCTCGATCGCGCGCCCTGGGGAATCGTGGTCAAGGTCGACCAGCCGGAAGCGCTGGCCAGCTACCAGCAGGAAGTCCGCCGCACGGGCACGACCGTGATCGCTGTGATCCTGGGCTTCTGGGCAGTGGCCTTCATGCTGGTGCTTGGCTGGCGCAGGCGGGCCGAGGCTGCCTTGCGCGAGGGCGAGGAGCGCTATCGCGCCACACTGTACAGCATCGGCGACGCGGTGATCGCCACGGACGAGGGCGGCCGGGTGAAGCAGATGAACCCGGTGGCCGAGAAGCTCACTGGCTGGACCGAGTCCCAGGCCAGCGGAAAGCCGTTGGACGAGGTCTTCCGTATCGTCAACGAAGAGACCCATGCTGTGGTCGAGAGCCCGGTTGCACGCGTGCTGCGCGAGGGACAGGTGGTCGGGCTGGCCAACCACAGCCTGCTGATTGGCAAGGACGGCAAAGAGCGCCCCATCGCCGACAGCGGCGCGCCGATCCGCAATGAAAAGGGCGAGACCACCGGCGTGGTTCTCGTGTTCCGCGACCAGACCCAGGAACGCGCGGCGCAGAAGGCGCTGAAAGAGAGCGAGGCCTTCAATCGAACCATCGTCGAGAGCATCCCGCAGCAGCTCTTCCTCAAGGATCGCAATGGCGTTTACCTCGCAGCCAACCAGCCCTACGCTGCCAGCCTCGGCTGCAGACCCGAGCAACTGGTGGGCAAAGACGACTTCGCTTTTTACCCGACCGAGCTGGCCGAGAAGTATCGGGCGGACGACCGAGCGGTCATGGACTCGGGGCGGGTCAAAGACATGGAGGAGAGATACCTCGCCCAGGGAAAGGAGTACTGGATCCACACGATAAAGGCGCCGGTAAGGGACGATGGGGGACAGGTGACCGCGGTGCTCGGCCTATTCGAGGACATTTCCGCTCGCCAACGTGTGGAACAGTCCCTGAAGGATGCCCGGGATCGGCTGGAGGAGGCTCAACGTGCAGCGCATCTGGGCAACTGGGAGTGGGACGCCCTCAATGACCAGATCACCGGCTCCGAGGAGTTCTACCGGCTGTTCGACGTTGCCCCGGAAGGGCTTTCCCGGTTCTCGCAGTTCGTCGAGCGGCTGCATCCCGACGACCGAGAGCGCGTGCAGCGGGATGTCGCGGACGCATTGAAGCAGGATCGACCCTACGACACCGACTATCGCGTCAGACTCAGCGACGGTGGCCGGCGCGACATCATCGCCAGGGGCCGCGTCTTCGTTGACGAAGGAGGCAAACCACTGCGGATGGTCGGCACCTGTCTCGACATCACCGAGCGCAAACGCATGGAGGAGAGGATCGGCCACCTCAATCTGGTGCTCAAGGCCATCCGCAACGTGAACCAGCTCATTGTGCGCGAGAAGGATCCCGAGACACTCATCCGACGTTCCTGCGAGGTCCTCACCGAGACACGGGGCTACTTCAGTGCCTGGATCGCACTGTATGACGAGTCAGGGAAGTATATGACTGCAGCCTCGGCCGGATTGGGTGACGCCTTCGAGTCCTTGAAGGATCGCTTCAGAAGCGGACAGCTCGCCGTGTGTGATAAGGCCGTCCACGAACGCGGAGTCCACGTGGTGAGAGATCCAGCGGCGGAGTGTCCGAACTGTCCCGCGGCCACGCTCTACCGGGGCCAGTCCGCCATCGCCGTCCGGCTGGAACACCAGGGACACGTCCATGGCCTGCTGGTCATGTCCATGGACCCCGGTCTGGTCGACCTGGTGGACGAACAGAATCTGATCGAAGAAGTGGCGGACGACATTGCCTACGCTCTGCATGGCCTAGACGTCGAAACACAGCGGAGGGCGGCCGAGGAAGATCTGCGAAAGCATCGTGACCAGCTCGAACAACGCGTCCGCGATCGAACCGCCCAGCTCGAAGAATCCAACCAGGAGCTGGAGGCCTTTTCTTACTCCGTCTCCCACGATCTGCGCGCACCGCTTCGGGCCATCGATGGGTTCACTCGCATTCTTGCCGACGACTACGCGTCCCATTTGGACACAGAGGGCAAGCGGCTTTGCTCGATCATCCACGAGAACACGGCGAAGATGGGCCGGCTGATCGACGATCTCCTGGCATTCTCACGCCTGGGACGCGCCGAAATGAGCCTGTCCCCGGTCGACATGCAGACCATGGCAAACTCGGTCTTCCACGAACTGACCACGCCGGAGAGCCTGGCGCGCATCGACTTCCAGGTTGGCGCCCTGCCAGCGGCAGTGGCGGACCCGACACTGATGCGCCAGGTGTGGATGAACCTGCTCTCGAACGCCATCAAGTTCTCATCCAAACGGGAACGGGCCGTCATCAAGGTGAGCGCACAGCAGAATCAAGGCGAGAGCGTCTACGTCGTGCAGGACAACGGCGCGGGATTCGAAATGCAATACGTCGGCAAGCTCTTCGGCGTGTTCCAGCGCCTGCACAGCAGCAAAGAGTTCGAAGGCACTGGCGTGGGCCTGGCCCTAGTCCAGCGCGTGATTCGTCGCCACGGCGGACGTGTGTGGGCCGAGGGCGAGATCGACAAGGGCGCAACTTTTTACTTTGCCCTTCAACAAAGAGGAGCGTGACCATGACTGATACGGATGCCGTAGACATCTTGCTGGTCGAGGACAACCCGCAGGACGCGGAGTTGACCATCAGGGCGCTGAAGAAACACAACCTGGCCAACCGGCTGATTACCGTCGAGGATGGCGCCCAGGCGCTGGATTTCATCTTCTGTCGCGGCAAGTATGCGACACGAGAACTCAGCCATTCGCCCAAGGTAGTGCTGCTCGACCTGAAACTTCCCAAGGTGAGTGGCCTGGAAGTTTTGCGCGCGCTCAAGCAGGACGAGAGGACCCGGTCCATCCCCGTGGTGGTCGTGACCTCCTCGCGCGAGGATCCGGATATCAAGACCGCCTATAGCCTCGGTGCCAACAGCTACGTGGTGAAGCCGGTGGATTTTGACGCCTTTGCCGAATCGGTAAGCAGCCTCGGCCTGTACTGGCTCCTGGTGAACCAGCCCCCGAAGTGACGGGCGGTCAGGGAGGGAGATCCGTGAGTGAGCCTATCCGTGTCCTGATCGTCGAGGATCTGCCGACCGACGCCGAGCTGAGCGAACGGGAGGTGAGCAAGGCGCTGGGCTCGTGCGAGTTCAGACGGGTGGAGACCCGCGAGAAGTATCTCGCGGCACTGGATGAGTTTTGCCCCGCGCTCATCGTGTCTGACTACAGGCTGCCCCACTTCGATGGTATGACCGCGCTCAAGCTCGCGGTGGAGCATTGCCCAGACGTGCCGTTCATCATCGTTACGGGCTCGATGAACGAAGACACGGCGGTCGAGTGCATGAAGGCCGGGGCGTGGGACTACGTCATCAAGGAGCATGTCAAACGACTGGGACCCGCCGTTCAGAGCGCGTTGGAGCAACAGCGCGTGCGGATTGGGCGCAAGCGGGCCGAGGTAGCCCTTCGGAATAGTGAGGCAGAACTCCGTGCCGTTCTCAACGCAACACCGTTCCCCATTGCGCTAGTCGACGTGCAGGGCAACAACATAGAATTCTGGAGTCACAGCGCCCTTACACTTTTCGGACATACCGCGCCCACCGCACCGGAGTGGTATCAGATGGCCTACCCGGATCCCGATTACCGGCGCGAGGTGATCGAGCGGTGGAACCCGCTTCTGGAAAAAGCGCACTCTTCCGGCCAAACGGTCAACACCGGAGAATACCGGGTAACCTGCCGCGATGGTTCGGTACGCCTTTGCGAGCTTTACGCCACTTTCCTGCCAAACAGATTGGTTGTCACATTCAACGACATCACTGCGCGCAATCAGGCGGAAGCGGCGCTGCGGGAGAGCGAGGCGCGCTTTCGCGACATCTTTGAACGCTCAACCATCGGCAAGGCGCTGACTGGGCATGACGGGAGACTGATCAGGGTCAATCGGGCGTTTGCCGACATGCTGGGGTTTTCGATCGAAGAGTTGCAGCGGCTCACCCTCGCCGAGATCACCCACCCCGATGATATCGCTGAAAGCAGGGAATGTGTTCGTTCTGTCGTCAGCGGTGAGCGCACATCCCTCCGCATGGAGAAGCGGTACAGGCACCGCGACGGACATTGGGTGTTTGGGGACACGAGTGCAACGCTACTTCACAACATCCAGGGGACTCCACCCTGCCTGATTGCGAGTATCGTTGACATCACCGAGCGCAAACGGGGCGAGGCGGCGCTGCGGGATAGCGAAGCGCGCTTTCGGGATACCTTTGAACGCTCTACCCTCGGCCAATCGCTGACCGGGCGCGATGGAAGACTGCTCAATGTCAATCGAGCACTGGCCGATATGCTGGGGTTCTCGATCGAGGAGCTGGAACAGGTCACCTTCGGCGACCTCACCCACCCGGATGATATCGCCGAAACCCGGAAATGTGCTCGATCCCTCTTTGCTGGCGAGCGCACCACCTACCGATTTGAAAAGCGCTACATACACCGGGATGGACATGTCGTGTTTGCGGACGTGAGTTCGACTCTGCTTCGCGACGACCATGGGGCTCCCCTCTGCCTCATCACGAGTGTGGTTGACATCAGCGAGCGCAAGCGGGCCGAGGCGGCGCTGGCCGCGGCTAACAGCGAATTGGAGCGGCGGGTGGCGGAACGTACCGCAGAGCTGACGGTTGTCAATCGGGAGCTCGAGAGCTTTGCCTCTTCAGTGTCGCACGATCTGCGCGCTCCCCTGCGCGGCATCGACGGGTGGAGCCAGGCGGTGCTGGAAGACTGCGGCGCCCAGCTCGACGAGCAGGGCCACACCTACCTGAAAAAGGTGCGCAGCGAAACCCAACGGATGGGCGAGCTCATCGACGGGTTGCTGGAGCTGTCGCGCATGATCCGCGCCCCGATGAAACGCGAGACGGTCGATCTGACCGTCATGGCGCAAGAACTGGAAGCCAGCCTGCGGGCAGGGCAGCCCGAGCGCGCGGTGGATTTCGTCGTCGCCCCGGGGCTGGTGGTCCAGGGTGATGCGGTCCTGCTGCGCGCGGCGCTGCAAAATCTGTTGCACAACGCCTGGAAGTTCACTGAAAAGCGACCCCGCGCGCGCATCGAGGTGGGTTGCACTTCTGAACCAGGGCGAACGGTGTATCATGTCCGCGACGATGGAGCGGGCTTCGATATGCGCTACGTGGGCAAGCTGTTCGCGCCCTTCCAGCGCCTGCACAGCCTGGAGGAGTTTTCCGGGACCGGCATCGGCCTGGCCACGGTCCAGCGGATCATCCATCGCCATGGCGGCAAGGTGTGGGCCACGGCCGAGGTCGACCAGGGTGCGACTTTCTACTTCACCCTGACAACGTGAAGGAGGAGACCATGCAAGAGCCAGCGACGAACAGAGTTATCCTGCTGGTGGAGGACAACCCGAGTGACGTCGATTTGACCAAGCGGGCATTCGAGAAGAAACACCTCGCCAACACCCTGGTGGTTGCCCGCGACGGGCAGGACGCGCTCGATTATCTGTTTGGCGTCGGCGCGTACGCGGGGCGGAATGTCGCCAATGTGCCTGCCTGCATCCTGCTGGACCTCAAGATGCCCAAGGTGGACGGGATGACGGTCCTGCAGACCATCAAGAGCGACAAGAGGACGCGCCTGATCCCGGTGATCGTCATGACCTCGTCGAACGAGCCCCGGGACGTTCTGACGTGCTACGACCTCGGCACCAACAGCTACATCCGCAAGCCGGTCGACTTCGACGAATTTGTCGAGGCAGTGAGCCACCTCGGGCTGTACTGGCTCGTGCTCAACCAGCCGCCGCCCGTGGCTTGAAGCGGCGGGACTGATGACGGAGTTGTCGCACAAGCCCCTGCGCGTCCTCCTGGTCGAGGACATGCAGAGCGATGCCGACCTGCTGGTCCGCCATCTGACGCGGGCCGGGTTTGCGATCGACCACCGCCGGGTGGACACCGCCGAGGCCATGCGGCAGGCCCTGGCCGATGGGACGTGGGATCTGATTCTTTGCGACTGCAAGATGCCGGGGTTTGATGCGCCCGCGGCTCTCGGGATCTACCAGGAACGTGGCCTCGACATCCCGTTCATTGTCGTTTCCGGCACCATCGGCGAGGAAACCGCGGTGGCCATGATGAGAGCGGGTGCGCACGACTATCTGCTCAAAAACAACCTGGGCCGGTTGGTCCCGACGATCGAGCGCGAGTTGCGCGAGGCGGGCGCGCGTCGCGAGCACCACCTGGCCGAGAAGGCGCAAGCCCGGCGCCACTGGGAGATGGCCGCGATCCATCAGATCGTAACAGCCACCACGTCCACGCTCGATCTGCAGCAGGTCCTGGACATTCTTCTCGACAACTTGCGGACGCTTTCGGGCGCGGATCGCGCCAGCGTCATGCTGCTGGACCAGAAGACTGATCTTCTGATAGCGGCAGCGGCCCGGGGATCGGACGGTCCCCTGCCGGCGGGGCTGCGCCTGGCCTGGGGGGAGGGTGCGGCCGGGCGCGTGATCGAAGGCGCGAAGCCGCTGATTATTCCCGACGTCCGGAGGTTCCCTGAGTTCGTCCAGCCGCACGAGCCAGAGACGGACCCGAGTTCACGCCTCCCGGAAATCCTGGGCTACGCCGGTTTTCCTCTCGTTTCGCGCGGCCGCATCATCGGCGTCGCGTCCCTCATCACCACCACCCCACGGGACTTTTTGCCCGAGGAGATGACCTTCATCGAAACCATCTGCGGCGCAGTGGCCGTGAGCATCGACAACGCGCTGGCTCACCGGGAGATCCGGCGCCGTGCCGAGAAGCTGAGCGGCGAGATCGCGCTCCACCGGGACTACGCTGATAACGTTTTGCGCAGCATAGCCGACGGAGTGGTCACCCTGGATGCCGGCAAGCGGATCGCATCCTGGAACCAGGGCGCGGAGGCCATCATGGGCTACACTGCGCAGGAGGCGATCGGCAAGCTGTGCAGCGAGGTTTTCCACGAGCTTGGCGCAGACGGAGAACCCATCTGCAACACCAAAGGTTGCCCATTTGAGGAAATCGGGCGGACCCGGCAGCCGCGGCTCCCGCACGAGGTGTCGAGCATTCACCGGAACGGACAGCAGGTCGCCATCAACATGAGCTCTGCCCCTCTGTTCGACGGCAACGGCGAATTCCAGGGCATCGTGAGGATCTTCCGTGATGTGTCCCGCGAGCGGGCGCTGGTCGACGACATCCGGCGCGCGAGCCAGGCCAAGAGCGTATTTCTGGCCAACATGTCGCACGAGATTCGCACGCCCATGAACGCGATCCTGGGATTCTCGCAGATCCTGCTCAGGGATCCTGCCCTCGCCGCAAACCAGCGGCAGCACCTGGGCACCATAGCCAGAAGCGGCGAGCACCTGCTCGAGCTGATCGACGACATCCTGGAGATGTCCAAGATCGAAGCCAGCCGTACCCCGCTCGCCCCGTCCAGCTTCAACCTGCGCGGGCTGCTGACTGACCTGACCAGCATGTTCCGACTGCGCGCGGAGAGCAAAGGTCTGGGCTTCACCGTCACGGTGGCACTCGGCGTGCCGGCGGTGCTGCTGGCGGACGAGAAGAAAATTCGCCAGATCCTGATCAACCTGCTGGGCAACGCCATCAAGTTCACCGTCAAAGGCTCGGTCCGGTGTGGCGTCGCGGTCCGGCGGAAAGCGGACGGCGCCCTGTGGCTCGCTGTCGATGTGGAAGACACCGGTCCGGGGGTGCCGG
Organism: Myxococcales bacterium; assembly: GCA_003142855.1. Classification (GTDB taxonomy): domain Bacteria; phylum Myxococcota_A; class Polyangia; order Fen-1088; family Fen-1088; genus Fen-1137. The sequence continues at coordinate 16,861 of PLNW01000114.1, forward strand.
CCATCGACGCCGAGCGCATCTTCCAAGCTTTCGAGCAGACCAAGACCGGGGTCGACGCCGGGGGCACCGGCCTGGGACTGGCGATCAGCCGCCAGTTCGCCCGCCTGATGGGGGGAGACATCACCGTCGAGAGCGAGCTTGGCCACGGTAGCCGCTTCCTGCTGGATGTTCCCGTGGCAGCAGGGATGTCCGACGAACTGACGCCCGTGGCGCTGCGCCGGCGCGTGGTCGGGATCAGATCGGGGCAGGGACCCTTCCATGTGCTCGTGGTTGACGATGAGCCCGCGAATCGCCTCTTGCTGGTGGAGATGCTCAAAGACGTTGGTTTCGGGACGCGCGAGGCCACGGGCGGGGAAGAAGCCATTACCCTGGCGACCGAGTGGTCCCCTGATGCGATCCTGATGGACTTGCGCATGCCGGGCACAGACGGCCTGGAGGCCATCCGGCGGTTGCGTGAACTCGATTCGCAACGGCGCATCCCCATCATCGCGGTCTCCGCAAGCGCGTTCGAGGATGACCGCCGGCAAGCCTTGTCTGCCGGTGCCAGTGACTTCCTCAGCAAGCCCTTCCGCGAGTCCAACCTGCTGGAGAAGCTGCGAGCCGGTCTGGGCATCGAATACGTGTACCTGGAAGGGACGCCGCACGAGGCCCCGGAGCCTGGCGGGCTTGACGATGCGCCCGCTGGCTCCGGCCGCCTGCTCTTGCCGGCGAAGACCGTCGTGCAGTTACGCCAGGCGGCCAGTGGCGCCGAATACGGACGCATTATCGAGATCCTCGATGCCATGAGCAGCACGGCGCCTGAGGCGGCGACTGTCTTGCGCGAGATCGTTGAGCGGTTCGACTACCCCGGGCTGCTCGACCGTATTGAAATGGAAGACGAGAAATGAGCGACGAAACCACCCGCCAGGACGTGGTCAGCATCCTGATGGTTGACGATAACCCGGTCAACCTGCAGGTGCTGACCAGTATGCTCAAGCAGTCCGGCTGGCGGCCACGGCCGGTGACCAGCGGGCAGCTCGGGCTGCAGGCGGCCAGGAACGAACCACCCGACCTGGTTCTGCTCGACGTCAATATGCCGGAGATGAACGGGTACGAGGTCTGCGAGCAGTTGAAGGCCGATACCCGTCTGGCCGGCATTCCCGTGATCTTCGTCAGTGCGCTGGGCGAGACGATGGACAAGGTGAGAGGCTTCGCGGTGGGCGGCGTCGACTACATCACCAAGCCGTTCCAACTCGATGAGGTGAGGGCGCGAGTGACGGCCCACCTGGAACTACGTCGCCAGCGGCGCGAGTTGCAGGCCAGCTACGACAAGTTGCGCGAGAGTGAGCGCCTGCGCGACAGCCTGGTGCACATGATCGTCCACGATCTGCGCTCGCCGCTGACCGCGATCTCCGCCTATCTGCAGCTGTTCGGGCAAGAGGCGAAGGAAAAGCTGGGGGCCGAGACCCAGGAGGATGTCGCGAGCGCGATGCACGCCACGCGCAACATGGTTCGCATGATCAACGAGATCCTGGACGTGAGCAAGATGGAGGCGCAAATGATGAAGCTGGACCTGCGCGAGTGCGATCTCGTGCAGGTTGTCGGGCAAAGCCTGGACGATCTCGAATCGCTGGTGGGAGCCCGCCGCGTGGCCTTCGAGCGCCCGGCGGCGCCGGCCCGGGTGCTGGCGGATCGGGAGATCGTCTCGCGCATCGTGCAAAACTTCCTGGCCAATGCCCTGCGCTTCACCCCCGCCGACGGCGAGGTCCGAGTCGGCGTCGTGGTCGAGGCGGAGCACGTGCGGGTCTTCGTGGCCGACACCGGCCCCGGCATTCCCCCGGACTTCCGAGAGAGCATCTTCGACAAGTTCGTCCAGCTCGACGGCTTCGCGTTGCACAGGAACAGGACCACCGGGCTTGGCCTGGCCTTCTGCAAGCTAGCGGTCGAGGCACACGGCGGCCGCATCGGTGTGGACAGCGAGCTGGGCAAAGGGAGCAGCTTCTGGTTCACGTTGCCGCGCCGGCAATCGTAGGCCGCCGCGGCGCTTGGCGGCGGAAAACTGCAGATCACGGATGCCGAAAGGCACCGGCTGGCTGACCGATCTGAGACTGGCCCTGTTCGGGGAGGCGGTGAGCATCCACCGTCATGATACCAGCGCATCCCGGAACGCTTGTTCTGAACCGCAGAGGGGCTCTCTATTCGGCCTCCGGAAGGTCACGGATGCTTTGTATTTCAGCCTCGCGATACTTCGTCAGCGGTTCTCTGAGGGGGCTCTCGTCGGGCAGAATGTCTATGACTTCGTCGTACACTTCCTTCATTAGCCCGCGCCTCACGGCATTGGGCGGAAGTTCGTTGCCCTTGGCGACTCCGATGGCCACTTGCTGGAGCGTCCAGCCCACGTTGGCAGCGGTATAGTGTGCGCGAGCAGCCGCACGAAGGGATGCCAAAATCCCTAGGACGACGTCTTCCGGCGACAATTGGTCAGTATTGTTCTTGATCGGCATGCCAAATACCCCTCCACGGCAACGTCGCATCCTCGACCTTGACTGAGACCTTGATTGAGCTGCTTTCTGAACCCCCAGCACTAAGATATGCCCCGGCCAAACCAGGGCTTTCGCAGCGTCCGCGGCCGTCCGTCCATGCCAGGCAGTATCTCCCTGCCTAATCAGCCCCGTCAAGATTCGCCACTTCGGCCTCATGTCCTCGGGCAACGTCAACACCAGGCTCAAGCACGCTCGCGTCCTGGTGCCCGCCGCTGGTACTGCTGCCGCAGACGAGCCCACCGATGAGCCGCTCCGCTATTGACGACCCGCGCGATCGGTGAATTAATCGGCATCATGCTGTTGTGCTTTAGGAGACGGTGGAAGCGAAAAGCCTCAATCGTGCTGGTTGGAATGGGAGCCTTGTGGCTTGCGGGTGGCTGTCTTCATCCGCTCCCCGGGCGCAACCCGAGCCTGTCCATTGTGAGCTATGAGCTCTCTCAGTACCAAAGCGCCACCGGCATGCGGGTTACCCTCGAACACACGGCCGACACGGGGTTGGCCGGTGCCGTGCTGGTCATCGGCGCGGGATCGGCAGACGATGGTGCCGAGCGATCGGGGCTCGCGCACTTGACCGAGCACCTGGCGTTCGATGCCCACGCCAGCGGGAGCGCACCGCTTTGGCAGCGCTTTGAAACGCTTGGTGCCGGCGCCTACAACGGGATGACCTCATGGGACTCGACGACCTATTTCACGTTCGTTCCGCAAGAGAACCTGCCCGATCTGCTTTCTACATTCCCGGAATACAGGCGAGCCTGCTCGCGCTCGAAGTGTCTCTCAAGGAGGGCGGCGATCCAGAAGGAGCCGCCCAGGCTGCGATCCTGCATACTATTCAGCAGCTAAGCGCGATCACGCACATCGGCTTCCAGACGACGCGTTTTACGATGGCCTCCAGCGTGACCTATGATGACGAGAGTCTGGTCGCGCGCGGTCTCGGTCTGGCGCGCGCGGCCCTTTACTTCGGTGATGCGACCCGGGAACGACAACGCGGTGCAGACCTGCTGGAAGTCGAAGAATCTTCGCTTGCCAACTACTCCGCCAAGTATCTGACCGCGGAGCGCGCGCATTTGGTTTTCGTGCGCCCGCTGTCCGCCGCGGCGGCATTGCAACAAGCTCAGTCAGCCTTCGATGTGCGCACCGCCGAGCAACATCATGTCGAGCAGTGGCCTGCGCCCAATCGCGCTGGGCTCAATACCTGGATGAGGCGCGCTGATTTCGGCTACCGCAAGCAGACGCTCGCGAATGGACTCGAGGTTGTCGTGGTGCCACGGGCGGGAGCTCCCTTCCACACCGTCTTGTTGGGCTTTCACGGCGGCAGCAGTTACGGCGTAAGTGGAGCCGGGGAGGCGACCCTCTGGTCTCGGCTGGGTTACTCGGCTCCGTCCTGGGAAGGACTGCAGAGTCGCTCCTTCCTGACGTCTGGGAGCACGATGCGCCAGCTTCGCAACGTCGGCAGGGATCTTGCGACGACACTCAGAGTATTGCGTGATTCCATCATGAAGTTCGAAGTGCGCTGGCCTCCGCAGAGTTTTGTGAATCAGCTCGCGCGATTTGAACGTGAAGAACAATTGCCTGCTGCGCGTCTCGAGCGAGCGAGGCGTAAGGCTCTTCTCGGAACACACGCGTATGGATCCGAGACCACGGTTGCCGACATGAAGAAGGTCAGCGCGACGGACGTTCACGATTGGCTTGCCAACGTCGAACGGCCTGAGAACGCCGAGCTCGTGATCGTCGGCGATTTCGAACCGAACGGCGCCTTACGACTCGCCGAGGAGGCGCTGGGGGACTGGGATGAGGGACACGCAGTGCGTGCTTCGGTGTCCGCACCACAAGCAGTTAGGGAATCCACCCTGCGCGGCAACCATCTGATCGTCGAGCACGCTCCGTCGCTGTCGCAAGCCAAGGTAGGGTTGACCTGCGTATTGCCCCCGTCGAGCGCTGAGAATTGGCCCGCTTACGACGTGTTCAGCTCGCTACTCGCCGCTCGCCTGTTCGGTGTGTTGAAGAGGCAATTGGGGGCGTCGTACTCCGTGGTCGACTCGGTCGAGCTTCTGCGCGGCGGAACGACCCTGCTGCATCTGTCAGCCGACGTTGACCCCGTGCGCATGCGCTCGGCATTCCACGAGATTCGCAAGTTCGTCGATCACAGCGCCAATGACTTCGTCGACGATGCGAGCGTCGAGCAGGCGCGCTTCGACGTGGGCAGGCACTACAGTCTCGGCGTGGAAACCAGCGCGCAGGCGGCGCTTCGCGCGCTCTTGGTCTGGCGCCTCGATTGGCCCCTGGAAGCGGCGGCTCGTTATCCGGAGCGGCTCCTCGGCGTGCGACGTGATCAAGTGGTGCGCATCGCAGAGCACTGTCGGGCGAACTGGGTGTTGTCCGTGCTTGGCGACGAGCGGAGCGTGAGAGCGGCTTGGGCGGCGACCGAGTAGTGACTCCTACTCTCCAGCAGCCAGGTACGCCTGGCAAGCCAGGCGCGCGCGCTGGGGGGGACGTTCGGGATCGACGACCGAGCGGTGCCTGGAAGCGGTGCCCGGTTCGAGATACTCGACGGGTTCGGCAAGATCCTGCTGGACAGCGGCACGGTCACAGCGGGCGATCCTCCCAAGGAGTTCTCCATCGATGTGGGAGGCCGTCGCGACTTGCTGCTGCAGGTTCTCCCAGGTCCCTCGACCGATGGGGACGGCGCGTTCGCAGATTGGGTCGATCTTCGCGTGGTCAAGTGACTCGATAGTTTTCCGGTTTGTCGCGCGCCCTGATCGCGACATTTCTGGCATGAAAAGGCGGTCGTACCCCCGCGCGTATGCAGGGCGCTTCAGTGAGCCAGTGCCCAGCGCAGGGCCGACTCGAGATCCGAATGGGCGAAATGGAAGCCAGAGGCGAGCAGTTTCTTCGGCAAGGCTTTCTGGCCCGCCAGTAGCAATTCGTCGCCCATTTCCCCGAAAAGCAACTTTACCGCGAAGGCCGGGAATGGAAGCAGCGTGGGGCGGCCCAGTATCTTTCCCAGGGTGCGCGTGAATTCGCCGTTGGGTACCGGTTGCGCAGTGGTGAGGTTCACTGGCCCGGAAAGATCCGCGGCAGTGATCGCGTATTGGATAGCAGCCGTCGCGTCGGCCAGCGAGATCCAGCTCATCCATTGCCGTCCCGTCCCCACCACGACGCCCGCGCCCATTTTGAAGCGTGGAAGCACGCGCGCCAACATCCCGCCCTGGCGGGAAAGTACGATGCCACTGCGCAAGTGAACCGTGCGCAAACCGGCGTCCCGCGCGGGCGCGGCTGCTTCTTCCCACTGGCGGCAGACGTCCGCCAGAAAGCCTTGGCCCGGGGCCGAGGCTTCGTCCAACAGTTCATCGCCACGCGACCCATAGAATCCGACCGCGGAGGCGCAGATGAAGACTTTCGGCCTGGTTGGCAGTTGCGCAGCTGTCCGGGCGAGCAGGCTGGTGCCCTTGACCCGGCTGTCGCGGATGGCCTTCTTGGTTGCTTCGGTCCAACGAACGTCAATGGGTTTTCCCGCCAGGTGCACCACCGCGTCCACACCGTGCAGACGCGAGGAATCCAGTACCCCGGCCTCGGGATCCCATGCGATTTCGCCTTCTGGTTCCTTGGGCTTGCGCCGTACCAGGGTCTGCACGGTGTGGCCGGCGGAACGCAGGCTTTCAGCCAAGGCACGGCCGATCAAGCCCGAGGCTCCTGAAATCACAATGCGCACGAGAGCCTCATCGGGGAATCCGTTCCCAGGTTGCGACTGGTCCCGCCACAACCCGAAACAGGGGATGGGCCTTGGGTCGTCCTCGTCGCAAAGTCCAGTATCGCGACCAGTCCCGCACTCGTAGCTTGGCAAGCAGATGTTCCCATTCGTATCTCACCTGGTCCCGGGTGATGGGCACCCGCGCCCGGATTCGGGAAGCATAGCGGACGATCCGCTTCTGGTTGAAGGAGTATCCTATTGACGCTGGTCCGTGCCTTTGGGTCACATGCGTGAGATAGTGCCTGCCCAAGCCACGAGGATCAGGGAGGACACCATGAAGCGAACCACACTTTTCTTGGGGGCCGGCGCCTTGTTTCTGGCCGCCGCCTGCACCGAGCAGACCCCGCCACGCAAAGCCGAGCCCACGCCAGCGCCTGCCAAGCCGGCCCTGCCCGCACGTGCTGCCGACGCGGGACCAGTCACTGACGCACGCCCGGCCGATGCGCATCTGGGCATGATGGCGCGCTACGAGCTGTGGAAAGCTAAGAAGGAGGCCGATGCGAAGCTGGCTGCCGAACTCGCGGCCGAGGAGCAGGCGCGCCTGCTCAAGTTCGACAGAAGCAAGCTGCCCAAGCATCTGGCCTTGTTCGCTTTCGAGAAGAAGACCCGCAAGGCGCTCGACGATGCGGCCGAGAAGCTGCAGGGCAAGCCGGATGCGCGCGACCAGCTCGCCAAGCTGGTGGCCTCGCAGCGCAAAGCCATCGAGGCCCAGGCCAAGATCTTGCGCGCCATGGATCCACAGGGCGGGAATTCCAACATCGCCACCGATCACGACGTCAGCCTGAATTCGCTGGCCAACGACTATCCTGAGGCCATCGCGGCTTCTTTCCAGGGCGATGCAAAGCCGCTGGCCGCTGCGCGCGCCGAACTCGACAAGCGCGAGAAGAAGATCACCTCGTGGCTGGCCGAAGTGAAGAGCGCCAAGAAATAGCTACTCCACCACCAGCGCATTGAAGGCCGCCACCAGGCGACGGCAGGCGCCCAGCGCGGCGAATTCGCTGCGCGGCTTGCCGTCCGTGGGTCGCACCACGGCCATGGTGTCCTGCGCGGCTTTCATGAAATCGTTGGCCCCGGTGGTGCGCGCCAGCTCCGGTCGTGCGTTCTCGGCATAGTCGAGGAACATCGAGTAGGCGTCGTTGAGGGCGCTGGCTTGTTCGTCCACTGACTGGCGCGCTGGGGGATCGGACTTGATCGCGCGCAGCCAGGCATTGGCGCCCAGGGCGAAGCGGCGCATGTGCCAGGCCGCTTTGCGCCCGTCGAGCTTCTCCTCGAGCGCCAACTCCTGCCACTGCCACTCGCTGCGCGCGGCCAGCATCTCGGCACGCAAGGCCGCGCTCGAGCGCATGACGGCTTCCAGCTTCTGTCCCGCCTGAACCGCGGAAAGGTAGCTGTCGGCCGCGCCCTCGAGCGCCGGGATGGCCGGCGCCATGTCACGCGCCTCACGCACCAGGGTGTGACAGCGGGCCAGGTCTTCGCCGTGCAGGCGCACCCGGGCGCCGGCCGAGGCCTTGTCGCTGCCTTCGCTGGTGTCGCTCGCGGCAGCCAGGCACTGGGCGTACTTGTCCAGTTTGGCCAGGGCACTGTCGATTTCGTCCGACGGCCGTGGCGATTCGGGATAGCGCAAGGACAGCTCGGCGGGTGCGGGCGGTGGGTCGAGAGGCGAGGGCGGCAGCAGCAGGTGATTCATGCGCACCACCAGCTTGAGGCCAGGTTTGGCTTCGAACGAGAACCGGCGGGTCAAGCGCCCGGGCGCCGTGGCGTTGAGCAGGTGAGGCGTGGCCGAGTCGAGGGCCAGCTCGCGTTTGGCGGCGGGGATATGATCGATCTGAACACTGGTGTCTGGCGGATCCAGCACCAGCGTCACCTTGCGCATGACACCTTTGGCGGGGACGGGCGCGTTCGTGGCAGACGGGCCCTGCCAGTTGGTCTGCCAGAAATGATACCCGACCCGCGCAGCGATTAGGACGACAAGCCCGATCCCCAGCTTGACCAGCAGGCGGCGCGTGCGCGCAGACAAGACGTGCTCGGGCGCCAAGGTTCCCGGGGTCGGCGGCCTGGCGCGTGGCCGCTCGGCCAAAAAGGGAGGCGGCGTCGGGTCGAAGGGTCGCGCCAGGGCTGGCCACTGAGGGTCGTCGTCGAGCGCTGCCGCCGAGGCGCGCGGCCGGTCATCTTCGGGGCGCGCTTGCGCCGGTCGCCGGATCTCCGGACGAGGAGGTGCTTCAGCGCCTGCCCGTGCCGCTGCTCGGGGTGGCGGCGACGATCCCCAGCGGGTGCCGCCCAACTCCAGCGGCGCTTCTTGCTCGGGCGGGGGCGCGAAGCGATCGTCTCCCGGGCCGCGGGCCACGCGCGGTCGTCCCGGCGCGAGCGGACGGGACGCCTGGGGCGGGGGAACGTTTTCCAGCAGAGCAATGCCGGAAGCCGGGGCCTCCTGCCCGTCGAGCGTGGCCAGTTTGAGTGACAGGCCATCGTCGGGCGCCCCGGGGCTGATGGCCATCGGTGTCGGCGTCGCCTCGGCGCCACCGCCGCTGATGGCATCGCGCATGGCTGCCGCCGACGGGAAGCGCTTCTGGATGTCGCGGTCGATGGCGCGCACGATGGCGGCTTCGATAGCGGGCGGGATGTCGGGCCGCAGAGTGTGGGGCGGCGGGTACTTGCCCTCCAGAACCGCGCCCAAGATGGTTGCGTAGCCGTTACCTTGGAAAGGCGTGCGACCACACAGCATCTCGTACAGCACCACGCCGGCCGCGTAGATATCCGTGCGGTGGTCGATCTCCGCCACCTGGCCGATGGCCTGCTCGGGCGACATGTACAGAGGCGTGCCCATCACCGTGCCCACCATGGTCCCGCTCATGGCGGCCGGACTCACCTGCCCCGGCTGGCGCGGCGAGAGTTTCTTGGCAATGCCGAAGTCGACGATCTTGACGAAGTTGGGGCGATCCTCGGTGTTGATGATGAAGATGTTGTCGGGCTTGAGGTCGCGATGGACGATGCCGTGCTTGTGCGCGGCCGACAGGCCACCCAGCACCTGGGTCATCAGATTCACGGCCAGGGGCACGGGCAGCAGGGGACTCTGCTGCAGCAGCGTGGTGAGCGGTTTGCCGTCGAGTAGCTCCATGACCATGAACAGAAGTCCGTCGGGCGTGCGGCCCAGGTCGAAGACATCGATGATGTGGGGATGGCCGATGGCGCTGGCCGCGCGGGCCTCGCGTTGGAAGCGGGTGGCCAGGTCGGCGTCGTTGCTCATCTCGTGGCGCAGGGTCTTGACCGCCACGCGGCGGTCAAGAGCGACGTGCAGCCCCTCGTACACCACCCCCATGGCGCCCCGGCCGATCTCGCGAATGATCTTGTACTTTCCCTCGAGCGCCTGGCCTATGGCCAGGGCAGCGGAAGGGTGGGGCGTGCCTATCTCCCTGCCTGTCACGGGGCAGCGGCTGGCGTCGGGCGGGTGGCTCTCACCGCAGTATTTGCACGCCACAGCCCCAGGATATCAGCCGGGTTGCGACCTGTCAGTAAAGCCCATGCCTGGCGTCATCAGGAGCGTTTAACTCCCAACACGTGATGTGGTGAATTCTTAACACCAGGTGAAGGTGAACAAAACTTGAGTCAGTAGTTCCAACACGTTAGACCTGCGCTCCCCTTGGCGCGCCACTTGCTTCGACTGAGAAACGCAATGCTAGGTACCACGCTTCAAGCCACTCGCCCGGAGGTTCGAACTTCCGTATCGACACCACCACGTCGCCTGGCGTGCCTGGATCTGCCCGAGGTCTTGCTTTGCGATCTGGACGGGACGCTCATCGACACCATGCCGGTGCTCGCCGACCTGGCCACCGAGGTCATGACGGGTATGTACGGCATCCCGCGGCCATTGGCCCGCGAGTTCTATCTGGCCACCTGCGGTTTGCCTTTTGCCGAGCAGCTGCAAGACATCTTCCCGGGCGATCCGCGCAACTCTAGCGCGTCTGATTTGTTCGAGGGCCGCAAGCCTGCGCGTTGCGGGTCCGCTCTCATGCCCGAGGATACGCGAGCAGCCCTTGTCGACTTGCAGACGCGCGGCGTGCGCATCGCTGTCTCCTCCAACAACGGACGCGAGAATGTGGAAGCTTTCGCGCGCCTTTCGGGCTTCGCCTTTGACTTGGTGATGGGACACGGCAAGGGGCTGGCCAAGGGTCGCCCCCATATCGAGCTGGCCGAGCGAACCTTCGGCGTCGACCGCCGCGAAATGCTGTTCGTGGGCGATTCATTGCACGACGGTGAGATTGCCAGCTTGGCCAGGATTCCCTTCGTGGGTCTGGCCGGGACTTTCGCCAAAGAGCGCTTCACCCTGCGCTTCCCGGGGCAGCCGGTGATTGGCCGCTTTGCCGAGATCCTGGATCTCTTGCCGGCGTCGCGGGCCCTGGCGGCGGGCTAGGTTCGCCGTGCAGGTCGTCCTGCTGGCCGCGGGTCTGGGTAGCCGACTGGGCGCGCTGACCAAGGACATTCCCAAGGCCTTGATCAGCGTGGCGGGCAAGCCGCTCATGTTCCACGCGCTGGAGTTCGCGGCCCGCTTGCGACCGGCGCAGATATTGGTCGTGGGCGGCTACGGATTTCCCCTGGTCGCGCGTGCCCTCGACCAGGGCCGGACCACCAACCCGGTGCTGGCTGGCCTAGCCATCGAGTTGCTCGAGAACACCAGCTTTCGCGACGGCAATATCATCTCGCTGCTGACGGCACGGTCGCGTCTGAGCGAGGGCTTCCTTCTGCTCAACGTCGACCACATCTACCGGCCTGCCATCGCCACTGTGGTGGCGCCCGAGGTGGCGGAAGTCACCGCCTTCATCGACACCGATCGTAGCCTGGGGGCCGACGACATGAAGGTCGAGCGTCGGCCCGATGGCCGCGTCCGCCGCATCGCCAAGACGCTCACCAAGTTCGATTGCGGCTACGTGGGCATGACCCGCGTGCCCACCTCGGCGCTGCCTCGCTACTGGCAGACGGCCGATGTCGCCCTGGCCGAGGAAGGACGCGCGATTCACGTCGAACGCATCTTGGCCCGCTTGGCCGAAGGCGACGCGGCCCCCTTGTGTCGCGACATCAGCGGTCCCGGCTGGCTCGAGGTCGACACCGCCGAGGAGCGCGTCGCCGCAGAACAGGCCCTGCTGGCAATGCCTTTCAAGAACGCGTAGCGGGTCGAGCGACCGGCCATGGCCGGGGGCCGTGGGCGAAACGGGTTTCCTCCCCTTGCCCGCAAGCCCTGGCCGCCATAACTTAGCCCTTCCCGCCAAGCGCGGGGCGGAAGGACCTCCTTGTTCAGCCAAATTGCCAAGAAGATTTTCGGCACCAAGAACGCACGCGTTCTGAAAAGTCTGCGCCCACTCGTCGCTCGCATCAACGACTTCGAGCCAGCGATGCAGAAGAAGTCCGACGAGGAGCTGCGGGCCATGACGCCCGAGTTCCGTCGGCGCTTGGACCAAGGTGCCGCCTTGGACAGCCTGCTGCCCGAGGCCTTTGCGGTTTGCCGCGAGGCGGGCCTGCGCGCGGTGAAGATGCGGCATTTCGACGTGCAGCTCATCGGCGGGATGATCCTGCACCGGGGCTGCATCTCTGAAATGAAAACCGGCGAGGGCAAGACCCTGGTCGCCACCTTGCCCTTCTACCTGAACGCCCTGCCCGGCAAGGGCGTTCATCTCATCACGGCCAACGATTACCTGGCCCGTCGCGATGCCGAATGGATGGGTCGCATCTATCGTTTTCTGGGCATGTCAGTGGGCGTGGTCGTGCACGGGCTCTCCGATTCCGAGCGCCAGCACAACTACCGCTGTGACATCACCTACGGGACCAATTCGGAGTTCGGCTTCGACTACCTGCGCGACAACATGAAGGAGTCGATCGAGCGCTACGTGCAGCGTGACCTCAACTACGGCATCGTGGACGAGGTCGACTCGATTCTCATCGACGAGGCGCGCACGCCGCTCATCATTTCGGGCCCGGCCGAGGAGAGCGCCGGACACTACGCCAAGGTCAACGGCATCATCCCGACCTTGCGCAAGGACATCGATTACACCGTGGACGAAAAGGCGCATTCGGCGATGCTGACCGACTCGGGGGTCGACCGGGTCGAGAACAAGCTGAACGTGGGCAACCTGTACAATCCCGACAACATCGCCTGGCTGCACCACGTGACCCAGGCCCTGCGCGCCCACACGCTCTACAAGCGCGACGTCAACTATCTGATCGAAGACGGCGAGGTCATCATCGTCGACGAATTCACTGGCCGCAAGATGCCCGGTCGCCGTTGGTCCGACGGCCTGCACCAGGCAGTAGAGGCCAAGGAGGGTGTGGCGATCCAGGAGGAAAACCAGACCCTGGCTACCATCAGCTACCAGAACTACTTTCGCCTCTACAAGAAGCTGGCCGGCATGACTGGCACCGCCGACACCGAGGCGGAGGAGTTCGCCAAGATCTACAAGCTGGAAGTCTCGGTCGTCCCCACCAACAAGGTCATGATCCGCAAGGATCACCACGACGTGGTCTACAAGAACGAGCGGGGCAAGTTCCGCGCGGTGCTGGCCGAGATCGAGGACTGTCACCAGCGTGGCCAGCCGGTGCTGGTGGGCACCATCAGCGTCGAGAAATCTGAAGTGGTGGCATCGCTTCTGCGCAAGAAGGGCATTCCGCACAATGTGCTCAATGCCAAGCAGCATGAGCGTGAGGCGCATGTGGTCGCGCAGGCCGGCCGCAAGGGCGCGGTGACCATCTCGACCAACATGGCCGGCCGCGGGACTGACATCATCCTGGGCGGCAACGCAGAGTTCATGGCCCGCGCCGAGGTGGATCCCGAAGCCGCGGGCCAGCCTGGTGCCGAGGTGGACAAGGAGAAATTCGACGTAGCCTTCACCACGTTCAAGCCCCTGTGCGACGGCGAGCGCGAGGAAGTTCTGGCCGCGGGCGGACTGCACATCCTCGGTACCGAACGCCATGAATCACGGCGTATCGATAACCAGTTGCGCGGCCGCGCCGGCCGCCAGGGCGATCCGGGCAGCTCGCGCTTCTTCCTCTCGCTGGAAGACGATCTCATGCGCATCTTCGGGGCCGAGCGCATCACCGGCCTGATGGAGCGCCTGGGGATGGAAGAAGACGTCCCCATCGAGCACCCCATCATCAACCGCGCCATCGAGAATGCGCAGAAGAAGGTCGAGGGCCACAACTTCGACATCCGCAAGAGCCTGCTCGAATACGACGACGTCATGAACCAGCAGCGCAAGACCATCTATGCGCTGCGACGGCAGGTGCTGGAAGGTTCGTACGTGCCCCTCTTGTCCGAGGCGGAGCAAAAGGCCGGCAAGCAGGCGCAGGTGCCCGAGGCGTCGGGCCAGGACACGGTAGACAGGCTGGCGGTCACGCTGAGGCCGGAGCTGGCGCGCATGGCCGAGGCGCTGACCCACGAGGCGGCGCCCCCGTCTGCCGACGGTTCTCCAGCCGCCGCCAGCCCGGTCACGGTTCCCCTCGATCCGGCCAAGTTCCGCTCCGCACTCTACCGACGGTACGGCGCCTATTCTGACGTGAGCCGCATCGCCGAGGACCGCACCGCGACGCTGGATCGCCTGGCGCGTGACGTGGCCTCGTCGCTGATTCAGCAGCGCGAGCGGGTCTTGGACCTATCTGAGGAGGTTCTGCAGGAGCTGCTCGATGCGACTTGTCCCGAACATGCCCACGCCGAGGACTGGGATCTGGAGGCCCTGGCAGCGGGCATGAAGGAACGTTTTGCTTTCGAGCCCACCATCCAAAGCAAGGGCCTCCTGGAACGCGACAAGCTGGCGGCGCTGACCTGGGAGCAACTCGAGAAGATTATCGAGGCACGCGAGCAGGAGTTTTCGCTGCCCTACCTCCTGTACTTCTTCCGTTACTTCATGTTGGAAGAGATAGACCAGCGCTGGATCGAGCACTTGAAGAACATGGAGGCTCTGCGCGAGGGCATCGGTCTGCGCGGCTACGGGCAGAAGGATCCCAAGCAGGAATACAAGAAGGAGGGCTTCGTCATCTTCGGCGAGATGATGGCCAGCATCAGCCGCAATTTGTGCCAGAAGCTGTTCCATATTCAGATCCAGCGCGACGAGAGCGAAGCAGCGGCCAAGCAGATGGCCGACAGGCAAGCGAAACGACGGCCGCGCCCCACCATCGAATCAGGCGGCGGTGCAGCACAGGAAGCCGGGGCTCAGGCGTCGTCCGAGCCGCAGCCTGTGCGCAGGACGCAGCCCAAGGTGGGCCGCAACGATCCTTGTCCCTGCGGCAGTGGCAAGAAGTACAAGAAGTGCCACGGCGTCGCGGGCTAGCTTCCCGCCATGCCAGGCCCGTATTTTCCCAACCCGGTGTAAACTCTCCCCATGATGCCAAAGGTTGGTGTTCTCGCTTGGTCAGTCGCCGCACTCATTTCCCTGTGGTGGGCGGGCTGCGGATCGGATGCGCCCCTCTGTGCCCAGGTCGGCCAGCAGATTCCACTGACCGCTTCGCCGTTGTCGCTCACCCAGGACACAGCGCTGGTGCGTGCGGGTGATGGATTCGTGTTGGCCGGGCTCGACGGGAGCACGGTGCGCTGGGGCCAGCTCAGCAGCAGCGGCGAGATCAGCGGCGAATCGGCCTTCGATCTGCCCGAGCAGCCTGCAACCACAGCCGGCGGGCAGTCGCTGGGCCCGCTTTTCGCCGTCACCAGCAAGACCGTGCCCGGCGACCAGCTCGTCCTGGTCATGGCCGTGCTCCAGGCCGGCACCACGGACAACTACGAGATACAAGTCGGGGTCCACGATCTGGGATCCCCTGTGCCGCCTGTCATGCAAACCCTGGACGTGCAAGCCGCGGCGCCAACCTCGGGTCCCATCCGGCTGGTGGCGGGCAGTTCGCCCGACGGCACACGGGCTTTGGTTCTGTGGGGCGTGGAAGGCCAGCTTGCGCCGATTCGCTATCAGATGCTTGGCGCCGACGGGGTGCTGGTCGGCAACCAGGGGACCATCGACGACGCTCCCGACCCGAACAACATCCCACAGTGGAGTTGCCTCGATACCACGCAGAACAACGCTGCGAATCTGGCCATTACCCTGGTCGAGGCCCCCGGGGCCCCCGGCCAGAACCATCCGGGGCAGTACGCTTGGCGCCATTTCAAGATCAACGATGAGGGCTCCATCACCGGGATTGATGAGATTGACCTGGACGCCCTCAATGTGAGCGATTGTCGCATCCTTTCGACGGCCACTTCCGACGGCTATGGCTATCTCGTGGCCTGGCAGGACAATACGGCCACAGGAGGCACATCGTTTGCCGTTCTCACCGCGCCTCCCCCCGACTCCGGTCCCGACACCCCCGGCAACGTGATCACCAACCCGCTGCTGGCATCCGCGCTCTATGGCGGCTATTCGAACATGCCCAAGCTGGCTTGGATCGCCCCTGCCGGGTACGAGTTCACCCTCGGGCTGGCACGTTCGCAAGGTCCTGAGGTCGTGCGATTCGACGATGTCGCCGATCCCAGGGGAAGGGCGCTCTACCTTCCCAGCGTGTTTGGAAACACGGGTCCCGTGTCCGCCTGGGTAGGCAGTGACGCCGTCTATGTCACCTATCTGGACATCGCGGGATCGTCCAGGCAGGCGGATGCTGCGGTCCCCGCGGGAAGTCAGCGCCTCCTGGTCACCGTGTTGAGCCCCGTCGACCTACCCTAGAGAAGGAATTCCAGTGCGGTGCTTCACGAGCCGCTTCGCGGAAAAGTTCACGAGACGAGCGGACATGCGCCTGCCAGGAAATAATCCCAGGCTGGGATCTGTTGGGAGATCGTAGACAGACCATGCTGTTTCGCGCTGCTCCATCCAAGGCCGACTTCGAACGCGAGGTGATGCCGCATCTGCGCCTTCTCTATGGCGTGGCCCTGCGCATGACCAGGGCCGATAGTGACGCCGAGGATTTGGTACAGGAAACCGTTCTGCGCGCCTACCGTTTCTGGGACAGCTTCGAGGCTGGCACCAACTGCAAGGCGTGGCTTCTGCGCATCCTCACCAATTCTTTTCGCAATCGCTACCGGGCGTGGGAGCGCGAACAGGAAATCATGGGCGCGGCGGAATCTTGTGACGCGCACCTCGGTCAGTTTCAGGGTCAGAATCCGCGCGACGCCGAAAGTGCGCTCTTCGGCCGCATGCTCTCTCGCGACGTGGAGCAGGCTCTGGCGGACCTGCCTGCCGAGTTCCGTTTGCCGGTGATCTTGGCTGACCTGGAAGACCTATCCTACAAGGAAATTGCCGATGTCATGGAGTGTCCGGCGGGCACGGTCATGAGCCGACTCTATCGCGGGCGGAAGCTGCTGCAGAAACGGCTTCATGATTACGCGGTCGAGTCGGGAATCATCCGCGCCCAGCAAGGTCCCAGTCCCAGCCAAGCGGAAATGGCCGAGAGGACCGAAGCCCATGTGGTCGATCTGGACGGGTTTCGCAAGACCAGACAGGAGGGTGGGTGATGGTGATGAACTGCTCGGAAGCGGACGCCATCATGTACGCCTTTGTCGACGGCGAGCTGTCTGGGTCGGATCGGACGGCCTACGAGGCCCACCTGGTGAGCTGTGACACCTGCGCACACGCCACGCGCTTGCAGTCGCGTTTCAAGGCGGCCCTGCGCGGGCATCTGCCGCGGCCAGAAGTTCCGGAGGGGTTGCGCCAGCGCCTCCACGGTGCACTCGAGGCCGAGCCCACGGCGCGACGTCAGTGGCCCTGGCAGGCCTACCCGCGCATCTTCACCTTGGCCATCGCAGCGTCGGCAGCGGTCGTCTTGTTGGTGGCAAGCCCGCGGCGCAGCCCCTCGTCCCCCGTGCTAGAGCAGGCCCTGTCCACCTTCCATCACGACGTGCCGCTCGACGTGCTGTCACAGAGTTGCGCCGCGGTCACCGACTGGTTTCGCGGCAAGCTCGACTTCACCATGCCGCCGGCGGCAGGCGCCGATCAGGCGCGCTGTCAGGGCGGCCGGCTGGTGAATGTGCGCGAGCGCTTTGGTGCCTATGTTGTCTATCAGGTTCCGGCCGGCCACCGTCTGGGGCTGATGGTGTTTCCAGCCGACGATGACCTCGCCTTTGGCCCGCGCCGCCGGACCCTGGGTGGGCGAGAGGTGTACGTGGGCAGCAGCCGCGGAGTATCGACGGCCGCGTACCATGGACCGGACGGGCTGAACTACGTGTTCACGGCGGATCTCGACGAGGATGCGCTGGCCCGCTGGGTCGAGACGGTGTACTTGCAACGGCACTAGCTCGGCGCGTTGAGTGGCAGCGCCGTGGTCCCACGACGAGCGGAGATATGGTCTGGTTTGGTACTGCGGGCCTATCCGTAGTAACGTGATCCTCCTCATGGCGACGAGAACGCTTATGTGCGTGGAGCATGACCAGGCCGCCCTGCAAGTGCTGTCGGCAACCCTGGTGCCCTACGGCTTCGAGATCACGAACATATCCAACGACGACGAGGCGGTGGATTGGGCGCGCAAGAACCTTCCTGCGCTCATCATCGTCTCGGTCGAGCCAAAAAAAGTGGGCTATGCCATCTGCAACAAGCTCAAGCGCAGCGCGGATCTGAAGGGCATTCCACTCATCCTGACCTCGGCCGACGAGGCGCCCGCCAAGTTCGAGCAGCACAAGACGTTCAAGCTGCATGCCGATGAGTACATCTTCAAGCCGTTCGATGTTGAAGAGCTTCGTCGCAAGGTGGATCAGCTAGTCGGGTTGGGTGCGGCGGCCTCTGCCCCGGTTGACGAGATATTCCTGAGCTCCGATTTGCTGTCCTCGGAAATTGCCATCGAGGCGGATGACATCGTCGACGAATCTAGCATTCCCACCCCGCCGCCGGCCCCGCCTCCAGCCGCTGCGCCCGTCCGTGGAGCCGTCCTGGAGATGGAGGCAGAGGCAAGCGACTCGTCCGCGATTGGACGCAGTTTGGACGCGATCTTCGACAAAGAAACTCAGGCGGCTTTTGACGCACTCGAAATCCACGAGCAGCCAACGGTAAGCGGGCCCGCGCCTGGTAACCTCGATTCTCCTGACGAGACTACCGAACCCTGGGAGCACGCGGCCACGTCGGTGGCGCCGTCAAGTCTGGTAGCCGAGCTGTTGTCGCCGGCCCCCGAGGCCAATGCGTCTAGCGACGCAGGGATGATGGGCGTGATGACGGGATTGGCGCATCCTGTGGGCCCGAGCCAGGACGCGCTGCAATCGGTTGTGCCCGAGGCGCAGATCGAAATCCCGCCCGGCGTGCTGCGCGAGTCCGCCGACGAGGCGGGTCCCCCACCGTCGCCAGATGCGGTGAACGCGACATCGGTGGAAACCCTTGCCACAGCCGATGCCCCCGAGGGGGTGCTGGCCGAACTGCAGGAGCGCATTCACGAGCTGGAGAATGACAAGCGCCTCCTGCAGAGTGAACTGGAGGAGATGAACGGCCGGCTGCAGGCGCAGCCTTTCCACAAAGAAAGGGACCTGCTCGGTCTGCGCGAGACCATCAACCGCAAAGAGAAGGATATGCTGGACCTGCGGGACGCGGTCGACGCCAAGGAGCGCCAGATGCTCGACCACAAGGACCGCATCCGCGAGCACGAGCGTGCGCGTCGCGATCTCGAGGAGAAGATGCTCGCCATGGAGAAGAGCCTGGTCTACGCCAGCGAGCGCGTGACCGCTCTGGGGCAGGACAAGGATCGAGCCGTCGAGCGCGAGCGCGCGCTCAAGGTGCGACTCGACGACAGCCACATCGAGCTCGCCAAAACACAGGACGAAATCGAATCCTTGCGCAAGCGGCTGGCGACCGCCGAGGATCGGTCGCGCGCCGAGATCGACAAGATCCGGCAGGATCTGGAGAACCACGTCGCAGACATGGAGCAGGTCCATCGGGCTGAGCTCGCGCAGCTCGGCAACGAGCGGCAAGCCGCCGAGGCAGCCCGCGAGGAGCAGATACGGACAGAGAAGGCGCGCATGGAGATGGACCATGCCACGGAGCTGGAGGCTCAGCAGCGCCGCGCGGCGGACGAGGGCGCGGCCATGGAAGACCGCCACGACGTCGAGTTGACCCGGATGCGGCGCGAACAGGAAAAGGCTGTCGCCGCGCTCAAGGAAGAGTCGTCAGCCCAGCTTGCGGCCGAGCGCCAGGCCCATGAAGCGGCTTTGGAGGCCAAGGAGCGCGACCACAAGAACGAAATCCAGGCCCTGCGCCGCCGCTCTGAAGACGAGTTGGCTGCCAGTGAAGCAAAGCGCCAGCGCGATATAGAAGAAGCGGCCGCGCGCCAGGCGGCCGAGCTGACGGCGGCTGACGAACGGCGCCGCGGCGAACTGCAGGCGCGCGATGAGGAGCACCACAACGCGGTGGCCGAGATGGATCGCCGGCACCTCGACGAGAAGACCGAGATGGCTGAGCGCCACCGTTCGGAATTGGATCAGACTTCGGCGCGGGCGGCGCGGGCCGAGGGCGAGCTGGCGGCGCGTAGCCAGGAACTGGGCGAGCTCAGCCGGCGCGTGCTGCGCATCGAGGGTGAACTGGACACCGCACGCGCTGACCTGCGCGACCGCGAGGTCAAGGTGGCCCAAGCGCGTGATCGCACCGCCGAACTGGAGACCAAGCTGGCTGATTTCGAAGACCAGATCCTGCGCGCCTACCAGAAGCTGCGCAACGACGACAAGATCGTGGACAAGGCCAAGCGAGCCCTGGCTGTGGCCCTGACCCTGCTTGACGATCGGGGCGTGGCTGCGCCTGCGGTGGCAGCCCCGGCACGCCCTTCGGAAGAGGGATAGTGAGGCCGTAGCGTCGTTGAGTGGGTTCAGCTCGATAGCCACGTACTGCCGAGAACACAGAGGTGAGAGGGGAGAACACAGAGCAGCCGTGTGGCCGCAACCAAAGGGCGTGAGATGATTCATCTCGTGAGCCACCCGCCGCCGAGAACGCAGAGGGGAGAGGGGAGCCCACAGAGTCGGAGAAAACGTAGTGATCTTGCGGCGTTCCAGAAGAGTCTTCGCGTCCTGCGAAGAAACCGCATCTTAGTAGTACAGAGGCGTGTGTGTGGACCGACTGGACCGCGAGTCGGTCTTCGGCGCTGCGGGCTGTGTTCTCAGCCGGATCCCATGCGTAATGTGACCGGCAACCCTCGCGGATTGAAGCCCAGCGAGTTGGAACGTCTCCCTCTGTGCACTCCCCTCTCCTCTCTGTGTTCTCAACCGGATCCCATCCGTGATGTGAACGGCAACTCTAGGGGTATGAACGCCAGGAGGCCGAAAGCCGCATGCGCGAGGTGACCGGCAACTTAAGCGGTCTCAAGCCCAGTGAGCTGAAAGCCCTGGAACGCATCTACCGACGGCGCGTGGCGCCGCACGAACTGGTGTCAGCTGAACTGGCCACGTTCATGTGCGGGCTGTCGCGCGAGCTGGCGCGGCAGGTGGGCGTGCTCATCACACGCCGGGGCGACATCGAGCATGTCGTGGTGGGCGATGCCTCGCGCATCATGCTGCCCGCGGTGGGGCGCGTGCGCGCCGGCCACGGACGCTTCCGCGGGCTGCGCCTAGTGCACACCCATCTGCGCAACGAGGCCATCTCGCGCGACGATCTGGTCGACCTGGCCCTGCTGCGCCTGGATCTGGTGGCGGCGGTGGGCGTGACCCAGGACGGCCGGCCGGGCGACCTGCATCTGGCCCACCTGATGCCCCCACGCGAAAAGGCGTCGGCGTGGACCGTGCTCACGCCGGTGCCGTTTCACCGCGCCTCGGTCGATGTCGAGGAACTGGTGGGCGCGCTGGAAGAAGAATTCGACCGCGCCTTGCCCACCACGCGCGCAACCCTTGGCGCCGAGCGCGCTGTGCTGGTGATGATGGAGTCGCGCCAGACGCGCGCCTCGGGCAGCACCGAGAGTCGGGTGCATGAGTTGCGCGAGCTGTGTCGAACCGCGGGAATCGTCGTCGCCGATGTGGCCATTCAGCGCCGGCCCGAGCCTGATCCCCAGTACCTCATCGGTCGCGGCAAGCTGGAAGACGTGTTGGTGCGGGCCATGCAATACGACGCCGGCCTGCTCATCTTCGACCTCGATCTGACGCCGGGACAGGCCCACGCCATTTCCGATTTCACCGATCTCAAGGTCATCGACCGCACCATTCTCATCCTGGACATCTTTGCCCAGCGGGCGCGCAGCCGCGACGCCAAGCTGCAGGTCGAGCTGGCCCAGCTGCGCTATCGGCTGCCGCGCTTGCAGGAAGAGAACACCATGATGAGCCGGCTGGTCGGCGGCATCGGCGGCCGCGGCCCGGGCGAAACCAAGCTGGAAATCGGCCGTCGCCGCGCGCGCGAGCGCGTGCATCGGCTGGAACACGAAATCGAGCAGACCCGCCGCCAGCGCGCCGGCCGCCGCGCCGAGCGCACTCGACGGGAAGTTCCCATCGTGGGCATCGTCGGCTACACCAACGCGGGCAAGTCCACCTTGCTCAACACCTTGACCGGCAGCGAGGTGCTGGTCGAGGACAAGCTCTTCGCCACGCTCGACCCCACCACGCGGCGGCTGCGTTTCCCGCGCGAGCGCGAGCTGATCCTGGCTGACACCGTGGGCTTCATCCGCGACCTGCCCAAGGATCTGGCGCAGGCCTTTCGCGCCACCCTAGAGGAATTGCAGGATGCGGATTTGCTCCTGCATGTCGTCGACGCTGCGGATGCAGACCGCGAGGCGCACATCGTGGCGGTGGAGCGCATCCTCAATGACCTGGATCTGGCCAGCACGCCCCGCTTGCTCGTGTACAACAAGATCGACCGCCTGACCCCCGACGAACGCGCCGGGCTCGCCGCTGTCCCGCAGGCTATCACCCTCAGCGCCCGCGACGCCCAGAGCACCAGACCCTTGCTCGCCGCCATGGAAGAAGCCCTGTGGCGCGAGGGCCGCATGCAGCGGGGGACGCTGCAGGAGTAGGCTGCATCGCGATCAGAAAACCTGTCAGACTCCTTCCCGCCCCGGTGCATAGTCGGAACAGTGCGACCA
>PLNW01000164.1 GCA_003142855.1 Myxococcales bacterium
ATCGTCTTCGATTCGAGCTGCAAGACTCCGCGAATTCACGCCAGACCCACGGCGACGAGTTTCCGGACACAACGGGTGTCGCAAATTCCTCCATGATTCCAGCACGGTCGCTGTTGCGTACGGGATTGTATCGAAGGTCCTCGCGCGCAGCTGGGATTGTATCGGAGGTCCTCGCGCGCAGCTGGGACTTCCCTCAATGCATTGTACCGCCGATCGCGAAACTCCTCCCAGAGATCCACCTGACCATCACTCGTACCTGGTGAGAACCTTCAAGAAGCGTTTGCTGTGGATCGGCGCGAGCGCGGTATCAGCCTCGCCCAGCTTTGTGGGCGGCGGCGAGTCTACCTGGCCTGCCGCCCGGCCGGACGCAGCTTGTCCAGGATGGACTGGACAAGGTTCGGGTCGAGCAAGGCCTCGGGCGTGGACGGATCTCGCCGTACGCTGGTCAGGGTGCCAATGATTTCGTTGAGAATCCGGGCCGATGGCGCGGGTCGCCCGACATGGGGTGCAGCCGGAAGGCTGGCCACGACAACAGTCCGCAAAATGAGGTCATGCTGTGGCGAGATCTCGGCGCCCGTCTCCCAGCGAGCCACCGTCTCCCGCTCGACGCCCATCCGGTCGGCCAATTTTTCCTGGGTCAGCCCCAGATGTTTGCGCAGGTACTTGGCCTCTTGCGATGACAGCCGGATCGGTTTCTGCGTGATGGCGATGGCCAGGACCTGCTCCATCGTGTTGATGAACGCACCGTCCAAGGTGGCCGAGCCGCACTTGTGGCAGCGGTAGCCGGGCACTCTCCTGAGCACGACGCGCACGCCGACGTAGCCCGAAAAGTCGAAATCCTTCAACTCGGCCGCACGCAGCACTCCACCGCAGTGGCAGCGCAGGTCGCTACTGCTCGATGCCGTTTTCACGGTTTCTCCTTTGTGGGGTCGAACACGGTACATAGGCAGATTCGTCGGCGTCGCTTGTGATCAAAAGCTTCGATGCCGACCGCAACGCTTCGGTGACCGTCCACGTTCTGCCCGATGATTCTCCAAGCGGTTCCCCCATTGACAGCCTCGCCTCGAACATAGGGCTCGATGCTCTCGGAATTCTCGATGGCATGCCGGACGTCGGCCATGATGAAATCTCGTTCGATGAGTCGCTCTTGGAAGTGCATGGCAGGGATATATCGGCCATCGCGGAGGCAGTCCTGTATCCACCGAAGCGCTTCCTCCTTGGTGTGAGGCCCAGCCATCCGTTGTGATCCTAGGTTACAGCAAGGAACCCCCTGGCACAAGCCGCGCCAGGGCATGAACGCCAAGAAGCTTCTGGTTTCGCAAGGATGGTGGGATCATAGCGGAGGCCGGAACAAGGCTGCAAGGATGATGGAAAGATGGCATTGAAACCTTGGTACAAAGAAGTCGAGCCGCGCGATGATCTGAAAGAGGGCAAGCCCCTGGATGCGTCGGAGTTCGCGGTTCACCTGGACCACGTTCGCCTCGGCGTGGCCTTCTTCGCCTTCTTTGGCGTGGCCGGCTTGGCTCCTGACGCCCCGGTGACCGTGCCTTCGCGCCGCGCCTCCCGGTACTTCCCGATCTTGGACTTGGCCACGTTCTTGTGCTCCCTGCAGACCATGCCAAACACCGGCGCCGCAGGGTTCGTGCAGCCGGGCACCGGACACAGCTGTCTCTTCCGCGTTGGCGCAAGCACAGAAGACGGGGTGAAACGTGCCGTGGTCGCCAGGTGCTTCGGTGGCCGACCGGGTCCGCGCTTCTGTGGAGTCCCAAAGGCACCGGCGAGGGCAGCCTGGATTCGCTGAGCTGCAGCTGCTTCCACTGTGGACACGAGCCGGTTGGTGAAGGCTTCGATCAGAGAGGCGATGTTCGGGTCGGTATTGGGCATTGGTTCTCCAGGGTGTTTGGGGACGGCCAAACCTACGGGGCAAATACGAGAATGGCAACCAGATTGAAGACCATTTCCCCCGTGAGCGCCGCCTACTTGCCGAGGCCGATCTGCTTCATGAACTCCTGGTTGTCCCAGAATAGGTATTCCTCGTCCATTACGCCGTTCTTCCAATGACCGATGGTCGCCATTTGGATCTTGTAAGCTTTGCCGGTCGGCCGGATGGGCTTGGCCTTTCCGGTTGGCATCGGTTGCGTGAAGGTCCCTTCCATGACGCCAATGACGGCGGTCCACTCGCGTTGTCCGATTTTCACAGGGTGCTCCTTGATCCGGGTGTCAGGCGCCCACACGAACATCGCCTTCAGATCCTCAATGTACTTGTCGAGGCCCTGGGTCGTGTGTCCGTCGGGCCAGTGGACAATGACGTTGTTCGAGTGGCTGCGGTGAAGCTCGGACCATTTCTCTCCCGAGAACACATTGTAGTCGAGGTCATCGAAGGTCTTGAGGTGACCGCTGACCAGCTTCTGCTCCGCTTCGTGCTGCGCGGCCATTTCTCTCATCGCACAGCCAGAGGCGGCGAGGCCGATTGCCAATGTAAGAATGACGGCGTGGGTGGCTCTTCGACTCGTTGCCATATGAATCCTCCTTGATTGCCGTTGAACTTCGCCCGGCGGTTCCTGGATGCGGTCTGCGCGGCCCCGGTTGCAATCAGCCACGCCACCCGTCGGGTTCTCATCGAGGCAGTGAAGACGGGCCATTCTCCACCACTTCCTTCAGTAGCCACAGGTGGGATATTGAGGTCATCCCGTGCAGCAGGGATGCGCCGGGGGCACGAGGGCGTTCACGGGCGGTTCCACCGGCGCCCGTGGAACTGCTCAAGGCTGTGACGGTCATGCCTCGTGCGTGGCACGCGCCCAGGCGTGATGGATCGGCGAACGGCTGCGTCACAGGACGGTGGGTGGGCACTCACTTCGGTCCACTACTTGATTGGCCCCTCCGCTTCACTCACAAGGTCAGGTCTGCGGCGGACGGTGACATCCGCTCGTGTATGTGACAACGTGCTGCCAGGCAACGGTGAGAACACGCAGTCGGCGAGTTCAAGAAAGCGGATCAAGCCCATGAAGCCAAAGGTGACCAAGAAGCGGAAGCCAAAGCAGGCAAAGAAGTTCAAGCCACAGCCGAGCACAAAACTAAAGCCCAAACCGCGCCCAAAGGCGAAGCCCAAGTCGGCAAGGAAACTGAAACCAAAACCGACCCCCAAGCTCAAACCGCGCCCAAAGCTGAAGCCCAAATCGGCAGGGAAACTGAAACCAAGACCGGCCCCAAGGCTGAAGCCGAGACCGATCGCCAAGCCTGAGGCCAAGGCCAAGCCTGAAAACAGAGTCCCGCGCAAGCCGCAGGCCGAAATTGAACCCAAGCTTGGAGGTTCAAATATCGCGTCCCAAGCTGAAGCCCAGGCCCAACCCGCAGCCAAGGACGAGCCCAAGGTTGTGGCCGCAGCCGCGCCCAAGCTGGGTGTCGCCACAGCGCCAAAAGCCGAGGCGAAGGCCGAGCCCAAGCCGGAGGCCGAAGCCGCGCCCAGACCTGAAGAAGCGAAGCCGGAAACAAAGAGTCAATAGACAACGACGCGAAGAACTGCCCTGTTCCATGCCTCCTGTCAGCTCGGCTGGGTCTCGCATCGACGCCGGCGGCCTCAAAGGCGTCTATCTTGTGGCTTTGACCATTGACAAGGTACGCCCTGCCCGAGGACTTGCAGCTGGCGCCAGAGGCCGGGTTCAACCAGCATCTCGCGAAGCTGCCCGACCTGGACAAGCTCGCACAGATCCTCGCGCGAGTACCCCGGCCGGAGCGGCGCCGGGTTCAGGATGTGAATCATGCATCCAATGGTTCGGCAAGTGCGGTTAGCCTGGCATCCGGCATTGCGATGACAAGCCCGCTGTTCTCACCTTTTCGTATCGGCAAGCTGGACCTCGAAAATCGCCTCATCTGCCTACCGCTTTACCTGGCCTATCCAGACACTGACCACCAGGTGAACGATCTCGTGCTCGACTACTACGCCGAGGTGGCGGCCTCCGGTGTGGGCATGGTAGTGGTGGAAAACGCCACGGTAGCACCCCGTGGTCTCTGCAATCCGCGCACGCTGCTGACCTCGGATGACCACGCAGATGATCGGTTCGTTCCCGGGTTGGCGCGTCTTGCTTCCACAATCAAACAACGCGGTCCCAAGGCCGTGCTCCAGATTCATCACGCTGGGCGCTACGCCAAGGCACCGGCGAGGGCAGCCTGGATTCGCTGAGCTGCAGCTGCTCCCACGGTGGCCACGAGCTGGTTGGTGAAGGCTTCGATCTAAGCGGTGATGTTCGGGTCGGTATTGGGTATTGGTTCCCGAAGCACAGGGGGCAAGAGCAGTGGGGCAACGGGGCAGGCAATGATTCCGGTCACTTGTGGCGTGGGGCGAGACTGGGGCAACAGTGGGGCAAACCCGGGGCAAGAGATGGCTCCAAATGCTGGCAAGCGCCCGTCGCGTTAGTAGTGGCCGTCCCCCTTGCTGGTATGACGTTCGCGATGAAGGCAGCCGAGGAGGTTGCCTCGGAAAGCTTGCCCACGTTTGCATCTGGTCAATGAGAGCCACGCAAGTGCCGTTGCGGATGGTGGCTGCGGTACAGCTACTTCTTCTCGCCGCGTGCCCCAGTGCGATATGCCGGTTTTCAAAGTCGATGTGCCGGCAAATGTGCCGGTTTGGGGGTGTGATCGGGTGTCATCTGGTGCTCGCCTGTCGTTCTAACTTTCTGATTTCTTTAGCAACTGCCTACGTTGGACGGCTCTTGCCAAGGTGAACGTCGAGGGTTCAAGTCCCTTCGCCCGCTCCAAATTAGTCTGCAAGAACGGCCGGTTAGCGTTGCCCCGCTAGCTGGCCATTTTCTTTTCTGCCTCGTGCACACCACCTTGCACACCACCATGCGATGTGACAGCCATCGCCTCCTTCATCTTGGCCATGGAGATCACCTTGCCGATGCTTTTCCTCATCTCCTCCAGCGCAACGGTGCTGTACCGTTGCTGCATTGCCTCGGTGGCGTGACCTGACACCGCCCTGGTGACCACATCCCCGATCTCCGCTGCGCGCGCTATATCCTGGAACGTCCGCCTCATCCCCCTTGGCGTGATTCTCTTCGTCAGCTTGAGGGCGTCCACTACATCTTGGAACGGCTTGTCCAACGTCGAAGGTGACTGGAGGCCCCCAAGGCAGGATGGAAACAGGAGGTCCGAGTCCTGCTGCTTTCCAGGCGGCAGGCTTTCCACGTGTCGGCGAAGAATCGCCATTAGGTCAGCGGGTAACGCCAACCTCTGGTGCGCCTTCGTCTTCGTGGTGTTCATGATTTCCTGCTTCCTGCCGTGTGACCGTCGGACAAGTATCACGCCCTCCTCCCGCAGAACATCCGGTGTTGGCCCCTTCCGCCGTAGTGGTCGCATGCTGGATGGTCGCAACCCTGTCGCAGACCCCAGTGCCACCATGGCAAAGAACTGGGGATAGAGTCTGTTCATCGTCGCCAAGAATCCGGGAACCTCATCGACGGTGAGCGAATTGGGCTGCTCTTCGGTGTAGGTGTGATGCGTGCTCGTGTCGAGGGTGGTCACGTCTGCAGCAGGATCTCGGTCCAGTTCAAAATCGCCATTGGCTGCAGCCGTGATCACCTTCAGGATGGCGAGCCATCCGTTGAAGGTCGTCGGTGCCAACTCGCTGGCTTTCACCTTGGCCGCCACCCTCTCATGCTAGCGACGATGGCTTGAACTGAGCCACTGCCTGTTTGCGACGCACCGACTTCAAGCTTGCGTGCATCCCGTGGCGATGAGCCGGCGGGTTGGATGCGCACGGGTGTCAGCGGAACCTGCGTCGCGCCGTATCCGATGGTCGCGTTCGTCGGCGGCGCGATTGATGACACCATCACCGGCGCCGGTGTCGCATCGGCGGGCCGGCCGAATGCGGCGGCTTCAAGCTCGCGCGAGAATTCTCGCATCGACGAGAATCGCTCCGCCGGCTTTTTGCGCAGCGCCCGCCGCAACACCGTCTCCACGGCCGACGGCAGGCCTGGCACTCGGGGTGCCAGTGGATGCGGATCCAGGTTGATGATCTGGTACAGAAGTGCAGCCGCCTCGTCAGCGACGAACGGGCATCGGCCGAGCAGCATTTCCCACGCGATGCACGCTAGCGCCCACTGATCAGCGTGGTGATCGATGTCATCGAGCATGCCCGTGGCCTGCTCGGGCGACATGTAGTTCGGCGTGCCCATCACCGCCGATGCGCTCGTCAGTTGTGTCCGCGCCGCCTTCATCTTCGAGATGCCGAAGTCGAGCACTTTGACAAAGTCAGGCTCACCAGGAATTTGGACAAGGAACACGTTCCCGGGCTTGAGATCGCGGTGAACGACGCCTTGGTCGTGAGCGGCATTCAACGCCGACGCTACCTGCCTGATCACGTGGACGGTGGTTTCGATCGACAGGCGACCCACGCGGCGCAGGCGATGGTCGAGATCTTCACCGTCGAGGTATTCCATGACCAGGTAGGGCTCGCCGGATTCCGCCTGCCCGAAGTCGATGACGGTCACAAGGTGCGGGTGCCCGAGATGTGACGTGATCTCAGCCTCGCGGTGGAACCGCGCCAGGGCTTCGCGGTTGGCGGCAAGGTCGCGAGCCATCAGCTTGATCGCCACGCGCTTGTTGAGCCGAAGCTGCACCGCCTCGTACACCGCGCCCATGCCGCCTTCGCCGAGCAGCCGCGTGATACGGTAGGCGCCTTCGAGCACCGTGCCCACGAGGGCGTCCATGCGAGGCTCAGCAGGCACGGCGAATCTTCTCCTGCCATGGGAACCCTGAAGGAGTTCGCATGCTCATCAGTTCCAGTGCCCGTGGCACCAGTTTCGCAAAACGTGGTTCGACATGGTGACGTCTATCCCGATTGCCAATTCGCTCAGAGGGCTTCTCTCTTCGCGCTCTATGAAACACCTTGTGGGAGACCCACTCACCTGGAGTGGCCATATCGATGGTAGGCCCAACTTGACCAGTTGGTCAATGCAGGCTGCTTGACCAGCTGCTCCTACTCTCCGCCGAGCCCGACCCGTAGGCTGCCCGTGAGTGAACTAGCGAATGCCCTTCAACCCGAAAGACGTGGCACGTGCCGTCCGGCAGCACCGTGTCGCTGCTGGCCTGACCCAGGCAGAGTTGGCCGAGCGTGCTGGGCTGGCATTCGAGACAATTTCGCGTGTCGAGAGTGGACGGGAGCCGCCGTCGCTGCGCACCGCTGTCGGACTGGCAGACGCGCTCGCCGTCTCGATTGACGCTGTCGTGGGCCGTGACCCTGACCTACCGACGCCCAGAGAGCCGCGCGTCGCTCCTGATGTGCGAAGGCTCCTTGCGAGCGCGCAGCGGCTCGACCCCGGAATGCTCAGGCACCTGAACGCCTTGGTGCGAGGACTGGCGCATGGGCGTAAGCTAACGCGCCGACCCGCGCCCTGAACGCTGTCCTGGCGCGCCTGGCACCCCAGCGACTTCTTCAGGCGGCACGTTCGCGTGGCATATGCGGCAGGTATATAGTTCGCGCCCGTGCAGACACTGTACCCTCGGCGCTACGGGCGCTACGTGCTGGTCGAGCTGCTGGGCATCGGGGGCATGGGCGAGGTGGCATTGGCACTCACCGGACACCCCGGGGACTTCAAGCGCTGCGTGGTGAAGAGACTTTTCCCGGACTGCCGAGGGGATGCTGCGGTGGAGGAGCGGTTTCGACGCGAGGGGGAGCTGGTGTCGCGTCTGTCCCACAGCGGGGTGCCGCAGACACTGGAGGTCGGCGAGTGCGATGGAGAGCAGTTCATAGCGCAGGAGTTCATCGACGGACGAGACCTCGGCCAAGTGATGGCTTCCTGCGCGACGACGGGAACGCGCATGCCGGTCTTGCTCGCGCTGCACATCGTGATGAAGGTGGCAGATGCGCTCGCGTACGTGCATGAGGCGGGCAACCTGGGCGTCGTCCATCGCGATGTTAGCCCCAGCAACGTGCGGCTTAGTTGGCAGGGTGAGGTGAAGCTGATTGACTTCGGCATCGCACGGGCCGCAGCCCAAACCGGGCTGACCCAGATGGGACAAACGGTCGGGAGACCGAAATACATGGCCCCCGAACTCCTCGAAGGCAGGGCGGCGTCGCGCGCTTCCGATGTCTACGCCCTAGGCGTTGTCCTGTGGGAACTCCTGGCAGGACGACCGTACCTAAGCGAAGGCAAGATGCGCTTGGTGACCGACTACAACTCCGATGTGTCGGAGGATCTCGCATTGGCGGTGATGGTCGCGCTGAATCCGGTGCCTAGCGGTCGCTACGCCACGACCGCAGCCTTGCGAGAGGCGCTCGCCAAACAGGTGCCCGCAGATTTCTCCGGGACCGCCGCTCTCCGCGAGTTCTTGGCTGATCGTTGGGATGTGGCCCGCGAGGCGCGCCTGCGCGAAACCGCAATCGCGGAGGCTGCCCCTCTGCTTGCGGTCAGCTCTACACTGTTTCCGTCCTCCGTCCCGGCACCCGTCCAGCGGCGCGGAAGAGCTGTTCGCCTCGTAGGTGGTTCTGTCCTGCTAGCCGCTGCTGGCTTCGCCGGTGTCTGGTGGCTGCATCGATCGGACGCGGGTGGAATAGGTTCGTCGGTTCCGACAAGTTGGGTTCGCAAAGATGCTTCCGCGACGCCTCCCAACGTGCCGGATTCTGCGGTTGTGGCGGCGGATGTCCAACCAGCGCTGCCCGTATCCGTGGCACCGACGTCACGTCGACGCCTCGGTCTGGCGCGGTCGCGAGCGCCGGAACGAAGCCTAGAGACGAAAGCGACGCAATCCTATAAATCCTTGCTGGAGGACGCAGAAGAGGCCTTCCGAAACGGTTCCGTCGCTCAAGCGATCGCCCTGGCGCAAAGAGCTGCGGAAGTTGGCGGCGGTGCGCGAGCGCGAATCGCTGCTGGTGGGATGCTGGTGCATGAAGGTCGACTGCGTGAAGCGGAAGCTGAGTTTGCGGCGGCTCTTCGAGTCGCGCCCGACAACGCCGAGGCAGCGGCGTGGCTGGAGAAGCTAAGGGCGAAGATACCTTGATTCAGATTTCGTAGGAAAGGCAATGGCGTCGGAGAAACGCGCAAACGGGCGCGCAGTCTTTTTGGATTACCACGCCGACGATGACGCGTATAAAGTTCCCTCATGTCAAAGCTGGCGATTCGGTATCTCGGAGGTGTCATGCATTCTTTGGTATTTTTCCTGGGTCTGCTGTGGGGCACGGTTGGTGCCACGGCTGCTGAGCGCTATGTCGTGGTGGAATCGCGGCCACTGACCTTGCGTGCAGAGGAAAGGGCTCAGGTGTTCCGTACGATTGCCGACGGCCTTCGCGCGACGGGGCGGGAGGTGGCAGGCACGCAAGTGGACGGGGAGTGCACCACGCCGGCCTGTTGGATGGACGCGGCAGCAGCCGCAAAGGCGACAGACATTCTCGTCGTTGCCGGCTCGTCCGAGAGGTTTGGGTGGACTATATCGCTCGAACACAGGAACGCGGCGGGCAGCTTGGTGTGCCGGTCCAGTTACGATTGCAAGTCCTGCCCGTTTGTTCCGGTGATCGATGGGGCTCGTCTGGTGGTTCAAAAGATGCTGAACGTGGCCCCGGCGGAAAAGTACGTTGCGACAAAGATGCCGCCCTTGCCGGCCATCCCTCCTCGCGCCCCACCCGTTGTCGCCGCTTTGCTGGATGATGCGGAGGAATCCTTCCGGGAGAACAGAATCGAGGAAGCAGTCAAGTCTGCTCGGGCAGCGGTTCGGGCGGGTGGTGGCACAAGGGCACGCCTAGTCGAAGGGCGGATCCTGTTTGGCGCGGAGAGACTGGAGGAATCCGAAGCCGCTTTCGCGGCGATCTTGCAACTAACCCCCGACAATGAAGAAGCAGCGATGTGGTTGGAGAAGCTTAGGGCGCGCTGAACTATGACAAATCTCAAGAACCGGCAGGGGAGTATCCTAGAAATGCGACGACGTTCTCGGTCATGTGGCAGCCATGCCGTCAGACTGGCAGCGTGCTGCATGATCATTCTTCTGGGGATGCTCTGCGGCTCAGGTGCTGCGACTGCGGCGGAAAAGTACCTGGTGCTGGAGAAGCCACTGGACTTCCGGGTCGAAGAAAGTGAGCGTGTGATGCTTGCGATCACGCAAGGGCTTCGTACGGCAGGGTGTGAGGTAGTGGTCAGGAAAGAGGGAAGAGGAGACGCGTGTACTACGCCAGCTTGCTGGCGGAATGTCGCGGCAACGGCAAATGCGACCGACCTGCTCATAGTTTCGGGCGGCCATGAGGAGTTTGGATGGAGGCTATCGCTCGAACACAGGAACGCTGCCGGGGGAATAGTGGAACGGCCGAGTCAGGTCTGTCACTTTTGCCAGGTTCCGGCGATGGCCGAGTGGGCACAAGCGGCAGTGAAAGGGACAGTGAATACGGCCCGCGCCGAAAGATTGGCCGCTATCCCGGCTCCAAAACCCGCTGCGCCTCAGCCCGCCGCCGCCACCCCCGCCGCAGCCGCTAGCAAGCCTCCCCTGCCCACCAGCACGCCGGCGTCACGCTCCTTCAAATGGATGCCGTGGGCAGTGGGCGCCACCGGCGCACTGGTCCTTGGCTACGGGGCGTGGGCGCTGCACAAGGACGGGGGAAAGACGGGTTCCTGCGGCCTTTCGTCTGCGGGGCAGAAATCTTGCGACGAGTACGACTGGAAAGCCCGTGGTCTTGGCGGAGTCATCGGGGGCGGCGCGCTCCTTGTCACGGGAGTGATCTGGGTGTTGCTGACCTCTTTCGACTCGCCGCCGCCTGTTTCAGTTTCCGCTACTGATGTGACCCTGACAGTGAGGTTCTAGCCATGCGCAGCTCTTTCGTCTTGGCACCATTCTGCTTGGTACTCGCCTGCTCCTCTACGAAGTCGGAACTTGTGCGATGTAATACCGATCCCCAGTGTGGTCCCGGCTTTCGCTGCGATATTCAGAGCCACACCTGCGTTTGTAGTGGGACGGGCTTTCCCGGCTGCGACAAATTCGTGGATGCGCGACCAGCGGTTGCCGACGGTCAGGAGAGTGTCGTCGAGGTTGCTACCGGGTTCGATGCCGAGGAAGAGGCGGTCGCCGCGCCCGACGCATCGGTCGACACGGCGGCGGACGCGGCGGTCGATGGGCCTGGGTGCAAGGTGAATGGGGATTGCCAAACTGGGCGGCCGGTGTGCATTGCTGGGGTCTGTATGGAATGTGCGGCTGCGGGCGACTGCAAGGACCCTGCGCTGGCGTTCTGCGCGGGCAACGCTTGCGTGGGATGCGACCAGGCGGGGGCTGGGGCTTGTGCGGGGATGGTCTGCGCGCCTGCGGGAACCGCCGGCGTCGGCGGACAGTGCGTGCAGTGTCTGACGAGTGCGACGTGCGCTGCGGCCACGCCCATCTGCGCGGTGAACCTCTGCACGACCTGCACGGCATCCAGTCAGTGTGCTGCCCGAAGCAGCACGACACCGGCCTGCTCCGCCAGCGGCACCTGCGTGCAATGCACAGACAACGGCACCTGTTCCGGTGCCACCCCGGTCTGCGACACGACGACAAACCAGTGCGTCCAGTGCGTCTCCAGCGGGACCTGCCCGGCAGCCACGCCCATCTGCATGGCCGATGTCTGCACGGCCTGTTCGACGGGAAGTCAGTGCGCAGCCAAGAACTCCGCCACTCCAGCCTGCTCCGCCACTGGCACCTGCGTCCAGTGCATAGACAACAACACCTGCTCGGGCGCTACCCCGGTCTGCGACCCGACGACAAACAAATGCGTGCAGTGCCTGACCAGCGCAGGGTGTTCAGGCGCCACACCCATCTGCACCGCGAACGTCTGCACCGCCTGCACCACCGCCAACCAATGCGCTGCCAAGAGCCCCACCACTCCGGCCTGCTCCGCCACCGGCACGTGTGTCCAGTGCACGGACAACAACACTTGCTCGGGCGCAACACCGGTCTGCGACACCACGACGAACAAATGCGTCCAGTGCTTGACTAGCGCGGGATGTTCAGGGGACACACCCATCTGTACCGCGAACGTCTGCACCGCCTGCAGTACACCCAACCAGTGCGCTACCAAGAACCCCGCCGTTCCAGCCTGCGCAACCAGCGGCGCCTGCGTCCAGTGCACGGGAAACAGCACCTGCTCGGGCGCCACCCCGGTCTGCGACACCACGACGAACAAGTGCGTGCAGTGCCTGACCGGCGCGGGCTGCTCGGGCACCACACCCATTTGCACAAACCAAGTCTGCACCCGGTGCACGACGGCCACCGAGTGCACAACCAAGGGCAGCACCGCCCCGGCCTGTGCCAGCAGCGGCGCGTGCGTCCAGTGCACGGACAACGGCACCTGCGGCGGCACGACACCCATCTGCGCCATTTCCACCAATACCTGCCGAGGGTGCACTGCCGACGCCGAGTGCACGGCGGCTCCGGGGGTATGCATGGCCCACCAGGATGCCCGTTGCGCATCCACCGCCGAAGCCATCGTGGTGCCTTCTGGAGGCACCTTGCCGACCGTCACCATGCTGACTGGCAAGCGCCTGGTAGTCGTGCAGGGCACGGCCTCCGGCGTGCTGACCTGGACCCTCACCGGCCCGCAGATGAGCATCGTGGGCCAGAGCACCGGCACCATCAATGGTGGCGGCGGCGGAAGCGCGGCGGTCCATGTAACGGGTGGCGACCTCTACATGAGGGGGCTCACCATAACGGGTGGCTCGCCTGGACTGTGGGCAGACGGGAGTGGAATTGTCCGCCTCGACCATGTCAGCGTCAGCAACAACACCGCTGGCGGAATCCTTCTCGATGGCTCTGGCTTCGATGTCAAGAACACTACCGTCACGGGAAATGGTCCCAACATCGCCGGTTTTCCATTTGGCGGCATCCTCATCCAGAACGCGCCAACCTCGGTAACAGTTCCAAAATCACTGACACTGTCCACGGTGAACTCGAACCAGCAAATTGGCGTTTCGTGCGCCTCGGGAACTGGGGTTCTCTTGAGTCCCGTCCCTACCACTGTACTCGTATCCGGCAATACCGGCGGCGACATTACCGGCGCCTGCGGTTTCACCTCATGCGGAACCGCCAGCACCGCCTGCGGGGCGCAACCATGAAGCAGGGGCGCCTTGGCCGGGTGGTCCGCCGTGTTCTGCGAGACACGCGTCCCCGAATCCGCCATGCCCTTGCGCTTTCTCTCCTCTTCGGCTGCAACAAGGTCGAGCGTGACTGGAGCAAGTGCGCTAGCGACGCCGCCCCATGCGCGCTAGGCTTTGTTTGCACCGCTGATTTTCGCTGCGTGCTGCAGCCCGACGGTGGAGCCCGCGACGTCTCGTTTGACACCGGCACCGTCGCGGTCACCGACACCGCCTCTGACACGGCCCCCGTCGCCGCGCCCGACGCATCGGTCGACACGGCGGCGGACGCGGCGGTCGATACGGCGGCGCCTGGGTGCAAGGTGAACGGGGACTGCCAGGCAGGCCGGCCGGTGTGTATCGCTGGTGTCTGTGTGGAGTGTTCGGCTGCGGGTGACTGCAAGGATCCTTCGCGGGCGTTCTGTGTGGGCAACGCATGCGTGGGATGCGACCAAGCCGGCGCTGGGGCTTGTGCGGGGATGGTCTGCGCGCCTGCGGGTACGGTCGGCGTCGGCGGGCAATGCGTGCAGTGCCTGACGAGTGCGACGTGCGCTGCGGCCACGCCCATCTGCGCGGCCAATGTCTGTGCCGCTTGCACCACGGCCAACCAGTGCGCTGCCAAGAGTCAGGCTACTGCCGCGTGCTCTGCCAGCGGCACCTGCGTGCAGTGCACAGACAACGGCACTTGCTCGGGCGCCACGCCTGTTTGCGACACCACCACGAACCAGTGCGTCCAGTGCGTGTCGAGTGCGACCTGCCCTGGTGCCGCGCCCATCTGCGCGGCCAATGTCTGTACTGCCTGCACGGATGCCAGCCAGTGCTTGGCCAAGAACTCCGCTACTGCCGCGTGCTCTGCTAGCGGCACCTGCGTGCAATGCATAGACAACAGCACCTGCTCGGGCACCACCCCGGTCTGCGACACCACGACCAACAAGTGCGTGGCGTGCCTGACCAGCGCAGGGTGTTCAGGGGCCACGCCCATCTGCGCGGCGAACGTCTGCACGGTCTGCAGTACACCCGCCCAGTGTCTCGCCAAGAACCCCGCCGCTCCAGCCTGCTCCGCCAGCGGCACCTGCGTCCAGTGCACGGACAACAGCACTTGCTCGGGCAGCACCCCGGTTTGCGACACCGCGACCAACAAATGCGTGGCGTGCCTGACCAGCGCGGGATGCTCGGGCGCCACGCCCATCTGCGCGAACAACAGCTGCACCGCCTGCACGACGGCCGGCCAGTGTCTGGCCAAGAACCCCGCCGCCCCGGCCTGTGCAACCAGCGGCACCAGTGCTGGGCAATGCGTGGCGTGCATCGACAACAGCACTTGCTCGGGCAGCACCCCGGTTTGCGACACCACGGCGAACAAGTGCATCCAGTGCCTGACCAGCGCGGGATGCTCGGGCGCTACGCCTATCTGCACGAACCAGGTCTGCACCGCCTGCACCACCCCCGCCCAATGCGCCGCCAAGAACGCCACTGTCCCGGCCTGTGCCACCAGCGGCGCCTGCGTGCAGTGCACGGACAACAACACCTGCGGCGGCACCACACCCATCTGCGCGACGTCGACCAATACCTGCCGAGGGTGCACGGCCGACAGCGAATGCTTGAACATAGGTCCGGGCGTGTGCATGAGCCATCAGGATGGGCGCTGCGCTTCTTCTGTCGAGACCATCGTGGTGGCCGCAGGGGGCGCGCTGCCGACCGTGGGCCAACTGACCAGCAAGCGCCTGGTAGTCGTGCAGGGCACCGCCTCCGGCGTGCTGACCTGGACCCTCACCGGCCTGCCGCCGATGAGTATCGTGGGTCAGAGCAGCGGCACCATCACCGGCGCTGGCGTCGCCGGGCCGACTCCCACTTCCGTGCACGCCACCGGCGGCGACCTCTACCTCAGAAACCTGACCATCACCGGCGGCTCGCCCGGGCTGCTGGCCGACGGTGGCGGCGTGGTCCGCCTGGACCATGTCAGCGTGATCAATAACCCGGGCACGGGCATCACGATCGACGGCTCAGCCTTCGACATCCGCGACGCCACGGTCACCGGCAATGGCGCGTCTGGCGGCCCCGGCATCCTCCTGAAGAACCTTTCCACCGCCCCCACAGCCCCGAAGTCGCTGACCCTGTCCACCGTGACCAACAACCAAACCGGCATCGGCTGCACCACCAGCTCAGATGTCCCCGCGACCACTAGCGGGGTCTTGGTCTCAGGGAACACGTTCACCGACATCGCACCCGCCTGCAATTTCACCTCCTGTGGCACCTTCAGCACCACCTGCGGGGCGCAACCATGAAGCAGGGGCCGCCGCTCAGCCCTTTGCCAGTCACGCGCCTGCGAGCCCGCCACATCTTTGGCCTCTGCCTGCTTTTTGCCTGCAACAAGGTGGAGCGCGACTGGACCAGATGCGCGGGCGATGCTGCCCCATGCGCGCTTGGCTTTGTTTGTACCCCTGATTTCCGCTGCGTGCTGCAGCCCGATGGTGGAGCCCGCGACGTCTCGCCTGACACGGGCATCGCGACGGCCCCCGAGACCGCCTCTGACACGGCTCCCGTCGCCGCGCCCGACACCGACTCCGACGCATCGGTCGACACGGCGGCGGACGCGGCGGTCGATGGGCCTGGGTGCAAGGTGAATGGGGATTGCCAAACTGGGCGGCCGGTGTGTATCGCTGGGGTCTGTATGGAATGTGCGGCTGCGGGCGACTGCAAGGATCCGGCGCGGGCGTTCTGCGTGGGCAACGCTTGTGTGGGATGCGACCAGGCCGGGGCCAGTGCTTGTGCCGGGATGGTCTGCGCGCCTGCGAGTACGGTCGGCGTCGGCGGGCAATGCGTGCAGTGCCTGACGAGTGCGACGTGCGCTGCGGTCACGCCTATCTGCGCGGCCAATGTATGCACCGCTTGCACGGCATCCAGTCAGTGTGCTGCCCGAAGCAGCACGACACCGGCCTGCTCCGCCACCGGCACCTGCGTGCAATGCACAGACAACGGCACTTGCTCGGGCAGCACCCCAGTCTGCGACACCACGACCAGCCAGTGCGTCCAGTGCGTCTCCAGCGGGACCTGCCCGGCAGCCACGCCCATCTGCATGGCCGATGTCTGCACGGCCTGTTCGACGGGAAGTCAGTGCGCAGCCAAGAACCCCGCCACTCCAGCCTGCTCCGCCACTGGCACCTGCGTCCAGTGCATAGACAACAACACCTGCTCGGGCGCTACCCCGGTCTGCGACCCGACGACAAACAAATGCGTGCAGTGCCTGACCAGCGCAGGGTGTTCAGGCGCCACACCCATCTGCACCGCGAACGTCTGCACCGCCTGCACCACCGCCAACCAATGCGCTGCCAAGAGCCCCACCACCCCGGCTTGTGCAACCAGCGGCCCCAGTGCTGGGCAGTGCGTGGCGTGCACCGACAACAACACTTGCTCTGGGACCACATCGGTCTGTGACCCGACGACCAACAAATGCGTCCAATGTGTGTCGAGCATGACCTGCCCCGCGACCACGCCCATCTGCACCGCGAACGTCTGCACCGCCTGCAGTACACCCGCCCAGTGTGCCGCCAAGAGCCCCGCTGCTCCGGCATGTGCCACCAGCGGCACCGGTGCTGGGCAGTGCGTGCAGTGTACTGACAACAACACCTGCTCGGGGACCACACCGGTCTGCGACCCAACGACTAACAAATGCGTGCAGTGCCTGACCAGCGCAGGATGCTCGGGCGCTACTCCCATCTGCACGAACAACACCTGCAGCGCCTGCACCACATCGAGCCAATGTGCCATCAAGAGCCCCACCGCCCCGGCCTGTGCCGGCAGCGGCGCCTGCGTACAATGCACGGGCAACAGCACCTGCTCGGGCACGACGCCCATCTGCACTGCCAGCAATACCTGCCGTGGTTGCATTGCCGACAGCGAGTGCGTGGCCATAAGTCCGGGAGTGTGCATGAGCCACCAAGATGCCCGCTGCGCCTCAGACGCCGAGACAGTCGTCGTAGCCGCCGGAGGCTCGCTGCCAAGCGTGGCCGCCCTAGCGGGCAAACGCCTGGTGGTAGTCCGGGGGGCCGTTACCGGAGACACCGCCTGGACGCTCACCGGCCTGGCCCAGATGTCGCTGGTAGGGCAGAGTTCGGCTACGATCACGGGGAGCGCTGGTGCAAACGCCCTGACGTCAAGCGGTGGCGATCTCTATATCCGAAACGTCACATTCACAGGTGCCTCAGGTGGAACTGGGCTGTCTGTCACTGCTGCGGGAAAGCTGACCCTGGACCACGTCACGACCACCGCTAACGCAATCGGGCTCTCCTGCGCCGCCGGAACAACCGTCACCGCGAGCGCCCTGTCGGCCACAGGAAATACCGCCTTGGACATCACGACGGCGACCTGTTCCGGCGTCACCTCATGCGGTACCGCCAGCACCACCTGTGGGGCGCAACCATGAAGCAGGGGCCGCCGCTCAGCCCTTTGCCAGTCACGCGCCTGCGAGCCCGCCACATCCTTGGCCTCTGCCTGCTATTTGGATGCAACAAGGTGGAGCGCGACTGGAGCAAGTGCGCCGGCGATGCCGCCCCATGTGCGTGTGGGGCGCAACCATGACCCACCATTGGCGCAATATTGCCGGAGCCACGCAACCGTCGGGGTAAGCCGTCGATAAACATGGCGAGAACAAAAGAGTGGCAGACGAAGAGCTTCTCAAACGCGGGATGTTCGTAGATCGCTACGAGATCCGCGAGCTGCTGGGCGTGGGTGGACAGGGTCAGGTCTATCGGGCGCACGATCCTGTCTTGAAGCGGCCGGTCGTGATCAAGGCGTTGGCGATCATGACGGATGATTTTCTGCGGCGGTTCACGCGCGAGGCGGAAGCCATAAGCAAGATGTCGCACAACAACGTGGTGGACATCTTGGACTTCAGGGTCGAGGCCGGCCGACCGTACATCGTCATGGAGTATCTGGCGGGGCAGGACCTGGCGGCCCGCCTGGCCAAGGGACCGATGGAGGTGGGTGAGGCTGTCGACATCGTGCTCGCGGTATGCTCCGGTGTGTTTGCGTGCCATCGACGCGGCGTCGTTCACCGCGATCTGAAGCCCAAAAACGTGTTTCTGTCGCAGTCTGCGGACTACGGCACGGTCGTGAAGGTGTTGGATTTCGGCATTGCTCGCGTTGCTCAAGGTGTGGACGACAGCATCACGGAGGTTGGATCGGTCGTGGGAACACCACGCTATATGGCGCCCGAACAGCTGCGAGCGGGAGGCGTGGTCGACGAGAAGACAGATCAATACGGCGTCGGGATGCTGCTGTATGTTTCGCTGACCCGGGAATCGCCGTGGGGCACTCTTCGCGATGTTGATCTCGTGCGAGCGATTATTCATGGCCAGTACCCAGGCCCGCGCAAGTTTCGGCCCGAAATTCCGGAGGGCCTGGAGCAAATCATCCAGAAAGCCATGGCCGTGGATCGCGGGGCTCGATTCATGTCCATCCACGCACTTGGGCAGGAGCTGCTGCGGTACGCGACGCCAGAAGGTCAAACGCTGTGGACCGGGCATTTCACGAATGTCCCGCGTCCGATGCTGCCCGCGCTGTCGGTCGCTTTGGCCAAACCAATCGCGGTCACGGAGGTACTGAGCGCTGCAGACGGAAACCAAGACGCAAGCGAGACGGACACAACGGAGAAGGATGCTTCTCACTCTGACAGCCCTTGGGAGAAGGGTTTGGGTTCGGCAGCGGCTCCGCTCGTCCCCACCAAGATACTCCCAATTCACGCCGCGTATGGCCGCGCGACAGGAAGCATTGGCGCGGTGCCCTCGGGTCCTTTACAGGAAATTCGCGCGATGGACTTGCCACGAGGTGCACCTGGTGTTGCAGCAAAGGCGGCAGGTCTGACAACGAGGACGATGAATCCGCACAATCGCGGTGCCGACGGCAGTCGGCGGATGCGCCGAATCTTTGTGGGTATTGCTGGATTGGCCTTGGTGGCAGTGGCTGCGGGGGTGGCGTTGTGGTTGTCTGCCGGTTTTCTGTCGCGTGGGCGATCGCAAAGACATGGGGCCGCTTCCAACCCTGTGGCGAGTACGACAACGGACGCGGCGGATATGCGATCGACCGTCGAGGGGCAAGCCTCGAACGCTCTGCTGCCATCCCAAACCGGGGCAGGCGCCATGCGGCCGAGCGACTCGATGGAGCGCGAGCAGGTGCCGCAAGTTGTCCACAAAGCTGCGGCCACGGAGTCAGTACGAACGGAGAGCCGCAAGAAGAGAGGGGAAGGGCGCA
This sequence comes from Myxococcales bacterium, assembly GCA_003142855.1. Lineage (GTDB taxonomy): Bacteria > Myxococcota_A > Polyangia > Fen-1088 > Fen-1088 > Fen-1137. Next base: position 19,323 of record PLNW01000164.1, read on the forward strand.
AGCACCCACGCCTGCAGTTTCTGGACGATGGTTCACCCCTCCTGGAGTAGCGCATATGTCAATCGGAATGCTTGTGCTGGCGCTGTTGTTGAGCGCGGAGAGTGAGAAGGAGACGGATTGGGATAATGAGGCAGTTCGGCACGAAAAGGCCGCCGCGCTGATGAAGATGGGCGTGGAATTCCGCCGGCAGGGAGAACACGCGGAGGCCCTGCGCCGATTCCAGCTTGCGCACGAACTCGCGCCGAGCGGACAGACCATGGTGCAAGTTGGTCTGGCTGAGCAGTCTCTGCAACGCTGGGTCGCTGCCGAGGAACACCTGAGCCGTGGCCTGTTGCAGTCCGATGCATGGGTCGCGAAGTTTCGCAATGTCATTGATGCGGCTCTGACGACGGTACGTGGACACATCGGAGTCCTGGAGATCACTGGGCCTGCCGGTGCCTTGGTGTCGGTTGCAGGGGTATCCAAGGGTACACTGCCAATCGACGAAATACGGGTGAACGAAGGCTCGACCATTGTGGTGATCGCGGATCATGGCTCACCACCGTGGTCCAGGGTCGTAACAGTGCGAGGCGGTACGAGGACAACGGTAATGTGCGCAAGGCCCGTCGTGGCGAGCGCCCCGAGAGCGGCAGCGGCAGTATGTCCGCATCAGGAAATGGCGAAAGAGAGTGCCGTCGCCACCAACCAGCGCTGGCGTGACATCGTGGGCGGAGGATTGGTGGGTGCCGGTCTCGTCTCCGTGGGGCTCGGGTCATATGCCCTTTGGAAAAACGATTCGGCCGCTCCAGGATGGGTGGGCCTCGGCGCTGGCGCGGCGACGATCTTGGGAGGATTGTTGGTGCTGTTTTCGCGCGACGCAGGTAGCGGGAACAAGGTGGCTTTTGGCGTGACGCCGGTTGGGGTCTTTGCGCGAGGGAGGTTCTAGCGGTGGGAACAATTGTCAATCTCACCAAGTACACGGCGACTCACGCGGTAGACGTCGGTATCGACGGACGTTGGCACGTCACCGTGACTGTGAAGGCGGCCTTTTCGTGGGACAAAGACGGCCATGCGATTCCGGCCGAGACCCCGCCCTTCGCCGAGGTCGATGAGTTCGCTGGCGAGCCGGCGACATCGGGACTGCTTCGCGCGTCCGAAGTGGGACCCCCGAAAACAAAGGTCGATGTGCTTCTCGCTGGTGCCATCGTGTTTCCCAAGCCCGTCACCGAGGTGGATGTCGAGCTGGCCGTTGGCACGCGCCTACGCAAGCGCGCTCGCGTATTCGGGGATCGCGTGTGGCTTCCGGGAATGCTTGGGACTTTCGCAGCTGTGTGCGAAGACCTTCCGTAGAAAAGCGTACGCAACAGCGTCAGCGCTGAAATCATGGAGGAATTGGCGATTCGGGAAGGCTGGCTTGCTGACCGATGCATTGGTTGCAGGACATGGCCCGGTTCGCTGCGAGACGCTCTTCCCGCGCCTTGCTCCGGGCCGCTGCCAGTTGCGCCGGCAGGTCTACCGCCGTGACGAAGTACATTTCGTCCGGGGTCTGACCGGAGAATGCAGGATGTGGCATCTGCGTGTTGTACTGCTCAATGAAGAACGCCACGAGCGTGCGCAGCCGCTCTATCGTGTCGAGCGAGTTCAAATACAACCACTGATGCTTTAGGGAACGCCAAAACGCCTCGATCATCGAGTTGGAAAAGGCGACCTCGACTTGCGCAAGGACGCGGTTCAGGCGCGCGGCGAACAAGGCAGCGTCCACCGCACTGTTGATGTTTTCGACGCCGGAATCAACGTACAAGACAGGCTGGCCTGCACAGACCAGATGCTTGCTAGCTGCGAACAGAATCTGGCACGTCGCCGTTGGCTCCAGTTGCGCCGTCACTGCCCATGCCAGGATCTTTCTTGAATAGTTGTCGATCACCGCACGTAGATACGCCTTTGTACCGTCGAGCAGCTTCAGGATCGTAGTGTCGATATGCCAAACTTCATTGGGTGCGGTTGCGCGCACCCCGACACTTGGTTTGGCTGGATGGATGCGCTGGCGCGGCCGAAGCCAACCGCGCTCACGGATGAGTTTGCCCCAGGTGCTGGCCGAGGCGAAGACCTTGCCAATGCGCTGGGCATACACCGCCAGGGTGCTCACAGGCATGTGCCGGTATTCCGGCGCGAGCACCATGTTTTTGATGTTGCCGACTTCGGCGGGCGTGAGCTGGCTTGGGCTGGTATGCGGGCAGGAGGAACGGTCGTCCAGACCGCAGACTACCCGGGAGGCGCGCTTCCATACGTGGTACCGCCCGGGTTCGAGGTGCGCGATCCGCAAGATCATGGCGAGAGGGAGGAATGGTTTTGCGCTGGTGATGGCGCGTAGGATACCGGTCTTGGCGTTGCCTTCGGGAAGCCGTTGGCCACCCGCCAGGCTGAACCCAGAAGCGCGGAGTACTGCCAGAAGGAGCCGGACAACCGCCGCGAGGACTCGCGCTCGCCGACCAAGCTTGGCGATGGTGTCGAGCAGCTCCTGCCGGTCCTGGTCGAACGGCTCGATGGTGACGACAGGGCGCACACCGCGCCGGTGCCAAGAGGAAACCGTGGAGCGCGGGATCGCGACGTGCCTTGGTAGGCATCTCTTGCCCGTGCGGCACACCTGCTCCCGGAGGCGGTGGTCGTAGGCGCGGCGCGTCTGTGACGTGGCCACAAGGTCGCTTGTCATCACGAAAGGATCACCCGCCGGATGTCACTCGCCGGCGAAAACCTCAATGATATTGAGGGGGCCGCAAATGCGCACACAAATGTGCTGGAGGTCTTCGCGCGCAGCTGCGCTACGCAGTCCGCACAGAGTTTTTGCGGCTCACAACCGAAATTAGAGCTGCTTGCAGCCTTCCAACTTTCCAAGCGTAGTGTCGAAGGTGCCGAGTGGGCTTTCGGATGCATCAATAACGGTTTCCAGAATGAAGCAGTCGGCGAAGTCAGCCTTGGACTTCTCCCAGGTTTTCAGGGCTGCTTCGAGAATGGCGGGGGCTTGAATATTTAGCTCCCTCGTCTCCAATAGGGCCTGAACCACTTTGCAGGTTCGCTCCTTATCCAAACTGTACCGACTCATGAGTACCCAGACTAGCTCCAACACGGAAAGCTGGGTCACCAGGACTGGCTGGTGCCTTTCAACGAAAGCTTGGGCTTTCTTGTACTGGAATTCGTCATCCTTGGTCACCAGTCGAACCAGGACGTTTGTGTCGATGGCAGCCACCCTCACGCCTTTTTTGCGTCGAGGCGTTTCATTCGGGAAGCCAGAAATTCCCGCCGAGCCTTCTGAAGTTCCTGGTCTGTCAGTCGCACGGTCGAAGGACCAACCATCCGATGGAGGTCGGCCAAGGTAAGACGCTTAGGGCGGACTGTATAGTCTCCGTTTTCATTTCGGTCCCAGATCAACTCTGTTCCGGCTCGAATGCCGAGATCCTTTCGGACTTCTGCTGGAACGGAGATTTGCCCTTGGTTCGTGACTTTCGACGTTGCGACGAGCATGTTTGTCCCCTGATTACCAAGGGTAATGTATCGCGCCGACGGATGCAAGTCCATCGCATGATCTTGTCCTCGCATGATCTTCTCTCGTCCGTCGTCCGCTGTCCTTCGATGCAGCCAGCCAGCATGAGGTAGTCGCCTCCGGCATGAGGTAGGAATGAGGTAATNNTTCAAGTCCCTTCGCCCGCTCAACAAAATTCCTAAGCAAATGCGGCCAGTTAGAGAGCAATCTCTAGCTGGATTTTTTCGTTTCTGAGGCCCCCCACAGCGTCTTTCACACCACTTTCACACCACGGCGCACTGTCCCCCATGATCTCCTTGTACTTGGCCACCGAGATCACGGCCGCCACCGCTGCCTGGATCTCCATCTGCGGGATGGTGCTGTACAACTCAGACATCTCGTCCGTCGCGTGACCACAGATCTTCTGCCGTACCATCGCCTCGATGTCCGCCTTGCGGGCCAGATCCTGGAACGTGCGCCGCATGCCCTTGGGCGTGATGTGCTTCTTCAACCCGATCGCGGTTGCCACGGCCCGGAAGGGCTTGTCCAGACAAGACGGCGAACGGAAGCCGCCCTCCTCCGAAGGGAAGAGCAGCGTGGATTCCATCATCGCACCCTCTGGTAGCCGGTCAGTGTGCCAGCGGAGTATGTCCATCAGATCTTGCGGCAACGTGAGTCGGTAGCGGGTCTTCTGCTTGGTGGCCTCCATGACCTCGCCCGGGCGGGTCTGAGACCGCCGGATGAGGATGGCGTTCGCGTCCCACTTGACGTCGGTGACCGCGCCCGAGTTGACGGTGCTCGTCGGCGGCTTACGGGTGCTCGGCGCCAATGCGGGAGGGTCCAAACACGGCGTCTTCACGAAAAAGCGGGAGGCCCTGAACAACGACTTCTTCGTGAACCTGCTCGACATGGCCACCAAGTGGAAGCCGCTGTCGGACGCCAAGGATGTGTTCGAGGGGCGCGATCGCAAGACTGGTGAGCTGAAGTGGACCGGCACCCGCGTCGATCTCGTCTTCGGCTCGAACGCTCAGCTCCGCGCCCTAGCGGAAGTCTATGGCAGCTCGGACGCGCAGGAGAAGTTCGTCCAGGACTTCGTGGCGGCGTGGAACAAGGTGATGAACCTGGATCGCTTCGACGTTGTGCTGTCCAGTCTGCCAGCCAGTACAAGATCGCCTTCTCGGGCTGCATCGACGACTGCGCCTTCGCGTCGGTGAACGATCTAGCTTCTTCGCCCACGAGCACGATGGCCGACAGGGATTTGCCGCCCTATGCGGGCGTATTGAGCCGTCCCAGCTGCCCGTCCCGTGGTTCCGGCGAACGACGGCGCCCTCACAAGAGTAGACGCTGTCTTGTTTGCTGAACATGGGTCTTGACAACAAACGGCAGCCGCTTCAGACTCTCTTCAAACAACCGACATCCCACCGTAGACAAGAAAGGACGTTCCATGAGCTCCAAACCCTACCGCTTCGAAACCCTGGCACTGCACGCGGGACAGGTTCCCGATGCCACCCTTTCTCGCGGAGTTCCCGTATACCGAACAAGCTCGTATCTGTTCAAGAACACGGAACACGCGGCCAACCTGTTTGCCTTGAAGGAGCTGGGCAACATCTATACGCGGATCATGAACCCCACCACTGACGTCCTTGAGCAACGGGTCAGCGAGCTCGAAGGCGGCGCGGCCTCGGTGGCGCTGGCATCCGGCACTTCGGCCATCTTCTATGCCGTCATCACCCTGGCCCAGGCCGGCGATGAGATCGTCTCGGCCAACAATCTTTACGGCGGGACCTACACCCAGTTCGACGCCATCCTGCCGCAGTTCGGGATCACCACACGCTTCGTGGACCCGAGCGATCCGAAGAATTTCGAGAAGGCGATCACGGACAAGACCCGCGCCATCTTCATCGAGACCATCGGCAACCCGGTGCTGGACTTCACCGACGTGGCTGCCGTGGCCGCAGTGGCGCACAAGCACGGCCTGCCGCTGATCGTGGACGCCACATTCACAACGCCGTACCTGCTGCGCACCATCGAGCACGGCGCGGACATCGTCGTCAACTCGCTCACCAAGTGGCTGGGCGGGCACGGCTCGGGCATCGGCGGCATCGTCACCGACTCGGGTAAGTTCAACTGGAAGAACAACCCGCGTTTCCCACTGCTCAACAATCCTGACCCCAACTATCACGGCCTGAAGTGGGCACACGATCTGCCGGCCCCGCTGGCGCCTATAGCCTTCGCCTTGCGCGTGCGCACGGTTCCCCTGCGCAACCTGGGCGCGGCCATCTCGCCTGACAATTCGTGGATCTTCTTGCAGGGCGTGGAGACGCTGCCAGTGCGCATGGCCCGCCACAGCGAGAACGCCCTCAAGGTGGCCGAGTTTCTCAAGAAGCATCCCAAGGTCGCTTGGGTTCGCTATCCTGGACTCAAAGAGGATCCGACCTACGCCAAGGCGAGCCGCTATCTCAAGAATGGATTCGGCGGCATGGTGGTGTTCGGGGTCAAGGGCGGCTACGACGCTGCGGTGAAGATCATCGACAACATCAAGCTGTTCTCACACCTGGCCAACGTGGGCGATGCCAAGAGCCTGATTCTTCACCCGGCCAGCACCTCGCACTCGCAGCTGACCGAAGAACAACAGAAGAGCAGCGGACTGACCCGCGATCTCATCCGTCTGTCCGTCGGCCTCGAGCACATTGACGACATCACCGGCGCGCTGGAAGACGCCCTGGCCCTAACGTAGGCGAAAGGAGATAGCCCCATGCCCGCGATTTTTGCTGACAATTCCCTGTCCATCGGCCGAAGCCCCCTCATCAAGTTGAACCGCCTGGCCGCTGGCACCAAAGCCACCGTGCTGGCCAAGATCGAAGGCCGCAACCCTGCCTACTCGGTCAAAGACCGCATTGGCGCGGCCATGATCCGTGACGCCGAGGAGCGCGGTGTGCTCAAGCCTGGCAAGGAGATCATCGAGCCCACCAGTGGCAACACCGGCATCGCGCTGGCCTTCGTGGCTGCGGCACGCGGCTACAAGCTGACCCTGACCATGCCCGAGACCATGAGCCTGGAGCGACGGCGCGTGCTGGCCGCCTTTGGCGCCAACCTGGTCCTGACCCCTGGCCCCGAGGGCATGCCGGGGGCCATCCGTCGCGCCGAGGCCGCGGCCGCCGCCGAGCCTGATCGCTACTTCCTGCCCCAGCAATTCAAGAACCCCGCCAATCCCCGTGTTCACGAAGAGACCACTGGGCCCGAGATCTGGAAGGACACCGACGGAGCCATCGACGTGCTGGTTTCGGGCGTGGGTACCGGAGGCACCATCACCGGAGTCTCGCGCTACATCAAGAAAACCAAGAAGAAGGCCATCACCTCGGTGGCCGTCGAACCCGCCAAGAGTCCCGTCCTGACCCAGTTCCGTAGCGGCCAGCCGCTCAAACCCGCGCCGCACAAGATTCAGGGCATCGGCGCCGGCTTCGTACCCGACACGCTGGATCTGACCGTCGTGGATCGCATCGAGCAATCCACCGACGAGGAAGCCATCGAGATCGCCCGCCGTCTGGGGCGCGAGGAAGGCATCCTGAGCGGCATCTCGAGCGGCGCCGCGACCAGCGTGGCCCTGCGCCTGGCCAAGCTCGACGAGTTTGCGGGCAAGACCATCGTGGTTGTGCTGCCTGATTCAGGCGAGCGCTACATCTCCACTGTGCTGTTTGAAGGCATCGGGTAGCCGGGCGCGCCTCACCTGCGGTATTGCGGCCACGCCTGGATGGCGGGCTGTGATACCGCAGCTTCAAGTGCCGCCACTTCGGTCAGTGCCTCCTCCACGAATCCGCTGGCCTCCAACACACGGATGCCGCGGGCCTCAATCAGCAACCGCTGTGGCGTGGTGATCCGAGATAGCACCAGCGTCTTGCAACCGCGCAGAGCGTGAAGGATCACGCGCAGGCGCTCGATCTGCCAGCCAGGTCTGGAGAAATCGGTTGGCCGCACCTCGATCCGGCGCTTCTCGACCAGTGCAACCGTCCTTCGGCCGTGCTGAACACCAAGACCCACGCCGGCACATTGGGGGTCAGGGCCGTAGTCTCTCCGTCACGACTGACCACCGCCACCAAAGGCTGGGCGTCGCCCACCGACAGACCCAGCCTTCTGTTCGAGTGGCTGCTGGCAACACCGCCTGCCAAACTCGTCTGGCAAACCCCAGGGAGATTGGTGGCTACCCACGGTGTCACGGACGCGAGCTACATGCTGACCATCGTGGACCGTGGCGCCGACGTGCTCGCCGGTACAGGTCGCATCGGCGGCGATCTGGCCGCTGCCCTGAAGAGCGAGGCCCGCCGACGCGTGGAGACCGGCACATTCTTCGGCGACCTGGCATACGCCAGCGTGATCGCAGTTCGGTAGTACTCCTTCTCACCACCTAGGCCGGGAGCGGAATACGCGTTGGAGGGTCCCGCGCCTCCCGCCCCCGGCTTCACACCCGCCACCCCTACAGTCGCAGTCTGCTGGAATTGGCCACCTCCTTTCTGTTTTCCTGTTGGCTGGTTTCACCTCACCCTCAACCCACCACCCTGACCGCTAGCCTGCCTCGCCACCATCCCCCGCACCGTCTTCAACCTCCGAGGCGTCGACTGCCGCCGAACCGTCCACATGCGCTGCTGCATCGACAGCGTCGACCACCGCCCGACCGTCCACCAGCCCTCCTCCATCCGCAACGCCGACCACCACCGGACCGTCCACCAGCCCTGCTCCATCCGCTGCCACCTGCGTGTCGGCTGTACCGCCGCCACCGACGTCAGGTGCTAGATCGGGCGCGCTGGCCGCGTCCAACGTATTGCCAGTACCCGCTTCAAGATTCCCTGCGCTGCCACCCTCTGCCCCGTTGCCCCCGCCATCTGCGTCCGTTCCGCCGCCTGCGTCGCCCACCTTGGTGCCGCCATCACCGACCCCGGCTTCGGGTCTGGGAACGGGCGCATCATCGCCGCAGCCACCGATACCAGAAACTGCCAGTCCCAACACTAGAACCGAAGCCAACTTCTTCATCGATTGAAATCCTTTCTCTCGCCGTGGTTTGCGCCGGATCGAACCAGCATGAGAGTCGTTTAGCGCAATCGCCGATGCCTGTCAAGCATAAGAGACACGCTTCCCGCATAGAGGACGCGACATTGACTCTGCGATTCCCTGGCAGCGGGAAATCTGGCTGGGAGGAGAACATCCGCTGACGGCGCATGCTGGAAGTTCCGGGACGCGATCGCGCTCATCGCGATCACCGGTCTCGGCCGGGGCCCAGCTGTTCAATGCGCTACGTGTCGAGCGCGGCGCCGACGGCAACCGCAACCTGAGCTGCGCGGTCTGCCAGTTACCTTTGAGCGCGCCCGCCGACACCCCAGATTCTTTTGCGATTTCCGACCTGTTGCAGTTGCAACGTGAAAAGTCCCAAATGTCTTGAGCCGCAGCTGGGAAAGGCCTCGGCAAGGTGATCTCCATGGCCAAGATGAAGGAGGCGATGGCTGTCACATCGCATGGTGGTGTGCATGACGCGGAAAAAAGAAAGGCCAGCTAGCGGTGCAACGCCAACTGGCCGTTTTTGTTCTGCTTTTTGGAGCGGGCGAAGGGACTTGAACCNNACCTCATTCCTACCTCATGCTGGTGGCGACTACCTCATGCTGCGACTGGCTGCCCGGCTCATCCCCCTGCCGAAACCGTTCCGCTGATGTATTCTGATGATCGGTTCTCCTGAAGGACCGGCAGACCATCGGGCCAAATCGGACACAAAGGAGCCATGACGTGGCGACGACGACCAAAGACATCTATGGAGGCCGCGATCCGCGCGACGTCCCCACGTACAGCATCAAGGACGCTGCGCGGTTTCTCATTATTCCAAGCACGACCTTGCACTCCTGGGTGACGGGCCAAACGTACCTGACCCAGCGTGAGGGCAAGAAACGAGCTCGGCCCGTGATCGAGATTGCCGCTGGCCGCCCGCCGCAGTTGTCCTTTTGGAATCTCGCCGAGGCATACGTTCTGGCAGGCATTCGCCGCCATCACGGCGTGTCCCTCCAAAGCACGCGCCGGGCGCTGGAGTACGTCGGGCGGAAACTCGGCCACAAACGTCCGCTTATCGAGCAGGATTTCCTGACCAACGGCGCCGACTTGTTTGTGGAGAAGCTGGTGCAGCTCGCCGACGAGGACCACACGATTCGGGCCCTGGTCAATGTCTCTCGAGGGGGCCAGCTTGCAGCGCGCGAGTTGCTCGAAGCCACATTGAAGCGCGTCGAGCGCGATACGCACGGCCTCATCAGCCGCATCTATCCTTGGGCGGGCCAGGTGGAAGAACCCAAGCACATCGAGATCGATCCCCGCCGGGCCTTCGGGCGTCCTGTCGTTGCCGGAACCTCTGTGCCTACCGAGTCCCTGGCTGAGCGGTTCCGCGCTGGCGATTCTTTGGAGGAACTGGCGCACGACTTCCGCATTGCCACGTCCGTCGTGGAAAGCGCCCTGCGCTGGGAGATGAGTGCGGCGGCCGCTTGATCCGCCTGCGTTCTTCGTGGACCACTGCCTGGGTACCGAAGTCGTAGCGGAGCGGCTGCGAAGAGAAGGTGCGACGGTCCATGTCTTGGTCGAATCGGGTTTCGACGAGGCGACCACTGACGAGGCGTGGCTTCCGATAGTTGCGGCGCGTGGCTGGGTGATCCTGACGAAAGACAAGCGCATCGGCCGGCGACCGCTCGAACGACAAGCCATCATCAACGCAGGAGCAGCGGCATTCGTCCTTACGGGTGGCGACATGCGCGGCGTTGATGTGGCCGAGGCTTTCGCGTGCGCCCTGCCGACGATGATCCGGTGCTGGCACAAACGGGCTCGCCCCTTCCTCGCCACTGTGTCAGCCACTGGCACTGTCACGATGAAGTTTGGTGGGGCGAGACTCGGTGGCGTGAAACGTGGCTGAGAAAGAGACTCCGTGGCGAGACCTCACCGACACGAAAGACCGGCATGGTTCGAGCAACGCGGTCCGATCTTCCAGCGTGCGATGGACCAGTTCGTCGCCCAACTGGCTGGCAAGCCTGGCGTTTCCCGAATCCTCTTGATCGGTTCTGTCGCTCGCGGGGAGCCCCGCCCTGCTGACCTGGACCTAGCCGTGATCGTTGCGAACCTCAAGGAGGCTGTGCCGCACGTCTCGCTGGCGAGTCGCCGGCTGTCCCAGATCACCCACCTCGCCGATGTGTTCGTGTTCGATACGGCCGAGACCTACGTCGGCAGAATCTGCCAGCATCATCGCTACGGCGTCGAGCACTTCCCCTTGCACCGTCACCACGCCGCACTTCGAGCACGCCAGAGCCGGCAGATGCTCCACCTTGACGCGAGACATTCCCAGCAGCGGCCCGACATCGTGGCTCACGACCTTTTCGGCCAGATGCCCTTCTCCACAAGCAGAGCAGCGTATTTCCGTCATTTTTGAATGATGGGGAGTGGTCATGTCGCTTTCATGATGGTGATGAGCAATTTGCGGCGCCCGAGGTTATCCAGAAAGGCCTCGACACCCAGTGCCGCCGGATCGCCGTCGCTGTCTCGGCCGAAAACCCGCCACGCGGTTCCGCCAGGAGGCCACGAGGCAAGTCGCTACAATGCGAATTGCGCGGCTGTTCCGATGAGCAGATGCGTCCTTGCCCGGCAAGAAGCAAGAACCACTACCGGCGAGCGCAGGCAATCCGCAACCGCGCTCAGTTGATTTCGAGATCGTCCTGGCTAGGCGCTCGCAGATTCGCGTGAGCCCTCTCCTCGCGGTCGTGCATGTCCTCCCATGACAGCTCGTGCTGTGCATCGTCCAGACAGAAGCGAACGCCCTGGTTGTCGTTCGGATTGAGCGAGAGGATATAGGCACTCTCGATATTCCCGCTGGCATAGGCATCGCCTCGCCATGTCCACCTTTTCTTGATGATGAGCGTGGCGATCTGGCCCGGCACCGCCGTCCACATGTCGCCGGTGCGAAAAGTGAGTTGTTCACTTTCGCCTAGAATTCGCGCCCTTACAGACCGGTCGTTCACCTTGAGAATGGCGGCCTCGCAGCGTTGCGGGCTCGCCATGGGCGCAGCAGGCTCTGCCGCCACGCCTAGCAATTCGGCCTGGGCTTGCAAGACATGGAGACGCGCGGCGGTGTACGACTCTCCAGTCTTTCTCTGGCGATCTCGGATGATGTTCTTCAGATCACGGTGCGCGGTCATCGACGTTCTCCTCGCTCCGCGCTGTCGAAACCCCCGCTTTCGGCCGCGCGGCACGAAGAAACGTGCGACGTGGCACAGCAGCTTTGCCGATGGCAAGCGCGAGGTGGTGGGCGCGCGCAACCTGGATACCCTGCGGGCGCGGCTTGAGCCAGTGCTGCTGCGACGAGTACGCTCGGAGGTGCTGTCCCAGCTTCCGCCCCGGCAGGACACTGTCATTCCAGTGGATTTGACCGACCAGCAGCGCGAGGCCCACGACGGGCTGAACCAGCCCATTGCCAAGCTCGCCGCCATTGCGGCACGCCGCCCGCTGGCCCCGGCCGAATTCCTGCGTCTGATGAGTCTGCTGGCCACGCAGCGGGTGATCAGCAATGGAATGGCGCAACTCAATTTCGAGGACATCTGGCCCGACATCCGGCCGCGCGAACCATCGCCCAAGCTCATTGAATCGTTGGCCACGCCCAAGCTGATCGAGTTGCGCGAGCTGATTGCGAGCCTGGTCATTACCCAGAAGCGCAAAGTCGTCGTATTCAGTCAGTGGCGACGGATGCTGGAATTGGCCGCCTGGTCGGTGTCCGACCTGCTGGCGGCCGAGGGCCTGCGTGCACTGTTCTTCACCGGCCAGGAAAGAACCCGCCGACGCACGCAAAACCTGGTGGATTTTCACGATGATCCACAAGCCGTCGTGCTGTTTCTCAGCGACGCGGGCGGCGTGGGACTCAATCTGCAGAAGGCTGCCAACGCCTGCATCAACCTGGAACTGCCGTGGAACCCGGCTGTGCTGGAGCAGCGGATCGGGCGCATTCACCGCCTGGGCCAGAAGCGCCCCATCGACGTGTACAACCTGGTCAGCCGGGCGTGTATCGAGGAGCGCATCGCCGGAATCGTGGCTGACAAGCGCGCCTTGTTCCGGGGCTTGTTCGAAGGATCAAGCGACGAGATCAAGTTCGAGCGGTCGTCGGCGCTCTTGCACGTGCTCGAGCGTCTGGTCGCGGAACCGCCGTCTACGCCCAAGCCCGTAGACGTGGCCACTGACGCCGTGATGGCCGAGGCCGAAGCCGCCGGGATGGAAGTTGAACAGATGGTCGAGGCTGCCAATCCCCAGGACACCGGCATTTCAGTGGAAGCGCCGCTGCCACCGGCCGCAGTGGCCCTGTCATCGGCGCCAGTCGCCCAGCTGTTCAATGCCCTGCGTGTCGAGCGCGGCGCCGACGGCAGCCTACGTATCGAAGCCCCGCCTCAGGCTGCCAGCGCGCTCGCGGCCCTGTTCGACGGCATGGCCCGTCTCCTGTCCGCAGTCGGGACGGCGTCGACCGGCGGCGGGGCGGAGCAACCACGCTCGTCTATGCCGAGCTAACACTGGGTCAGTGATGGATTCAGGCTGCCGTCGACAACCAACCGAGCACACCCGCCGGATCCGGCTTCGAACCAGAGAGCTTCTTCCATAGTGTCTCTATCGTGCGGATCCGCTGAGGATCCTGAGCGAGAAGTGCAAGATCCGAGGCTAACGCTTCGCTGGGTGTCTTGTCGCCCGTGGTGGTCAGGTGGGACAAGTAGCCCTGGGAGAGGCCAAGAACCCTTTCAACGGATGCCTTTGAAATGCTGAGCTCCGATAGGCGCGCCAGAGATACAGTCACTAGCTCACGCATGCGTGAGCGGAACTCCTTTTCTAGGGCCGTATCGAGCTTCCGGGCAACACTATCGTTGATCCACTCCGTGCCGCAGTTGCCGCACGTTGGGATCTCCAGTGCTGCAGGGACAGGCAGAGTCAGGGTGCGGTAGTTGGCCTGGCGGCCACCAACGGCAATAGGTCGCACAATTCCTTTGCCGCACTCCGCGCAACGGAACTCTTTCTTGCTGGCGAGTTTGGTCCTGACACTCATGGTTTCACCTCATGGCCGCGAGCAGTTCGTAAAGGACGTTCGAGCAAATGAAAGGAAATGAGAATCACTCGGTCAGGTAGCAGCGTCAACTTGACATACCAACCCTGTTTCGCGATGACGACGGCGTATACGTCGCAGAGATCCAACTGTTGTTTGGTTTCAACGAAGTCTTTCTCGGTGAGAGATGCGATCATTGATCGAGCTGCTGCGAGAGCCTCAGTCAAATTGGGGAAGCTCGCTTCTGCTTTCGTCCTCGAAAGAAGGAGCCCATCCTTTCGCTGCGCAGTCCTCTTGACATCGAGCAGCCGGAAGAACGGTTTCTTAGGGACCATTGGTCGAATCTAACCAAAGGTACATTGGGCTCAGTACAAAGTCAACACGAAGGCTGGCATGGCCTTGAAGAATTCAGCATGAGGTAGTCGCCATCGGCATGAGGGTAGGAATGAGGTAATCCGGCGGTTGTTTTCAGGTCGTTTCAGTGCTTTTCAAGCCGTTTCACGCCGTTTGGGGCCTGTCTAAGTCCGCTAACTCATTGAAATCACGTAGGTGATGTCATCCTTGCCAAGGTGAACGTCGAGGGTTCAAGTCCCTTCGCCCGCTCAAATTTTGATGGGAACCCTGGGAGGGTTCGCTCCGCCCCTCGGCCCCCCCCCACCCGCCTCCTCCTCCCCGCTCGCTTCCCCCTTCGGGGACTTCGGGACCTGCACCTTCCCCACCACACCCGCTCGCTGCGCTCGCGTCCTCGCGCTCGGCCTCGCCAAACCCTGCGCTCTGGCTCCGTCGGGCAAAGCCCTCCTCCGCCAACGCGAACGTGCTCCGGTAATCCCAGGGCTGTGCCTACAATGCAGCATGAGGTAGTCGCCTCCGGCATGAGGTAGGACTTGAAATGCAATTCATGGCACCTGCCGGCGTTTGGTCCGGCGGCGCCAATGCAGTCCAGCCCACGCGAGGCCGAGCAGGAAAAACCCACAGTTTCCTTGAGAAGTCGTGTTCGAGCCATTTTCACTCAGTTTGCAATTGCAACCACTGCCTGTCGCATTCGCCCGGCTACCGGACGAGGTCGTGGCTCCAGCCGTTCCTCCTGGGCTTATAGATCCGCCCATATTCGTCGAACTATTCACAGATGCGCCCCTTGTGCTCGGCAAGCCACCCGTCACCGCCGCGCCGCTGGTCGCAACTGCGCCTCCCGCGTCCGCTGAACCGCCCGCGCTCATCGCCCCGCCCGTGCTCGTGGCGCCGCCTGAACTCATGGTCCCGCCCACCCTGGTGGAACCGCCTGTGCTCGTGGCCCCGCCCACCGTGGTAGCCCCGCCGGTACCATTCGCGCCCCCCCTGTTCGTGGCGCCGCCGGTGCCAATAGCTCCCCCGCTGTTCCCCGATCCGCCCGCTCCGGTGACACCGCCCGTTCCGCTGGAGCCGCCAGCTCCAGTCGCACCGCCAGCAGCGCGCCCGGCATCGGCGGTCACCGTCCCCCCCGTGCCGCCGTCCACAGGAATCGATCCTCCGGCGCCACCACCGTCGATGCCCGCAGCGCCTGCTCCGACTTCGTCGCAGGAAGCCTGGTCGCCGTTGTCGCAATCGAATTGCACGCCATTGAACGGGACAACTAGGATCTTGCTGCCGCCCTGACTGATGCCAGTGACGTTCTTGTTCACGTCCGTGACGGCAAAGGTGAAGTGCGTAGGGTGGCCGTTCTCCACAACGACGCCCACCCGCTCCATGTTGTGCCACACGTTGACCGTGCCATCCGTGTACCGAAGCCAATTCGAGTTCGCATTTGCCGGCGATTGCGCGGCCTGGTAGGCCAGGCCCGTACTTGTCCAGTTGGTTATCCCATCCTTGGACATGATATGATAGGCTCTTTGCACAGGCCAGTAATTGAAGACGATGTGGTAATAGCCTCCACTGTACCAGATACACTCATCTTCAGCGTCGTGGTTATCGTTGTTTTCGAGGTTGGGAAGGACGCTATCGGTTTCAATTTTGTAGGGCCCCAGGACTTGGTCGCTGTCCATGACACAGCCGGCGCGCGACGTGGCCCAGAATCGATTATCATGACCTACGGTGAAGGTAAAATTGGAGGACGTACTACCGCACCCACTGTGCCCATTGGTAGTGGTCTGGGAAAGACCCAGGGAAGTCCACGGCCCATTGGGAGAGCTGGCGCTGAACATTTGGCCCGGCACGATCTCACCCACGGAGAGCGTATAGGGACTCGCACCGGTGGGCGCAATGAGCGCGGTCAAGTTGTGCCCCATGTCGTTGCCTTCTAGGTTCTTCGTATAGCAATTGCCTTGGGACACGTACGGCCCCATGACGTTGTCGCTGATGGATTCCATGGGGATCGAGTTCTTCCAGCCGGTCGACCCTCCTCCTGGCGGGCCGAATCCATTGCTGTGGTCCCAGTGGGTAGCATACAGATGGTACTTCCCATCGTTCCCGTATAGGATCTTCCCGTCCCAATAGAAATTGGTTTCCTGCTGAGGACCTACCCCCCCAGCGGCCCCGCTATCTTCGAGTCCATTGGCCGGATCGCGCGGGCCGACGGTCGACGCCCCCCACACGGTCGTGGACAACTTCCCCACGATGGGCATAGGCTGAAAGTAATTGATCATCGGCTTCGGGGCTGCGGCGGCAGGCGACGTGACAAGCACGAAAGCGGTCGTCACGAGCGTTCTTTTTGCAAATCGCTTCATCGGGGGAACTCCTCGTGGAGAGAATCTGTTGGACTTGTGTGTGAGCATCTTGCGTTCCGTGCTTTGCTGCTGGCGTGGAGGTCGTTGGGCGCATCTCTTGCAGGGGTGAGAACCCGCGAAATTGGGTCGAAAAATCGGAACTGTTCGCGCCGCCCGGGGAAAATCCCTGCGATTTCCTGGCCCGTGCCGACTTTTTGCGGCCTACAGGCCGTGGCCCAGGGGTGCATTGGTCTGCTCGTAGTTCTGGCGAAGTTGGCGTAGAATGGGACATTCAACCTCCGTGTCCACAGCGGACACCCCCTCCAAGCTTCGTCCCATGCGACACTGTCTTTCGGGCAAGTTGCCCGTCCCTTTCTCAGCTATTTTGCTCGTGAGCTTGGGCGTGGCGTGTAACTCGTCGAGCAGCACAGCGCAAAAGGGGAATTCGGGCGGTGGCGGCGCCGGGAAGGGCGGAGCGCTCGCCAGCGGTGGCAACAATACGACGGCTGGCAGCAGCGGGATGGGTGGCTATTCGTCGGGTGGCACGCAGAGTTGCGGCAGGACTGGTGGAGGCACTATGGCAACCTGCTCGGCCCCAGCAACGACGAGCGCTGTCAGCGGCGTTTGCGGATTGTCGTACGGCGTTGCCACCTCCAGTGCGCCGACAAGTGGACTGTGCGCCGCGGGGACGCCTTCCCAAGTGAGCGGCTCGGGTCCCTGGATCTGGACCTGCACAGGAGTCGAAGGAGGCGCGACCGCGAGTTGCTCGGCGTGTCTGGGACCGACCGTGATTACCGCATCCACGGCGGGAGCTTCCAGCTGGGCAGCCGCCAAAGCCAAGCAAGCGCCTGTCAATGAGCTCCCCGGGGAGTTCACAACGCCCTACGCGCAACCCCTGTCCACCCTTGCGTGGGAAGACGGCATTTACATCAGTCGCGATGGCCTGAATCTTTACGCAACCTACATTCCGATGGACTTACTCAAGGCCGTACTCGACGGCGTATCGCCTACGCAATTTTACCTGTACCGACGGGGACCCACGCTGGCGGGACAGGTGTTTCCGACCAACATCTCACCGCCCAATCCCTGGCTTCACGCCGACGTGGCTATCGCCCAGCGCAGTGCCACCAGCGTCCCGTTCACGAGTTGGTGCCTGTCGAACCTCCACATGGCCACAGGCTACGATCTAGGTGCGTTTCAAGGAGACCTGAACACAGCACATACGGGGTATGACCGGGCGGTGTACACAGACGATTCTCTCGCTCCAGGCGGTCCCAAGATCGCTCTGTTGCAAAACGTCGGATTGAGCCCCAGCCCCACAGGCACGGCCCTGCCGTCGCCGCTCAACACCGCCGGGACAGAGTTTGACAATCCCCACATCGAGCTCGTGGGCGGCGTCCTGGTGTTGTTTTTCGACAGCCAGGACCTGCAAGGAGTGACGGGCGGCAAGCACGTGTTCTACTCGACCAGCGCCGACAATGGCGTGTCGTGGTCGTCCCCAACCGAAGCCACGACTGTCAACGACACAACCATCACGAACCTCGGTGGGCCCGCACAGCAGCCGCACCTATATAATGACGGCTCGGTTTGGTGGCTGTACTTCGGCGCTGCAAACCCAGCCGATTTCAAGCAAGCCATCTATCGAGCCCCGCAGGGTACTCCCGGCGATTGGAACAGTTGGGGCGCCCCGACCCTCGTTGTTTCGGCGGGCACGACGATGGGGGTTGGCGAGCCGACAGTCACGTCCCACGGCGACCTGTCCTTTGTGGTGATCTATAAAAACGGCTCAGGCACGGCTGTCGATACCTACGATGCAGATCCGTGGTACCTACCGCACCAGTAGAGGTAGCCTGCGGATTGCATCTCTCACCATGTCTGCGTACGTCCTGGCGAACCACAGCGCTCGACGCGGCGGAGAACCCACCTGCGAGATCGGCTCCTGTCAGACCCGTGCCCGGTGAGCCTGGTCCTGCGCGACCACGCGATCCGCGGGCGGAGAACCATCATCCGATAGGAGAAGTTCAGTAATCCGCTGCTGCGTGAGCGCCCCGGCCACGGCATCCGTTCTTTCAATCGGGTTCCGGCCACTTTGTACTGGCACCAGGGCGAGTTGCATAGTTTCCAACGCCTCGGCAGGAACGTCGTCAATGCTCCAGTCGCTCCGCGGTCGCTTCGCCTTCAGCGAATCGGCGGCCAGTTGCAAGGTGTCCGACTCGACGGGGGGAGCGTCGCCGACCATCCAGCCGCTGCTGCGACGTTCGGTCCGCCAGGGGTCGTCTTGCTCGAGCAATGTGACTACGCGGTCTTCGTGCAGGATTCTCATGCCTGAGTCGTACTCCGATTGCAAAAAATTGGCGGCGCCATCTCGGCAACATTTGCGTGGCGCTCCTGTGACACGGACTGGGAGCTGGTGCGGCGCCACCGATCCTCAGCACAGCGCTCCGCGTTGACTTCGAGGGGCATCTGCGCAAGAGTTTTCCAATACGTCACCTGTTCGTCGTCGGCGCTCGTCAGACTGTAGACCATGAACTATCGGGTACATGTTGACCGGGGGCACGAAGACGATCTTGGGCGCCTGCGCGTACAACTCCTCATGATGGGCGGCCGGGTCGAGGCCCTCATTGGTGCCAGCATCAGGGCACTCACGGAGCGTGACGCCGCACTGGCCCGCCGAACCATCGATTGCGATTGCGTGGTGGATCAGCACGAGATCACCATCGATGAGATCTGTCGAGACATTCTCACGCTTCGCCAGCAGGCACCTTCGGATCTGCGTTTCGTCACTGGCTCTCTCAGACTCGCAACCGATCTCGAACGTATCGCCGATCTGGGCGTGAGCATCAGCCGGTGCGCGCTCACTCTGTGCGCCGGGTCGCCTTTCCCAATCAATGCGGACCTTGCTCGCATGGCCGCTGAAGTCGAGTCCATGTTGCATGAAGCGCTCAGTGCCTTCGTGGCCGGCGACGCGAGCAGGGCCGAAAAGGTCATTGCGCGCGACCAACTGGTTCACGACTTCTCTGCGGAGATTCTCCGCGTGCTGTTTGCCCACGTGGCTGAGAACGCCAGAAGCATCACGCAGGCTGTGCAACTACAGTCGGTAATCAAGTATGTCGAGCGCGTGGGCGACCATGCCGCCAACCTGGGCGAAACGGTCGTGTTGATGGTGCGCGGAGAGGCTCTCCGCCACGGGATCCAATCAGGAGGTTCTGTGCGAGCTGTCCCAGACGACAAGGGAAACTGACGCGAAGCTGGCAAGCGATGCGCATGGCCACGGCGTAGAGACCGCGCGTCCGCGCAAAGCTCGGGTGTTGCTGGTCGAGGACGAGGAGGATCTGGTCAGCAGCCTCTCATAAAACGACTACGGCAAAAACTGGCCGACGCCGGCAGCTACATCCACACGGTTCGCGGGGGTCGGGTACCGCATCGTCGCCGCCCTTCCGGCCCCCCACGCGACTAGTGCTGGCACAGATCACGACCAGCCGGCGCGATAGAATCGCGCGGCAGGCCCAGCAAAGAGGCCAGCGTTCTGGTGAAGGCATCGAAGCGCAGCGGCTCCGCCAGCAAGGTTCCTGCGGGTGCACAACCTGGCGCCCGCAGATAGAGCGGCACGCTGCGGTCGAAGCGGCTGGGCGAGCCGTGGTTCGCGCCCAGCCCTGGATCGAGGTCGGCATCGAAGAAATCGTCCTCGTCCAGCTCCACAAAAAGATCAGCCGCAATGTCGACGGGCAGCGACCGACACAGCAGAGCGTCCGCGCCATCTGGAGAACAGGTGCGCGCGAGCTCACGCGCGTCGAGCACGTGGCGCACGCCAAACGCTTGGCCCAAAGCGGTCTGGGCGACCCGCAGTAACCACGCATGATCCACTGCCGCGAGCGACGGCTTGGCTAGGTAAACAAAGGGGCCGGCCACGCCAGCGACCCACTGACCGGGACGGCCGAGCTCACGGCCCAAGGCAGTCTCAAAAACGTCGCGAACCGTTTGCCCGGCTGCTGCCGAGCCGGCCTTGGCAGCCCCGCGCACGCGCCGAGTGGGGCCGCAGGGCCGTTGCCACGGGTCCGGGCTGGCGCACCAGGAACGCTCGTCCGCCGTTAGCTCAGGCAACGGGTTGATGCCATGATCGCCGGTAAGAATCACAGCATAGGCGTTCGCGCCCACCGTCCGATCTAGGAACGAAAGGAAGCGAGCCAGGGCTCGATCCAGCCGCAGAAGTTCGTCCCATGCTTCCCAGGACTGCGGTCCAAAGAGATGTCCGATGTAGTCGTTGGCCGAAAGCGACAGCGCGAGCAAAACCGGCCGGGAAGAATTGGCGCCATTCTGGATCGCCGCCTGGGCCAGCGCGAGCACGAGGTCGTCGCCTTGGGGCGTGGCCCGCAGGGCCGCGGCCGACGAGATCACGTGGGGAAAGTGGTTCCCGAGGATGTGCGTCGACTCGCCCGGGTGATCGTCATGGGGGTAGGCATGTCGCGCGACCCAGGCGCGCTCCTTGCCTTCCAGTGCCCAGGAAGTCTGCAGGAGATTGGCCACAGCCCGGCTGCCTCCTGCGCTCGCCGCCCATGCGGGCAATGTTCCGGCCTGGGCAAACGCGGTTGAGCTGACCATGCGGGCCGATTTGGTGTCGAGCCACAGCAAGAGATCGGGATGTCGACCGCCGCCAAACAGTGCGCCGCGATCTTTAAGCGAGAAACTGAACACACGTCCATCGGGATGTGCTGCTCGCCAGACGTCAGCAACCGTGGCCACGTCCGAATGCAAGGCCGCGAGCGAACTGCCTTCACCGTCGACGGGCGCACCGTCGACAGCAACGAGACTCGTGGCTCGATCGCGCAGGATCGACACAGTCTCAGCGTCGCCCGGCCGAAGAACTTCATTTGAGTAGATTCCAGTCTCGCGTGGCACCCGTCCGGTGAAAAGGGCTGCGTGCCCGGGCGCGGTCTCAGTGACAGCGTGCTGGAACTCCAGTTGGCGCGCATAGAGTCCTTCGCGCGCCAGCCGCGCGAAGCCGCCCTCAGCCGGCAATTCTTGCGCCCTCTCTGCCATCACCCAGGCTGCCAGTTGATCCACCACAATCGCCACCACCACGCGATAGCCGGTCGCGGTTGGCCGACCGGTCGGGACCGCGTGGAGCGTGGTTTGGCAGGCGCACGGCGCCGACAGGGCGAGAGCGAATGTGAAGACAAGAAACCGGTTCATTGAACCCTCCAGCGCAGTGGCGCAAATGCCCCGCAACAGTGACGCCATGTTCACAAAACTCCGGCTATTCTGCAGGCAGCCAACCCGCTCTCCGCTGAGCAGCCAATTTGGAGGAACAAGATGCCCGACGACAATACCAATTCCTACCGAAATCCCCGTATTCCTGACGAGCGGCCAAAGAAGAATGCCTCCGGCGAGAATGCGAATAGGAACCCATGGGACAATGAACCAGCCTGGCCGGGAACCGAATGCGACGACGACGAAGCCGTGGCCGACGGTCTGAGCGATGACGACAACGACCCGCCTTGGCCGTGGATGTCTCCTGTTTTCGCATTTCAGCAACCCTCGCTGTGGGACGAAGCCCTCGACAAGATCTTCGCCTCAAAGGCGCGCGGTGGTTCTGCCTAGAAAGGAAAGAGTGGGCCACCCAGGCCCAGGAGATTGATGCGGCACCCAGGCGGCCCACAAAGGCAGAATCAGTGGCGTTCCCACCCCAAACGGGAGGCCATCCCGGCTGACTCCAACCCCGAACGCCAGCAAGCAGGCTAGACCACGCAGGCGACGCGCATCGACACAGTTGCGTATCAGATGCGAAAACGTCGGGTGACGAACGAACTAGGATGGCAACGAGGGCTTGCCCAGCAGAGTGGGCTGCACGCCGGAAACTCCACTTTGCGTTTGGCTCCCGCGCGCCGCGACCGCATACTCGCCGCTGTCCTCCACTGGGGCTGGCTGCGCCACCGCGGGGTGCCTCGCCAGCTCGATGAAGCGATGCTGGCTGCGTCGCGGCGGATCGCCATTTTCAGGACGCACGCGTTGGTAGGTTCCGTCCGGCAGCAGCATGCGCGCCTTCACGTTGTCCTCCCGGCTGATGGCCAAGATCTCGTCGATCAAGCGATCGCGCAGCGATTCGTCGTCGACCGGGAACATCACTTCCACACGACGGATGAAGTTTCGCGGCATCCAATCTGCCGACGAGAGATACACTTCACGTCGGCCGCCAGCGTGAAAGCAGAAGATGCGGGCGTGTTCCAGGTAGCGATCGACGACACTGAGCACGCGGATGTTCTCGCTGACGCCCGGAATTCCCGGCCGCAGGCAACAGATTCCGCGGATCAGCAGATCGATCGACACCCCGCTTTGCGACGCCCGATACAGGGCGCGGATTACATCCCGATCGACCAGCGAATTCATCTTGGCCACGATTCGGCCCTTGCGCCCGTACATCCGTTCCCGCTCGATGAGCTCAATGATTCGCTCGGCAAGGCCCAGCGGAGCCACAGTGAAACGTTGCCACGAGGGCGGAGCCGAGTACCCAGTCAGCAAATTGAACATGGCCCCGGTGTCATCGGCAAAGGCCTCGCGGGCAGTGAAAAGCGAAATGTCCCCGTAGGTGCGCGCCGTGAGCGGATTGTAGTTTCCGGTCGACAAGTGCACATAGCGGCGAATGGCATCGCCCTCGCGACGCACCACCAGCGAAGCCTTGCAGTGGGTCTTCAGCCCCACCACGCCGTACACCACGTGCACACCCGCCTCTTCCAGCACGCGCGCCCAGGTGATGTTGCGTTTTTCGTCGAAGCGCGCGCGCAGTTCGATCATGGCCGTCACCTGTTTGCCATTCTCCGCGGCCCGAGTCAGCGCGGTGACGATGGGCGAGTCGGCGCTGGTTCGGTACAAGGTCTGCTTGATGGCCAGCACGTCGGGATCGTTGGCCGCCGTGGACACGAAATCCACCACGTGATCGAAAGATTCGTAGGGAAGGTGCAAGAGCACGTCGTGCTCGGAGATCACCCGAAACATGTCCGCGTCGACAAAGGCTGCCACCGGCTGGGGCGTAAACGCCTCGTCCCTGAGCTCCCGCAATTCATCACGCACAGCCAGAGGAGACAGATCGGCCAGGTGCAGCGGTCCCTCGGCGGGGTAAACGTCTTCCGGCTGCAAGTGCAAAGCCTTGCGCAGAAACCCCTCGACCTCGGCCGGTGTGTCGTGCGCGAGTTCCAGCCGCACCGCCTGATTGCGCTCGCGGCGCCGTAGCTCGCGCTGGATAGTCTTGAGCAGATCGTCTGCATCGTCTTCGTCCAGCGACAGATCGAAATCCCGTGTCACGCGGAAGCAATGACAGCCGTCCACGCGAAAGCCCGGGAACAGCTCGCCCGCGTGCATGGCGATGACGTCCTCGAGCAGGATGAACGCAGCCCGATGAGGCGACGATGGCGGGATCTCCACCAGCCGTTTCAGAACCGCCGGAACTTGCACAACAGCGAAGATGCGCGAGCGGCGGGCCACGCGCTGGCGCTCTTTGCGCAAGACGATGGCCAGGTTGAGACTGCGGTTGCGCAGGACCGGAAAGGGATGGCCCTGGTCTACGGCCAGCGGCGTGAGCACGGGCCACACGTTGCGGCTGAAGTGCGTGTTTAGAAATCCCTTTTGCTCGGGGTTGAGCTGCTCAGGCCGCAGAATGGCCAGACCCGCCTTGGTGCCCAGTTGGGGCGCGATGAACTCGAGAAAATTGCGATACAGGGCCGCCACCATGTCGTGGACGCGCGCGGAGATCGCCGCGAGCTGCTCTCCCGGCAACATCCCGTCGGCGCCACTCTCGGCCACGCCGCCCGCCAGTAGCTGCTTGAGTCCAGCAACCCGCACCATAAAGAACTCGTCCAGATTGGACGCCACGATGCCCTGGAACTTGCAGCGTTCGGCCAGCGGGACGTCCGGGTCACACGCTTCCTCCAACACGCGTCCGTTGAACTCCAACCAAGACAGCTCGCGATTGATGAAGTGGTGCGGCCGCACTTCGCTCCCTGCGCCGCCGAGCGCATGGTCAGTCGCAGCAAAATGGCGCTTGGAAGACAAGGGACTACGTCTTGCTCCTCCCCGGGACAACCTTCTGTGACAGTTCTGTGAACTCTTGCGATGCCGTACCAACCCCAAGTGTTACTGATCACCTGTTCAAACCACTTCGACCCGCAGACGACGGCGAAAAACCTGGCGGAAGAACGACGCTTCGCGCATCACGTCCCACAGTTCCAGGTCCACGGTTCCCCGCGCGGTCAGAGTCAACACGATCTCGCCCGGGCGGACACGCGCAGCCAGCCGCCGCACAGGCCGGGCGTGACTGCGATCCAGCGAGTCAGCCACACGCAGCAGGGTGGCCAGCTTGCGCACGATCATGGCCTCGTTGCGCGACAGTCCAGCCATGCCGCTGTGGTGCAGGTCAGGGTGGCTTCTGCGGTGATAGCGGGCGATGCGCGCCACCAGATCGCGCTCGCGGTCGGCCAGGCCCGGGATGTCCGTGTTGCGCACCAAATACTCGGTGTGCCGATGGTGCTTCTGGTAGTTCACTGAGTTGCCGATGTCGTGCAGCCACGCCGCAGCCTCCAAATAGGGGCGGACTGAGGCTGGCAAACGGTGGATCTGGGGGATCTGATCGAACAAGGCCAACGCCAGCGTGGCCACCTGGTGTGCGTGCGCCTCATCGAACTGAAACCGGCGCCCCAGCGCAAGAGCCTCGTCAGCCAGCGAACGGTCGCGCTGACTGGCACTGCGACGGTTGAGCAGATCGACCAGCAGGCCATCGCGCAGGCCGCGATCGACTGCCGTCACCGCGTCCAGCGAAAGCCGGCGGGCCAGCGCCTCCAAGATTACTGCCCCGGCGAGCACGATATCGGCACGGGCCGGATCAAAGCGCTGTCTCCGCTCACGCGGGCTCATGGCCGCCAGTTCCTCGACGGTGCGAGCCAGTTGCTTGACCGTGGCTTGGTTGCTGCCTTCGGCGGCTGTGTAGTCCACCACCGCGCGGATCGAACCTGAACTTCCCAGCGCCACGCGGGGCGCGCCAGGAAGGACCTTGGGCAGCGATTCGACCATGGCCTCGCGTGCATATTCGCGCGCCAGTCGCACCTGCTTGCTGCTGGTGCTGTGGGCCAACTTGAACAGCTCGGTCAGTCGGACGGCGCCCATCGCAAGACTCCACAGATGGGTCGGTCTCTCGCCCAGTGCCACCGCCACCTCGGTCGAACCGCCGCCAATATCCACACACAGCGATCGCGTGTTGGGCCGCTTGCCGTGCAAGACGCCCAGGCAGATGAGTCGCGCCTCTTCCTTGCCCGAAATGATCTCCAGATTCAGCTTGGCCTCGCGCTGCACCCGCCGGACGACCTCTTCGCGGTTGCGCGCCTCGCGCAGAGCACTGGTCGCCACCGCGCGCACCCGCGCGTGATAGCGGCGGCACAAGGACCCGTAGCGCCGTAGGGTCGCCACCAATCGCTCGACAGCGGGCGCCGGAATCGCGCCGCGAGTGAACACGTCCTGCCCTGGTCGCACGGGATCGCGTTCTTGGTGGATGATCTCGATGCTTCCGTCTTGCAGGGCACGGCCCATCTGTAGGCGCACGGCATTGGCGCCGACATCGACAGCAGCGATGATGGAATCGGTCCCTGGCGTTCTCACGTTCGCAGTTGAATTATGGCAGGGCTCTGTGACAAACGAGCAACAATTGGACGCGCCGACCCGTCGCCCGCTCGCCATCTTCAAATGACCGTCTGCGGAATGGGAGCATCACGAAAGTTGCACCAACTTCACCGTCTTGTCACGCGCACGCCGTACCCTGCCGGCATGGTTGAGTCCAGTCGTCGACCCATGCCTCGCATTCTGGTCGTCGAGGACGAAGTCGACATCAGCACCTCGCTCTCGTACAGCCTGAAGGCAATTGGCTATGAGGTGCAGGTCGCGGAGCGTGGCGAGGCAGCCCTGGAGAACGTGGCCAGCTTTCGCCCCGACCTGGTGCTCCTGGACGTCATGCTGCCCGACATCTCAGGTTTCGATGTGTGCCGTCGCATTCGCGCCAACCCCGGTGGTGTCCAGCCTGCGGTGATCATGTTGACTGCCAAGAGCCAGGAACTTAGCCGCGTGGCCGGTTTCGAGGTGGGCGCCGACGACTACGTGACCAAACCATTCAGCATTCGCGAACTGGTTTTGCGCATCGACGCCCGACTGAAAGCGCGGCGGCCAGTGGCCGAGCCGGGCCCGGCCGCGCAGCCGGCCGAACTGGAACGGGTGAAGGTGGGCCCGCTGGAGATCGATCGGGCCGAGCACCGCGTGTTCGTGAACGGCGAGGAAATCCGCGTGAGCCCCCTGGAGATGCGCCTCCTGCTCTTCCTGGTGCGCACGCCGGGCAAGATGCGCTCGCGCAAGGAATTGCTCACCGAGGTGTGGGGCTACCATCCAGAAGTCTCCAGCCGCACTTTGGACACGCATGTGAAGCGCATCCGCGACAAGTTTGGCGCTTCGGGCGATCTCATTCAGACGGTGCGCGGGGTAGGCTATCGCCTGGCCGTGCGCGGGGAGCCCGGCACACAGAAGACAGGAACCACCACGCCCGCGCGCAAAGGCTGAAGTGTCGTCGGCCCTATTCCGGCACGGTCGCCCCGCTCATCTGCGACGGGCGACGTTGCCCGCTGCCTCGCGACGACGGACTCGCTGCTGGGTCTTGGCCAGCCGGTAGCCCACGCCGTGCACAGTCTGGATCATCCACGCCATGGCGCCGAATTTGTCGCGGATGCGTTTGATATGCGTGTCCAAGGTGCGGCTGGATACATCAGGTCGATAGCCCCAGACTTCAGTGAGCAGCTCGCGGCGCGTGTGCATCTTGCCCGGCGAGCTGGCCATGTAGGCAAGCAAGCGCATTTCTTGCGCGCTGAAGCTGATCTCCTCGCCGGACAGAAAGATCCGATGGCCCGCTTGATCGATCTCCAGCGGTCCTAGCGTCAGTCGCTCGTCAGCTCCTTCCAGTCCCGAGGATTCGGCGACGGCCGGCAGCTCGGCGGTCTGGCGAGCGCGTAATCGGACCTCGATGCGCAACATCAGCTCGCGCAGGCTGAAAGGCTTGCTCACGAAGTCGTCGGCGCCCACCTCGAAACCGGCGACGCGTTCACTCTCCCCGGTCTGGGCGGTCAGGATGACCACGGCTGGCTGTGGCGTCACCGCACTGGCCCGGATTCGGCGACAGACCTCGAAGCCGGAGAGATCCGGCAGCGCAATGTCGAGCAGGACAAGGTCGGGACACAGACCAGGGAAGATGCGCAGGGCTTCTTCACCACTGCCCACGACTTGCACCTGATATCCCGCCGCTTCGAGAATATAGGACAGTGAACCGCTCAGGTTGGGCTCGTCTTGTACGACGAGAATGCGCATACGCGCCTGGGATGCAATCCCGAGCATGCAGTGACCATATTCGCGGTGCTGAAAATTTCGTGTTACAGCACTGAAACGTGATTGTGACTGCTTTGCGACTGTGTCAACGGGACCATTGGTCCCGCGTCTTGGCCATGCGGTGTGCGGCTACTGGGCCATCTCAATCGAGTACGACTTGAAGGCCGTGCCGCCGCGCGAATCGCGCAACACCAGCCACAGGTGTACCATTGTCACGGCCGTGTCCGGGGCTTTCCAGGTATTGCTGGTCGAAGTGGCGGTCTCGGTGCCTGCCACGCCGGTGCGGTCGTGTTCAAACGATCCGGACGTCGCAAACCAGGACATGTACAGATCCTCTGTCTGGTCCACCAGCGCGTCGCCGCTCTGGTTGAGAACCGGAAAGGTTTCCGCCGAACCATCGGCGAAGGTCGCCTGAAAGACGACTGACTCGCCCGGGGCTATGGTTGGCGAGCCAGAATCCAGGTTGAAGCTGGAACCGTCGGCCCTGGTGACATCAGTGGCAGCGATGCCCGGATGGTTGTTGGGCTGATAGCGCTTGTTGTAGTCGTCGACAATATCTGTGGCGGCATTGGCCAAATTACATGTGATTCGCTCAAAGGCGAATCCCGTCAGACTGCCGGTCGCCAGATCAGGGAACTTCACTCGAACCGGCAGGTAGTAGCCCCCTGTGCTATCCGGATCTCGCGGCCTAATCGACGGCTGGCCAGTTGCCACCGGGGGCGCAATGGGACCAAATAGCATGCAGGCCTTGGTCAGGACTGGGGCGGCAAATGTCTGTCCCGTGGCAGCGCCTGGCTCGGGAGGATTGCAGGCGCTGGCCACCGAGCTATTCTCGGCTGGGGGTTTGGGCGTCTCACAGACATCCCAACCGGCGGTGGCATCAGTGACCGTTCCCGACGGCGAGGCCAGCAAGAAGGAGTACACCACATTTTCATCGGGCTTGGCCTCGGCCGGATCGCCTTTCACCGCGAGAAGGGCGTAGTCGGTGATCAGCGACGGCGCCTGGCCCACTTCAGGCTTGCACCCGAGCGCGACGCCGCCGGCAAGAACGACCGTGAAAAGAAGTTGTTTGGCGCGAGTCATCACTAGAACTCCAATCGGGCACCGGCAACCGCCAAGGTCGGCAGCCCGGTGATGGTGCTCCTGACCTTGTAATTCTCACTGTAGATGATCTCTTCGGGATTCTTGCGGTTGGTGACGTTCTGCACGTCGATGAACACGCTCAATTTCATCCGTTGCATGATGAAGGCCTTTTCGCCGCGGACATCCAGTTGATAGAAGGCCGGGATGCGAATGGAGTTGTGCGCTCCGAACACGGGCTCATCGTAACCGTCGCGGCCGAGATAGCTGTCCACCACCGGCGTGCGCGGCATCCCGCTGGAATAGCGAAAGCGGCCGCCCACCACGAAGCCCATGCCGATGTCGTAGCTGGCCAGCAGGGCCAGCACGTGGGTCTGGTCGTAGTCGAAAAGGCGAAGGGCCTCGCCAGGATGATCGCGGCGCTCGCTGCGCGACAGGGTATAGGTCGCCCAGCCGAAGAAGCCCTTGAACAGTTCCTGCCGGAGCAGGATCTGAAGTCCGCGCACTTGGCCGGTTCCATCCTGGGTCAGTGCCTGTCCCACCGGCGGGGACGGGCTGGCGCTGCGCGAGACCAAGTCGTACAGCTTCTTGTAGAAGCCCACCGACTCCAAGGTCAAGGTTGGACGCAGCTTGAGCGAGAACCCGCCGGTCAGGTGTACGGCATATGACCCCACAATCGACGGGTTGCCGAACACGGGCGACATGTCCGCCGGATCGGGTGGCTGGCCGTACACCCCCGCGCCGCCGGTGAGGGTGAGCCTGGATATCGGTCGCCAGGCGATCTGCAGACGCGGATTGGGCAGATTGCGCAGCACAGGGACGTGCAGGGGATTCGGGGGAGCGTCGAGCCGTGAATAGCCGACCGGAGGAGCGATGGTGCTGAAGGGCAGTCGGTGATCGCCTTCGATCCAGGTGGGTTCAAATCGCAGTCCCGGCGTCAGGGTCCAGTTCCCGAGCTTGAGGTCCAAAGTGGCGAAGCTGGCCAGGCTGAGAACCGTGACCTTCCAGTTGTCGAATGCTGTCTCGGGGGAAGGGCGCTGGCCGAAGACGACGATGTCCCCTTCCCGGGGTGGCTGGTTCACCGAACCGGTGCGGCTGAGTTGGAGCTGTTGCCCCTGCACGTCCATGCCGAGCAAAAGCACCGCCGCAGGATGAATTCGTCGACGCAGACTTCCGCGCAAAGCATAGGACAGAGTCTGGGTATCAAGCCGTGTGCTTTGGTTGCCGAAGGTGTCCTGTTCGGCACTGTGGTCGACGCCCAGCGAGGGCGTCACGCGCACGCTGGAGCCGTCGTCGAACAGGCGGCTATAACTGACGAATACGCGGCGGAAGGACGTGTCGGGGTTCTGCGCGCGCAGATCGGCTGGATCGCTGGCCGGAATGGTTCGGCGCAGGTGATCGTCAGCCGCAAGGAAGGTCGCGCTGACCTCCTCGTCTTTGCGCAGGCCGAGGGTGGCGCGCGCCTGGTAGTCGTCGTAGCGCGGGATGGGGAATGAGTCGCCGATGTCGGCCTTGGTCACTGCTGCCATCAGACGGTCGAGGTAGCCGTAGCGTCCGGCGACAGCCAACCGCAGCCGCGGGGTCACGGTAGCCGAAACCTCGGCCGAAGTGTCCATCACGTCGCTGGCCACGTAGCCGTGCACGCCCGACGAGGGAAGCGGAGCCAGATCGATGCGCACCAATCCGCCCAGCCCGCGTCCATAATCCGCGCCGTACGCCCCGGGCGAAAGATCGATGGACTTGACCAGGTCAGAGTTGATGGTCGAGCGCAACCCGCCCATGTGATACAGGCTGGGAATCTCCACGCCCTCGACCACCACCCGGGTCTCCTTGGGCGACGAGCCCCATACTATCAGTTGGCCCGAACCAAAGCTGGCGCGTCCCACGCCCGGCAGGTTCTGCACCACTTTCAAGGTGTCGCCCTGGGTGCCAGGAACCTTGCGCGCCTCCTCGGTGCGGATGCGGGTTTCCACCGCCTCCTTCTTGATGCGAGCCGCGCGCACCACGACTTCTTCGTCGACGTCGTCCTCCTTCTGTTCCACGTAGTACTTCATGGTGCGCTTCTGGCCCGGCCGAATGGTTTCGTCGGTCAACACAGTGACCAGGCGCGGGTGGCGAATTTCGACCTTGTACGTGGCAGGCGGCAGATCGGTGAACGAGAAGGCTCCAGCCTCATCGGTCTTGGTGGCCAGGTCCAGATCCTTGATCCGCACGGTCACGTCGGCCAGCGGCTGTTTCTTGAAGCGATCCAGGATCACGCCCTCGAAGTTCACCTGCGGTCCCAGCGACACCATCTTGGTCACGATGGTGAAGTCGTAGCGGTACGTGATCTTCACGGGGATGGCCTGTCCACTGGCCTCCGCCGGGGTGAAGACAAACTGCCGGGCCGCGGCCACTGCGGCGCTGTCGAAATCGGCACCGCCGCTTTCCAGAACCTCGACGCCGCCCACCTTTCCGTCGTCCCCCACCTCGATGGAAAGCAGCACCCGCGCGGTGATGCCGGCGTCGTGCTTGTCCTTGGGGTACTCGGCCGCAACGAAATGAATCAGGCGGGGTGGCTTGGCGATTGCGGCCGCTTCATCGGCGCGCGCGTGCCCTGGGTACACCGGGAACCCGGCGCCCACGAGAGCGGCCACAAAGGCGAGGCGAAAATGCAATCAATCCCCCAGCTCAAAACGACGGGCCAAGACATAGGTCCCTCCCGCGATGGGCTTGCCACAGGCCATGGCCGGCCGGAAGCGCCACTGCTTGACCGCGGCCACTGCGGCGGCATCCAGTTCGGGCGACACGCTGGCCAGGATCTCGACCGACAGCACGGAGCCATCCGCGCTGACAACGATTTTCAGCTTGAGCTTGCCCTCGATACCCTCGGAGCGTGCCGCGGCTGTGTATTCGATTTCGGTTTTGAACACAGGCTCAGGCTTGGAGGGCTCGTCGGTGCAACGCTCCTCGATGTTGGGACCCGCCCCCAGCTCCTGGCGCTGGTGGCGGCGGGGCGCGCCGGGTTCGAAGGTGGCCACCTTGGTGGGCGCCACGGCTTGCGGGGCGCGCACAATGGGAATCGCCACGGCATCGCCGATGTCCTCGTTGCTCATGGCGATCTCGGTCGGCATGACCATGGTAGGCATTTTCGCCGCCGCAACCGGCGCCGCGACCGGCGCGACCTTGGGCGCGGCCGTGACTTTCTGTTCCTTGGGATGCGGATCCACCTTGGCCACTTTGGGCGGTGCCTTGGGCTTGGGTGGCGCCTCGCGTTTTTTCTTCTTGGCCTCCTCCTGCAACTGCACAACATAGGTCTTGCCCGAGGCGCGGTGCTGCGATGCTGTGAGCAGCACGAATGCAAGCCCGGCGTGAATGACCATCGAGACCGCGACAGTGGCCTTTTTCACGGCAAAACCTCACAACTGGGCAGCCAGCGGCGGACCATCGCCCGCTACTGGCCCCCCACCTGCATGATGTTGATTGCGAACTTGGTAACGCCAGCGAGTTTGGCGAGATCCATGATGTGAACGACCTGGCCATGGGCCGCGTCCTTGTCGGCGCTGATGACCACGCTGATTTCGGAATCGGCCGCCACCGCCTCCTTCATGCGACCCTCCAGATCCTGCTCATTCACCGGCTGTTCGTTCCAGCGCAGTTCTCCTGTCTTGAACAACTGCACGGTGTTGGGCTTCTCCGCGGTGCCGTCACTCACCCGCGCCCTGGGCAGGCTCACCTTCAAGGTCTGCGCCACGATGTACGTGGACGCGACCATCAGAATAACTAACAAGACCAGGCATACGTCGACCAGCGGGGTCACGTTGATGGCGGAGATGGTCTTGGCCCGCCCCACACCTGCCATCGTGCCAGCCATCAGCCGTTCACCTCGGCCGGGCGCAGCGACCTTCTGGAATTGGCGAGATCCTCCAGTGGAGGTGTGTTGTCCGACGTCTTCAAGGAGTTCTTCGGGTTCTTGGTCGACTTCATGACAGCCAAGACCTGATTGGCCAGAGCGGCCGAGTTCTCCTCAATATCATTGCTCTTCTTTTGGAAGATGTTGAACGCGATGACGGCGGGAATGGCCACCAAGATACCGATCGCCGTGGCGATGAGCGCTTCGGAGATACCGCTCATGACGTTGCCCATGCCGCCGGTTCCGCCAGCGGCAGCCATGTTGGCCGAGGCAGCGCCCAGCTCCTTGAAGGCCGCCACCACGCCAAGCACCGTGCCGAAAAGGCCGACGAAGGGGGCGTTGTTGCCCAAAGTTCCCAGGAACAAGAGGCCACTCTCGAAAACCTTGCGGCGTTGGCGAACGCCCTTCTGCACGATCTCTTGCAAGGAATCGGGCCCATCGGCGTAGTAGTCCAAGGCGTCGCGAAGAATCTCCGCCTCAACGGCATGCAGTTCTTCCATGTCTCGCTTGGCGCCGGACAGATCCCCGGCGCGCAGCCGCTTGGCCAGTGCATTGCCGGTCGCGATCAGGTCCAGTCGCCGCTTGCGGAAGTACCACCAGCGCTCCAGCACCACGCCGACCGAATACACGGACAGCAGGAGCAAGATGTAGAGAACCGCCGCAGCCCCAGTTTGGGCAACGAACACCAGTTTGTGCATCAGCAGCATGGGTCACCTTTCCTTTTTAGTAGTCAAACACGAGGGCCTGTAGTCCCGCTCCCTGGCCGTGGGGAAAACGCGTATCGATGTCGGTCGACTGTCCGCAAGCCTCCATGACTTGGTTGTTCGCAAGCGCGCGAACACACCAGCGCGCTGTGGTCTCAGCACACAGCGAGAAGGTGTCAACGCGCACGATGTAGCGGCCACTCGGCGGCGTGGAGGGGAAGATCACGTTCTCAGCCCGACGACCATCGATTATGCACATGCTGTTGGAATCGAAGTCGAGATAGCCGGACTGGAGTCCGGCGTCGACGGTCGCGCCGACTGTCCCGAGCGGCAGACCTGATGGCTTGCGCGACCAGATCTCGTTGACACCCGCGTCGCCATCGCTGGGCAAGTCCACATGCAGGTCGAGGTCGGCTTCGGTGTCCCAGGTCAGGCTGATGACCAAGGCGCCTTGGATCTGAGGCGCGTCCATGGTCATGGACTGCGCATATGCCGGGCCAATTTTGCCATCGCGCGTGGTGGCCCGAAAAATCAGCTCCACGACTCCGCCATCCCCAGCGGGCGTCAGTGGAGAAAACGAGCCCGAAAAGGAAAAGGTGTAGTTGCCGAGGGTGTTCTGGTCGAAATCCTGCACCGGCACGACCCAATGCCCCACGTCGCCCTGCAACCCGACCAGCACGGCCGTGGAA
Organism: Myxococcales bacterium; assembly: GCA_003142855.1. GTDB lineage: Bacteria > Myxococcota_A > Polyangia > Fen-1088 > Fen-1088 > Fen-1137. The sequence goes on from PLNW01000164.1 coordinate 53,343, forward strand.
TTGGGACCGACGCTGCCCGATATCTTCTTGTTTGCGACCCCTGGGAAAAGGTCGAGGTTGGCGGCTGATGGGGATGAAACCGTTGGAGCGGGATCGTGAGCAGTGATGTCAATGGGCCCGGGAATATATTGTGCGCCCTGGATTCTGAAGAACGCTTGCTGACCGGAACTCGGGTCAGCGCCTGAGCAGCCAGCGGCGAGCAATCCACCAACGACGAGGCCGAGCGCGAGGGGGCGCATCAGAAGGCGACCTCTGCGCGCAGAGTGAACGCGTTGTTTCTCAAGTCAGTGGGAAGGCCGCTGACATTGCGGCCCTGGTGGTCGGAGATCCAGTCGTACTCAGCGACAAGCCGCCCGGAGAAAGCGGCAGTCTTTCCCACGAGTGCAACCGCAGCCGACACCGTCGAGATGTCCTGACTGGAGGGAACGGTCACTGCGGCCTGCCGATCGGTGCTGTCCAGGTCGGGGTTGTAGTGGTCGTAACGAAGGCCCAGCCTAAGGTGCGGGCCCAGATTCTGGACGGCGGCCACATAGTAACCCCACTCGCGCAGGTCGCGACCGAGCGGCCCATAGGGATCGGCGACCAGGAACCAGCGATCCAGGTTGGTGGCGCGCGCGAACTCGGCGTAGACCGTTGTGCTGAAGTCATTCAGGTACCGCACCGTAACCAGCGCGTCTGCACCAACTGCATAGCGGCTGAAGTTCTGCGAAGGCTGTCCCGAGGTTCCCGGAGACACGATGAGCTCACCCGCGTTGTACTGGCCATTTTCGTTGAGGTCCTGCCAAATCAAGGTCGGCTTGGTCGGCGATGTCCCCTTGTGAAAGCCTTTGCCAGTCAGGCCCGAGAACCCCGCTTGAACTGACACCTTGTCCGAGACCTCAGAAACAATGCCCAGCCGCCCAGTGATGTCTTTGGCCTGATTGGGATCGCGCACCGGAAAGGTGTTTTCGCCGATCGGCTCGCCATTTTGCACCGCCAGGGCGTAGCGAACAAAGCGCCAACCTCCCGCCAGCCGCGCACCCAGGTCGTACTCGCCAGGAAACAGCGCCCTGATAAAGGTGCTGCGCTCGGTGAAAATCCTGTCTCGGTCGCGCTCCATCACCTCAAAGCCGAAGGGAATCTTGAAGAGTCCCACAGTCAGCGCCGCGAGCGGGACCGACCCGCCTGGCCATTTGACAGTGGCTTCCACATCCATCGGCCGAACCTGCGCACCGTTCACGGTATTGGCGTCGATCTCAAGCACTCCCGCCAGGTATTGCTGGTCGACGAACGCGCCCAGCCGCGCACGACGGATCAGAAACCGGTTGTCATTCAGGGGGGCGCCGGTGGAAGAATTGATCTGGTCCTGCGAGGTCTGATTCACGTTGAGATCGGCCTGCACAAAGCCGGAGATCGTGAGCCATTGCCTTCCCTCCCTCTCCGCCTTCAGCGCAGCATCGACCTCAGCCCTCGCGTTGGTCTGGACCCGTGCTTCGGTCGCCTCGCGCGCTGACCTCTCTTCAGCCAGCTTGCGCTGCAACTCTTCGCGCAGAGTCGACAACTCCGCGCGCTGTTGCGCCAACTGGGCCGACATCTCGGCCACCTCTCTCCTAGACTCGTCGCCGGGCGATGCAACGCTCTCCGCGGGAACGGAAGCCGGCACCTGGGCAGTGGTCTGTCCAAGTGCCTTGCCGGAAGGTGCGAACGGTGCAGCCATGCAAAGGAGCCCCCAGATCAAGGCTTGCCTTCTCGGCCGTCGGGCCCCGGATCGAACCTGGATGGCCGGGGCCACTCTGCGGAAGATAGGTGGCTGCACCGTTGTTTCTCTCGTACTACTGAGCTGCGCAGGTTGGGTACAGCACCGGCGGATTGGCGCCGGGGTCCAGCGGAGTCACAGGGGAACCCGCCGGCTCCACGGCGTTGATAATGGCCAGGTGGCATTGAGTTGCGGTCAGGCCGGTACAGATATCGGTCACAACAGAGCCGGTTTCTCCATCTGAGCTACCATCGCTCGCGTCGGCGTCGGCAGGAGCATCAACTGCGGCGTCAAACCCGCTGGGAATCGGGGCGTCTACCCCGGCATCGGCCACAGTGACAGTGCCGCCAGCCCCGCCCGTCCCAGTGCTGCCACCAACCTGGGTCGCGCCGCCACTGCCCGTAACGCCGCCAGTCTCAGTCGCTCCACCGCTACCCGTGCTGCCACCAGCGCCAGTCGTTCCACCGCCACCCGTGACGCCACCAGCGCCAGTCGCCCCACCGCTGCTCACAGTACCGCCAGCGCCGCCGAAGTGCGCCACATCAGGATTATTGTTGCTGCTGCTGCTGCAAGCGGCCCAGCCCGTCAGAACCAGTGCGAGTCCTACTGTCGAAAGCTTAAAGAGATTCATTTTGCATTTCCTCCGATGAGTTACTCGCAATAACCGGTCTGGCAGCGGGTGCCACCCGTACAGTCAGCGTCCTTCGTGCAGTGTGTGGTGCAGGTGCCAGCTGCCGACGTCACCAACTTGGCAGCCTCGAAGGCGCAGGTGCAGGAAACCGGCGCGTGGTACGGGGAGAACTGGCCGCCATCCTTGTCGATCTTGACCTTCATGGCGCACTGAGGAACATCGCCGCCCACTGCGACCGTATTGACATAGTTCACGTTCATGGTGTCGGTTGGGTCGATGGGCACCGCACCGGTCAGCCAGTTGAGAACCAGTTTCGCATTGGCGGCGGGTTGGCCGGCGGTCAGTGGGCTGAAGAAGTGCAGCGGTCCCTGGATCATGTAGTGGCCGTCGCGCACGTTCTTCAGATCAGTGGCAGTGGCGTTCGAGTCGGCGTAGTAGGCTTTGGATTGCCCGATACCGCGGAAAGCCACTGAGCTAACCTGGGATCTCCTGGTCGCATAGAAATCTGCCGCCACGAAGCCGATCGCCTTCTGCGGATCGGGAACGGCCAACAGGGATGTCACCATGGCGCCACTTGACCCGTTGCTGATGCCCTTGAAAGCACTTTCCGGAACGCCGATGTTCCTGGCGATAAGAATCTGGGTGCCCGAGGTTTGGCTGCGCTGCTGGATGGCGGTCTCGTCGGTGAAGTTGCCGACCCCGCTGTTCTGGCCACAGCCCCAGATAGCAGCAGCCTGCTGAGACGAGATCGACGTCGTGGTGTAGTTGGCCTTGGGCACGATGATGAGCATTGACTGCACCGGGCCGTCCCATTCGCCGATGCTGGCGGGCTTGTCAATGCCTTGGCAGGAGAAGAAGGCGACATCGGAAATGCCGACGCTTGCCATGGTGTTGCCCGAGAGATTGCAAGAATTGGTGACGGTCTTGGTGCTGTCAGTGGGATCGACCGTGTAGTAGTGGGCGGTGCCGCTCAGCGGCTGCGGGACCGGATTGTCTTGTGGAGGCGAAACCGAGGACACGCCGAGGCACGAGGAAATCGGGTCATAGACGATTGATACATTCTGCTTCGCCTTGATCTGCACAGCAAGCTGGCTGAGGATGGGCTCGAACGCGCTGCTGCCCGCCATAAAGATGGGGTTGGGAAGCACCGAGGTGTCGTTGCAAGCCACTGTGGTGGCCTGGGCGAGAGCTGTTGATGCGCTGAGCACCATTCCCGCCGCACCGGTTAAGGCTACGATCTGTTTTCTAAAGGTCATGGCAATCCTGCCTCCATTTCAGGCCCGGCAAACCCGGGCCGCGGCGGAACCATAGCGAGATGCCCGGAAAGCCGTTGCGACGGATTTGCAGCGGATTTGTTACAGGATTGCAACGGCGTTACCGCACGCGCGGCAACGCACAGGTTTTGCGCAGAATTGACGAGGATTTCACCAAGCGGCTCCCGTTGCGATGCTACGGTTGTCTGCTGCCGTGACGGATTCGGAACCGCTTCTATGAGAGTGCGAACCACCCTGGTGATGGCCCTGGTGGCGGCGGGCTTGCCTGCTCTGCCCCAACCTGCCGCGGCCTACGTCCGCACCATGACCGAGTCAGGCGCGTCCACGGCATGGAAGACGCCTTGTGTGACCATGGAATTTTCCTTGGGCGCCCCTCCGCCCGAGTTGGATGCTCAGGGATACCTCAGTGCAGCTCAAGCAGCGGGCGCGGCCTGGAGTCAGGCCTCGCTTGACGGGATCAACCGATGCACCAACGTGATCTTCGCCGTGGTGTCGGTCCCTGATGTCGCTGGCAAGGTTGGCCTCGACTACCACAATCGATTGATCTTCCGCCAGGGCCAGTGGTGCAGCGATCCGCTGCCCAAAGATGGCAGCTGCTATGACCCAAGTGCCTTGGCTCTCACTTCTGTCTTCCAGAATACCGATACCGGGGAGATTCTCGACGCTGACCTGGAAATGAATGCCACTGACTATACCTGGGGCGACTTCGTGGCCCATCCTGAGCAAAGCAACATCCAGGATTTCCAGGGGGCGATCACCCACGAGTTCGGCCATGTCATCGGCTTGAGCCACACCTGCTTCAGCCCCGGCGGAACCTTTGCCGACGGCACGCTCATCCCGCGACCGACGGACAACCAGGGCAACCCGGTACCCGATTGCGGCCCAGACAATCCACCGGCCATCACGCAGGCCACGATGTACGTCTCGGTGGCCACCCCGAGCGCAGAGTATGAACTGCGCAGCTTGTCGCCCGACGACATGCAAGCCGCGTGCGGCATCTATCCCTTTGCCACCAACTTTGAGTGTGTCGCGCCGTCGAGACTTGGCTCCACATCAGATGGTGGCTGCTCCTACTCGGGGCTGACAGGACGTGACTCTGTCGCTGGCGTGCTGGCGATCCTCGCGCTCGGCCTGGCTTTCCGTCGTCGGCGTTGGTAGCGCAAAGCCTGGCTCACGGCTCTGCGCAGCCCCCGCGTGCCTCTTTCACCTGCGGCGACAGTTCCCGTAGGCAGGCCGCGGGACAGGTCGGAGGCTTGGTTGACAAGCGGCCGGATAGTACGCGCGCAAACCCGCGTTTCCTGCCATGGTCTGCGCCAATTGTGGCCTGTCACGCGGCAGTCACTAAGTTGTAGCAAATCCCTCACCCAATTCCCGCGGCAAACCCGCGTAGAAAGCAGCCGCACAAGGCCTGCTGGCCAGCTGACTATCCTCGTGGCTGACAATTCATGAACCCGACTATCCCCCAATGCTCAGGAATCTGCGCGGCGCTGGTGGCGCTGGTGTGCGGTCTTTGGGGCTGCGGCAGCAGCGCCAAGACACCCATCGTCGAGGCGGGTGGTTCAACCCTCGATGCGGTTGTTTCCAGCCTCGATGCGGGCGGTCCCAGCGTCGATGCGGGCGTTGACAGCGGCACGATTGATGCCCCGACATGCCCGGCCTCCTGCGACGACAAGAACGACTGCACCATCGATAGCTGCGATCCCAACACGTTCCAGTGTGTCCACACAGTCGTGGCTGACGGGCAGAGCTGCGAGGATGGCAGTCCTTGCACGATCCACGATGTCTGCCAAGGTGGCCTTTGCTATTCGGGACCGAACAAGACCTGTGGGGCAAGCGATCAGTGCCACGAAGCTGGGGTGTGCAGCCCCAGGACCGGCGAGTGCAGCAACCCCAATTCTGCGAACGGAAAATCCTGCGACGACGGGCTGAAGTGCACAACGGCGGATCAGTGCTCGAGCGGCGTGTGCCAGGGGACACCCTTCTGTCCGAGCTTTGCAGCCTGCGACCCGACTACGGGCATTTGCGATGGGTCCGTGTTCCCCACCGCCCTCTCCGAGCAACTCTGCGAGAACGGGAGCGGACCGACGAACAGCAACGGCCTGGTGCGAACGCCTGACGGACAGATCTTTGCGGTCGGCACCTTCTTCAATACAACGAACCTAGGCAGCGGGCCTGTCGCCACGGTGTCGCCGAGCGACCCGAGCAACTCCGCGATCTTCATGGCCAAGCTCGACCCGAGCACGGACAAGGCGACCTGGACAAAAACCTTTCTCGGTTCGAAGACGCAGGGGATCACGGGCGTTGCGGTGAACGGCTCTGGCCAGCTTGGACTTCTGGGTTCCTTCTCGGGAAACATTACGGTGGGTGACACCCTCCTGGAGCAGTCCGGTGCGGCAGAGTGGTACATCCTCGGGGCCAGCTCGACGGACGGCAGTGGGCAGTGGGCTCGGCGGGTCGGTTTTTCCACCAGCAAGGTGCAATCAACGGGGTTGAGCGGAATAGCCGGAGATCCCCAGGGAGCCACGTTTGTCCTATGCGGGACTGCAAACCAATCTGGCACGGATCTCTCGCCGTCGCTCCAGGGAAATGCACAGTGGCAAGGTGGCACTGACATCGTTCTGGCGGGTCTGGACGGTGCGACCGGAGACACCCTGTGGGCGGCGCAGGTGGGCGGCAACAATGACGAGACCTGTGCCGGGGTGGCCGTGGACGGGCAATCAAACACGTACGTCGTAGGCAGCTACCGGTTCGCCAGTGTCGTGAGGTTGGGCAATCTAGCCCCGCTGCCCACAGTGAACGACCCGAAGGCCGTCGGGCTGTTCGTGGCCAAGCTGGGTCGGCAAAGTCCGTTCGGCGTTGCCGATGCAGGTGCCGAAGATTCGTCCGGCGCTGCCGATGCGGGTGCTCAAGATTCGTCCAGCCTTCTCAACGCACTCTGGGCCGTGCCTTTCGCCGAGGGGAGGCAGGGGATCGTTCCTGTGATGCTTGCGCTCGGTTCCGATCTCGTGGTGGCGGGCACCATTCCATCTGGAGGGCTGGTTTTGGGCGGCGTGGACCTGAGTGCCTCCGACATCTTCGTCGCAAGGCTCGATGGCGCCACGGGAAGTCCAGTCTGGATCAAGGGCATTGGCAAAGCCGCGAACGCGACGGTGACGGCCCTGGCGGAACGCGCGAACGGGGGACTTCTGCTGACCGGGAGCTACTCCAAAGCATTCACACTGGGAATGGCGAACCTGCCCGTGCCTCATGACGGTGGTCAAGGGACCTTTGTGGCCGAGCTGGACAGCGACGGAAATGTTCTGGCGGCCAAAGGCTACGGAGATCCGACCCACTCCAACTATGCCCTGGGGGTGATTGGCCGGACGGGCGGGACTGATGCGGAAAATGGCAGCTTGCTCATGCTCCAGTTCCAGGGAGGGCTGGATCTGGGTCAGCCAATTGGCGCGATCAGTCCCAGTACTCCCACAACTCCGGCGATCTGTATCACGACGCTAGCGCCCTAGCGGACGTCTTGAGATGACTACAAGGCGAAAAATGCTTCACCAGGGCCGGGCACCGGCAGCGGTATCTATGCCCAAAACTAATCCCCGGCAGGGGCCCAACCACAGCGAGGAAAACATGATTCGACACACACGACCAAGGACCAGGACTTGCAACACACTCTCGTTGACCGTGGCGGCGTTGGCCGTACTCACCGCCGGCTGCAGTTCAAGTTCTTCCAGCAATCCGCCACTCCCGGATGCAAGCCCACCCAAGCTCGACACAGCGCCAGCGATGCTGCCGGATGCAAGCCTGCCGAATCTCGATATAGCGCCAGTGCAGGTGCCGGATGCAAGCCTGCCGAATCTCGACACGGCGCCAGCGATGCTGCCGGATGCAACTCCACCCAAACTCGATACCAACCCACCGGACGCGCCGGCGGATCTTCCGCTAGCGACCGGCGAGGCCGGCGGCAAAGAGGCTGGAACCGGAGGAACAGGGGGCAGCGATGGCTCGGTCGATCGTCCCTCCACCGGTCCGGACGCAGCGGACACGTCGGGCGATGGCGGAAGTGAGGACGGGGGCGATGGCGGAGTCGCCTGCGCGACCCCCAAGGCGACCTGGGAGTATAATGTGCAGGCCTTTTGGGATATCGCGTGGGACAAGGATGGAAGCCTGATCACGGCAGCGAGCTATTTCCCGCTGGTTACCCCGGCCGTATTCGGTTCAAAGCCCGTGACGAGCTACGGCAGCGCAGACATGCTTGTCGCGAAGATCGACCCGAGCTCAGGTAACGCATCTTGGGTCGTCACCGCGGGCGATGACCAGGACCAGAACGTCACCAGCGCTGCGGTCAGCAGTGCTGGCCCAGGCGTGATCGGCACCTTTATGGGAAGCCTGGACGTCTTCAGTGGAAACCAGCCAAGCAAGGTCATTGTCAACTCGGGAACAACCCCAGTCGACTTCATTGCGGGATTGAACGACACCGACGGCAGTGGGCTTTGGGCCCAAAAGGTCAACCTGGGCAATGGCGGGCTCAGCGCAATCGCCAGCCAGCCAGGAAAAGATTCTCTCGTCGTGTGCGGTTCCGCAACGAACAACGCCGCAAGCCTTGCCGCAACGGGAACCACCACCGCCCCTGGAACGCCGGGTGGCGGCGCGGACGTGGTGGTGGCGGCCATAAAGGCCAGCGATGGCAGCGTCCTTTGGTCGCACCTGTTTGGCGGTGCACTGGACCAGATGTGCACCTCGGCTGCGCTTGATGACAATGGCAACGCGATCTTTGCCGGAACCTACGCCGGCGTCCTGGACTTCGGCCCCGGAGCGTTATCTCCCGCGCCGACTGGCGCGCAGGACATGATTCTGTGGGTTGCCAAGTTCAACGGCGCGACCGGGGCAACCATGGCTGCCAAGGCGTTCGGAACGACAGGAAAATTGGAGGCCGACGGTCTAGCGTCTGATGCCCAGGGGAACGTGATCTTGTCTGGATCACTGTTCGCCCCGGTGACCTTCGGAAGCAAGACGCTCACGCCGCTCGGAGCAAACGACGCTTTTGTAACGAAACTGGATGCCAGCCTAGTGCCCATCTGGGCTCGGCGCTGGGGAGGTTCCTCGGGCTCGGCCACCGCCGGGAACGTGGCCGTGGACTCAAATGGAAATGCAACCGTCGTGGGCCAGTTCAACCACACGATCGATGTGGGCCCGGGGAACACCATCATGACATCAACTGCTACTACGGCGATGGGCATGAATCCGTTCATTGTGAGCCTGAATGGGGCTACCGGCGAGACCCTGTGCGCGCACGCCTACGGTGACGCGGGCGTCAAGGGGGCAAAGGCCACAGCCGTGGCCGTGAACCGCCAGGCCACTGGCGCGAATCAGGACGCTGTTGCCGTCGTCGGCACTTTCCTTCCGGCGATCAACTTTGGGCTGACCACACCGCTTGTGACACCTGACCAGATGTCGGTCGGTGGCAACGCGTTCCTGTTGCGCATGTAGCTTGCTCGTAGGCAGCGCCTCGGCGCTGACCCGCTCACCATCATAGGCATTCCAACCATGGCGTCAGCCAAGCCGCGAATTCGCCTGCGCTGTTTCGGCGTGCTGTTGCTTCTCGGACTGGGCGCCGGGTGCAAGAGCAGTTCCAACGAAAAGTTGGACGCCGGACAGCGCAAGTACTGTTCTGAATCTGTTGACGGGAGCAGCGGCGATGGCGCTGACGTTCTGCAAGCCACAGAGGCCGGCAGTGGTGCCATGGACATGGCGCTCGATGGGCAAGTCCCCATCGACGCGCCGGTTGCGGGCCTCGATGGCACGACCGCGGACGTGGCAGATGCCGGTGCTGGGGTGGATGCCGTGGATTCGGGGCGCAGCGACCTGGTCACCGGTTCGGGGGCCCCAGATGGAAGCGGCGGCACCGGCGGAACCGACGCGCCCGTTGGCACTGGCGGTGCAGGTGGAACCGGCGGGACTACTGGCGCGGGTGGGACTATTGGCGCGGGCGGGGCTGCTGGCCCGGACGCCTCGCCGAATGTCCGGCCAGATGCCGGCAGCGAGGCGAAAGACGCCTCTTCTGGCGACACGGTCGCGCCGACGGATCTCGGATCGAGTGAGGCCAGCGCCGGGGCTGATGCGCTGGTTGACAGTAGAGGGCCCGACGTTCCGGCTGATGCACCATCGGCGTCGCCAGACACGGTGCCGGTCTCCACTGTGGACGCACCTGCGCGTGATGTGCCGATCGACAGCCTCCCAGCGGCCTGCGCTGTGAATGGGTGCGCCTGGGCAAATCCGTGGCAGGCACCAACGGGAACATTGGGAAGTTTTTCCGGGCTGGCCCTGGCGCAGGACGGAACCACCCTCTGGGCCGCTGGTCAAGTCAACGCGACGTTCAATTTCGGAACCGACGCCAATCCGGTCACGAATCTCTACACTGGCCCCTTGCCGGCCCCGGGCACACAACCCAGTAATGACATTGTCCTGCTCAAGCTGGACCCCACAACTGGCTTAGCCACAGCGGCCTTTGATTTTGGCGACCCGTCAAACAACGATCAGCTTGGCACTCAGAATTCACCAGGCGTGGCTGTGGCATCAAGCGGGAACGTGGGCTTGATCGGCTACTTCACCAATGAAATCGATTTCACTGCCGCTGGCAGCGATTCTGGCGACGCAAGCTATGATTACCTCGCGTCATCCATTGCAGGGATATCGTTCTACGCCACCTTTGGCGGCACATCGAACGGCAGCTACGTCACCCCGATCAAGGAACACATGGTCGACATGGGCAGCGGCAGCCTGACCACGATTGCCTCAAACCCGGGCCAGAATGCGTTTGTCGTCTGTGGCCAGGCCGACAAGGTTGTTACACAATCGACCAACAAGTTCGGCCTGCTCACCACCACGTCGTCGTGGGTCACTGGCAACCGCCAGGACATCGTGGTGGCCAAGATCAACGCGGCCGACGGCACCGTGCTCTGGGGCAGGCAGATCGGCGGCGCGGGCGACCAGCTCTGCCAATCTGCGACCATCGACAACAACGGCGACGTGATCATCGCCGGTAACTACAACGACACGCTGGATTTCGGCGGCGGGATGCTTCCCTCGGTTCCCTCGGGTTCGGCGTTCATTTATGTTGCCAAGCTGAGTGGAGCGGATGGCAGCTACATGGCGGCCCAGGGCTGGGGCTCCACCGGCCGCTCCGACGTCAATGCCATTTCGGTCGATGCGAGCAATAACATCCTGCTGGCGGGTGATATCTCGGGAGCCGTGGACTTTGGCAACGACGCCAACAGCAACGACGTAAGCATCGCACACCTGGGTTTGACCGACGCCTTTGTTGCGAGGCTCACCTCGGCTCTCGTGCCAATCTGGGGGAAGTCGTACGGCGATGCTGCCCACGACCAGACCGTGAACGGCATTGCCGCTGACTCCAGCGGCAACGTCTTCATAGGTGGCTACTATTCGGGCAGCCTGGGCGCCCTCGGCCTGAACTCCGCCAGCCCCACCTCTCCTGACGCCTTCATCGCCCAGTTGGCCGGGGCTGATGGCTCGATGCTTTGTGCGCGGTCCTATGGTGACTTGCTTGGCGTTCAGAATATCGCCGGGGGCGGCGTGGTTGCAGGCGCCGCGGGCGGTCTAGCAAACGCCGTTTTCGTCGGTGGCATGTATTCAAGCAGCATGACGTTCGGAAGCACGACCATCACCACTCCCGGTTCCGGGACTCAATATCCCTTCGTGGCCCGCCTCTCGCCGTAGCGACGAAAAGCACTAGCCCCAGCAGGCCCATCACTGACAGGAAGATTGCCAGTCGCAGACCAGGCGCGCGGTACTGAAGCTCGATACGATGAGAACCCGCGGGCAGGGGGACCGCCCGCATGAGCAGGTTCGCCCGCAGCAGGGGCGCGGCTTTTCCGTCGACCAATGCGCTCCAACCCGGGTCGTACTGCTCGACGAACGCGGCCAGGGTGGGGGATGGCGTCGAACAGGAAGCGACAATGCGGGTGTTGGCAAAGCTTTCCAGCGTGCAGGCGCGCGGCTCGTCTCCCTGGACGGCCGGCACAAAGAGGGGTTGCCCGGCCGTGAGCAGCAGAACCTGCTGGCCCGTAACCACCGCCTCGTCGAGCAGATGGCTGGCTGCCTCGGCGGGTGGGGCGCTTCGTATCTCACTGGGCAGATAGACCCGCGGCTGTGCGTCTTGCAGGCGCAACAGGCTGCCATGGGGCAGGGGATGCGATAGCAGATTCACGGTGCTGGTCCTGCCCAGTTCGCTGGCGCCCGTGTCAGTCACCAGTGCATAGGGCACTGACAGCAGCCTGAGCATGCGTCCCAAATCCCCGAAGGTTCCGGGACCTAGCTGGGATAGGAGGTCCGGAATGGCAGAGGCGTAGCCCGGCACAACGGCCAATCCAAAGACGTTCAACGTGTTTGGGGTCAGTGACTCGATGGCGCGTTCCTGGCTGTCTCGCCAGGTGGCTGTGGGGCCAAGCGGGGCCGCGGTCTGCTCCAGATTGGGCTGGCGGAAGATTCGTGGCGGTGCCGGACTGCCGTTGTCCTGCAGGATGGCGGACGCGGCCGGCGGAACGCGAGTCAGAAGTTGCGCAGAGCCGAACCCGGTCAGCCGACTGGCGGGAATGCCAAGGTCCAGCGCCACCAGCGCCACCATCACAAGGGGCACGGCTCGAGAAAGTCGGCGACGCAGGCGAATGAGCGCGAAGAGCAGGCCCAGGGCCAGCAGGCCGCGCAGCCCTGCAGCGCGCACAGTGGGCGCGAGCGCAGCGGGAAACAAGGCTGGCGCTGCCAGCACGAGTCCGGCCAGTGCGCCGGCCAGCACGAACAGGCGCCGCAGTCCGGGCCGCTCATCGGCCAGCACGCGGCTGGCGCCCAGCCCAGCCAGCGGCGCCAGGGCGGCCACCACCAAGACCACGTACTTCTCGGGCGAGTGCATGTGGGCAAAGGGAAACAGGATCGTGCGCCAGATTTGGTGCACCGGCGTGTGCTTGCCAAGGGCCACGAAAAGCGCGAGCAGCGCCGCGCCGGCCAGCGCGATGTGCAGTCGCCGCCGGCGCAAACCAAGCAGCGCCAGTGCCAAAGTCACCACGCCCAGGTACGAGCTGAAGAAGAGTGGCGCACCGGATGCTTGCGGCTCGCCCACCCACTGGCCGGCTGGATACTCGCCGGTCGGATCGCCCAGGGCACCGGGCGCCACCATTTCGAGCACGCGCAGCGGGTGGTGTGAGTACAGCTCGGCGGCGGTCCGATCGAATGGCTGCGCGCGCTCGGTGGATTCCAGCATACGCAGCGGAGGCAACCAGGAAACTGCCGCGATGGCCACGGCGACCATCCACGCAGACACAGACTTGGCCGTCGTCGCTATGGCAGACGGCGTGGGCCGGAAACCTCTTCCCGCGGCCAGCACGACCACCAGGGCGAAGAACAACGCCATCGCGCTCATGAACGGCTCGCCCACCAGCAGAGACAAGGCCATGGGCCAAACCGCGGAGGCCAGCGGCCTTCGCCCCTGCTTGCGGGCGAGCCGTAGAAATCCGCGCGCCACCCACGGAATCCAGGCTTCCCCGAGGAGAAGCGGTCCGATGGCCCAGGCCGAGGTGGTGTGCCCCGAAAGCGCCCAGGTGAGGCCCGCAACGGCCGAGCCGACAGGACAGGCGCCAAGCCCGCGCGCCAGCAGCATCGTGCCGATGCCGCCCCACACGAGATGAGCTAGGCTGAGCCAGCTCATCAGATGGGCTACCATTCCGTCGGGCACGAGCAGGAACAGCCAGTTCGGCGGGTAGAATACGCCATACTGCGGATCGGCGAGCAGGGGAAAGCCGAGGCCCTGGTAGGGATTCCAGCCCGGAAACTCCCCGGCCAGCAGCGACTGACGAACAAACCAGCGCGCGGGAAAGAGCCAAAGCGCGCTGTCCCGCTGGAAAACAGTCTGGCCGACCAGCATCGGCCAGAAAGCGAGCAGCACAGAAGAAACGATCGCCAGAACGGCTGGCCACAGACGCCTAGGCTGGCCCGTGCTCGGGAGAAACGCAGACGCGATGCCGTCGCGCGCAGCAGGCTCGATCATGGCGAGCCATTTTACCAGTCGGGCGCGGCCGCGTGGTGAGCCCGCTGGGAGTTGGCAGAGAGTTCACACGAGAGTTTCGACAGAGCTGACCATTGGAGATCCGCTGGCCTGCCGCGCGTCGATTCCGGAAAGGGCTTTGTTGCGGCGGAGTTGGTCCATTCGACCGTGGTGTCGGAATTCCGCCGCCGAGCCTGTCAGTTTTTCGTCGCGGAGAGGGCATTGCCCGGGGGGAGGTGTTTATGAAAAAATAGAAAGCAACATTCCTAAAGATACTCGACTAGGGATCCGAAACTCCTTCTGTGACCGCTGGATCGCAGTTCAGAAGCAGGACGTGTGTATTGCGCCGTCCTCGCCACAGGAGGAATCGCACCATGCCCCGGTCGTTCGCCCTTCGTGCCGCTGCCCTGTTGGCCCCGTTGTTCGCCGCCACTTTGGGATGTGAAGGTCAGCCGTCGACAGAAAGCCCGACCTCGCCCGCGCTCAGCGCCGATCCTCTTTCGGCGTCCAACGTCCCTGACCAAGGCAAGGCCACAGTAGAAATCGTGGTCAATGCCCCGCCACGAGTCGACTCCATGACGAGTTCAACGGGAAATGTGGCGAGCAACTCTCCTCTCACCTTGCATGTCACGGCCAGCGATCCTGACCACGACCCGCTTGCCTTCACCTGGACTAGCACCTGTCCGGGCACGTTCGATCGCGCGGATCGAAATCAGGTGACATTCATCGCCGGCACTCTGGCCACGGGCGCAGATTGCACCTTCCAGGTCTCGGTGAATGACGGCCGCGGCGGAACCACCACAGGTACGCTGGTTCTGTCCGCCGCCGTGCCCGTGATCAACGTTGCGCCTGCCATAGGCGTCGTCTACCAGTCCACCGACGCGGCCAATGTCTCGGAAGTGGTCCTGTTGCACGCCAGCGCCACCGATCCAGAAGGTCAACCACTGACATGGACATGGAACGCCAGCGACGGCGTCTTATCGGATCAAGTCGACCAGGCTGGAATCAGCGACGTGAACTGGACAGCACCCGCAAACCTGGGCGTCCGCTGCACCATCACCGCGACCGCGACAGATCCAGGCGGCGCCAGCTCATCCTGGGTGTTTACGGTCCAGGTAGGCGGCTGACCCTGTTCTACGGCTGGTTGGCTGAAGCCAACGAGAAGTTGAAGGAGGATTGCAAATTCGACACGGGGCTGGTGGCGGTCACGCTGACGACCAGATCGCTGCCGGCATCTGGTTGACCATCGGGGACCGTCCAGGTGGCTGCGGTGGCAAAAGCCGGGTCCAGACCCAGCGAGACGGGATCCCCAGCAACCGGGACCGCGCCCGAGGAGGCGGACCAGGCAAAGTTCAGGTTGCCACCCGCCGGATCGGATGCGATAGCCGCGAAGGTCACGAGGCTCCCGCTGGTGGCAATGTCCCGTGATTGATAGGCAATGCCAAAGATCGGCGGTACTTGTACGACCACGGGGGGCGTGACGGCCAGGGTCAGACTGGCTGTGGAAACGTTTCTGACGAAGCTCGTGCCCGGCCAGTACCCATCGCTCACCGCCACCAGGAAAGTGCAGGAGGTGGTGCCCGCCGCTGTGCCACTGACAGTGAAGAGGGTCGAAGCCTCGGTCGGGGTTGCGAATTGGACTGTGCAGGGAGAATCGGACGGTACGGTCCAAGAGTAGCTCAAAGTGTCGTCTTCCGGATCCGTGGCCAGAGCAGCCATTGCGTCGCTAGTCGGGCCGTCCATGGAAATCTGGGCGGGGTCAGCGGTGAGAACGCTGACAATCGGGGCGCCGTTGAAAACGGCCGAGACCCTGGCACTCCCAACTCCACCCGGGTTGCTCGTCACGCTGATTGCGAAAACGGCACTGTTGGCAAGGCCAAAACTGTCCTTGACCACGAGAGTGATCGAGCATTTTTCATCTGCCTGCGGAGCCGTCCAGGTAGCCTTGGACTCGGAAGGATGGGCAAAATCCGTCCCGGGCACTGTGTTGACATCGGATATCTGGCATATGCTATTGGGCCACACGGGTGGGGATTTTGCCCGGGTCGTTTGAACCGATGCCCAACTGACCCGCCGAATTGTCGCCCCAGCACCACAGCGAGCCACCCGTGGCAAGCGCGCAGGTGTGGGTGACGCCTGCGGCCACCATGGCCCAGGTCTGCCCGGAATTGACGACAGCAACGGGCGTGCTCTTTGAATCGAGGGTATTGTCCCCCAGTTGGCCCGACTCGTTGAAGCCCCAACACCAGAGAGTTCCGTCCAGCATGATGGCACAGGTGTGCGACTGACCAGCCGACACGCTCTGCCAGGTGGTGCCGGTGACCTGCACCGGATCGCTGGTCTGCGAGGTGGGGAGTGGGGCAATGCTGTCGTTGCCCAGTTGGCCGGAGAGGTTGCCACCCCAGCACCAGAGCGTTCCATCCGTCTTGGTGGCGCAGGTGTGGTACAAGCCGGTCGTCACCTGTTTCCAGGTCGTACCGCCAACCTGAACCGGTATCCACGGGAGTGGCGACGTGGTACCAGCCTCCAGATTGGCATTGAGGCCCCAGCACCAGAGGGTTCCGTCGGTTTTCACGGCACAGGTGTGCAAGTAGTTGGTACTGACCTGGCTCCAGCCTTGTCCGGTGACCTGGACTGGGACGGCACTCGAGTTCGTGTCACCGGTTCCGAGCGTGCCATCGGTATTGTCACCCCAGCACCAGAGCGTGCCGTCCTGCTTGATGGCACAGGTTTGATACACGCCAGTCGCCACGCTTTGCCAGGGGCCACCGGGCACAGCCACCTGTTGCCCCGCCGCAGGCGTGGGGGTCGCTCCCAGTTGACCTGAGCCGTTGTTACCCCAGCAGGACAGCGCGGCCTGGTTGCTAACTGCACAGGAGTGGCTCTGTCCGCAAGCCACCTGAGTCCAAGACGCGCCCGCTGCCTCGACTGGCGTCAGGCGGTTGAAGGTGCTGGGCAAGAGGAGTTGACCATAGCTGTTGCCGCCCCAACACCAAAGACTGGTGTCCGAGCGAATCGCGCAGGTACTCTGCCTGCCCACAGCCACCTGGACAAAGGTGATGCCGTTGCCCACGGCCAGATCGCTCGCGCTCGCGGTTCCGGCATCGGCATCGTCCGACTGACCTCCATCTGTCGGTCCAGAAGATCCCGGCGTGTTGGGAAGCACGGCCAATTGCACCGACAGGTCGATGCGCCCGCCCACGGCGATCTGGCCGCTGACTGTGCCATAGCCCACTCGCGTGAACTTGTTGTCCAGTGCCTCGACCTGCACCTGGATGGATCCACTGTGTGAACCGGACAAGATCAACACGGTCGAGCTGGGAAACCCGAGTTCGGCAGAAGCGGCCTCGGGAATAACCTTCTGGAACTCGGGGGTGCCCGGGTTGACGACGGTCACGCGAAGCTGGTAGACGCGGGGTACGTCGCAGTTTACGTCTGTGCGAAGCACCACATACGAGTCCTTTGCCGGCTGGCACGAGAGGGCGCACAGAACGACCGCGGCCGTGAACAAAATGGCCAGGCGAGAGGTCATGGCGAAACCCGAATCGCCCCGTAGGTGGAGGAGGGAACCTGATTTTCGGGACGGGTGAACCACCAGGCTGCGACGCCGCCCGCAGCCAGCGCGACCCCTACCGACGTCCAGAACCACCACTTGCTATAGATGTGACTGGGTGGCGGCGGCTCGTTCTCTTTCGATGAAAGCGACAGGGCCGGTGATGGAGGTGGTGGTGGCAATGGCGCCAGCGCGATGGGCGGCGGCTCGACGGCGGCTGGCGCCGGTTCAGCCTTCTGCTCCGCCACCGGCGCTGGCTCGACCCCAGCCGCCGCGACCGGCGCCGGCGCAGTCATCAAATTGTCCAGTTGCCTTTCCTGAGGCGGTCGCTCCGCCGGCCGATTGAGCAGGCACGAGGTAGAGGTAATTGCCTCGATCTCTGCCGTAGCTCGCTCCAACTGCGTTCGGTACTTGGGCATCGAACCAGCCGCACGGAGAAATGAGCTGTATGAAGCCAGGGCCTTGTCCGGCTGGCCAGCCAGTCTGTGGGCCTGGCCCAGGCTGAAAAGCAGACTCGGATCCTGGGTCAAGGTGTAGGCCTGCGAGAGATGCTCGATGGCCTCTTCGTAGCGGCCCAAGTTGAGCGCAACTATGCCCTTGGCGCGCTCGGCCTTCGCGACCGGATCCTCGCCCTTGCCCCTGGCCAGCAGCGAGGGGCTCGGAATCACGAGCAGCAGCGCCACAGTGAGAAGCGGGAGCCGCAGCAACCGACGACAGCGACACATGACAGGTGACCTCCGCAATGCGGAAGGGAATATCAAGCGGACAATCGGTCAGATCAAGGGTGGATCGTGGCTGTGACAGGACTGTCACGTGGCCTTTGCAGAGTATTAACAATTGCGTTCCCATTTGCCTCATTGAGCGGGGAGCGTGAAAAAGAGGTTCTCGTCGGTGAGCCCAGCCAATACTGTGCAGTCCGGCGCCGGTGTTTGCGAGAGCGTCAGTCGGGTGTTGCGAAGGGTTGGCAAAGCCCTCACACACGCCGGGCTTGCAAGCTGCTATTGAGTGTGCCGCCGGAAGAGGGGAGCGGCCAAGGGGGCGCGCGACCGAGCCGGCGCAAGAGAACGGTTTTCAAAGGAGGCAGCAAATGTCATCAGCATGGACTCGCATCGCAAGGATGCTCGGGATGACCATCCCGACATCGATCGCCGTTTTGGCGATGGCAAGCGGCGCCGCCCGGGCGCAGGTCACCTACACACTCGAAGGGTCGGACACTCTGACTGACGTAGTGAAGGCATCGATTAAGGCGACGAGCGCACGCCTGACCTACAACAACGCCGGGTCGGGGCAAGCGGAGAAGGACATGGCGTCGCTCTCTGGCGCGAACCTGCTGGAGGGCATCGGCCCGATGTCGCGCAACTTTGTGGCGTCCGTGCTTTCGGCTCACACGAGCTGGCAGCCGACGGACGCCAACGTGGTTTGCCTCGACGCCCCCGTGGTGTCGGTGAAAGCCTCGAGCTCTCACTGCAAGGATCTGACAGTCGAAACGCCGATCACCACCGGCCCGATCAGCGAACTCGCGGTCGTTCTGGGCGGCTATCCCGCGACCTGCAGAAAGAACTCCGCGATTGCCGGCGACCGGACCAAATGCCTCATTGGCGCCACTGGGACTCCCCTCAGTCCTGCCGTCGCGAGCACGGCGACGACCGCGGAATGCTCGGACCCGGTTCGCCTTGCGGCCCTGGCCGACCTTGTCGCCTGCCAGAAAGTGGCCCGCATCGACCACATCTACCGCCGCGACGACAAGTCCGGCACGCAGGACACCTGGCGCGAGAAGCTGGGATTCCTGAGGTGGTGCAACGGCAAGTCCGAAGGCCCCACGAATCTGGACAACGAGGACCTGGATCCGATCCGAACCGTCTGTGAGGCCAGTGACTGGCAAAACGGAGTCGGCAGCATTGCGCAGACTCGCTGCACCTACTACCCAACGAACCAGACCTGCACGGCCGGTTCCGACCCCATCCCTGACCCCAACAACCCCGGGCAAACGATCGCGTGCACGCAGGGTCTGGTCGTCGCGATATCGACAGGCGACGACGGCCCCAACAACACCTACGCTGCAGGACAGATTCCTGCGGACGTCACCCAATCGATCGGAAGGCGCATTGGTAACGACCTGAGTGGCTTCTTCATGGGTCTAGCCGGCCTTGGCAGCGTCAAGGATGTCACCTGGCTGGCCACTGGCACCACCCTCAACACGATCAGCTACGCGCCAACCAGCATCTATCCCGGCGCGTACCTGCTCTCGCGCCGTCTGTTCATACAGCGGGCCACCGATGTGCAGGCCACAATTGCGGCCAGCAGCACGCTTGGGGGCCAGGATCGCGTGGACCAGGAGAACGCTCTCTTCAACTTCATGTCGAACAAGTGCAGCATCGCGCCGATTTGCACACAGTACGGCTTTGTGCCGCCGTACGCCGGTCTGTGTAGCGACTCCTGCGGTTCGCCGAAGGAGAACGGAAACATCACGTGTCTGCCCGGCGACCCCGGCGTCGGCACGCCCAAGCAGAACATCAGTGGGGGCGATCTGTGTGACGGTTCCCATCCCTGCGAAAACAATGGTCTTACCTGCGCTGTGGCCCCCAGCGCTGTCTGCATTGCGAACTAGACGTCAAGTATTCAACGACGGGCCGCGGCCCGATTACCAATCGTTTACAACAGAGTGATGGGCGTTGCGAGTCGGGGTGGGGGCCTCGCCTCCCGCACAGCGGGAGGCGGGGCGGTGTGGGGCGGGAGACAGTCACCGGGGCAAGCAATTGCATGCGCGGTGTAGAGATAGAGAACCTAGTAGCGAGACAAACAAATGAGTCAGAAACAAGCAACGGAAACAGTTAGGCAAACTCAACAGTGTTCAAGGAGGTTCCAAATGCGACGTAATCAAATGACATGGATGGCAGCCGCGCTCGGTGCGGTCGCCCTCAGTGGTATGATCGGTTGTGGCAAGAAAGCCGACACGGGCTCGGCTTCGGTCAGCGTGGGTGGGCAGAAACTGACCACCGGCGACGTCACCAAGGTCACCGTTACCATTTCGGGTGGGATCGCCACCCCGTTGGTTGTTCCCCTGGTGGGCAGCGGCGTGCAGTACTCGGCACTGGTCAGCGACCTGCCTATCGGCACCAACTATACCTTCACGGCATCGGCCCTGAACGGCAGCAGCACGGAAGTCTACCACGGTACCGCGACCAACGTGACGATCGCCACGAACGCGACCGCCATCGTCATCATAGACATGAACCAGGATGCGCCGGGTATCCCGATCTCCAACGAAGCCCCCGTGATCGACTCGTTGACGGCGAGTTCGCTCTTGGTTTCGCCGGGCGCTACGGTGACCGTCGGGGCCACCGCGCACGATCCTGACAAGGGCCAGACTGCGGCCATAGGCGTGGCATGGACCACGACTTGCGCCGGCAGCCTGAGCAATGAGATTGACGTCCATGGCAGCGACAACGGGGCCGTGCCACCAGCGACCTTGACCTTCACGGATGGCAGCTCGCAAGTGACCTTCACCGCTCCCGCAGCCAACGGCTCCTGCAACCTGACTGTCACGGTGATCGATGCCAACGGCGTGCTCAAGAACTCCGCCACGCTCACCATCGTGGTGAACTCCTCCGCCCCTGCCCCTGGCAACGCCAAGATCGTTGCCAACCTCGACACCTACCCGGTGATCTCGGGCCTGGGCGTCGTCGCGCCGGCCACCGCGCCCCTCGTCCCGGGTGTGGCGCTTCCCCTGTTCGTGACTGCCTCCGATTCGGACGGCGATGCTCTGAACTACAGCTGGACCTCCCCGGACTGCGGTACCGACGGAACCTTCGGCACGGCCACCATGGCGACCACGACGTTCACGCTGAATGCAACCGCGACGGAGACGAACTGCACCTTCCTGGTGATGGTGAATGACGGCAACTACCCGGACGGCACGGCCAAGGGCGGCGTGATCACGAACCACCTCAGCCTCCCGGTCTCCGGCCCAGTCGTCACCACTCCCGGGACCTTCCCCGTGTTCGGGTACGACTACCAGTCGCAGACCACCATCAAGGGCGGCGACGTGGTGGGCTTGGCCATCGTTGCCAACCAGGGTTGCACTGGCGGCGGCACCATCGGTTTGGCCGCAGTCGCTTCGGACGGCACGGCGCTCGGCGCTTCCACCCCGGCCGCGCTCGGCCTCGATCCCAGCGTGTTCACCGCCGCGGTCACCTACACCGCTCCAGCGAACGCTCAGAATCTCGCGCCGGTCACCATCACCGTGACCGCGACGTGCAGCATCTCCAAGCTGACGGCGCAACACGTGTTCACCCTGGTTCCGCTCAACGGCGGCAGCGGTGGCGCGGGCGGCAGCGGTGGCACGGGCGGCAGCGGCGGCACCACTGGCTCCGGCGGCAGCACTAGTTCCGGCGGGAGCACCAGCTCCGGCGGGAGCACCAGCTCCGGCGGGAGCACCAGCTCCGGCGGGACCACCGGCTCCGGCGGCAGCAGCGGCCTAGCCTGCATGAGCCCCTCTTGGGACAGGTCGACCAATACGACGGCTCCCGTGGTTGGGATGTCTGTGAGCCCGGTGGACGGAAATCCGTGGGTCGTGGGTACGCTCTTCGCGAGCTTCCCCCTCAACCTCGGCTCGGGTGTTGTGACCTCTTCCGGCGGCGCGGACATCTATCTGGCCCAGTTGAATTCGGCCGGAGCGGCCACGCAGACCTTGACCTTCGGCGATACCGGCGCGAACGACCAGATCCCGTCTGGCGTGGCGGTTTCAAAGTCAGGGACCGTGGGCCTGATCGGCGTCTTCACCAGCGAAATCGACTTCACCGCCGCTGGTAGCACTGGTAATCCTGGCACTGACTACCTTAGTTCGCCCACGGCTGGCACGGGCTTCTTTCTTTCCATGCTCAGCCCGCCCGTTGCGCGTAGTGTCCTCATGGGCAACGGCTCCCTGGTCGCGATTGCTTCCAATCCGGCCCTCGACGGCTTTGTCCTCTGCGGCGAAGCCGACATGGTGGTTGCTCAACAGACCGGTCACGCTGGCCTCCTGACTACGACGTCGTCGTGGGTTACTGGCAACGGCATGGACGTTGTGGTGGCCAAGATCAACGCGAACGGGACCGTGGCCTGGGGTAAGCAGATCGGTGGCGTGGGCGACCAGCTGTGTGAGTCTGTGGCCATGGATAGCAACGGGGACGTGCTCATCGCTGGTAACTACGGCGCCGGCACTCCGGCGAGCTTCTTCACGACGTCGTCACCGACACCTGCTGCCGGTACGGCGTTCATCTACGTTGCTAAGCTGGCGGGAGCCACTGGAAACGTCATCGCGGCCCAGGGCTGGGGCACCAGCGGTCGCTCTGACGTCAACGCCATTACGGCGATCGACACCAGCAACATCCTGATCGCGGGCAGCATCTCGGGCCCGGTCACCTTCGGCGGCGGCGTCAGCCTGGCCTACCTTGGCCTGACCGATGCTTACGTGGCGAAGCTCAGCGTGAGCGGCACGGCGATCTCGGCGGTGTGGGCGAATGCGTACGGCGATGCGGCGCACGACCAGAGCGCCAACGGCGTTGCGGCCGGCTCGAACGGCTACATCTACGTTGGTGGCACCTACTCGGGCAGCCTGGGCGCCCTCGGCCTGAGCTCCGCGAGCGCCACCTCTCCGGACGGGTTCACCGCCGAGTTGACCTCGGACGGCCAGACCGTCAAGTGCGCGCAGACCTACGGCGACTCGGCCGGCACGCAGGGCGTCCTGACGCTCGGCATCTCCTCCACCAACAAGGTGTTCCTCGCCGGCAGCTACTCGAACTCGATCCAGTTCAGCCCGCTCACGGCGCTGACCACTCCTGGCTCGGGTACGGCGTACGGCTTCATGGCCGGCCTCGGGACTCCATAGTCAGTAGAGAAATAGGCTGACCGATTTCGAGTTCGGCCAGCGCAACTATTAAGGGGCGCCCAGCAATGGGCGCCCCTTTTCTTTGTGCATGTGGGGTCGTTATGCAACGGCATTGTCACGACGATGTGACAAGAGCGCGCCGGCGTGTATTTCTGTTGACCGGTCAATTCAGCCGCTGCTATAGGCACCCCAGCATGAAGCGGCCGGGAGGCAACCCATGAAGCACGCGAAGACTCTGGCAGTTTCCGGCATCTTGCTGGCTGGTGCAATGATCGCCGGAGAGTCTGCGGCTTTCGCACAAGGCGGGATCCCCCTCTGCTCCACAGTGGCCAGCACATATACAAAGGTAATCTATATGGGCGGTACCACAGCGGTATTGCCGGTGATTAGGCACTTTGGCGCCCAGCTGAAGCAGGCCGGGGTTCTTCTCTTGTGGAACGAGAGCACCGAGGGATGCTCGGCCGTCGCCAACATTGTCAGTCCGCCAAAGAACCTGACCCGGCCCACCTTTTCGCACTACGACGAGGTTGCCGGTGCCGCCAGCAAAATCACGATTTCGAATTGCATCGGAGGACTGGACCAGGTCCCGGACCTGGTCATCAACGATACCTATTGGACAAGCTGCTTCTCGTCGTACGGCACGATGACCGGGGGGGCGCAACCGTTGAACTCGAATTTCAAAGAGTTCCTGGGGCCCGTGCAGGGTCTCGTCCCCATTGTGGCCACGACCTTCTACTACGATGCCATGACGGTCGATGAGCTCCTGGACGTGTACGCATGCGGTGCCAAAGCGAATATCCTGACGTTTACCGACAATTCCACAATTTTCAACTATGACGGGACCATAAGTGGCATGCGCGAGCTGTGGGCCAGGGGGCTTGGTGCCAGCAACGGCCAGGTGACCATTGTGGGCTCCGGAAGCCTGGGCCTCACCGCAGAGTCGATGGTGTCCAAGGTGGATTCCACGACTTCGCCTGACACGACGATCGGGTACACCTCGACCGAGTTCTACGACGAGAGCCGCGATGTCATTCGTGCCTTGAAGGTCCGCGGCGTGAATCAACTCAAGGCCTATTTGCCTGACAGCGACTCGACGAGCCTAGACAAGATCAACATTCGCGAGGGACGCTACACCATCCAGGGCGCTCTCAAGTTCGTCACTCAGGTGGACTCAACTGGCATGCCCAGCAACGACGGCGCCAAGAAGATCATCTACTGGATGCAGGGTAATCCCCTAGCGGACCCGCTGCCCTTTGACATCAACGAAATCTATGCCCAGCGCGGTGTGGTTCCTCAGTGCGCGATGCGGGTGACCAAGGACAGCGACCTGCCCGTGTTCAGGCACTATACCGACCCGTCGCCTTGCCATTGCAGTTTCGAGATGCTGGCCACGGGAAAGACAAGCTGCATCCCTTGCTCGACTGCGGTGCCATGCGCCACAGGTCAGTGTAGTCACGGCTACTGTGAGTAGCCTGTCACGAGCGACAAGGAGAAGAGAGATGTACGGGCAACTGACACGAGCAATCTTGACCGCCCTTCTAGGCGGCCTGCTGCTGGCTGGGTGCGGCTCGGGTAGCAAAGCGCAGGTGGACGCGCCCCTTCCACCACCCCCGCAACCAGACGCTGGCCAGCCCCCGCAATTGGACGCTGCGCAAGCCATGCAACCAGACGTCGGCACGCAGCCGGACAGCGACGGCACAGACGCGGGCTGCGACGAGGATGCCATGGGTACGGATTGGTGTATCAAGAACTGGCCATCCAACGTCGGGGGTGGCGAGATTGTGACGCGGCAGAAGCCTGTCGACTACAACACCTGCAAGCTGTGATGGGCGTGCTGTCGATGAAGCGCGAATCCTCGGAATACGAATGGCGGCGGCGCAACCTCTGCCTGGCAGCCCTGCTCTTGGCCCTGGTGGCCTATGGCGCCGCGGGCACTGCCTTTGCCCAGACCGCCAAGAAGGCGAAGCCGGAGCCCGGGCCGGATCCGATCGCCGAGATCGAGAAGCTGAGGGCCGAGTTTGAGCAAAAGCTCAAGGAACAGGAAACCGCGGCCCAGAGTCGCGAGGAAGCTCTGAAGAAGGAGCAAGCCGCAGCGGTCGAAGCCGCCCGGGACGAGGCGGACAAGCGCATGGCCGCGGATCGCAACGAGCGACAGGCGGAAGTTCTCCGCCTGCAGAAAGCTTTGGATGAGGCCGCCGCGCGCGAAGATGCGCGCGAGAAGAACGCGCCGCCCGCTGTGGGCGCGAGCATGGCCGGGGTGTCGCTTTACAGCTATGTGCAAGCTGACTATCAAGTCCGGCAATCATCCGAGGATCAGCTTGACCCTGTGAGCGGGCAGTCCCTGAACCAGGATCGGTTTCTCATCCGGCGCGCCCGGTTGGGCGTGACCATGGACCGACAATTCGGCGAGGGCCGCCTGGAGATCGACGGCAACACAGTGAATGGACCCCAGCTTCGGCTGTTCGATGTGGAAGCCTCGGCGAAATGGCCGGGCCGAGGTGACGGCGCGCCGCCCGTGGTCATGGGAACCATCGGCCTCTTCAGGATCCCGTTCGGGCAAGAGGTGCCGCAGGATGATCGTCGGCGCTTCTTCATGGAGCGAAGCACGGCCGCCCGGGCGCTGTTTTCCGGCGAGGCCGACCTGGGCGCCAGGGTGGGTGGTGGCTGGCACTTTGTCAGGTACGTCTTGGCGGTGATGAACGGTCAGCCGTTGGGCGGCAACGGCTTTGCTGGGCTGGACCCCAATCATCAGAAGGACCTCGTTGGCCGCCTGGGCGTCGAGCAATCGCTGGCCAAGTTCGATGTTGCGGGCGGGGTTTCCGGGCTGCGCGGCACGGGATTCCATCCGGGCACGACAGCGACCAAGCCGACACTGCAATGGAACGACGCTGACGAAAGCGGCACCATCGGAACAGGGGAAGTGAGCGGGACTCCCGGCGTAGCGGCGGGGCCGTCGTCGAACTACACGCGCTTCGCCTTTGGGGCGGACTTGGCGCTGTCCGCTCGTTTGCCACACCAACTGAGGACCAGCCTGGAGGCGGAGTTTTTCCTGGCTAGCGACGCGGATCGCGGCGTGTTTCCCGCCGACCCACGTGGAACGTTGGACCGGAGCCTGCGCGAGATGGGCTACTACCTGGCCTTGATCCAGGAATTCGGGCGCTGGCGCCTGGGTTTGCGCTACGACTATTACAACCCCGATCAGGATTCGAACAAGAACGCCAAGGGCAGTCCCGTCCCGACGGATGCGAGCTATTCCACCCTGGCGGTGGCCGCGGCCTGTGTGGCGTCCTGGGGCAGACTGATCGTCGAATACGACCGCAACCAAAACCATTTGGGCATCAATACTTCGGGCATGCCCGCCAATCTGGGTGACAACGCCCTGCTGGTTCGCGGCGAGGTGAGTTTCTGATGGGCCGGATGTTCATTGGTCTAGTGGGACTGTGGTCGCTGTGCGCTGGTTGCCAGTGGTCGTCGAATTCCTCGTCTGGCTTGACCTCGTTGATACGCGTGCAAGGCGGCCAGGCCACGCACGGCTCCATTGCAGGCCCGCCTAGCACTATCCCGGCCACAGTGACGCTCTTGTCCAAGACTTTGACGATATTTCCAGGGGCAAGCAACAAGCCGATCCACGGTATTGTGGGGCCCGACGCCAACGCGGTCGCCCTGGGCGTGGCCGGTGATGATGCCTACTGGCTGGTACCCGCCCTGACCCCCGAGCACGAAGATCCGCATTCCTTCGACTACAACGCCAGCTTGTCGCTGTCGCCCGCCCTGGGCACTAGCCCGCTGCTGCTGTCCGACCCGAATGCCCCGGCGACGCTCACGCTTCCCCTGTCCCTACGCGCAGTCGATGCAGCAGGGAATTTTGGATCTGCGGCGATCTATTCGCTGTATCTGAAACCGCAGGGACCTGATGGCACGCTGGTGGTTTCTCTCGATTGGGACGCGCCGGTTGACCTGGATTTGCACGTGCAGACCCCGATCCTCGCCAACTACGATGCAGGCTTTGTGACCGTCTGGGCCGAGGGGCGCAGTGCAGAGCCCAAACTCCCAGATGGCGGCGTGGATGGCGTCCTGGATTTCGATTCCAACGAGGATTGCCAGATCGATGGGCGTGATCGTGAAAATGTGATGTGGACGGGGCAGCCGCCGGCTGGCCACTACATCGTGCGGGTAGACGCCTTTTCGCTATGTGGACAGATCTCGGCTGCCTGGCACGCCATTGCTTATACCCCGCAGGCGACCCTGGGCGAAGCCTCGGGCGTGCTCACCGACGCCGCGACCCGCGAGGCGCCCACAGCGGGCGCTGGCCTCACCGCCTTCGAGTTCGACTACCCGTAGGTTCCGAACCCATGCGTCTCTTCGCAGTTGCCGCCACCTTGGTCCTTGCGGCAGGGATTCCCCTGGCAGCGTGGGGCCAATCTTCGCCGAACGAGGCCGCGGAACCCGGCAAGGGCTTGCGGCCACCCAAGCTGAAGAAGTTCGTCGAGGCGGTGTACCCCGAGGACAAGCGTGCCGCCGGCACAGGAGCGAAAGTCGTGCTTTCCATCGAAGTGGAAGAGACGGGGCGCGTGGGCAACGTGGAGGTGGTGGTGCCCGCCGGTCCCGATTTCGACGCGGCTGCGGTGGCTGCCGCCCGACAGTTCGAATTCGATCCCGCCACCCTGGACGGAACGCCAGTGCCGGTGAAGATCCAGTATGCGTATAAGTTCTTGGTCAAAGAAGTGCTGGTTCCCGTCGGTCCGCAGGTAAATTTGGAAGGGTTGGTGCTGGACCGGCTGAGCAAGGTTCCCTCGCGCGGGGTCAAGGTCAGGATCGTGGATCAGGGGGTCGAGGCGTCCACCGACCAGGATGGTGCCTTTGCCTTCACCGACGTACCGCCCGGCCCGCATGTAATCGAGCTGTCGTCGCGCGAGCTGGTGACCATCAAGACCGAAGAAATCATCACCAAAGGCAAGAAGAAGTCAGTCAAGTACATGGTCGAGCCCAAGGAAGCCGACGTGGACGAAGAAGCGGTGGTGCGCGCCCCGCGCATCAGGAAAGAAGTGGTCGAGACACGGGTGCGCACCGAAGAGGCCAAGCGCGTCCCCGGCACACAGGGCGACACGCTCAAGGTGGTGCAGAACCTGCCGGGCGTGGGTCGATCCGCTTTCGGTTCCGGCGCGCTCATCGTGTGGGGATCGGCGCCGCAGGAAACCCGGGTCAACGTCGACGGGGTCGAGGTCCCGGTGCTGTACCACGTGGGTGGCATGCGCTCGACCATCAACGCGGATCTGGTGCGTTCCATCGATCTGTCGCCGGGCTCGTACGGGGCGGACTACGGCCGCGGATTGGGCGGGCTGGTGCGCATCGAGCTGCAGGATCCCGGGCGCGAGGGCGTGCACGGCTACGTGGCTTCGGATGTGATGGATGTGTCGGGCATGGTCAGGGCCGCCATCACGCCCAATCTTCGACTGGCTGTGTCCGGCCGCCAGGGCTATCTCGACCAGACGCTGAAGGCCGCGGTGTCCAAGGACGTGGGCGACTTCTTCCCCATCCCTCGCTACGACGACTATCAAGTGCGGGCTTCGGCCACCCTGGGAAAGGACGAGGAACTCTCCGCAACCTTCCTGGCTTCTGACGATCACCTCACCCGTACCGTTCCCTCGTCGGATCCCATGGAAGTCAAGACCCAGGACCAGAATCTGCTCTACCGGCGCTTCATCGTGCGCTACACCCGCCTGTTTGCCGACGGTTCCAGCATCGCCGTCACACCCTCTGCTGGATACGATCGCAACCAGCAAGAGTGGAACTTCGGCGGCACGCCTATGTTGCTGGACACCAGCGCCTGGCAGTATGCGCTGCGCGCCTCGTACCGGCGCCGGGTGGCTGACAAGGTCGTGCTTTCCATGGGCCTGGATTTCCAAGGGCGCAGCAGCACCTCTGACCGCGTTGGCTCCCTGGAACTGCCGGCCCGCGAAGGAGACATCACGGTGTTCGGCCAGTCGCCGGGTACCGACCTGGCGTCCGATCACTGGAAGGTCAATCTGCTGTCAACCGCGCCCTATGCTTTTGCGGAAATCAACATCGGCCGCTGGACCCTAACGCCGGGATTTCGCTTCGAGCCCACGGTCATCGACGGCAGCCTGCGCCTTCCCCACAGCTACATTGCACCGGACGTGGGCTACCGCCGCATGGATCTGGCACGGAACCCCCACTTTGGACCGCTGGCCGCGCTTCCCAATCCCAGGCTGTCGGTTGCCTTCCGCGCTACCCGCAAGCTGACTTTCACCGCGGGTGGCGGCATCTACGGCCAGCCACCAGCGGTCGAGGATCTCAGCCCGGTCTTCGGCAATCCGAATCTGTCCAGCTCGTCAGCAATTCACGTCAGCGGCGGAGCCTCATACAAATTGACGGGAACCCTGTCCTTGGAGACCGTGGGGTTCTACAAGCGGCTGTACAGCCTGGTCGCGCGCAGTGGACTGCCGTCGCCGCCTGAGGGTCAGTCGCTGCAGCAGTCTGGGATCGGTCGCAGCTATGGCGGCCAGGTGCTGTTGCGGCAGGAGCTGACCAAGGGATTCTTCGGCTGGCTCAGCTACTCGCTCATCCGCAGCGAGCGCAAGGATCGGCCGGACAGCAACTGGCGTCTGTTCGACTACGACCAGACCCACGTGCTGGCGTTGTTGGCCAGTTACGAGATCACGCGCGGCCTTTTGGCCGGGGCGCGCTTCCGCTACACCACGGGAGCGCCGCGCACACCAGTCATGGGAGCCTATTTCAACAGTACAGCTCAGCAGTACGAGCCCATTTTCGGGGCGCAAAACTCGATCCGTATTCCCGCCTTCTACTCGCTTGACGTGCGCGTCGAAAAAGCCTTCGTGTTTCGGCGCCTCAAATTCAACATCTTCGCCGATGTGCAGAATGTGACCAATCGGAAGAGCCCCGAGGAGATCATCTACAGTGCCAACTACAGCCAACGCAGTTACATTACTGGCTTGCCGGTATTGCCCGTGATTGGGGCGCGAATGGAGTTCTGATGAAAACCACAAGCCTCAGAACTTTGCTTCTGTTCGTCCTGGTTTCTGCCTGCCGGCCGCAGGTCGGTGCACCTATCTCCTTGATCAGCGGGCCGGCGATCCTGGCTGTGAAAAGCGAACCCGCCGAGGCTGATCCCAGGCCTCCCGGGGAAGCGACCTTCCACTACGAGGCCCTGGCCGTGGACAGCAACGGCCGCGTGCCAGGGTCCGCACCGACCGCCGACATCAATACGCCCCTGCTCTGGGCCACGTGTGACAAACCCAAACCGCCGACGGAGAGCAACTCGGTGAGCACCGCCTGCCTGGACGAGATTGCATTGCCCGGCGTGGCCGGTGACTCTCTCGACACCTATTCCGCAGTGGCTCCGTCGGATTCATGCACTTTGTTCGGTCCGTTGACGCCGCCACCTGTCGGAGACCAGCCACCCTTCCGGCCGCGCGATCCCGACGTCACCGGTGGGTACTACCTACCGGTGCGGCTTAGCCTGTCGGTTCCTGAGGATATGCGTCGTGTCGGGATGGCCACCGAGGATTCGATCTTTGCCTTCCAGATGCAGCGCCTCTATTGCGGGCTAGCCAATGCTCCGGGCTGGGCAGTAATCCAGTACACAAGGGACTACACGCTCAACCAGAACCCGGTGATCGCCTCTTTCACCCTACAGGAACCCGGTTCCGATCCGGTCGAGGTGCCTCCGCTCGCGGCTGGGGGCGCACCATTCCCGGTTGCGTCTGGGCAGACGGTCTCGTTGACGGTCAACTGGCCTGCCGACTCAGTGGAAAACTACCCCGCCTGGGACGTGCTCACTCACACGCTTCCCAATCATAACGAAGCCATGCGGGTTTCCTGGTACGCGACGGCAGGGTCTTTTGAACACGACATCACCGGCCGGAGCGAATTTGAAAACGAAACCTTCGCTCAAAACACGTGGACGCCGGGCACTCCTGGTTTGGTCCATCTCTGGGTCGTCCTGCACGACAGCCGCGGCGGCACGGATTTCGCCGGATACGACCTCGAAGTTACGCCCTGATGTTGTCGATCGCCGTGGATCGTTGTGAGCACCGCTCAGAATCAGAGTTGCGCCTTGAGCGCGGGCGGCATTCTGCGTTGCTGGGGCTACTACTGGAACGCACCGTAGCGCACAGTTTAGGTCGTCGTCACGAATCTGTTGCCCTCTTGTTTCCCGTCGAGGACTGAATTGCGAATACGATGCGCGGGCAGTGACCTCTCCTCGGCTGATGTCGCTGGCTACCACTTCCGACGGGTGGCCCTGCGTACGCGAACGCTTCTCTGCCGCGCGCTGGCTACTCGCTGGCGCAGCGGTGGTCTTGTTGGCAGGGGCCGGAGGTCTCAGCGCCCTGGCCTTGCGCCGTTCGCAGGAACGATTGATCAACAGCGTGAACGCGACCATCGGCTTTGCGCAAAGCGTGGACATCGCCCGCGAAGCCCAGGTCCACTTCAAGCGCCAGGTGCAGGAATGGAAGAATGTGCTTCTGCGTGGGCACAACGCCAGCGACCACGCCAAGTACTGGTCCCTGTTCGAGGGGGAAGAGACCAAGACGCAAGCCCTGCTGGCTGAATTGCGTTGGCGCGAAAGCAGCGAATCAGCAGCCATCGACGGCCTGCTGGCCGAATTGCGCACGTTGGGCCAGCGCTACCGGGCGGCGGTGGCCAAGTTCGAACCCGCCGAGAATCCGCTCAGCTATCGCGATGTCGACAGTCGCGTGCGCGGGATGGATCGCCCGCCCACCGACGAAATGTCTGCCCTGGTCGAGCGCCTGCAAGCCCGCATGGCCGGTCTGGGAAGACAAATGACAGCGTCGCACCAGGCTGAGATGCTGACACTCCGCTGGGCTGTGCTGGCGGCGGCCCTGCTCGGCGTGCTGTCAGCCGGCATGCTCATGCTGTTGATTCGGCGGGCCGAGCGCGAGCGCGCCCAGGTGAGCGATGAGGCCAAGAGCGGCTTCCTGGCCACAATGAGCCACGAGATTCGCACGCCCCTGAACGCCGTGGTTGGCATGGCCAACCTGCTGGAGCACACCAGCCTGACGGCCACGCAAAGCGACTACCTGGCCAAGCTCAAAGCCGCCTCGCAACACCTGCTCGGCATCATCAACGACATTCTGGATCTGTCCAAGATCGAGGCCTCCAAACTGGAACTTGAGAACCTGGTTTTCAGTTTGGACGACATGCTCGACGACGTGGCCACCCTGGTCGGCGTGCGGGCCGCGGAAAAGGGGTTGGAGCTGGTGATCTCGCGCCCACCCGAGGTGCCGGTTCTGCTGCTGGGCGATCCCCTGCGCGTGGGCCAGATCCTGACCAACCTGGCTAGCAACGCCGTCAAGTTCACAGAAGAGGGCGAGGTTCACATCTCGGTTGCCCTGCGTGCTACCCATGGGGATCGCGTGGAACTGCGTTTCCAGGTTGAGGACACGGGCATCGGACTGACCACCGATCAGCAATCCAAGCTGTTTCGTCCCTTTACCCAGGCCGATGGCTCCACCACCCGTCGCTTCGGCGGAACCGGGCTGGGTCTGGCCATCTGCGCCCGTCTGGTGAAGTTGATGGATGGAACCATCGGTGTGGAAAGCGAAGCGGGGCACGGCAGTCGCTTCTTTTTCACCGTGTCCTTTCGCGCGCGCACCGGCGAGCGGCGACAGCGGCCCGGTGTGCCGCCTGTGGTTCGCGGCGAGCGCGTTCTGGTGGGCGAATCCAACGCCACTGCACGTCGGTCGATGGTGGACACTCTGGTGGACGCTGGGATGTCGGTCACCTGCGTGACAAGTGCCGACGAGGCGCGTGCCTGGCTGGGGCGCTCGGACGCGGGCCAGTCAGTCGACCTGGTCTTCCTCAGTTGGCGCTTGGACGGTTCCCGCACACGCGATTTGCTCGCCCTGGCGCGCAGCACGGTCGGCGTTGCACCCAACCGCGTGGTGGTGGTGGCTTCTCACGCCGACGCCGAGCCAGCACACGCCAGCCTGCGCGCCCTCGGGTTCGGCCTGCTGCTCATCAAGCCGGCCAGCCCCTCGGCGGTGTTCGCCATCGTGGCGCGTGCTTTCGGCGCCGAGCAGCGCAGTCGCGTGGGACGCGGCGCGGGACAACTCGATACGGTCGACCCCAGCACCTGGGATCAGGTTCGAGGCGTGCGCGTGCTCTTGGTGGAAGACAACATCATCAATCAAGAGGTCGCGGCAGCGATTCTGAGATCAGCCGGTGTGGTGGTGGAACTGGCCAGCAACGGCCAGGACGCGGTCGCCAAGGTGCGCGAGGCTGTGCAGGCAAACAATCCCTTCGGCCTGGTGCTCATGGATCGCCACATGCCTGGAATGGATGGGTTGCAGACCACCCGCAAGATTCGCGCCGACTCCAGATTTGCCGACCTACCCATCGTTGCGATGACGGCCGACGTTGTGGGTTCGGCTCGCGAGGAGTGCCTGCGCGCGGGCATGAACGATTTCATCTCCAAGCCCTTCACGCCGGATTCCCTTTTTCCTGTTGTCGCCCGTTGGGCCAAGACGAAAGCGGAGCTGCCAGCGACAAGGCCCCAGCCCTTGCCAGCAACGGCCCAGCCCAATGATGGCTTGCTACCGGCCACGCTCCCCGGCCTTGATATCCAAGAGGGCCTGGCTCTGGTGGGGGACAATCGGACCTTGTATCTGCGGCTGCTGCGTACCTTTGCCGCGACATACGCAGGCGCCGATGGGCGGATCAGGATCCTCTTGATTGAGGGCAGACTCGACGATGCCATTCGCGAGGCCCACACAATCAAGGGCCTGGCCGGTCAGATGGGCGCGCAGGCCTTGTACCGATCGGCCCGTCGACTGGAGACGGCGCTCAGGTCAGCCAGCCCCGAGGTGGACGCAGCTCTGCGGGGCCTTGCGGACGAGCTGGTGCTGGTGATCCGCGGGCTGGCCGAGTTTTTGAAAGGCGATGTCCGCCGAGAGCCGCCGGTTTCTGAGGAGAAAGACGCGCGCTCTCTGGCCGGCAACGAAACGGGCGATCATGCTTTCCCCTGAGATTCTTATTGTCGACGACACGTCGCTGAACCTCGACGTGCTTGCCAGCCTGCTGTCAGCCTACCGCTTGCGGGTCGCGGCCGATGGCGCGACCGCACTTCGCATGGCTCAGCAAGAACCTCCCGACCTGATCTTGCTCGACGTGTTGATGCCGGGGCTCGACGGCTTCGAGGTTTGCCGCCGCCTGCAGGCCGACCCGCGCACTTGCGAGATTCCCGTCATCTTCATCACCGCGCTTGGCGATCACGAAAACGAAACCGTGGGTTTCCAGGTGGGCGGCGTGGACTATATCACCAAGCCCTTCAATCCCATGGTGGTGCGCGCCCGGGTGCAGACCCATCTGGAGTTGAAGGCGGTCTGGGATGCCTTGCGCGACGAAAATGCACGGCTGGAGTCGCGGGTCGAGGCTCGGACCGCTCAATTGCAGGCTGTTCTCGATCGGCTGCGCGAGAGCGCCATCGACACTGTACTTCGCCTGGGATTGGCGGCCGAGTACAAGGACGACCAGACGGGACGCCACGTGTTGCGCATGGCTCACTATGCGGTGGCAGTGGCCCGACAGTTGGGCTGGAACGCCGCGGATCTCGATCGACTCTTCCACGCTGCTCTCATGCACGACATCGGAAAGCTCGCTTTGCCCGACAGCATCTTGCAAAAGGCAGGACCGTTGAATGCCGAGGAATGGGCCATCGTGAAACGCCACCCTCTGGTGGGCGCCCGCATTCTTTCCGGCTCGGATTCCGAAATCATCCAGTTGGCCGAAATTGTGGCATTGACCCATCACGAGAAGTGGGACGGATCGGGCTACCCGCGCGGACTCAAGGGAGAGGACATTCCCCTGGTGGGCCGCATTGTCGCAATCTGCGACGTGTTCGACGCCTTGACTGTTCGCCGTCCCTACAAGCTGGCGTTTCCCCTTGACGAAGCGTACGCAATCTTGCGCCAAAGTTCTGGAAGCCACTTCGATCCTGCGGTGGTGCACGCGTTCTTTGCCGCAGAATCCGAAGTGCTGCGCGCCCATCATGAATATGGCGATGACAGCCCGGAACGGCCGCTGCCGCCCGCGGTCGTCACGGCCAGGGTCGCGCATCCCTCCGCGGCGCACCTTCTCGCGCTGGACGCCGCAGACGACACCGCACCGTAGTGTTGTCAGAGTCGTCACAAATCGGCCGTTTGCGTTTTCCCAATTGTCGCGCAGCCGTCGCGTGCGCTGCACGGAGGAAGGAATAGGGTGCGACCGTCCCCATAACCCAGGGAGGATTACCATGTTGCACCTTCGCTCGTCTCGTTCCGCCTTCTTGCCCCTCGGGGCACTTGCCATCGCGGCAGCGCTCTCCGCCTGCGGCCAAAACAACCAACCCTCTGCCACGGGCTCGGCCAACGTGAGCGTGCAAGCGCTCACCGTTCCGCTCGGTGCGGTCACTGTCACGATCTCCGGCCCGGCCCTGTACGCGCCCAAGCCCGTGACCCTGTCTCCGCAGGGATCCGGGGACAGCTACGGCGCCCTCATTTCCTCGTTGCCCGTTGGCAGCAACTACACGTTCACGGTCAATGCCAGCGACACAAGCAACGCCCCGGTCTATGTCGGACAGGCGACCAACATCGCCATTTTGCACAATCACGTGACCACGGTGGTCATCACGGCCCAATCCGTTAACACTCCTGCTGACTTCGTAAACACTGTCCCGGTCATCGACTCGCTGGTCGTCTCGTCCACCAACATCGCTCCTGGCGAGACCATCACCGCCAAGGTCCAGGCCCACGACGACCAGGTCAACGACACCATCACCTACGCGTGGTCGGCCAACCCGGCCGGCGCGGGCTTCTCCGCCCCCACCGCAACCACCACGACGTGGACCGCTTCTTCCACTGAGGGTGACGTCACGCTGACCATTCAAGTGCAGGACAATCACAAGGCCACCACGTCGGCGTCCATCGTGATCCACGTGTCCAACGCCAATGGCACCGGGCAGGCTGACGTCAACGTCAAGTTCAACAACTCGCCCGTGGTCAGCGATGTCCTTGCCACGCCCGGCTGGATCACCTTGGGCGCGCCCACCGCGCTGTCGGTGACGGCCAGCGATGCCGATGGCGACACGCTCACCTACCTGTGGAGCACCGGCAGCACCTGCGCTGCGGGAACCTTCAGCAGCGCGAGCTCGTCTACGCCTTCCTTCACGCTGCCGGCCTCTGCGGCCGACACCTACTGCGAATTCGACGTAGCAGTCAGCGATGGCCACGGTGGGACGACTCACGGCACCCTGTACCTCCCGGTGGGAGCTCCCGTGGCGATCATTGCCCCGGCCATCGTCGACGCTGCGCAATCAGCCTTAGTGGTTGATCCCTCCGCGACGGTTTCCTTCTCCGTCGAGGCGATGGACCCGCAGGCGGGCACCATGACCTTCGTGTGGTCGACGTCGGGTGGCACGCTCTCCGGACAGTCCGACACCGGCACCACCTCGCAGGTGACCCTGACCGCACCCGCCACCGCGTCCAGCGATGTGGTGGTTTCCGTGGTGGTGACCGACGCGGTGGGCGCCAGCAAGAAGTACGACTTCACCGTGCACGTTGCCGCCGCAACCACCGCCTGCACCCCGCCTGCCTCCGCGGCCTGGAAATTCGGCGTAATGTCGGATACGCAATGGACGACCGCGGATCCGGCCCTTCAGAACCCGACCACCGTCGCGGTGTCGATCATCGATCAGCTGACCCCGAAGTTCATCGACGCGCAAGTCAAGTTCGTCATCCAGGTGGGTGACCTCGCTGACACGGGCAACGACGCCGACGAGACCATCCGCGCCCAGGCCGCTCAGCCGCTCTACGACGCTGGCATTGGATTCTTCCCGATGCGGGGCAACCACGAGACCTACGGCGTCCCGACTGGCGGCAACGGCTACGCCATCCCGATTCTCCGGACGCTCTACCCACAGATGCTAGGCCAGGGCGGCAACCTCTTCGGCGCCACAAACTTCAGCAGCCCGAGTTCGGTCAGCCCCGCGCTCAGCGAGCTGGACGGCATGAGCTACTCGTTCGACTACAACAACGTCCGCTTCCTCATCGTCGATCCCTGGGTGACGCCGAGCCGGGACTTCTCCGCCGCGGGATACGACTACGGCTACTCGATCACCGAGCAGCAGCCCTGGATCAGCAGCCGGCTCGACAAGACCACGCGCGGCACCGACCATGCCTTCGTGTTGTCCCACCAGCCGCTCATGGCGGAGAGCCACCAGGACACCATGTTCCAGGGCTACACCAACGCCAATCCCGACATGCAGAATGCCTTCTACGCCAGCCTGCAGAGCAACAACGTCAAGTACTTCCTGGCCGGCCACGACCACATGAACCAGCATTCGATCGTCGCCAGCCCGGATGGATCGTCCAGCGTGCACGAGCTCATCGGCTCATCGGACAGCAGCAAGTTCTACACGCCCAAGCCCACGAACAATGCGACCTGGTACGGGCAGAAGACGCGCGAGACGCCGGTGGCCCAGGAGCTCTACACGGTCGGGTACTACATCTTCACGGTGGATGGACCGAACATGACAGTGGACTTCTACTCCGACACGCACGGCAACTGGCAGTCAGACGCCAGCTACCCGATGGGTGCCGGAAACGCCGCCTATCCTATCAACGTCACGCCGATCTTCACCTTCGCCAAGAAGCAGACATGGGGCTACAGCTCGACCGGAACCGAGTTCCTGGTGGCCGAGGGCGCTTCCTACCCCAGCACGCCCTTCACCTTCTCCGGCACCACGGCGCAGTTCCTCGCCGGAAAGAACACCAGCACGGCGATGGACTACATCAGCCGCCCGCTTGTCCATGCCGTGGACCTCGGTTGGGATGCCCCCACCTGCGCCACCTCGAGCGCCATCCTGTCCTTGTGGGGCACCGCGGACATTGGCAGCAGCAGCGGCGACACCATCGCCCTGTCGATGTCCTTTGACCGCAACAGCGTCAGTGATGCCGCGTTGGTCAGTGGCAACTTCGGCGTGGCCGCAGTGGACAGCGCGGGCAACCTGACCGGCGCTGTCGCGCAGAACGTGGGCGGAACACCGAACTTCGTGTTCGGTCCCTGGAACGCGAGCTACACCCTCGGCAGCTACGGCGTCGATCCTGACAGCAACACCGTGTGGGCCGTGGTGAATCACGCCGGCCGCTTCGCCGCTGGCCGGTTCTAAAGCGCAGCAGCCGCAAATAGCCTGGAAATCCGACGCGGCCCTGGCGCCTTCATTGGTGCCAGGGCCGCATTCATTATTAATTCATTATTGCGGCGCTCTACCAGTCGGCTGGGTATAGGGATAGTTTGGGTGTGTGGGACCATGCACGGACGTAGCCCAGCGGATGGAGACCGCGATCCGAACCGCGGGCTTCGAGAACGTGCACATTGAGATCCTGGAGATGGCCCCGGTTCACACGGCATGCGTGCTTGGCCGGACACCTGCGGGAGCCGCGGAACGAGGAGAAGCGAACGCATGAGCCTCTGGCTGATGATCTTCGGTGGCGCGCTCACCCTGATGTGGGGAGCCGCGCACATTTTCCCGACGCGCTCCGTGGTGGCCGGCTTCGGCGAGCTTTCGCCCGACAACCGCCGCGTCTTGACCATGGAATGGATCGCCGAGGGCATGACACTGATGTTTCTGGGTTTACTGGTTCTCCTGGTGTGCCGCAGTGTTGCGGTCGAGCATTCCGCACGCCTTGCGGTGCGCGCCTGCGCCGCGATGCTGGTCGCCTTGGCTACCCTCTCCGCAGCAACCGGCGCGCGGACCAGCATCCTGCCGATGCGGATTTGCCCGCTGGTTAAGCTCACGGCGGCAGGCCTGCTCATCGCAGGTACCTGGGGGTAGGTGGCCAGCTCGAACTCATCCAGGTGCTGAGCAACAACC
>PLNW01000023.1 GCA_003142855.1 Myxococcales bacterium
GCGTGGCAAACGCAACACAACCACGGAAGGACTCGCGCTCATAACTGCGGGAATGAACGACACCCCAGCGGCTCGTCGCTTCTGGCGACGACCACCAGCGCAGCCCCTTTCTTCCAGTTGCTTGCGCCACCAACTGAGGCGCTGGACGTTCACTCCTTGCTGGCCAGCAAATTTCG
The DNA here is from genome assembly GCA_003142855.1 of Myxococcales bacterium. Lineage (GTDB taxonomy): Bacteria > Myxococcota_A > Polyangia > Fen-1088 > Fen-1088 > Fen-1137. The sequence continues at coordinate 177 of PLNW01000023.1, forward strand.
AGAGCGACAAACCGCTCTCCTCCCGCGCCGCGAGCACCTTCTCCGCGTCCTCCTGTCGCCACCGGCGGTCAGCCAGGCTCGTCGACTCGTTGGCACCATCCTCGGTTCTTTGTTTGCTCATCCGGCGGAGTCTGCCCCGCCTGCGTGCCAGTGTGGGCCCTCGCCCGGGGGGCGGACTGGCGGACGGACACGAGCCGGGTGCCGGCGGAGGGTCTGCGAAGGGCCGTCTCGACCACTGGTAGAACCTGTCGTCCTTTCTTCTACCGAGGGCGAAGTCGGGCCGACAGGTTCCCCTGTCAAACCGTGCATGCGATTTTCTACCATCCGGCTTACCGATGGCCTTAACTACTCCGCCTTGCGGTGTTCCCGCTAGGCTCTCTCGCCATCCGCCCGCTTCCATCACCCCGGCCTTCAACCACTTTCGCAGCAGCTTCTGCACGCGACGGGTTATCGGCAGCGGGCGTGCGTGGTTGCGGCCACTACGCCGAGCCTAAGGCGCAAGCAGATCGTGATCGGCGACCACTGAGCAACTTCCGTCCGCACGGAAAAAGGCGCCCCGCTTGTTCTGTTCGCGCCAATAGCCCCGTCCCAATGCGGCGCGACGGACACTGACGACGCCGAAGCGCCAAGCGGATTTGTCGCCCTCGTACGGCCGCTCGGAAAGAGCATCCTCGTACGTCGGGATGGCCCACGTGTGATCCAGCACTTCGTAGCGCCCGATGCCCCCGTCAATCCAGCGATCAAAATGGTCTCGGATGGTCGTCCCCGGGTCGTTTGGGTAAAGAGAGTTCATGTGCAGAACGCCGCCATCCTCCAGGCGTTGAGGAAGCGCGGCAACCACGCGCTTTGTCAGATCCCATCCATCGAGCCCGCCGCTCCAGAAGTTGTCACCAGCTTTGGCGGCCGAGTCGGGCGCATAGGGCACATTGGTTATGAGCAGATCTGTGGTGCCTGGGATATCGTTTAGCAGATCGCTGAGCCGGAATTCGACGTTGGTGCGGCCATTGAGCTCCGCGTTGAAGCGCCCGAATTCGAGGGCTCGAGGACTCACATCACCCGCAGTAACGGTCTGGCAATGTCTGCTGGCAAGCAGGGCATGCACTCCGGAGCCAGTCCCCAGATCGATCGCTCTTCGGCGCGGCGCACGGTTTACAAGGCCAGCGAGCAGATAGCTCTCACCCCAAAGCCACATCACCTGGTTGACGGCTGTATTGCGCGCTTTGCGGTCCGTGACGATGTAGAGCCCAGCAATGGGAAACAAGCTCAGCTTTGGATGCAGGGCTCCGTCCTGTAACTGGAGCACACCCATTTCGCATGCCGTGTCGACGAAGCTGGTTGACGTCAACGTGCGCAGAGGATCGACAGGCAGCGGCTTTTCGTCGATGAAGAGGGCGATCAGAGCATCGACCGGGTCCTGCGGGTTGGGGACCCATTGCGGGTGCATCTCGTCCCAGAAGTTGACACCGAGCCGAGGAAACGAACCCAATCTTGTAGCACAATTCTCCAGGTTGTACCCAAGATTCCGCAGCGTTGACGTGAAAGCGTTCATCCGGTCAGAATCGCCCAATGGGTGCGGGCCTTCGATTTGCTCGCAAACGATTGGTAGTTTCATCGGTTCTCCTAGCTAATGGGCATAGGTAGGGGTGGCTCGTTTTCCAAAGGACTACAGGCTCCTGGATATGCCCTATCGAAGAGATCGCGCCATCATGCATCTGCTTGGTCTGGCAAGTCAACGATCGAGCGCGACCCGGGCGCACGTCACGGGAATGGTGGCCGCAGTGGTGAGAGGGGTTGCATGGCGTCTCCTTTCGGCTAGACTAGCCGCAAGGAGACGCCATGCCTGACCTGCCCGACGTTCCAGCCGCAGTTCGCCAACAGCTCGATTCCCTCGCCCAGCCTCGCCCCATGCGCCGTGGATCCCTCTCCGAGCGGTTCATGAGGTGTGGCAAAGCCGAATGTGCCTGTGCCACCGATCCGGATGCTCGCCACGGTCCCTACTACAGCCTCACCCGCGGCGCTGGGGGCCGCACCACCTCACGCCTGGTTTCGGCCGAGCAGGCCAAGCTCGTCCGCACGCAGGTCGACGCTGGCCACCAGTTTCGCAAGCAGGTCGAGGCTTTCTGGGGCGCCTGCGAGCAGTGGGCCGATGCCCAACTAGACACCGCCCAGGCGGCCTCCCAACCCGAGGCCGCCAAAAAGGGGGGCTCAAAGAAGCCTTCGACGCGGAAATCGTCCACGAAATAGAGGCGCTGATTGCGCCTGGCGCCGCCGATCGGCTCGACTTTGAAGCTATTGAGACGGCGACGCGACGACGAGCACTTTCCGTGGCAGCGCGTGCCGTTGAGCAGTGGCTCAACGCTGACCACTCGGACAACAGCGGTGCCCATCTGCGATGTCCACACGGACACCAGGCTCGCTACGCCGGTCGTCGTCTGAAGACATTCACCACCGCCCTGGGCCCCATGAAGCTCGGGCGTGCCTACTACCATTGCGACCAGTGCCAGGCGGGCTTCTGCCCACGCGATCGCGCTCTTGGACTTTGCGACACAGCGTTGTCACCGGCAGTGGCACGCATGACGGCGCAGGCGGCGGCGATAGTCAGCTTCCAAGAGAGCCACGACCTGCTTCGTGACCTGGCTGGCGTTGACGTGCCCACCAAACACGTCGAGCGGGCGGCCGAAGCGATGGGACGTGAAATTTCCCAGGACGAGCGCCAAGTGGTCGAATCACCGCTGTCCCATGAGGTTGTCGCTCCGACGCTCTACCTGGGTATGGACGGCACAGGCGTGCCCATGCGCACCTCGGAGTTGGATGGCCGTGCTGGCAAACAGCCTGATGGTTCGAGCAAGACGCGTGAGGTGAAGCTGGTCACGATCTGGAGCGCCGAGGCGCGCGACAAGGAGGGCACGCCGGTGCGCGACCCCGGCTCGGTCAGCTACTCAGCCGCGATCGAGAGCGCAGCACAGCAGGATACCGACAAGGCGCCGAGCGAATTTGCGGCACGTGTTCAGCGCGAGGCCACTCGTCGCGGGTTCGACATGGCTGAGCGTCGTGCCGTGCTCGGCGACGGAGCGAAGTGGATCTGGAAGCTTGCCGACGAGTACTTCCCCGACGCTGTCCAAATCCTGGACCGTTTTCACGCCAAGCAACACCTCTCAGACGTCGGCAAAGCCATCTACGGAGCGACCAGCGACCTGGCCAAAGGATGGGCACGCGAACGCCACGATCAACTGGATGCCGGCGAGATCGAGGCATTGCTTCTCGCTCTGCGGACCCATTCACCAGCAAACGAAGAAGCGCGCAAGTGCATCGAGTACATCGAGGCCAACCGCCACCGCATGCGCTACCCGGAGTTCCGGGCCGCGGGGCTTTGCACTTCGACGGGTGTTGTCGAAGCCGGCTGCAAGGTTGCCATCGGCACTCGCTGCAAGCGCACTGGCATGCACTGGACCGTCGCAGGCGTTGACGCCATCATTGCGCTGCGCTGTTGCAAGCTCAGTGGCCGCTTCGAGGACTTCTGGGAACGGCGCTCAACCGCCCGGGTCGCGTAACCCCCTCGACGGCCAGAAGGCGGCTCGACTTGCGGCCGCCTTCGCTCTACGTCGACTTGCCACCCACCTCCCTGGCGGCCGCAAGTCGAGCCGCCCCACTATCTCACAATCCTGACATGCGCCCTGTCGTCACCAAGCGTGAGTTCTGGGCTTGGTCGGTCTTTTCGGTCTTGCTTTGGCTGTTGGCGGTGAACAAGCAGCTCGATTTCCAGACCGCGCTCACGGAAATCGGGCGAATGCTGGCGCGAAAACAGGGTTGGTACTGGCACCGTGCCCATGTGCAGAAGGCGTTCATCGGCGCTCTCTGTGGATTCGGGTTGCTGTGCGTCATTGCGTCGTGGATAGCGCTATGTGGGCTTGGTTCTGCCGTCAAGGTTGCTGCGCTGGGGATTTGCTGCATCGGCGTGTTCGTGCTGGTACGCGCCAGTTCGTTTCATCGCGTGGACGCATTTCTTGGCCACCGGCTAGTTCACCTGCGCATGAATTGGCTCCTGGAGATGGGAGGCATTCTCATCACGCTTTGCGCTGCGCTGCTTCGGGTGCGAGCAGCCGCTGGACGAAACAGGGAGAACCGGGGCATGACGACGCGCCCCGCTATCTAGCACCTTGAGGTCACGGATCACACATTCATTTTCTCGGCCCACCGGATCATCTGGGACGAATCATCGACGCAGATTCTTGGCCAGGAGATCACACAAGGCTATCGCGCAGACGCGGATCCCGACCAGGTGGGATTGCCTGCGAGCGCCGGTGCGTGAACCACAGCGAGCCCTGGGGGGCTTCTGGAGGAGTTGGCGGACGCAGCCTACACGACCCACGTCGGAGGGAAGCGTTTCACTTCACCACCTTTCGCGCCCACCGCAACTTTCGCTGGCACTCCTACCCGACCACCAAGGGCTGAACGGTTACTCGGATGGTAGCAAGCCTTCCGCTTCTTCTTGTGAAGAACGCCCTTTGGGCTAGAAGGAAAGTACGGGGCCTCGGCAGGAAAGTCCGGGGACTGTTGAAGTAGCTGGCGAGGGCTATGCCCGCTTGAGCGGCGGGTTGTCTTGTGGTGCGGGGATGGGATGCGGCACCATCGGCCGTTCAATCCGTCGATCAAGAGCCTGTCTATTTCGCATTGGCGTCCTGATGGACGCCAAGTACGGCCCGACCTGAGGGATCGGAATTCCGTGCGAAACTCTCGTCCCACGCAATGGCAGTTGGAGTGCTGCACGCGATGCTAGGGCCTCCTGGCACGCAAGCCGCAGCGGCATCCCCCGGGAAGTGCGACTCGAAGATTTCTCGGTAGAAATACGCCTCCTTGGTAACCGGGGTATTGTATGGGAATCGGAAACCAGCGTTCTTCATTTGAGTGTCCGTAATCGCCTTTTCGGCATTTGCTTTCAATGAATCAATCCACCCGTAGCCAACGCCATCGGAAAACTGCTCCTTCTGCCGCCACAAGATCTCGTCCGGCACATATCCCTCAAAGGCCTTGCGCAAGGGATATTTTTCCATGCGACCCGGACCGACCATCTTCTCTTGGGGATTGAAGGACATCGCGACATCCAAGAATTCCCTGTCCAAGAACGGCACACGAATCTCAACTCCCCATGCGGCTGAGGACTTGTTGGCCCGCAGACAATCATATTTGTACAGCAGGTCCAACTTTCGCACAGTCTCTTCGTGGAACTCACGAGAATTGGGGGCTTTGTGGAAATAGAGATATCCCCCAAAAACCTCGTCCGCGCCTTCTCCCGAGAGCACCATCTTTATGCCCATTGCCTTGATCCGCCGCATCATCAAGAACATGGGAGTGGACGCGCGGATGCTTGTCACATCGTAGGTTTCGATGTGGTAGATGACATCGCGAAGCGCGTCGAGGCCTTCCTGTATGGTGAATACGAATTCGTGATGGACCGTGCCTATGGCTTTTGCCACTTTTCGAGCTTTGGCCACGTCAGGTGAGCCTTCCAGCCCTATGCAGAAAGAATGTAGACGCGGCCACCAGGCCGCCACTTTGTCGCCTTCTTCCACCCGGTTGGGTGCAAAACGCTGCGTGATGGCGGCGATGACTGAAGAATCGAGCCCGCCGGAGATGAGCACGCCATAAGGAACATCCGACATCAATTGTTGATGCACGGTGGATTCCAGGCTGCTTCGCAATTCCGTGAGGTCGAGCGGCTTTTGAGCCGCCACATTGAAATCCCTCCATGTGGGATTGTAGTAGCGCACTGGTTGTTGTGTTTGCCGGGTCAGGTAGTGGCCCGGTGGAAAGTCCTCTATTTTGCGGCAGAATCTGACAAGTGCCTTCATTTCTGAAGCTACGTAGAGATTGCCGTGTTCGTCGCGACCGGTGTAAAGGGGTATGACCCCTATTGGATCTCTGGCAATCAGGAAGTCGTTGTTGCGTTTGTCATATAGTACAAAGGCGTAGATACCGCTGAGATCGTCGAGAAAGTCGACTCCTCGGCGTTCATAGAGCGGAATGATGGGTTCGCAGTCGGATGCAGTCTTGAAGGGGTAGTCTGCCAGTTCCGTCCGGAAGGCCTTGTGGTTGTATATCTCGCCATTCACGGCCAGTACCAAGTCACCGGCAGCGTTGGTCAGCGGTTGAGCGCCATTCTCAACATCGACGATGGAAAGCCGCTCGTGGGCGAGGATTGCGTTTTCGTCTGCGTACACGCCGCTCCAGTCGGGCCCTCTGTGTCGCAGCAGTCGGGCCATCTCAACCGCCCGCTCACGAAGTGCGATGGGATCACTGCGAATATCCAGAATGCAGGCTATGCCACACATGAAGGGACTCCTTGTTCTTGTTCAGGCAGGCTGCTTGTCGAGAGCGGAGGCCAAAAACCGACAACGTGTTTCTAGCGACGTTTGACGGTAGGCGCAAGAGCAGGGCGTCGTCTGGGGTGGTGAGGGGCGTGGAGGCCTGATTTGCCCGCCGCCCTGCCCGACAAGGCGCAGCGCGGCGCCGGCGACGCCAGGGGTTGACTCCGGGGGCAGTTTGCAGTGGGATCGCACGATTCATGGACTCAACCTATACGTCACCTTGGATGAGCGACGACGTGCAGTCATTCCGCAAGACGGTTCGTCAATTCATCCAGCGAGAATTTGTGCCACAGCAAGCTCGTTGGCGCGAGCAGCACCGCGCCGATGCGGAAGCCTGGACCAAGGCCGGCGCGATAGGGATGTTGCTCCCGGATGTGCCGCAGGAGTATGGGGGCGGCGGGGGAACTTTTGCCCACGAAGTCGTCGTTCTGGATGAACTCGGAAGAGCAGGTGTCCACTTCGGCTCCAGCATCCAGAGCATCGTCGCCCGATACATCCTCATCCATGGCCGTGAGGAACAGAAGCGCAACTGGCTCCCACGCATGGCGCGCGGCGAGGTGGTGAGCGCGATCGCCATGACCGAGCCCGCGGCCGGCTCCGATCTCCAGAGCATACAGACCGTCGCCCGTCGAGAGGGTGACCACTACGTCATCAACGGATCGAAGACCTTCATCAGCAACGGCTCGCAAGCTGGCCTCATCTGCCTCGCGCTGAAGACTGACCCGAAGGCAGCCGGCCCCAAAGGGATCTCGCTCATCCTGGTCGAGACGAACGGCCTCGCCGGATTCCGCGCGGGGCACCCGTTGGAAAAGTTGGGCCGACACGGCCAAGACGTTTCCGAACTCTTCTTCGACGACATGCACGTGCCGGCCTCGAGTCTCCTCGGCCCCGCCGAAGGCAAAGGCTTCTTCCAGATGATGGATCACCTTTCCTACGAACGCCTGGCGGTTTCCGTGGCCGCCGTCGCCACGATGGAGCGGGCGGTGGATCTGACCACCCAGTACGTAAAGGACCGCGTGGCATTTGGCAAGCCGCTCATCGAGTTTCAGAATACGCGCATGAAGCTAGCCGAGTGCAAGACCGACGCACAGGTAGGCCGCGTCTTCCTCGATAGCTGCATTGAGCGTTTCATCGCGGGCCGGCTTGATCCCGTGACAGCCGCGATGGCCAAATACTGGCTCACCGAGCGGGAATTCCACATTGCCGACGAGTGCGTCCAACTCCACGGCGGCTACGGCTACATGGTCGAATACCCCATCGCCCGCATGTGGGCAGACTGCAGGGTGCAACGTATCTACGCCGGCACCAACGAGATCATGAAGGAGATGATTGCGTGGTCGCTTTGAGTGATGGTGACGGTGAGAGCGCGACCGCAGTCGCAAGCCCGCCAGCCTTGTCCAAGTCTCAGCTAGACCAGATTCTCTACACCTGGAATGACACGCGCGTGGAGTTTCCGAATGTGTGCGTGCACGAGCTGTTCGAGCAGCAAGTGGAGCGCCACCCGGACGCGGTCGCCGTTGTCTTCGAGGGGCGGCGACTCACCTACCGGGAGCTCAACCAGCGCGCGAACCAGGTCGCGCACTTCTTGCGCAAGCACGGGGTCGGCCCGGAATCGCTGGTGGGCGTCTCACTGAAGCGTCGCCCGGAGTTGGTCGTGGGCCTCTTGGGAGTGTGGAAGGCCGGCGGAGCCTATGTCCCGCTCGATCCCGCCTATCCCCCGGAACGGCTGTCGTTCATGGTGAGCGATTCGGGAATCCGGATGCTGCTGACGGAGGCAGCGTGCAAAGGCCTCTTCCCCGCTGCCAGCGACAAGACGGTTTGTCTCGACGCCGACTGGTCCATCATCGCGGGGGAACCAACCAGCAACCCCAGTGCGGGTGCGGTCCCCTCGAACCTGGCGTACGTGATGTACACGTCGGGATCGACCGGCCAGCCCAAGGGGGCGATGATTCTACATGGCGGCCTGGTCAACTACCTTTGTTGGGCGATCAAGGCGTACGCGGTTGAGCCAGGGGGATCGGTCCCCGTCCACACCTCGATCTCCTTCGACCTGACGGTCACAAGCCTGTACCCGGCGTTGCTGGCTGGGGCCCACGCTGAGCTCCTGCCCGAAGACGTCGGAGCGCAGAACCTCCTGGCAGCGCTGCGACGGGACGGGAAGCGCAGCCTGGTCAAGATCACCCCAGCTCACCTGGACCTACTGAGCCAGCAACTCAGCCCTAACGAGATGGCGGACTTGACCAAGACCTTCGTTATCGGCGGGGAAAACCTGCTCGCTGAGAGCGTGCAGCCATGGCGCGACTGTGCTCCAGGTACGCGACTGATCAATGAGTATGGTCCTACCGAGACGGTGGTGGGCTGCTGCGTGTACGAGGTGCAAGCGGGCGATCCACGAAGTGGCTCGATCCCCATCGGTCGACCCATTGCCAATACCCAGCTCTATATCCTGGACCCGGATATGCAGCCGGTGTCGCTCGGCGCGATGGGTGAGCTGTACATCGGTGGCGCCGGCGTGGCGCGCGGATACCTGAACCGACCAGAGCTGACCCAAGAGAGATTTCTGGTGGACCGGTTCTCGGGGCGGGAGGGCGCGCGCCTGTACAAGACAGGAGACCTAGCCCGCTATCGGGCCGATGGTACGATCGAGTACCTGGGCCGCATTGACAATCAGGTCAAGATCCGCGGGTACCGGATCGAGCTGGGTGAGATCGAAGCAGGCCTCGCCGCCCATCCGGCCGTGCAATCCTGCGCGGTCTTGGCGCGCGAAGATTCCCCAGGAAACAAGCAGCTTGTGGGCTACCTGGTGCCGCGGGAGGGGGCGTCGCAGGCGGTCGAGGACGTGCTCGACTTCCTGAAGCAGCGGCTGCCCGAGTACATGGTGCCGGCACAATTCGTCTGGATGGAATCCTTCCCACTCACCGAGAATGGGAAAGTCGACCGCAAGGCGCTCCCCGCTCCTTCCGAGTCAAACACCATCCGGGAAACTGTTGGCCCTCGCAACCAGACTGAAGAGTCACTCGCAGCCATCTGGAGCGAGCTGCTGCACGCAGGGAAGATCGGTATTCACGACGACTTCTTCGAGCTAGGCGGGCATTCGCTGCTGGCCATCAAGGCAATGTCGCGCATCCGAGATGTGTTCAAAGTGGATCTGACGCCACAAAGCCTCTTCGAAAATTCCACGGTGGCCGGGCTCGCGGCTGTCGTGATGGAGGCCAGGGGCACAGTCGAGGAAGTTCGGCGAATCGAGCCGCGCGAGCAGAGCGGCCCGTCTCCGCTGTCGTTCGCCCAGGAGCAGTTCTGGTTGCTGGACCAGATGGTGCCCGGCAGCCCTGCCTACAACATCGTGGACGTGATAGCGATCGACGGGGAATACCACGGGGCCGCGCTCAAGCGCGCGTTCGACGAGATGGTGCGACGTCACGAGATCTTGCGTACGTCAGTCTCGCTCATCGACGGACGACTGATGCAGACGGTTGAGCCGGCGACTGGCCTGCCTCTGGCTGAACACGACTTGAGCAGCTTGCCGGAGCAGGAGCGGGCGCGCGAATGGACCCGGCTGGTGCGCGAGCAAGGGCAGAAAACGTTCGACCTGTCCCAGGCTCCTCTTCTCCGGGCGACCGTGGTTCATCATTCGGGGCACGAGCACAAGGTGCTCCTGATCATTCACCACATTGTCGCTGACGAATGGGGCATGGAGCTGATCCAGAATGAGGTGAAGCAACTCTACCGGGCGTTCTCTGGGAAACGGCCGTCACCGCTTGCGGAGCTGCCCGTGCAATATGCGGATTTTGCATGTTGGCAGCGGGACTGGTTCGAGGGCGAGAGACTGGAGGAGGAGATCGCGTACTGGAAGAAGGAGCTGGAGGGCGCCTCGCCTGTTCTGGCTCTGCCCACGGACAAGCCGCGTCCTGCCGCGCAGACACTGCGAGGTGCGACGGAGCACTTCACGCTGCCCAAGGCGCTGCAGCAGCGGTTGCGCGCTCTCGGCGCGAAGGAGCAGGTCACCCCCTTCATGCTCCTGGAAGCCGCCTTTGCGTCGCTGCTGCACCGCCATTCTGGCCAAGCCGATATCCTGGTGGGCACACCCATCTCCGGCCGGACCCAGAGCGAAACCCAACGCATGGTTGGATGCTTTCTCAACACGGTGGTGCTGCGCTCGCAGTTTGCCGCCGGACAGACCTTCCGTGCGCTGCTGCACCAGGCGCGCGATCGCGCCCTGGGTGCATTCGCCCATGCGGAGCTTCCCTTCGGACGCCTGGTCGCAACCGCGGCTCTGGACCGCGATCCGAGCCGCTCGCCTCTCTTCCAGGTGATGTTCGTTCTTCACGACCCCGAGGGGGCTTCGCAGGTGTCGTATTTGTCCGGGCACCGGGAGTTGGAGACCGGGACGTCGAAGTTCGATTTGACTCTGTATGTCTCCATGAGCGAGGACGGCCTCGAGGGCGTGATGGAGTACAGCACCGACCTGTTCGAGGCCGAGACCGTCCGACGCCTCTGTCGGCATTTCAGAGTTCTGCTGGAAGCAATTGCCCGGGATCCGGACCAGAGCATATCGAGGCTGCCGATTCTTACCGAGGCCGATCGCCAGCAACTCCTTGTGGAGTGGAACCGCACACAAGCCGACTATCCACGCGATGTGCCGCTGGCCCAGCTCATCGAAGCCCAGGTGGAGCGAACGCCGGATGCGGTGGCGGTGGTGTACGGGAGTGAGTCGCTCTCTTTTGCAGAGTTGAACGCACGGGCCAACCAACTCGCGCAGGCACTGCGCGTTCACGGTGCGGGACCAGATCGCCTGGTGGGCATCTATGTGGAGCGCTCGGTCGACATGGTGGCAGCGCTGCTAGCCGTAGTGAAGGCCGGGGCGGCCTACCTGCCGCTCGACCCGCTGCTGCCGCAGGAGCGGCTCAGCTACATGCTCGACGACAGCGGAGCATCGCTGGTCGTGACCCAGGAGAGTCTGCGGGCATCCCTGCCGGGGTTCGCGGGAAGCGTGATTTCGCTGGACGACAAGAGCTGGAAGGCCAACCCACCGGACAACCGAGCGGTGGCGGTGCAGCCGGACCATCTCGCCTATGTCATCTACACCTCGGGCTCGACGGGCAAGCCCAAGGGCGTCGAGATTCCACGCGGGGCACTCACCAATTTCCTCTGGTCGATGCGCGAGTGGCTCGGGCTGACAACCGAGGATCGGTCGCTTGCGGTCACGACCATCTCGTTCGACATAGCGGGGTTGGAAATATGGCTGCCTCTCCTGGTCGGGGCACGCCTGGTGGTGGCAAATCGGGAAGAAGCCGCCGACGGGGAGCGCCTGCGCCAGCAGATTGATCAGCACGGCATCACCTTCCTGCAGTCCACCCCGGTGACATGGCGGCTCTTGCTCGATGCGGGTTGGAAAGGAAAATCTGACCTTCAGATCGTGTGCGGGGGCGAGGCCATGCCGCGGGATTTGGCGGTGGCACTGACGCCCCTCGTGCGCCGCCTGTGGAACCTGTACGGACCCACGGAGACCACCGTCTGGTCCACCGGGTATCTGGTACGCGATGGCCACCAGCCGGTGCTCATCGGACGGCCCGTGGCCAATACGCAATGCTACATTCTCGACGAGAATCGTCAGCCGGTCCCCACTGGAGCGGTGGGCGAGCTTTTCATCGGGGGAGAGGGGCTGGCCCGCGGCTATCTGCGACGACCCGAGCTGACCGCGGAAAAATTCCTTCCCGATCCCTTCCGCTCTCAAGCGGGCGCACGCATGTATCGCACCGGAGATCTGGCTCGCTACCTGGGCGACGGGAACATCGAATGCCTGGGTCGGACCGATCACCAAGTGAAGATTCGGGGATACCGGATCGAGCTAGGGGAAATCGAGTCGGTTGTGGCGCGGCATGGGGCGGTTCGGCAGGTGGTGGTGGTGGCGCGCGAAGACAGCCCTGGGGACAAGCGCCTGGTTTGCTACTTCGTCGCCGAGAACCCGCCGTCCGACCTGGTGGACGAGCTGCGCGGGCTGCTTCGCGCCGCCCTGCCCGAGTACATGGTGCCCTCGCACTTCGTCGACCTGGATGCGTTCCCCCTGACACCAAACGGCAAGGTTGACCGCAAGGCCCTGCCCGTGCCGAACACGGTCGCCGCCCAGCCCCAGTCGTCCGAGGCTCGCATGCCGCGTTCGGAGAGCGAAAAAAGAATCGCGGCGATCTTCTGCGAGATTCTGGAACTGCGCAACGTGGGGCGCGATGACGACTTCTTCGACCTTGGCGGTCACTCCTTGACGGCCGTGCGAACCATAGCCCGCATCAATCAGGAGTTTGGGGTCGATCTGCCGGTGCGTGTTCTATTCGAGGCGAAGACCTGCGCGCAGCTCGCGCACAAGGTCGATTTGCGCGCAAACCGTCAGACCGGCGCAGAACCAGAGCGCTGGCCGATCCTGGTCCCGATTCAGCCCAGCGGATCCGGAACGCCCCTCTTCTGCGTGGCGCGCCCCAACGTGAATGCTCTGGGCTACGCCATGCTCGCACGACAGCTCGGCCCGAAGCAGCCGGTCTACGGATTGCAGGCGCAGCTTCCGGAGGATCCGGCGCTCGATTTTACACCACAGCAGTACGAGGACACGGCGCGGGAGTACATCAAAGCGATGCGGTCCGTGCAGCCGAACGGGCCGTATCATGTGATCGGACAGTGCCAGGGAGCGTACATCGCGTTCGAGATGGCGCGGCAGATCGAGGCGACGGGGCAGCGCTTCGGCTGGCTGGGAATCCTGGATGCCTGGACCGAAGAGAACACTCGTCGCAAGTGGTTGTTCGCCCTTTACCGCTATGGCATGGCGCTGCGCTCGCGGGTCTTGCGCATCCTGCAGAAATTCAAGCGTGCCCGTCCAGATGCCAACCAGAAATGCCTGATCGGACCTGCTTCCAGCTCCATCCCTGCGACCAACCCCGGCGCTGCCGAGCCACGCGATCCAACACCGAGATCCGCGCCCGGCTCGATGCTCAGGATGTACTTCCCCGGCAAGGATTTCAAGCCTCCGGTCATTTCGAGCAAGATCACGGTCTTCGCGATCGATCATCAGTCATTCTACCGAGTTCGAGACAAACTCATGGGTTGGGGAGACCGGACTCAGGGTGGTGTCGATTCGGAACGTGTGGCGGGCGATCACATGACCCTCCTGCGCGAGCCTCACGTCAGTGTTCTGGCTGAGAAGATCCGGCGGCGGCTGTCGCCCGTTCCCTGAGCGCCCTTCGATGGGGGCGCTCATCTGCCAGCGTGCAGATGCGCACCGGTGCCATCTCCTCGCTGGAAAGCACCAATGACTCAGAGCCAACCACTCTCCGCCCAGGACTTCTTGCCGCTGGAAGCGGACGACATCCACATCTGGCCTCTGTCGCTCGACCTGCCGGAGGCTGAGCTCCGTCGGCTCGAGGGCGTGATCTCAGCCGAGGAAACCGCGTTCGCCAAGCGATTCGCCTTCCCGTCCGATCGCAGCCGCTACGTGGCCGCCCACGGGCTCCTGCGCCTGGTTCTGGCCCGCTACCTGGACACGATTCCAGCCGCCGTCACATTCCGCCGAAACGCCGACGGGAAGCCTCGGCTGGCGCATCCCGAGCGCCTACGTTTCAATCTGTCCCACTCTGGTCTCCTCGGGCTCTTGGCTGTGAGCGCCAAGCGGGAGGTTGGCGTCGACGTCGAGGAGATCCGCGATATCGACAATATCGAGGATTTGGCCAAAACTTGTTTCTCTCCCGCCGAACAGGCCGCCCTTGCTGCAGTGCCCGCCGAGCAGCGCAAGAGGGCGTTCTTCGCCGGCTGGACGCGCAAGGAAGCCTTCCTCAAGGCGCTTGGCGACGGACTGTCGCGGCCACTCGATTCATTCACCGTCAGTCTGGCACCAGCCGAACCAGCCAAGCTGCTCCGGGTAGAGGGAGCGCCCAGGACATCGGAATCATACGCCATTCGATCCCTGGAACCGGCGCCTGGCTACCTCGGGGCCTTGGCGGTCGATGGACCTGAGGTGAGGGTTCTCTGGCGGTGGGTGTGAGGTCGAGAGGCGCCGCGAGTACGAGCACGTCGCCTGCGGTGCTGTCTCGGCCTCGACGCTGTGCTAAGGTCCCGCCCGCTCATGTCATTGGTACGCACGGTCGCGCGCAACAGTTTGTGGAGCGGGTTCGACTTGATTGTCGACACCGTGTTGCCGCCGATTATCACCATCATCGTAGCCCGGGCGATGGGTCCGGCGAAGCTGGGCGCGTTCAGCTACGTCATCTGGATGTCCACCGTAGTTGCGAGTCTCGGGTGCGGCGGAATATGGGCGGCGGCGCGCAAGTACATGGCCGACTACGCCGGGCAGAACCGTCCCGACGTCTTTCGGGCCATCCTCCGCTTCGGTCTGGCCTCTCAGGCTATCGTCTCCCTGCTGCTGGTCGGCGCCGGACTCGTCTGGGTGTTCTTGGCTCTCGCGCCCGACGAGCGCGGGTTCGCAACCCTGGCGATGGTCTCCATCCTGCCCGCTGGGTTGACGGCCATGGCCACGGCGGTGAACACCGCCGTGGGAGACCTCCGCCCAAACGTCATCGCATCCATCGCCGCGGGACTGATGCAGGCCGCTGGGACGTGCGCGACGGTGGTCATGGGCTGGGGCCTCGTCGGTCTCGCTGGAGCCCAACTAGCAGGCAAGACCTGCGACTGCGTTGTGCGCTGGATCCTGACCAGCCGGCGTCTCCCTGGCTACTTGCAAGCCATGGGGCCCAGCGCCGGCTCGTCGCGGCTTCCGCCGGGGCTTGCGCTAAAGCTGACCAAGTTCTGCGGGGAATCGACGATTCTGGCCCTGCTCGCCATGGTCGTGTGGAACCGGTCTGAGATGATCTTCCTAAAGCGATTCTGTGACATCCGCCAGGTCGCGTTCTACTCCGTCGCATTTGGCCTGAGCTTGATTCCTGGCCAGATTGTTGGTCCCTTCTCGAGGGCGGCGGGGGTAAGCGTCTTCGCCGAACAAGGGCGCAGCGCCAAGGCAGGACGGCATGTCGCTCATCTATATTGGCGGTACCTGCTGCTGCTGGTTCTACCGGCGTGCCTGGGGCTTTCGATCTTGAGCGGTCCCTTGGTGCGGATCCTGTACGGCGTCCAGTATCACCAAGCGGCTCCAGTCTTGATGTTGGCTGCGGCCTTGAGCATGTTCGCGCCGCTGGCAAACCCGGCGACGGCCCTGGTCACGGCAGCCGGAGGACAAGGGCGGCTGGTACGCTGGGGATTGCTTGCTGCCGTTGCAACCATCGCACTCGATTACTGGCTGGTCCGCTACTATGCAGCGATGGGTGGTGTGCTAGCGAACGGACTGGGACAGGCAATTTCGACCATCAGCATAATTGTCATCGCACGCGGGTACGTGGATTTTCGCATATCGCTCAGTTTTGCTTTGCGGGTATCCCTGGCGGCACTGGGAATGGCGGCGACGGTGGCACTCTTCGTGCATTTGGTTCCGGACATTGTGGGTGCTGTGGGAGGGCCATTGCTAGGTGTTGTGGCGTATCCCGCGTTCCTGAGGATGGGACGAGTGGTGGAAGAACAAGATGTTGAACGCCTGCTCAAAGCTGAGAACTTCGTTCCTAGCAAGGCCAGGCCTCTGTACCGGAGGCTGATCTATATGGTCGCCTCTGCCAGGGCCGGATCGTCCTCGATGGCCGAGACGACGCCGACCCGCTGACCGGCCTTCATCCGGAAGGCAACACGCGGATACAGCGAAGCGGTCTGTCACTCGCCGACGTCGACCCGCAACTCTCTGGGCAGGGGCGAGCCGTCACGGGCAGATAGCAACGCTAGATGCAGCAGGCGGGCGCTCTCGGACCAATCCATGGGGCCGGTCGCGGCGACCGCAACGGGATCATAGCTTGCCTGGGCAACCCGCCACAGCGCCTCGGACAATTCGTCCGGGCAGCGCGCCGACACCATCTCGCCTGAGGCGGCGGAACTGAGAACGTCGGGGATGCCGCCGACCCGGGTCGCCACGACACGACGGCCGGAAGCCAGCGCTTCGAGGACGACGTTGGGCGTGCCTTCGCTCCAGCTAGGCAGTGTGAGAACGTCAGAGGCAGCGATCCATCGCGCCACCTGCGCCAGCGGCTGGGCGCCGGGGAGGAAGATACGGCCGGGCCAACGCGACTGCGCCTCCCGCCAGCAGGGCGTTTCGCTGCCGTCGCCAACCAGCGCCAAGCGCAGATCAGGCGAACGAGGCGCGATGCTCTCGAAAGCCTGCAGCAAATCCAGCACGCCCTTGCTGGCTTCAATCCCGCCCACGAAGAGGAGCAGGCGTCCGTCGGGCAGGTCCAGTTCGCGTCGGGCCTCGGTTCGATCGCAAGGGCGAAAAATGGCCCGATCGACCCCATTGGGAAGGAAGGCGATGCGGTCTGCGGCCACGCCCAGCTCGTGCGCCTTGGCCGCCAAGGCGCGGCTCACTGCCAACAGACGATCGGCGCGGGGCAACTTGCGCGAGAGCACGCGGCGGACGCTGTCCCGCTCAGAAAACACATTGAGATCGGAACCGTGCACCTTGACCACCACCGGCAGCTTGAACCACCGCCCCAGCAGGATCGCGGCGAGGCCGTCGGGGTAGGCCCATGAGCCCATGATCACATCCAGTTTTCCCCTGAGTGGCCACACCTTCGGTAGGAGCGAGAGTGCGAAGGTCATGGGGTTGGCACTGTGACCGAAGCGGGGGAAATAGAAAACACGCGGATGGAGCACGTCGAGGCCATCGATGCATTCCTGGGCCGGTACCGCGCTCAGTCGTCCCGTCTCGGACTTGCGCGAGACCAGCCGGGCCCCGGGAAACCAAGGAATGATGCCCATCACCTTCACGTCGCACAGCCGCGACAGCGCCGCGAACTGCTGTCGATTGTAGGTCCCGGCGTGCTGGTTCACAGCATGGGGGAAGATCTTGGTAATGATGAGCACGCGCAATCGTCGCTCGGATGGGCGGTCTGCCGCGTTCACAGCGTCTTGCTCTAGGCGAGATAGTTGGGAGCCGCCAGGTAGCCCAGGAAGCGCTCGTCCGTCATCCCAGGCGTGGAACACAGGCGCGAAATATTCAGCCAGTCGGAGATGCGTGCCATGCGGCAGGTCGCCCCGTCGAGGCGGAAGGCGAGCCCAAACCCAGCCTGCTCCACGGCGCGGTAACCAGGGTCTCCCGGAACGAACCCAATGCCAGCTGGATACGCCAGGACGCGTTGCGCTAGCCCTGTTTGCGCCTGAAGCAGTTCCCGGCATGTCCGCAAATCGCTCAGGACTTCCTCCGCAGAAATTGTGGGGAGAATACGATGGCTGTCGCCATGAGATTGCACGTTCATGCCATCCTCAACCAAGGCACGCACGCCGCTCCAGTCTAGGATGAGTTCGTCGGCCAGGCTGCATTCCATGTTTTCGTCCCAGGGCACCTCGCATGCCTCGGCGAGCCCGGTCAGAAACAAGGTCAAGTCCATACGTGGGTATGTCTTGCCCACGCGGGCCAACCGACGCTCTGCCTCGTAGCGAGAAACCCCGTCGTTGAGTGAGAATTGCAACGGCGCGGGATACCCGAGCCGGATCTCGCTGCGCCGACAGCGCGCGATGATGGCGCTGATGCGTTCCCACCAGAACAGCCTGCGTACGCCCATGAAGCCAGTGGGTATGAAAAAGACAGCCTTGGCGTGATGCTTCTTCAGAATCGGGAGCGCCACCGTGAGATTGTCGCGGTAGCCGTCGTCGAAGGTCAACAAAGCGGGGTTGGGGGGAAGCGGCCTTCCCTCATCCCGGTATCGTTCTATATCCGTCGTGTCGATGAGCGAGCAATACTCCTTCAACACGGAAACCTGATGGTCGAACTGCTCGGGGCTGGCGCTTAGGACACCACGATCGAAGCCGCATCCCAAGTCTTTCGCGACCCGGTGCCAGGTCATGACGATCAGCCGCTGCCAGGAGGATGGCAACCCGACGCTCGCCTTCAGGATGATGTGGGCAAGGCCCGTCCGTTGAACGGCAACCGCCAGACGTTCGCGAAGATGATACATGCCGGGAGCTTTTCTTACGCCTTTACCAGTCTCCCCAATTTCCCGCCTCGCCCCTGAAAGAGCGGGGCGATCATGTTGCGGGAGTCAACCACGAGCTTCACGTCGCGGTAGAGTTCGGGGTTCTTGAATTCATCGTGGGCTGTAGCCACCAGCACGGCATCGAATCCGGCGAAGGTTTCGGGGGTGCAGGGAACCGACTTCAAGCCCAAGTCGTACTTGCGGGTGTGCGGCGCCACGGGAAAGTAGGGATCGCAGTATTGCACCAGCGCGCCGCCTTCCTTGAGGAGCTCCAGCAGCTCGAACGAGGGCGATTCGCGGCAATCGTCGATGTTGGCCTTGTAGGACAAGCCAAGGACCAAGACCTTCGCGCCGTTCATCGCCTTGCCGTCCTGATTGAGCGCTTCGGCCAGGCGGGAGATCACAAAACGTGGCATCTGCGTGTTGATCTCGCCGGCCAGCTCGATGAAGCGCGTCCAGATGCCGTGCTCCGCCGCCTTCCAAGATAGGTAGAAGGGATCCAGCGGAATGCAATGCCCGCCGAGTCCCGGGCCTGGGTAAAACGGCATGTAGCCGAAAGGCTTGGTGCTCGCGGCTGCGATCACCTCCCACACGTCGATGCCCATGGCCAGGAACGTCAGCTTGAGCTCATTCACCAGCGCGATGTTGATCGAACGGAAGATGTTCTCGAGCAGCTTGGTCGATTCCGCCACCCGCGAGTGCGAAACCTGCACCACGCGATCCAGGCCGGCTCGGTACAACGCCACGGCCGCCTCGGTTGATTCCGCGTTGATGCCGCCCACCACCTTGGGGATGGTTCGGGTGGAAAAATTCGCGTTGCCTGGATCCTCACGTTCGGGTGAGAAAGCGAGAAAGAAGTCCGCCGGCGACTTGAGGCCGCTCTTCTCGAGAATCGGCAGCACCTCTTCATCGGTCGTCCCGGGGTAGGTCGTGGATTCGAGCACCACGAGTTGCCCGCGCCGCAGGCGTTTGGAGATGTCGTGCGCGGTGGCGTGAATATAGGAGTTGTCGGGCTCGCGATGCTTGCCGAGCGGCGTGGGCACGCAGATCAGGATCGCATCGCACTCGCTCAATCGATCGAAGTCCGAGGTGGCTGAGAAGCGACCCGTCCGCTTGGCGGCCACCACCCGATTGGGGCCGATGGTCCTGATGTACGACTCCCCCTTGGTCAGGGCATCGACCTTCTTCACGTCGACGTCGAAACCGATGACCCGAAACCCAGCTTCACAGAACACGAGCGCAAGCGGCAGGCCTACGTAGCCCTGACCGATAACACCAATGACGGACGACTTCGACTTTATCCCATCCATGAAGGAACTCATGACTGCTCCGATCTCCGAGGCGCCTCGTCAAGGAGGCGAAGTTGCGCAAAAGATATCACACCTCCGCTGACTGTCAGCGGAAGAGACACCGTTTGCTCCACAGCCTTTCGAGGGTTGCCAAGTTCAGAAGCATGGTCTTGCTTTCGCAGCTTCGCGACATTCCATGCGTCATCTACCACGAGCGGGGAAACTCGCCGATTCGCCCGCGCTCTTGCGCCTCACCGAGGTGGTCCGACGTCGCTTCGACCAAATCTTGCGCAGGTAGTCCTCCAGCGCAAATCTGAGCCGAGAGCGCTGCGCCACCAGCCAAACCATGTCGGAAGAAGCGAGCCCAAGAGTTTGCTTGTACTCGCTGTCACCGGCCATGAAATCATATATGTGGTGCCCCGCCGTGCGGTTGAGTTCCACGGCGTAGACGTGCGTGACGAACCCAGGCCGGCTGTACTGTTTCTGGCAAAGCTCATAGTCGTACCCCGACTGGTAGTTATAGACTCGGCCCTGATCGACGAAGTTGTAGAGATATCCTAGAACTGCCTTGCCGGCGCTCATCCGCAAAAGCTGAATCGACCCTTCCGCGAAGTGCGAGCGTATCAGCTCCGCGTGGAACTCGTTGAAGAAGGGATTGGCAAATGAACCAGGCAGACCCTTCTGTTGCCAATAAGCCTGGTGCAATTGGCTGAGACCGGAGAGAAAAGCGGACGCTTGCTGGGGGGTGGCCGCGCTTTCGAGCACGAGCGGACCAAGCTTTTCATACTCGCGGATGCTGCGGCGTATGTTGTAGCGAGTGTGGGATCCCAGGAGTCCGAGATACTCACCACCCGAGCGCCGCAGTGCCTCAAGATCCACATAATGGCACTTGCTCCGGCGGCGTGCGAGCCAACGGGCACCGCCCAAGGACATCTGATCGAATAGCCCGGGGTCTTTCACCCCATCGAGAAACCACTCATCCCAATCATCCCGTGAAAGCAGGAACTCGACGCAGCCTTGCGCCGCCTTCCGCTCGAATCCGCGCTCGGAGAGGAGGCCGTTGTACTCGATGGTGAGCTCGTCGAGATGGGAGTCACCGGTCGAGTTCAAGAACAGTGCGCGAGACAAGAAAACACCGTGTCGCCGGATCAGACGTCCCACCAGGACTCCCAGCGCGACGATACGCCCTTGCGACTCCACCCTCAACAGCTCTGGACGGACATGCGAGGGCAGGACGCCCAGCCACGCCCCCATCCAAGCCCATGACATGAAAAACGAGCGATCGCTGCGACCCTCGAGATCGCGCCAGTCGCGCTCCACTTCAGCCAGGGACGGGAGCCGTTCGAGCGTCACGTGCAGCGATCGGGTAGCGGCCGTCATGACTTTCGGGCTTTATCTCCGCCCAGGAGATGCTTTTTTGCCTGTCGATACGCGGCCCGCAGCCGCCGGCTGTATTGCGGCGGGAAAAGCGCTGCCAGCAAGAGACCGGTCATGCGCGGTTGCCAGTGACGATAGCGTAGGCTCTGCAGCAAGTTCTTGCGCGCCTCGGCGTTCTCTCCAATCTCGAGTGCGGCCTCCCCGATCCAGCTATGGGCGTCGGCGAGCACAAAGGCGATCATGTGAGGCGGTAGATGAATTCGGTCTTTGTCCTGCGCCAAGATCGGAGTGATTGTGCGCAGGAAATTGCGAGCCCTGTGAATCGTATAGTCAGACTGCGTGAGTTGGTCCGCTCGTCCCTTGAGGTATTTGATGGATACCACATCCACGAAAGCTACCGGGCCAGCCCGGCAGGTGCGTAGGTGGAAATCGTAGTCTTCGCCGGAATGGCGCAGGTCCTCGTTGAACCCGTGGACCTGCTGGAGGCGCTCACGCCGTATGAGCACGGTCGACGTGTGGACCAAGTTCCCCATGATCATCTGCGAAAAAATATCGCCCGCATACACCCGAGCGCCGCGTTCGTGCTCGGGCAGGCGCGCGGAAATCGGGGGCAGCGGGCACGACCGCGAGAAGAGTTGCTCGAACGTGAACCACTGGTAGGCACTATACATGGTGCGCAGATAGCGAGAGTTGCGCGTTTCTCCGCCGGGACCGACGGCCTCCATGTCGGTCCAAATCATGCCGGCGTCCGGCATCAGTTCAAGGCACGCCAGCTGCAACTCGAGCTTCCACGGCATCCAAACATCATCCGAATCAAGCAACGCGACAAAATCACCGCGCACGTTCTGCAGCCCGGTGTTGCGAGCTGCTGAAACTCCTCGGTTCTCCTGATGCAGGTAGCGAACACGCCTATCAGACCCGTAGCTCCCTTCGATGCGTTGCCTGGTGTCATCGGTGGAACCATCATCCACCACAAGGATCTCGATGTTTTGGTGCGTTTGTCCCAAGGCCGAATCTATGGTTCGCTCGATGCAGTCGCCTCTGTTGTAGGTCGGGACGACAACGCTCACCAGGGAGCTGCTGGACGATGTGCTCATGACGAATATTCTGCCCGAAAGAAGAAATCTGGATCACCTGCGAGCACAAACATCGATGCTTCCACAATAACCCGGATGGACGGGACGAGTCGTCTATAGCACCGGTCCTTCGCGCGACCAACCAAATCCTTGAACCAGGCCGGTGTGGAGCAAACGACGGGGCCGCTCGAGCAAACGCGCCGAAACACGCAAAACTCATGATCCGCAGGAGCGCCTCGCGCCAGAAATCCTGGTCGGCTTCTCAAGACGTTGATGGTAGCATTCGCCGCGCTTGACCAAGATTCTCTGCATAGTCGGCGCCCGGCCCAACTTCATGAAGGTGGCTCCTCTGATGCGCGCCTTTGCCACGCGTCAGTCGATCGAGGCGCGCATCGTGCATACCGGTCAGCACTACGACGACAAGCTGTCGAAGATCTTCTTCGACGAGCTTGGGATCCCGCGGCCCGACGTCGAGTTGGAAGTGGGCTCCGGGACGCTGGCCGTGCAGACCGCGGAGGTGATGCGGCGTTTTGAGCCGGTGTTGGTCGCAGAGCAGCCACACGCGGTCCTGGTCGTGGGCGACGTCAATTCGACCATCGCCTGCTCGCTGGTGACCGCCCGTTTTCACCGCAACACGAGCTTCCGTTGGATTCACGGCGTCCGCACGCGCCCGGTGGTCATTCACGTCGAGGCGGGGCTGCGTAGCTTCGACGACGACATGCCGGAGGAGATCAACCGCAGGCTCACCGATGCCGCCAGCGACGTCCTGTTCGTCTCCGAGGCGAGTGGAATGAAGAACTTGGCCAAGGAAGGTGTTCCCGCCGAGCGCTGTTTTTTCGTGGGCAACGTCATGATCGATACCCTGATGGCGGCGCGGGAACGGGCGATGCAATCGAGCGTGATCGAAAGCCTCGGCCTTGCCGGGCGGGCGTATGGGCTTCTGACCCTGCATCGCCCGTCCAACGTCGACGATCCCGTGGTGCTGCAAGCGCTGCTGGATACGCTGGACGAGATCGCGCGCGACCTGCCGCTGCCAGCCGTGCCACAGGCGCCAACCGCCACCAGCACTAAACCAAGAGCCAGCGCCTTGCCCGCTCGTAGTGCCCCCTTCGCGACAATGACAGATGAGCAATTGTGTGCCGTTCTCATGAGTCGTCCTTCCTCCTTGGCCACGCGGCCACTCAGGCTACCCTCGCATGGGCTGTGGCTTGACACAAGATTGGGTTTCGGACAAGTAATGTGTCAAGCGGAGCGCAAGGGTGATGTAGCACGAAGGCAGACTCATCGAAGCGGAGAGTGGATATCGATGGCTCTTCCCGTGCGATCCGCGCGCTAGGCGCTCAAAAAGGGCGATCAGATGGGGAAGAAAGCCGCTCCTCTCGTTCTCTCGCAGCCGAGGCCAACTCCTCCCTCGCTCGGAGGCCAGCCCACCCCCCTTGGGGCTCATGGTAGGCTTGCCGCCGTGAGTGAGAACACCAACATAGGCTCTCTCTTGAGGTGTCCAGAAGTCGGGGTCGACGGGTCTGACAGGGCAACTTTCCGAGCGCGCCAGATTGATTTTTGGAAGGTCGAAGAACTGCTCCTCGCTCGTGGGCCGATTGATCACGCCGCATTCGCTTCGCCACACCGCCGCGATGGATCTCCTGCGGCGAGGAGTCGACCTTACGGTGATTGCGCTCTGGCTTGGCCACGAATCGATAGAGACGACGCAGATCTACCTCCACGCCGACATGCGGCTGAAGGAACGCGCCCTCGGTCACGCCGATCCATCCGGCGACACACCAGCACGGTTCCGGCCCTCGGACGGTCTGCTCGCCTTCCTCCAGAGTCTGTGACTATGCCGACACTGACATCGCCCAGAATCAGGGATCTCACGAGATTCGAGGCACGCGGGAACCCGACACGGCATCGTCCGGGACGCGGCATAGTTTGGTGGAACGCCAAATTCGCCCGCCGGTCGTGGGCCGTAAGAATCACTACGGGAGCAAGTCGAAGTGGGCACCGAGGTGGCGGCGCTCTTCTACTCGCTGATCGAGACGGCCCAGCTACGAGGGGAGGATCCTGCCGCGTATTTGCAACGAGCCGCCATTTCCACGCCTGGCACGGTCACGCTGCCCACGGCGGCTGAGTAGACGGCGAGCGGCGCCCGGCGGTAGTCGCCCAGGGGGACGGGGCCGGGCGAGGTTTTACGTTCTTTGGCGGCGGGTTTCACAAGAGTGAGAACTCGAGGGTGGAGGGGAAGCAGATGGACGCCAAGGTCCGCTTGTACTTCCAGGATGAAAACGGAATGTACTCAGGCCTCTCAACTCTGATGGTGGAATACTTGGAGAAGAACATTCATTTGTGCGCGGAATACGGGGTGGACCTCACCCTGTACAATGCCCCGCTGCACGCCAGCTTCAAGTCCCGGATTCCAGGACAAGTCATCATCGACTTCGCCAAGGTCAAAGACGATCTGCTGGCCAGATTCCCCAAGGTCCACTATGTTGACCATGTCGACGAAAGCTTGCCAAACGAGAGTTTCGGGGATGGAGACCATGTCAACAGGCCGGGAGCCAAGGTGGTGACCGGGCAGCTGGCGCGTCTCGTGCAGCTGTCGCACTGAGGGCTCAGGTCGACGCGCGCAACCAGGCAAACGTCCGCTGCAGGCCATCCGCAGTCGGAATCGCTTGCTTCCATCCCAGTCGTTTCAGTTTGCTGTTGTCGAAGCGATTGCCACCCCAGGTGGTCGCGCTCTTGTAGGGCGTGAAGATCGCCGGCAGCTGGCCCTTTGACCACGCATGGTATCGATCGAGAACGCGCGACAGGACTGCCAACGCGGGATAGGGAACGCGAAGGCGGCGGATCGCCTTTACCTCGCGTCGATAGGCATCCAAGTACTCGGCGCACGTAGGCAGATCATCGTCATGAACGTTGTAGACCTGCCCGGCCGCCTCCGGCGCTTGCCCCGCCAAGGCAATTGCATCCGAGCTATTGTCGACAAACGACAGTGGCAAGAGGTTCTTGCCGCCCAAGTGCAAGAACACACCGAAGAGGTTCAGGCCGACACGGGAAGAGAATGCATTCCCACCGGGTCCGTAGATGACCCCGGGCCGAAGGATCACCAGTTCGAAGCCATTCTTGGCGGCATATTCGCTGAACAACGCCTCCTGTCGCAGCTTCACGTAGCCGTACAGATCTCGCTTTTCGGGATGGGTTTCCAGGGGAGTCTGCTCGTCGACCACGGCCCCCCGCCCCAACTCGGCCACGCCGTACACACTGAACGAGCTGACCAAGACCACGCGCATGGGCTTGCGCGTTCCGATCGCCTCCAGCAGGTACTTGGACCCCACCACGGTATTGAGGAACATGTCGGCGGGAGCGCCCCGCATCGACGCCGCCAGGTGATACACCACATCGACACCATCGACGGCACGCGCGGCGTCTTTTGCCGCAATCAAATTGGCCTCGACAAACTCGACTTGGGCGTCCGGGTACTTAGCCGCAGCCGCCAACACGCGCTCACGTCGTGAGCCCGGCCGAACCGTGACGCGCAAATTGTGCTCCCCGTGCGCCAGCAGCCGCTCGACCAGTGAGCCGCCCAAGAATCCCGTTGCCCCAGTGACCAGTACCTTCTTCATCATCGCCCCCGCTCGGCGCCGATTCCCACAAAGATCCGATCCATCCACGAAGACACCCGCAAAATGTCGCGCGTCGGAATCGGCAACGGCGCACCGTCCAGAATGGAATCGTAGAACATCGAAATCAACCGATTGAGTCCCGAGAAAAGATGAAATTCCCCACGCGCGAATGCCATTCCATTTCGCCCACCCGCCCTCAGGAACTGCATCGCCTGGCCAAACGCAGGGGCCCAGCGCCCGATCGCCGAAGGCAAGGTTGCCCCCGGCTCCAAGGTGACCGTGCGGCTGACGTAGTCCACGTGCATGATGTTCTTCTCGCCGTACAGGCGCACAAAATGCGCGGCCGGTTTGACGTGTGAAGTGAAAGTCCCGTAGGCCGACGTTTCGCTGCCAACCATCGTAATCCGCAGTTCGTCCTGCATCTCGTCCCGAACGTCGCCGAATCGAACGGGGTGGCGACGCCAGGCATGGGCGTCGATCCGGGGCTCGTCATCCGGAATGAATTCGACCAGCTTGTTCAACAAGTGGTCCACGTTGTTGTGAAACAACTTACCGGGCAAAGCGTGGACCCAGTGTGTGGAATCACCCAGAATGGCCGAGCCAAATTGTCCCGCCAGGTTGTAGCCGAACCAGCTTTCCACGTGAACCACCTTGCCCAACACACCCGATTCGATTGCTGCACGCATTTCCAGCGCCGGGGGATCGAACAGGTACGTGTAACCAATCGTCATCTTGCGACCAGCAGTGGCCACAGCGTCAATCAACGCCTTGGCGTCACCGTGGTTCAGTGCGAGTGGTTTCTCGACGTAGATGTGGCATCCCGCATCGAGAGCCAGGCGCGACAAGGGCAGATGCGATTGGGGCGGGGTCGTGATATGAACCACGTCGGGACGCTCGCGATCCAGCATCCGCTCATACGAATCGTAGTACGCGGGGATGCGATAGCGCGTGGCTATCTGCTCGGCCATCAGGATTTCTCGATCGCAAACCGCAACTACATGCGCCCTGGTCGGGAGCTTCTGAATCTCCTCCACATGCCCGTCGGCGATCTTTCCGCAACCGACCAACGCAATCTTGAGAGTCATAGCGCGTTCCTTCTTCCACATTCAGCGGATCGAATCCAGCCCTTAGTTGCTGCGGCGCAATCAAGTGGTTTTGAGAGCAAGCCCCTTCTTGATCCTCACGCGCATGACGTGGTCACCAAGCTCGGCCACCTTCTGTTCCCAGGACTCTCGTTGCATCGTTTGCGAGCGAAGCTGACGCGCCCTGATCGTATCGCTCTCCACGGCCTGGTCCAAGGCGCGCAGGAATTGGTCGTGATTCGCGGCGACGAAGCAGTCTCTGTCGTCGGCGTAGCTGCGAACCTCCGGGATGTCGGAGGAGACCACCGGGAGGCCGGCGCTGAGATACTCGCGCAGCTTGATGGGATTGACGTTGAGCGTGAGCTCGTTGAGCACGAAGGGAATCACCCCCACGGTGAACGCCTTGAGATAACGGGGCAGCTCGGCGTAGGGCTTGCGACCAAGCAGATGGATGTTGTCGTGCCGCTTGAGAGACGAGACATCGACGTTCGACTTGCCAATGAGTACGATCTGCCAGCCTGGCCTCTGCCCAGCGATCGCATCGATGAGTGCCAGATCGATCCAGCTTTCGATGAGGCCGACGAACCCGATGACCGGTCCAGCCGGCAACGCGGCCATCTCGGGCGCCGGTGAAGTGGATTCCGCGAGAGCTGCGGAGAAGTGAGCATGGTCGACGCCATGCGAGGCGAGATGGGTTTCGGGGTTAAACTGCTTCTTGCTCTCGACCAGCGTGCGCGCGGTGGCGAACACGAGATCCGCGCGTTCGCACATCTCGCGGTCCATGGCCGCCATCTTCTGCCCGTCGAGGTGCGCAAGCTGCGAATACTCGTCGGTAACGTAGTAGACGAGCAACTCCTCGCCGAGCCTACCAACATAGCGGACTGCCGATGGCAAGAAGCTCCAGAGTTGAAACGGGCTCATGCGCCGCTGGGTGCGCAGCACCCCGACGCTGGCCTTGAGGATGACCTGGTTCAGTCGTGCCGCCCATGCGCTGTGTGGAAACGGAAGCACCACGGGCGTGAAGACGCTCAGCCCAGGGCTCACCTCGTCCGCACCGCGCATGAATGCCTTGAGCTTGCGGCCAATCTTGCGCACATCCGAGCCCCTCGTGAATGTGGGGGTTCGGGTCGTGATCGAGTTGAGCCACAGCACTTTGTTGCACTCGGCGAGCAGACGCATGACGTGGTTGTTGCTCGTCGGATCCTCACTCCAGTCCTTGGCGAAGCAGACGATGTTCTGGCGGGTCATCATACGATTGTCGTCTTCGTTCGGTCGCGAACAAGGTTGAGTCCCACGGGCAGGCTGGCTTCTAGCCGCTTGAGGGCCTGCTCGGCCAGCCGCTCCATCCGCAGAACCCGCCGACCAGCGAGGGACTCCGGGGCGACCGCAGGCAGGGCGAAATCCTGCGAGGCTGGCGCGAGCCTGGCGGCCAATGCACCGACGGTCTCCACTTCGAAGTCGTCCCGGTGCTCGGCCAAGTACCGGCACAACCCACACAGACGCCAGCGGTTGACGTTGTTGGGCCGGCCGCGACGTTCGGGGATGGAATCGATGTAGAAGAACTCGAATGGGTGGGCCACGATGGTGACCTCCCTCATGTGCAAACGGCGTGCTTCGACGAGCGCGTGCCGCATCTCCAGCAGCGAGATGGCGGTGATCTGCAGATGGCGAGTTCCACCGTGGGACTCCGCGAAGGTGGTGATGGGAAGCTCCCAAACGCCACCTTCCCCAGCAAACAGGCCCGGGGCCGCCCCCGCGTACTTGATCTTGCAGCGATGGAGGAAACACGGGTTGTAGTTGCTGCTCACGCGCAAACCAACCTTGCCCATCGCCCGCCAGGTGCGATTGTCAGCGCCGAAATGGCCGGCGCGAAAACCCACCACCTCGCCGCGCGGAATTCCACACGCGACCAGGACTTCGATCCCCTCTCGCAGCAGCGTCACCTGCGCTTCCTCGTCGTAGTCGGCCATCTGATCCGACTCACCCTCTCGTCCTGCGCCTTGGATGGGATGCGCATGGAGTTGCACGTCGTGCCCGCGGCTCTTGATCTCGCGGCAGATCTCAGCAAGCCCCTCGCGGCCGAACACCTGCGATCCGAACGTCTCGACGAAGAAGGTCCCCGCGAGTCCCGCGGCTTCAAGCTCGCCCAGGACGAATCTGAGACCCAGCTCCGTCCGGCTGTTGGCGAACCGCCCCCACACGCGCGGCTCGTAGCCCTGGGGCGGCCAAGCGACGCCGCGGATGGTTCGTGCCTCGGCACCTTCGACATCGAAGGTGAGATAGACCCGAGTCCGTTCGCTCGTCATGGGGTCACAAACAGATTGACAAGAACTTCCGCAACGCGCTCGGCCGCGCGTCCGTCCCAAAGCGGCGGGACCTTCGCAGGCCCGGCGTTCTGCTGGAGAGTGGCGAAGGCCTGCAAGATGGACGCGCGCTGTGTGCCGGCCAGGCGGTTGGTCCCATCGGTGATGGTCGCCGGTCGCTCGGTGTTGTCGCGCAGAGTGAGGCAGGGAACGCCCAGCACGGTCGTCTCCTCCTGCACCCCGCCCGAGTCGGTCAGCACCAGCTTCGCCTTGGCCATGAGCTTGAGGAAGTCCAGGTAGCCGAGCGGCTCGGTGAGTATCAGGCGCGCCGGGTCCGGCTTGATCCCGGACTGATCGAGACGAGCGCGAGTCCGCGGGTGCACGGGGAACACCAGCGGCATATCGCGCGCGATCTGGTCCAGCGTATCCAGCAGCGCCCGCAGCACGGCCGGATCGTCGACATTGGACGGACGGTGCAGGGTCAGAAGACCGTAGGGCCGCCCGCCAAGACCGAGGCTTTCGATCACACCTGACTGCATCGCCCGTTCCCGCGCCGCCATCAGGGTATCGATCATGACGTTGCCCACGAAGAAACAGCGGTCGGCGGGAACACCTTCCTTGGCCAGGTTCTTCATTCCACTCGCCTCGGAGACGAACAGGACGTCGCTGGCGGCATCGGTGAGCTTGCGGTTGATCTCCTCCGGCATATCGTCGTCAAAACTGCGCAGGCCCGCCTCGACGTGAATCACCACCGGGCGCGTACGGACGCCGTGAACCCAACGGAAGCTCGTGTTCCGGTGAAAACGGGCGGTCACCAGCGAGCAGGCGATGGTCGAATTGACGTCGCCCACGACCAGGACCGCGTGCGGCTGCTCTGCGATCAACACCGGCTCAAAGCGCCGCATCACCTCCGCGGTCTGCACGGCCAGCGTCCCGGATCCCACCTCCAGCTCGACGTCGGGCCGCGGAATCCCGAGCTCGTCGAAGAAGATCTTCGATAACTTCTCGTCGTAGTGCTGACCGGTATGAACGATGCGCGCCTCGATCGACTGACGCGCAGCAAACGCACGCATGAGGGGAGCGACCTTCATGAAATTGGGCCGGGCGCCCACTATGCAAAAAATCTTGGTCAAGTGCGTGAAATTTACCATCAACATCCCAAGAATTCGATCATGATTTTGGGTTGGATGCTCCTCGCAGGGCGGTCTTGCCTAGGCTCGTCCTAGGGGCTTTGCTCCGGGAGGTGACCTACCGCCCACCCCATCGCAAGAAACCCGTCGCAAGACGCGGTTGCATCGCCGGCTGGTTCTTGTCATCGTGCAACTCAAAGGCGGCGTCTTGCCGGCGGTATGCCCATGAGAGTCCTATTGGCCGATCCACCCCAGCGCGAAGATCACTACGACCTTAGCTATCCGAACCTCGGCATCATGTACCTGACCAGTTACCTGCGGCGACACAGCCCCGTGCCGGTCGACGTCCAGTATTTGCAGGGATTCACCGATCTCGAAGGTCATCTGCGCGAGATCGAACGGACGGCCCCGCAGATATACGGCCTCTCGTTTGCGCTTTGGACGTCGCAGCTCGCGTATCGCACGTTGGAGGCAGTCAGACAACGGTTCCCCAAACTGCCGATTATCTGCGGGGGACCGCAGCCCACCAGTGCCTACCAAGAGGCCTTAGCGGAAGGCCGGGCCGATGTCTGTGTGTTGGGCGAGGGCGAGAATACCATGCTCGATCTCGTGCAACACTTCCGCACGGGGCAACCTGCCCTGACGGACATTCCTGGCATCGCATTCCGCAATCCCTCGGGGAAGGTAGTCGTCACCGAAAAGCGGGCCTTCATCAAAGACATAAGCACCATACCCTTGCCGGCATGGGACATGGTGGATCTTGCACCATATACCGGGATGCACATCAACAGGGCGTCGCCCCAGACACACATACTGGTCAGCCGCGGTTGTCCCTTTGACTGCAACTTCTGCGCAAATCCCGTCTGGAAATACAACAAACCGTGGGTTCGTACCCGCAGCCCAGAGAACATTGCCGAAGAGGTCGAACTACTCTACAAGAAGGGCGTCCGCGAGATCTACATGACGTCCGACGAGTTCAATGTCACCGAAAAATGGTCGGTGGATGTCGCCCGGGCCATCGAGGCTTTGGGGCATCAGGACATGTACTTCCAAGCCAACGTCCGCGCCGACGTGTTCACGGAAGAGATCGCCAAGGCCTTCCGGAGCATTAATTTGTGGATGGTTCACCTTGGAATCGAGAGCGGCAATCAACGGACCCTGGACGGCATAGGAAAACGCACCACCACCGAACAGGTCGAGAATGCGTGCCGTCTTCTGCGAGCCCAGGGCATTTCGGTTTTTGGCTTCGTCATGGCCTTCCATGCCTGGGAGGAGGAGGGGCGCTTGTGTTGGGAGACTCCGCAAGACGTGAACCGAACTCTGAAGTTCTGTCACAGGCTTCTGTCCAAGGGACTCATCCAATACATGTCGTGGCAGGTGGCAACCCCGATGCCGGGTTCGCGCCTTCACAAAGTCGCAGAACGGTATGGTCTCTTGCCGACGCGGGAGATCAACAATCCTTGGACCCACAACATGCTCCTGCCCGGTATCGGGCCAGGGGAGGTTAGGTGGGCGGTCCGCAAAGGCATGCTCCTCAAGGACTTTTACTTGGTCAAGAATGGCCACCTGAATTTGAAGCATCTCTGGCGGGCTCGAACCAACCTTCGGGTACTTGTTGGATTGGACCCCAAGGCCAAAAGCAGAGCGGTGGCACGCTGACCGCAGACGCCACGCAGCAGCTCAATCTCACCGTGCCGGCGGTGGCGGCGGCGGGGTCACACAGGGCGCCGGCGGGGGATGCGGCGGGGAACTGGGCGGGGGCAAGGGTGGCGGGTCCGGCATCGTCGAATCCCCGCACACGTTGGCTCTTGTCTGGCCGCAGGTTCCGCCCTCCGGGCAAGTCCCGCCACAGTCCTGCAAGCTACCGCAGCCGTCGCCGATCACGCCGCAGTAGCGAAAAAAAATGCGGTACTACCGCCCTCCCCGTGCGCGCCAGACCACCTGCGCCCCGGCCACCACGGCCAGCGGCCCGGCGATCAGCAAAGCGTGGATGAGCGCGAGCCAGGGAACGCCGAGCAGGCCATAAACCAGGAACGCCAGGATGAAGAAGTCGCGCCGGCCGATGGTGTGCACCATGGCGAGCGGGTCGCGCTTGCCCGTGGACAGGCGGGTCTTCATGTCCGAGCTGCCGGTCAGGTGCCAGCGCACCTTGATGATCTCGCCGCCCCCGCCCTGCAGACTCAGCTCGCGGTAGGCGATCACGTCGTACCCGACATGCAGAGCCGCGGCCAGAATCCCGGCGGCCAAGGCCAGCAGGCTGCCGGTGGCGCGGAACACGCCCACGCCGATGCAGGCGAAAAGCACGATGTTGAGCCCATCATCCACCACGGTATCCATCCACTCGCCCAGCGCACTTTGCTGGAAGCGCACGCGCGCCAGCTCGCCATCGCAACCGTCCAGGATCGACTGCATGTGGGCAAGGAAGAAGCCCCACACGATGAGCGCCGCGCCGCCGCTCGAAACCATGAGCGCACCCAGCAAGCCCACCAAGGCCGCGCCCAGGGTGACCTGGTTGGGAGTAAACGGCAGGCGACAGAGCAGATGGCGCGTGATGAAGAAGGACACCGGCTTGTTGAGGTAGCGCGCGACGAAACCCAGATCGCCACGCAGCAGCTCAGCGAAGACGGCGCGCTCCGCGTGGCGGCGGCTGGGCTCGTCGATGACGCGCATGACGCCTTCCAGCGAGCCACCAGCCGGGCGCACCTCGTCGGCGCCCACCTCGATAGCGCCCGAAAGCTCCCGGCGCAGAGCCGTCAGGGTCTCGGGCTTGGGCACCTTGTGTACCTGCACCGAGGCCGGCAAGTAGGTGGGCAGGCGGCAGCTTCCGTCAGTGGCCAGCTCCACGTGGTATTGCAGGCGGTGCAACTGCTTGATGGCCCGCTCGAGAACCGACAAGCCGGCCACGCGCATCGACGAACCCACCACCTCGGCAAGGGTGGCCCGCAGCAACACGGGGGGCTTGCCAGGCATGGGCGCGTCCGCGGTGGGCGCGGCTGGCTTGCTGGTTTGGTCGGCGGGGCTCACGGGGTCGGTCAGTCTTGCACGGCCGGCGCAGGCAGGGCCAGGAGAATATCCCCGGCCCATTTGTGCTTGGAATCACTCCGATTCATGGGAAACGCGGCGTACCTGCTAGCGATTTCGCCGTGAGCCTCCTGAAACGCGGAATCAGTGAACCGTTGATGTGCGGAGGCTACATCGACCGCGGCATCCTCGCGGCCAACGCTGACCGGGACATAAAGGTGGTGGCCCGAGGGTGAGATAGTCAGCGGCCACGCCCACGAACGCGTCCACTCAGCATCGGATTTGGAAACTGTCCCGACATCTTCAAGAAACCTGCACGAAACCTAGGTGATGAAGGAGATCTCTTGGCAACCTAGAAGTAACCTAGATTTCTCAATCTGCATTCGCTACCGTGCCGTGGGTGAAGCGTGGGATTGGCCCGCGCCGCAAGCGAACTAGGCATGGAGGGCACCATGAAGAAGCACGTGACGGCGATCCTTCTCGCAGCTCTGGCCGCGATCCCAGCCCACGCGTGGGCCGCCGAGGAAGCGCTGGCTGGCCTTCGTCAGGTGGAGCAATACAACTTCTCGATCCACATCCTGGCCATGCTGCTGGTGGGGTTCGGCTTCTTGATGGTGTTCGTGAAGAAGCACGGCTACAGCGCCACCACCGGCACCTATCTGGTGGTGGCCACCGGCATCCCGCTGTATCTGCTCATGCGTTCCTGGGGCGGGCTGTCGGCCGAGCCCGTCACGCCTGACAGCGCCAAGTCCCTGCTGCTAGCGGAATTCGGTTGCGCCTCGGCGCTCATCGCCATGGGCGCGGTGCTGGGCCGGCTGCGTTTGCACCAGTATGCGATGCTCGCCGCGCTGGTGATCCCGTTCTACATGTTGAATGAGTGGCTGGTGCTGGACGGCGGCCTGGGCCTCACCCGCGGATTCGTGGATTCGGCGGGTTCCATCGTCATCCACGCCTTCGGCGCCTACTTCGGGCTGGGCCTGGCCCTCGCTCTCACCCGCAAGGGCCAGCGGGCCATCGCGGTTCAGAGCGACGAAACCTCGGATCGCTTCGCCATGCTGGGCTCCATGGTGTTGTGGATCTTCTGGCCCAGCTTCTGCAGCGCAGTCGTGCCTTCGGCCGATCTGCCCCGCACCGCCATCGCCACGGTGCTGGCCCTGTGCGGGTCAACCCTGGCGACCTTCGTGGCCAGCACGCTGCTGCGCAAGGGTCGGCCGTCCTTCGCCGACATGGCCAATGCAGCGCTGGCCGGCGGCGTGGCCGTGGGCGCCACCTGCAACGTGATCGGCCCAACGGCCGCGTTCGTGGTGGGACTTCTGGCCGGAACCCTGTGCACCGTGGGCTACGTCGTGATCCAGCCGCGCGTGGACGCGGCC
The DNA here is from genome assembly GCA_003142855.1 of Myxococcales bacterium. Lineage (GTDB taxonomy): Bacteria > Myxococcota_A > Polyangia > Fen-1088 > Fen-1088 > Fen-1137. Next base: position 34,854 of record PLNW01000023.1, read on the forward strand.
CTGAAGATCGTCGACACCTGCGGCGTGCACAACCTGCATGGCATGCCTGGCCTGCTGGGCGGCCTGGCTGCGGCTGTGCTGGTGCCCGGCATCGCCAAGGCGCAACTCATCGGCATCGCCTGCACCGTGCTGCTGGCCTTCGTGTCCGGTAGCGTGAGTGGCTACGTCATCGCATTGGCCGGAACCAAGGCAGCGGCGTATCAAGACGGCGACGAGTTCCAGGGCGCCGCGAGCGCCGACAGCGACGATGACGATGACCAGCCGCTGGTCGCGGAGCCGTCGCCCGGAATGTAGGTTCGGATCACATCTTCATGATGATCACGCCGCGATCGGGCACCGAGTGGCCCCTCTCGTCGTGGTCCATTCCAGGATCGCCCTCACCCGGCCACTGCAGGTCGGAAAGCGGAAGTTCGAGCCGTGGACGATCACCTCGTCGACGATCTTCCTCGCGTCGAACGATTTCATTTATGATCCATGGCTCGAGCATCGAAACGCCTCTACTTGAATGCCGACCGGGCTTCCCGTCGCACGATGCGAAGGTTGTCCCGCAGTTGACTTGGTGCCGCTAGAAGAGTACCGCCCACTAAAAACTTTCGGCACCTGGGCCGCAAAGCTTAAGTGTCCGGGGCACGAACCGAACAAGGCCCCCCTGATCCTGTCCTTCGCCGGCCTGTCATCCAGGCGGCGTCGGAGCGCGATCCACGACGAAGCGTGAGGGCGAAGGCGTGCTCGCGCGCGAGTGCGCCCACGTCGAGCGCGTGATCGGCGTCGGAGCGGGGCCGCCTTCGTCCCGTGGGCAGAGGGATGGCCATCCAAGTCGATGTCGGCATGGCGGACAT
>PLNW01000103.1 GCA_003142855.1 Myxococcales bacterium
GCGGTGGGGGACGGCTGCGGAGGGACGCTGAACTGTCCCACGGATTGTCCCCAGCCCGGATGGGTGTGTCAGGATCACTTGTGCATCGGGCCGCCTGTGGTCTGCACCAAGATCACCTGTGAGACCGCCGGTGGAAACCACTACTGTGGGATCGTGGGCGACAATTGCGGCGGTTCGTTGGATTGCGGGGCCGACTGCCCGAATGGATGGACATGCGCAGACGACCACATCTGCAAGGGGGCACAGCCTTTCTGTGTGCCTTTGAGCTGCACGACGTCGAGCGGGGATCGTTACTGTGGAACTGTGGGGAATGGGTGCGGGGGTACTCTCGAGTGTGGCAACGACTGTCTCGCAGGATGGACCTGCGGGGACGACCACATCTGCAAAGGGGGCCCAGATGTGTGCACGCCTACGGCGTGCGGCGCTCCCAACGGTGACCACTATTGTGGCACCATCGGCGACAAGTGCGGCGGAACACTCGACTGTGGCACGACCTGTCCCAAGGCAGGCTGGGTGTGCAACCACAACATGTGCAAGGGCGACTCGACCTGCCTGCTGCTGACCTGTGTGGCATCGAGTGGGGACAATTACTGTGGGGCCATTGGGGACGGCTGTGGCGGGACGCTCGATTGCGGCTCCACCTGCCCCAAGCCAGGCTGGGTGTGCGTCGACGGTCTGTGCAAGGCCGGTCCCATCTCCGGCTGTGTGGCGAGAACCTGCACCACGACCTCGGGAGACCAATACTGCGGAACCATCGGCGACGGCTGCGGCAACTCGCTGGACTGCGCAGCCACCTGCACCAAGGCCGGCTGGGAGTGCCAGGACCACCTGTGCAAGGCCGGCCCAACGGCTGGCTGCGTGCCGCTAGCCTGCACCACTGCCAACGGCGACCAGTATTGCGGAACCATCGGCGACGGCTGCGGTAACTCGGTGGACTGCGGAACGACTTGCACGAAGCTCGGATGGACCTGCCAAGACAACCTGTGCAAAGCCGCGCCGGCGGCTCACTGCGTGCCATTGGCTTGCACGACCGCTAACGGCGACCAGTACTGCGGAACCATCGGCGACGGCTGTGGCAATCCGTTGGACTGTGGCAGCACCTGCAGCAAGGCCGGGTGGACCTGCGAGGACAACCTGTGCAAAGGAGCCGCAGGAGTGTGCACGCCACTCACCTGCAACCCGGCCTCAGGCGGCCAGTACTGCGGGACTATCGGCGACGGCTGCGGCCACTCGCTGGGCTGCAGCACCGACTGCTCGGCTGCTGGCAGCGGCTGGGTGTGCGGCAGCAAGAACGTGTGCGTCGGAGGCGCGGGCTGCGTGAAGCTCACCTGCAACAACACCAGTGCTGCTCAGCAGTACTGCGGTGATGTCGGCGACGGCTGCGGCGGGACGCTGAGCTGCCCGGCGACCTGCGCGAACGGCCTGACCTGTGGGGAAACTTCCGCGCACGTCTGTGACACTTGCGGCAATCTGTGTCTGAAGCAGGTTCGCTGCGATGGCGGGGCCACCACCAGCATCAGCGGCACGGTGTACGACCCCGCCGGCTACAACCCGTTGTACAACGTGATCGTCTCCATCTCGAACGCGGCGTTGGCCCCGATCCCCACTGGTGCGAGCTGCACGTCTTGCGACGCCCAAGTGTCCGGCCAGCCGATTGCCACTGCGCTGACCGATGCCACCGGGCACTTCGTCCTTAACAACGTACCCTGGGGCGCTGATTTCCCGCTGGTCATGCAACTCGGTAAGTGGAGACGCCAGGTCACCATTCCTGCGTCGATGGTCACCCACCAGTGTGCAGACAATCCCATCACCGACAACCCGCCCGACGCCGGAACACTGCCTGATCGATTGTTGCGCCTGCCAAGGAATATCCACGACGGGGATCAGAATGGCCAGTACACCAGCATGCCAAAGATCGCCATCACCACGGGCCAGATCGACGCCCTGGAGTGTCTGTTGACCCGAGCTGGTATCGACACCACCGAATTCACAAATCCAACGGGAACGGGCCACATCAATCTCTACAGCCTGCTGTCGTCGAGCGGGGACAACGGGGCCACAAAGTACGCGGGCAGTGGCGGCGATACCTTTCCGGTCGCGACAACGCTATTCGACTCGGCGACGACTGAACAGACCTACGACATCATCATAGTCAATTGTGCCGGATCCAACTATCTTACCCCGGGAAGTGGTCAATACGTGACCGAGGCCCGCCGCCAGAATCTGAAAACCTATGTCAACGGCGGCGGCAAGGTCTTCCTCGAACACTACTTTGCCAGCTTCCTGACGTCCACCAGCTCGCTGGCCGCACCCTATGGCGATGTGGCGACGTGGGATGCGACCATGGGGACAGCCATCGCGAGTGCTGACCTGATGACCAACATCGATCAGTCGTTTGCCAAAGGGCAGGCATTTGCGCAATGGTTGAAGACCGTTTCAGCCTCGGCGACTCTGGGCAGCCTGCAACTGAGCGACTCCAGCAATGCCTCGCTGAAGTCAAAGTACACGGCCAAGGTCACCAAGGCGCCGGCCACGCGCTGGATATTCAACCCGGTCTCCGGCACGAACAGCACGTCAAACCACGTGCACTACTTCGACTTGCTCACTCCAACTGACCAAACGGCGAAGTGTGGCCGCGTTGTCTACACAGGAATACACGTTTCCTCGTCGAGCTCTGGCACGGATCAGGATGCGGTGCGTGTGCTGGGCGGCACGCCCGTGTTCCCCACAGAATGCAAAATTCGGCCGCTCAACAACCAAGAGAAGGCGATGGAGTTTATGTTCTTCGACCTCTCCGGGTGCGTGAATCCGCCTGAGCTGCCGCCAACGCCGCCACCCACGGTTGGAGCGACGGCCCCGGCGGCACCGCCACCCCCGAGCGCTCCTCCACCGCCGCCACCACCGCCGCCGCCTGCGGCGCCGCCACCATCTGCCGCGCCGCCAGCGGCTTCGGCGCCGCCGCCGCCAGGAGCACCGCCGCCACCCGCTGCCCTCCCCGCTCCACCCCCGCCACCTCCTCCTCCTGCGTCTCCGCCGCCCTCGGTGCCGCCTGCGGCAGCGCCGCCACCTGCGGCCGCGCCACCGCCGCCACCGCCGCCGCCGGCGCCACCGCCAGCCCTGCCGCCGCCAAGCGACCCGTACAACCAATAGCTCCTGTGGTGCGCCCGTTCTCGTGCAGCATATTGGCGTGTGCGTCAGACCGGCACAGCGACGCGTTCATCCTTGCATGATCGCGGCGATGACGAGTACGCTTGAAGCAGAAACTAGTCACGAGGACACACACGAATGAGGCGCGACATCTCGGTCAGCCGCGTGAGGGCGCGAATTGGCCGTCAGGCAATTTTTTCTGTTCAAGGATTGGCAGTTTGTGTTCTGGCGTGGAGCGCCGGCTGCAGCAGTGACAATACGGTGAGCGCCTCAACTGACGGCCCAGCGGGAATTTGGATGACCGAGGCGGGGCAGTTGCTTCCCGAGGTACCATTTGTAACGCCAGTTGAGCCGCGCACCGCGGACGGTGGCATCTGTCCGGTCCTCACGTGCCGGGCAGGAGCCTGCGGAGACATCACCGACAGTTGCGGTCAGACGGCTTCCTGCGGGCCTTGTCCCGACGGAGGGGCCGCTTGCCTCACTTCGTGTAGTGCGCCAGGCGGGGACTATTGTGGCGCGATTGGCGACGGGTGTGGCGGGCAACTCAACTGCTCGGAGACGTGCCCGAAGCTGGGCTGGAAATGTGGGACGGACAATGTCTGCAAAGGCGATCCCAGCGTCTGCACAGCAGTCACTTGCCAACCGACAGCAGAAGACCACTATTGTGGAACGATCGGGAATGGCTGTGGCGATACCCTGGAATGTGGCAGTGATTGTCCCGTTGGATGGGATTGCGTCGACCACCTCTGTGTGGGCTCGCCGCCAGTGTGCACCCCACTGACCTGCAAGACTCCAAGCGGCGACCACTATTGCGGGACCATTGGCGATAGCTGTGGTGGTACCCTCGAATGTGGCAATGATTGCCCCACGGGCTGGACCTGCGAAAACAACGTCTGCGTCGGCGCGCCCCCAGTATGCGTACCAGCCACATGCGACACCACGGGTGGCGGAAGGTACTGTGGCACGGTCGGCAACGGATGCGGCGGCACGTTGGACTGTCCGACTGTTTGTCCCACGGCTGGATGGGTGTGTCAGGATAGTCTGTGTGTCGGGCCAGATCCGGTTTGCACCAAGATCAAGTGCGCCACCGACAGCGGAGACCACTACTGCGGGACAGTCGGCGACAGTTGCGGCGGGTCTCTGGTGTGCGGCGACGATTGCCCGGCTGGCTGGACCTGCGGTAGTGACAACATCTGCAAGGGGGTGCCGCCGTTCTGCAACCTCCTGACCTGCACCGCATCGAGCGGGGATCGCTACTGTGGCACCGTGGGCAACGGTTGTGGCGGAACGCTGGAATGTGGCAGCGACTGCTTCGCGGGATGGACCTGCGGAGCCGACCACATCTGCAAGGGCGGCCCAGGGGTGTGCGCACAGGCGACCTGCGATGCATCGAGCGGGGATCACTATTGCGGGACCATTGGGGACAAATGTGGAGGCACGCTTGATTGCGGAACAACCTGTCCCAAGGCAGGATGGGTGTGCGACCACAACGTATGTAAGGGCGACCCCAATTGCCCCGCGCTCGCGACCTGCGCCGTGGCGGCAAGTGGGGACAACTACTGCGGGGCAATCGGCGACGGCTGTGGTGGTACCCTCGACTGTGGCCCGACTTGTCCCAAGGCGGGATGGGTGTGTGACAATGGGCTGTGCAAGGGACCGCTCGGCGTCTGCGCACCAGTTGGCTGCACGACGGCTTCGGGAGATCAGTACTGCGGAACCATTGGTGACGGCTGTGGCCACTCAGTGGATTGCGGAACCACCTGCGCCAAGTCCGGCTGGACCTGCCAGAACGGCCTGTGCAAGGGTGGCCCGGGATGTCTGCCGCTAGCTTGCACAACCACCAACGGCGATCAGTACTGTGGCGTCGTCGGGAATGGGTGCGGATCGTCGGTCGATTGCGGGACCGCATGCACCAAGTCCGGATGGACCTGCCAAGGCGGCTTGTGCAAAGGAGTGGCGGGGGTGTGCCCCGCCCTGACCTGCAAGCCGGCCGCGGGCGGCCAGTACTGCGGGACGGTCGGCGACGGCTGTGGCAACGCGCTTCCCTGCGGCACGGATTGCACCGCCTCTGGCGCCAACTGGGTGTGCGGCACGAACAGCGTGTGCGTGGGTGGATCTGACTGCGTGAAGGTCGCGTGCAACAACTCAGCTGGGGTCCAACAGTACTGCGGCAGTATTGGTGACAATTGTGGTGGGACGTTGAGCTGCCCCACGACGTGTCCAAGCGGAACCACCTGTGGCCTACCCTCAGCCCATATCTGCGGCTGTGGCAACCTGTGTCTGAAGCAGGTCGCCTGCACCGGCACAGCCACAACCAGCATCAGCGGCACTGTGTACGACCCGGCGGGACTGAACCCACTCTACAACGTAATTGTCTCGATACCGAACGGGCCGCTGGACCCAATCACGCCCGGCGCGGGAACGAGTTGCCCCGCTTGCGACGCCCAGGTGTCGGGGCAGCCTATTGCGACCGCGCTCACCGCTTCCGATGGGAGTTTCACACTCAACAACGTGCCCTGGGGGGTCGATTTCCCACTGGTCATGCAGCTTGGAAAGTGGCGGCGCCAGGTGACCATACCAGCCACGATGGTTACCCATCAGTGCGCAAACAATGCGATCACAGACGCTACGCCCGCAACCCTGTTGCGTCTGCCGAAGAACATCACCGATGGCGACAACAACGGGCAATACACAAGCATGCCCAAGATCGCGATCACCACTGGCGCCGTCGACGCGCTCGAGTGCCTGCTGACAAGAATCGGCATTGACACTGCCGAGTTCACCAATCCCACAGGCACGGGACATATCAATCTCTACAGCCACTTCGCGGAAGGCTCCGGGGTCGTGCAGCCAGACGCAGAAGACGTAAACGGTGCGACAAGCTACGTGGGAGGCACGGCGTTCCCGCTTGCGCCCTCGTTGCTTGACTCGGTCACCACGCTGCAAGGCTACGACATGGTTCTCATGAACTGTGCCGCCGGCCCCAAGTATTTCGCTCAAGGCGGAACCTATGTGACCGCAGCCCGCCAACAGAATATGAAGACCTACCTCGACGGAGGCGGCAAGGTTTTCCTCGAGCACTATTTCTCGACATTCCTCCGAGGAGCGGGAGCAACGGGTCCCACTGAAGCAGCCGGGCCTTATGGCGCCATTGCGACGTGGGAGTATCCGCCCATCACGGCGACGACCACCATCACAGCGGGCGATCTGCTGACGCAAATCGACCAATCGTTCGGCAAGGGTGGAGCGTTCGCCGCGTGGCTCGTCAACGTTGGGGCCTCGCCAAAACCCGGCGGCACTCTGCAGCTCGTCAACGCGTACACGGGAAGCGGCATACCCACTTCGAAATACACGGCCTCTGCGGTAAGCCCACCGGCAGAGCGCTGGATCTACAACCCAACCTCAACGACCGACAACTCGTCGAAGCACGTCCACTACTTCGACTTCCTCACGCCGGTCGAGCAGACCAAGAAGTGCGGACGCGTGGTCTACACGGGTGTTCACGTGTCGTCTGCGGCCACGGCGGCCGATCAGGACACGGTTCGCAAGACTGGTGTCACGCCGGTCTTCCCCACGGAATGCAAAGTCCGCGCGCTCAACGGCCAGGAGAAGGCGCTGGAGTTTATGTTCTTCGACCTCTCAAGCTGCATAACTCCGATCGTTATCACCACCCCGCCCCCGAACGGCGCCACAGCGACTTCCCCGCCGCCGCCGCCGCCGCCCCCACCGCCGCCAGCTCCGCCGCCTCCGTCTGTGGCGCCGGCTGCTCCAGCTCCGCCGCCGCCAGGAGCACCGCCACCAGCAACTGCCCTTCCGGCCCCGGCTGCTCCACCACCACCGCCGGTGTCGGCGCCGCCATCAGTACCACCCGCCGCGTCTCCGCCGCCGCCGCCGCCGCCGCCGCCGCCGCCGCCGCCACCGGCTATTCAGAATCGATAGCTCCGCCATCGCGGAGGCGTCCATGACCGTCGTCATCGGCGGTCATGGCATGCGATTGCATCCGGCAGTTGCTTCGAAGACCTGCGGGAGCCGCGCTACTCCGGCCCTTCGCCCTTGGCCCGCTTCTCAGCCACGCGCGCGAGGGCCTGGCGCGCAGGGCCGGCGCGGCCATCACGGGCCGCAGCCCAACGCCGCAGCAGCTCCTCGCAGGCCGCGCGCACCTCGGCGCTGGCGTCGTAGACAGCGAAGTGCTGCACAATGGCCGCGGCTTCGGGATCGCCGACGGCATCCAGCGCCCTGATGAGGTTGGCCTTGCCATGGGGCGAGGCGGTGTGCAGGGCTGTCTCGATCTGGGGCAAAGTGCGACGGCCCATCCGGGCCAACTGGACAATGGCATCGTCCACAGAGCCGCCACCAGGTTTGGTGAGGGCATTGATCTGTGTGCCGATCTCGCGATACGAGCGATCTTCGCAGCCCACAGCTGACAAGAGCACCAAAGAGAACACGAACCGGGCATGGGTGACACCCCGCGATCCCGCATGAGACGAGACACTCAGCCTGCGCAAATCTTTTCTCCTGCCTCGCCCTGGCGCCGCCGATGGCGGGCCAGACAACGAGCTGCGATGCCGTCGGGGAACAATACTTCGCCGATATCAGCGAGGGCTCGCTCGCGCGCATCCAAGGCGGCAAAGAAACTCTCGCCCAAATCAATGACGGCCTGAGGTTGGGGCTCGCAAAAGGCCCGCCGGCGCAGGTCAGCCCCGCCGTACAGACCGCGCGAATACCAAGCCAAGGTCTTGCGCAACTCGTGCAAACGCATCTGGTCGCTGGCGTATTCCACCACCAGATCGGCATGGCGACGCCACACCGCCCGCTGCTCGGCAATCGTGGGCGAGGCCGGCAGCGCCGCGGCGGTCTCGATGGCGTGGATGGCCCGGAACAGCCAAGGATTGCCCCGCGCTGCGCGGCCGACCATCACAGCGTCGCAGCCGGTTTCGTTCTTCATGCGGCGGTAGTCGTCGACTGTCTTCACGTCGCCGTTGCCCACCACCGGGATAAACGAAGGCAAGGCCGCGCGCACCGCCGCGATCAGCCCCAGGCGCACCTGACCGGAGAACCCCTGCTCGCGCGTGCGCCCATGCACCGTCACCATGGCCGCTCCAGCCTCGACCATGCGCAAGGCGAATTCGGGTGCGTTGATCGAGGAATCCGACCAGCCGAGCCGCTGCTTGACCGTGACCGGGATAGACGAAGGCAAGACCGCGCGCGCGGCGCAGACGATCGCGGCGGCCAGGGCCGGCTCGCGCATGAGGGCCGCGCCACATGTGCCCGCAGTGACCTTGCGCGCTGGACAGCCCATGTTGATGTCAACCACGGTGGCTCCAGCCTCAGCCGCCATCGCGGCCGCGCGCGCCAGAAGCTCGGGCTGGCGACCGACAACCTGCACGACGAAACGCCGGCGACCCAAGCTGGGCCACATGCGCCGCACAACCCGCTCCGACCCGCGGGTGAGGGCTTCGGCCGACAGGAATTCGGTGAAGGTTAGAGCCGCGCCGTGCTCCTCGCAGATGGTACGGAAAGGCAGGTCTGATACTGCCTCCATGGGTGCAAGCAAGGCGCCCGGGCCAATTTCGACGGGACCGATACGCATCGAGAGGTCAAGACCATAGCACGCCAGACGAGGCGCGACGCCGGCCCTTCCCGTGGCAGTTATCTTGGCCGCGACAGGATCTGCGTTTCTCCCGCATCATACGTGATGCTGGGCCTCTCATCTTTATCTGGAATTCTCCCAATTTCGGCTTTACGCTCTGGCCCGCGCAGCGTTACCCCTCGGGGCTAGCGCTCAGTTTCTGAAAACCAATAGATATGGGGCGTCATGGGGCTAGGTCAGTCATCACAAGAAAAAGTGGCAACGCGTGCACTAGGGGCCTTGGGGCTTTCTGACCCCGCGGCCTTCACCAAGATTGGGCGCGATGGGCTGGCCAAGTTCACCCATCACCAACTCTTCGAATGCAGCAAGCGGCTGGGACAGAAGGGGACAGCCAAGCTCAGCAAGAGCGCGTTGGCGGAACGCATCTGGGAAGAGCTGACCAGCCTGCTTGCGCCTGCCCGGCCCGAAAAAGGCGCCAGCAAGCCGGCCGAAAAAGCCGCGGATAGTAAGACCGCCAGCGCGAAAGCGTCCGACAAGATCGCCGATTCTTCGCTTGAGATACCCGAACCAGCCCCCATTTCACACAAGTTCGAGCTGGGCTCACATGGCAAGGCCGAGGAGCCACGCAACATCCCGTGGGCCTACGACTACGACCGGGTGACCGGCATGGCGGTGGACCCGGACCACCTCTTTGTGTACTGGGAGGTCACCGACCAGTCGCTGGAACGGGCGCGAGCCGGCCTGGGCGCCAGCGGCAAAGACGCCTGGCTAAACCTGCGTGTCTACGACAGCACGGGACGCATCTTCGACGGAACCAACGCCCATTCGTATTTCGACCATGGGCTCGATCGCGCCGACCGCCAGTGGTTCTTCCACGTTGGCAAACCCAGCTCGTCGGCGTTCGTCGACGTGGGCCTCAAGTCGCGCGAGGGCTACTTCATCAAGATCGCGCGTTCCGGCCGCATCGATTTTCCCCGGCGTGAGACCGCACCTTTCTCCGAGCCCGAGTGGCTCAGTGTGCGCTCGACCTGGGGCCCGGTGGAACATGCGGGCCGCGGGCTTCACGGTCGTGGTGCGCCCTCAGCACCTGCCCTGGGCAAGGCCGAGGGGGGCCCGACGCCCGCCCCACCCCGCCACGTGGCGCTTCTGCCTTGGGAAGAGTCCGTGGTGCTCGGCGAGGGAGGCCGCGCGGAAATGGTCGAATGGGAGGAGCACTTCAGCGACGGTCACTCCGAATTCCATCGCCAGATGTCCTGGGAAAGCCCGGTGACCATCTCGTCGTGGGAGGCGGGGCCGTTTACCCATCCGGTGGAGGCGCCCGAGGCCATCCGCCAGGCCTTTGTGGGCCCGACGCGGGTTTATCGCGTGGGGGGCCGCACTCACGTCGTGCATGGCCCCTGGCAGGTGGTCATCCGCGGGCTGGGGGCACACTATGGCCATGCGGTGGTTGCCCGTTGGGAGATCTTCAAGTCTTGGATCGCCGATGAAGTGAAAGAAACGCACGTGCGGGACATCCATCCCGTGCTGCCGCCCGGTGCTTCGGAACAGCTCACGCCCGGTGCCAGCGAGCGGCGCTGGCGCTACGGCAGCGAAGCCCGCCTGGGCGGCGCATCCGAGATCTTCTACCTGGGTGCCAGCGAGGTGAAAGCGCGCGGGGCCAGCGAGCGTATGTACATAGGTGCCAGCCAATACATGATGCGCGGGGCGAGCGAAAGCCGGCTCGGCGGCGCCAGTGAGGTGCGGTTGGCCGGGGCCAGCGAGCGCGTGCTGGCCGGGGCGAGCGAAAGCCGCCTGGGCGGAGCCAGCGAGAGACGTCTGGGGGGGGCGAGCGATACGCGCCTGGGTGGGGCCAGCGAAGCCCATTTCTTGGGGGCCAGCGAAGCGCGGACGGCGGATGCCAAAGTCAAAGGTGACGGATCCTATCCCTCGCCTGACTCGATGGGTTCCAAGCCCCCGGTCAAGGAGTAAGCCTGATGCCAACCGGATACTTCGCGCTGGTTCTACACGCCCATCTGCCCTTCGTCCGTCACCCCGAAGACCCGACGGTGATGGAAGAACAGTGGCTGTACGAAGCCATCAGCGGCACCTATCTTCCGCTCATCCAGATCTTCGAGGGCCTGCAAGCCGACGGCGTGCCCTACCGCTGCACGGTTTCCCTGTCCGCACCGCTCATCAGCATGCTGACCGACGACCTGCTCAAGACCAGGTACGCCGACCACCTGGATGATCTGATTCTGCTGGCCGAGAAGGAGCTGGAGCGGACCAAGCCCGAACCGCAGTACCACCGCCTGGCTGAGATGTACCACAATCGCTTCCTCAGCCTGCGCCACACCTGGCGCTGCCACGAGGGCAACTTGGTGAGCGCCTTCCGTCGCCTGCAGGATCAGGGCGGGCTCGAGGTGATCACGTCCACCGCCACGCATGCTTTCTTCCCGCTCATGGACCGCAACTGGGCCGCGCTGCGCGCCCAGGTCCACACGGCGGCGGAGCTCTACGAAAAGCACTTCGGCCGTCGCAGCGCCGGCATGTGGCTGGGCGAGTGCGGATACGTGCCGGGGGTCGACGAGCTGCTGCGCGAGGTGGCCATTCGCTACTTCTTCGTGGACAGCCACGCCATCTTGTATGCGGATCGCCGGCCGGTCTACGGCGTGTACGCACCCATCTACTGCGCCACCGGCGTGGCCGCCTTCGGCCGCGACACCGAATCATCCGAACAGGTGTGGAGCGCCAAGCACGGCTATCCCGGTGACCCGCACTACCGCGATTTCTACCGCGACATCGGCTTTGACCTTCCGCTCGACTACATCGGCCCGCACATCCACCCGGAAGGGCACCGGATGTACACCGGCTTCAAGTACCACGCCATCACGCACGACAAGCTGCACGACAAGTGGGTCTACGACCCGGACGCCGCCCGCGGCAAGGCGGGGCTGCACGCCTCCCATTTCCGCGGCAACATGGAGAAGCAGGCGCAGCGTCTGGCCGCGGGCATGGACCGGCCGCCTATCATCGTCAGCCCCTACGACGCCGAGCTGTACGGGCACTGGTGGTACGAGGGTCCGATCTTTCTGTCCGATCTCTATCGCCAACTTCACTTCGACCAAAGCATCATCCAGCCCATCACACCCAGCGAGTACCTGGACCGGCATCCGACCAACCAGCTGGCCACCCCGGGCGCGTCGTCTTGGGGACTCAAGGGTTACGGCGAGCAGTGGGTGAACGAAAGCAACGCGTGGACCTGGCGCCATATCCACGCCGCCGGCGAGCGCATGGTGGAACTGGCCCGCCGGCACTGGGGCGCGACCAACCCGCTCACCGTGCGGGCGCTCAAGCAGGCCGCCCGCGAGTTGATGCTGGCGCAGGCCAGCGACTGGACGTTCATCATGGCCACCGGCACCACGGTGCCGTATGCCACGCGCAGATTCAACGAGCACATCGTCCGGTTCACCCGGCTTTACGAAGACTTGACTAAGGGCGCGGTGGACGAGCCCTACCTGGCCAGCATTGAAGCACAAGACAACATCTTCCCGGACATCGACTACCGCATCTACGCCACGTAGGCGCGGCGGAAGCCGACCGTCGACAGTCCACCGTTCGCAGTCCGGAGTCGCCAGCAGCCCCCGGCACGCGGGGGTGCAGTCTGCCGATCGACCTGGGGCCAGCAAAGCGCCGGCCTCGTCTGGCGGGAAGCCTCGTTCGCCTCAGATTTCGAGGAACGCAGCCACTGCGCCGACGCCTGGCACCGTGGACAAGCGTGCCGTCGACGGTCACCGCTCGCCGGGCGAGTTTTCGATTGTGCCTCCGCCGGGCGGCAAGGCCCCGCTCAAGGTTCTGTTCGTGGCCTCGGAGGTCGCCCCGTTCCGCAAGACCGGGGGTCTGGCCGATGTGGCAGGCGCCCTGCCACGAGCGCTGGCCCGCCGGGGCATCGACGTGCGCGTGGTGATGCCGCTCTACCAGGGCATCCGCTGGAACGAGCTGGAACGTCTGGAAGGACTCGTGCCTATTCCGATGTACTACGGCACGACCTGGGCCGGCGTGCGCATGGGCCGGCTCCCAGGTACCGACGTGCCGGTGTATTTCCTCGAGTACAACCGATTTTTCGATCGGCCCGATCTGTACGGGCCGCCCGGCCAGTCGTACCAGGACAACCTAGAACGCTTCACTCTGTTTTCGCGCGGAGCGCTCGAACTGTGCAAGGTGCTGGGTTGGATTCCCGACGTCATTCATGCCAACGATTGGCAGACGGCCCTGGTGCCGGTGTACGTAGACACGGTCGAGTGGTCCAAGCCGCTGCACGGCTGTGCCACTCTGTTCACCATTCACAATCTGGCCTACCAGGGGAACTGGGAGAGCGGCGCGATGTTCATTACCGGCTTGGGCTGGAATCATTTCAACCCGGCTGAGTTCGAGCACTTCGGCGACATGAACTTGATGAAGGCTGCCATCCGGCATTCCACCCTTCTCTCCACGGTCAGTCCGACCTATGCGCGCGAAATCCAAACCTCGGAATACGGCTTCGGCCTCGACGGCGAGCTGGCCGCGCGCGGGCGCGATCTGCGTGGGGTGCTCAACGGCATCGACACCGAGGCGTGGAACTCGGCCACGGATCCGTACCTGCCCGCACGCTTCGATAGGGACGATCTGGCCGGCAAGGCGGTGTGCAAGGCGGCCCTGCAAAGGGAAATGGGATTGCCCGAGCGCCCTGATGTGCCACTTTTCGGCGTGGTTGGGCGTCTCACACCACAAAAGGGCTTTGATGTACTGGCGCACACGCTCGACCCCATCTTGGGCTGGAATCTGCAGATGGCCCTGTTGGGTTCGGGTGATAGCGAGGCGGAACATTTCTTCTCGTCGGTGTGTGCCCACCGGGGCGACAAGTTCCGCGCGTACATCGGGTTTCAGGACGGCCTCGCCCACCGCATCGAGGCAGGCTGCGACTTTCTGCTCATGCCCTCGCGCTACGAGCCGTGCGGGCTGAGCCAGATGTACAGCCAGCGCTATGGAACCCTGCCCATCGTGCGCGCCACCGGCGGTCTAGTGGATACCGTGCAGAACTACGACGAGCGCGCCGGCGCGGGAACTGGTTTCGTGTTCCACGACCTCTACCCCTCGTCCATCGCCAACACCATGGGCTGGGCGCTTTCGACCTATTTCGATCGACCGGGCCACATCATGGCCATGCGCCGCCAGGCCATGCAGCAGGACTATTCATGGGCCAGAGCCGCGGAAGCCTATGAACGATTGTATCTCGAGGCGTATCAGCGCCGGCGCGGGCACCCTTTCGGATAGGGCTAGCTCTTTTCACCACAGAATACGGAGGCCACGGAGCGGAGCATAGTCGCTTCAAGCGCCATTTTGCCTTCACCGAATCGCATCTGCAAATGGGGGACCACCCCGCCTGTCACCTTTCGCCGGCGGAGCTTGCAAAGCGGTCGTGACGGCAACGGGCATTGCCATGATCGGAGTGTGCACAAGGGTCACCGATAGCGACGCTTCGGTCAAGGGTGGGGCAGATGCGGCAGCAGGATCCCGTCGCCCAAAAAGAAACCGCCCGGGAATCGGCTTGCGGCCGACGCCCGGGCGGTCTTGAACGAATCTGCCTGTCGGCCTAGGACCCGGCCCCGGTCAGATTCACCGTCACGCTATCGCCCAGGTTGCCGCTGACGGTCAGGTTGGCCGCTTTGTTGCCCGCGCTCGCGGGAGCGAACCGCACCGTCACCTTGCAGGTGCCGCTGCTGTCCAGGCTGACCCCTGAGCAGGTGTCTTTGACGACACGGTAGCTGGTCGCGCCCGTACCGGTCAGATCCACCGACAGCGACCCCGTGGCCGGGGTTCCAGCGGCGTTCTGGAAGGTGTACGTCTCTGACCTGTAGGTCGTCAGAGTGGTAGCCCTGGTTCCGTACGCGCAGGTTGCGGGCGTCGTTCCGGTGACATCCGTGAAGGTGCACCCGCCCGCAACCAGTGGATCCTCAGCCGCCGTCGCCGTTGCGTTGTCAGACACGCTGAGGGCCGCGATCGCTGTGCCCTGCAACGTGACCGTCTTTGTGGCGACCTCGGCCGAGGCGATGGTGAGGTGGCCAAGCCTGCTATCCGGAGCAGCACCGAGAGGAGGCCTCGGCTTGAACGTCACCGTCACGTTGCACGCGTCGGCAGCGGTCGCGGTGGGCGTGAGTCCGTCGGCGTGGGCGAGGGTGCCACAGGTACCCGCGTCGACAGCGAAGTCCGGATTGTCGATAGCGAAGCTGAGCGGCCCTGTGAACAGGCCCTTTGCGGGATTCGTCAACGTGATGGTCTGTGCTGCGCTGGTCGCCATTACGGCCATCGGGCCCAAATCCACGGTCGTTGCGCTCAGAGTGATGGCCGCTGGGTTGGTATCGGTGCCTGTCCAGCTGACAGGGATCGTGACCGTCTCGCCCGCCGTCGTCGAGGCGACCGTAATAGAGGTCGTCGTCACGGCCCCAACGGTGGACGGATTGAGGCTGACCACGAGGCTGCAGGAGGCCCCGGCTGCCAGTGCAGTACCCGTGCACCCGGACACGAAGCTCAGCTCACCGTTGACGTCCCCCGGCTTGGTACGGGCCAAGCTCCCGTTGGTGCCCGCGTCGCCGACATTCGTCACGACCACGGTCAGCGTCGCGGTGACGCCGTTGTTCTTGCTGACACTGCCGAAGTTCAGCGTGCTTGGGTTGGCCACCAGTACCGCCGGTCCGAGCACACGCGCATAGAGGACCATGCTCGCGCCGCCTACTGTCACCTTGACCGCACGCGTGCCAACAGCCGGAGTCGTCCCCGGATTCCATTGCACGTTGAAGGTGCAGCTTTCCGGGACCGCCCCCGTCTGGACGGCCAACGACGTCACGCCGGTGCCAGACGTTCGTGCGAACTGACATGTGGTGGCCGTGTTGGTCGTCACAATGGCAAACTCATTGGCAATCGGCGTCGTCGTGCCCGCGAGCGTGAAAGCGGGGAACGTCGGTGCCGTGGTCGGGGTGTACGCGGCGGTGCCCGCGTTGTACAGGGCCAGGGTTACCGTCGCTGGGGTCGAGGCGAAGTCGTACACCGCCTTGTTGGGAGGAGTACTGGTGTCGCCCAGGTAGAGGGTTGGCTGCGTCGTGTTGGTGGTGGCCGTGATCTTCGCTGTCAGACCCGCGGGGGCTGTTCCGGGTGCCGCGGTCACGATCAGACTCTCATTCAAGGCGTTTGCCGTGGCCGCCGTGCAGCCAGTGACCACGGGGTTGCAGGCCGTGGGGGTAAAGGCCAGCGCGATGTTACAGCTTGCGCCCGGAGCCAGCGTCGTCGTTCCGCTGGTGCACGTCGACCCAGTGGTCGCGAAATCCAAGGTCTGGGCATGCAGCACGGGTGGGTTTGCCACGGGGGCATCGTAAAGGCCCCAGTTGAGGACGCCCGAGGTGAGTCCGCCCACGTTGGTGACCGTATAAGTGATTGGCGCCGACTTGTTGCCCATAGGCTCGGTTCCAAAATCACGGTCCATGGCGGTCGCGGGAGTGAACTGGAGGACTGCTTCCGCAGCCGTGCCGGTAACCACCACGGCCGCGCTCTGGCCGTTGATGGAGTTGGTAATAAGCATCGTGGTCGAGAAGATGCCCAATTTGGTCGTCATCATCTGCACGCCCACCGTGCAGGTTGCGCCTGCGGCACCCGCGCCAGTGCAGCCGTCGGTCACCGTTTGGAAGGCCCCGTCTTGGGCACCTGTTTGTGTACCGAAGTCCTGGAAAGAGATGGCGATGGTGGCGTTGTCTCCCCCGATGTTTTGCGCCGTGACGGTCTTGATCGGCGCCGCACCAGTTCCCGAAAGGCCAAGGGCCAAGGTGCCTGGCGAGGCCGTGATTTGGCTGAGAGCGTTCGCGGCGAGCGGGACAACCGTGAGCGCGCCGGTGTCGCTGGAGACACTTAGGATGTCGCTGCGACCACTTACGCCCAGAACGGACGTCGGATTGAACCACACATTCAGGGTGCAGCTTCCAGGGGCTGCCAGCGCCGGGGCGGTGCAGGTGAGGTTCGTGGAACAGGTCGGTGCACAGGTCCCTTGGGCGCCTCCCTTCATGCTGAACTCACTTCCGGCCGGGATGGTGAAGGTCAGTCCACCGGTTCCCACGCCACCCGTGTTGCTGATGGTCACTGTGGCTGGGGCACTGGTGTCTGTGATGGCGGTGTCGGCAAACGTGGTGCCAAGAGTTGCCTGCAGCGTCGCTCCGCTCGACGCCGTCCCCACCAGGGATGCGACATCGCTTTCGACGACGCCCGCGACCGTGGCGCTGACCGTGAGGGTTGCGCTGAGTGTGGTTGCGGTTTCGCTGGCCGGAATGTCGAGGCGCAACGCCAGATTCACGCAGCCCTTGCCGGCGATGGTGGCGTTCGAAACCTGGTCCAGGGCGACCGAGAAGTCCCCCTGGTTCGGTCCCGTGATGGCGAACGAAGCGCCTGTGGCGGCGGTCGCCGCGTTGTTGCACACGGTCAGGGTCATGGCTGTGCCAGCCGTGCCCTTGGCAACCGCCGCAAAGGTCAGCGGCGACGGGTCGACGGAGATTGGGCCAGCGGCCTTGCCGGTCACGGTCGCCGCGTCTGTGGCTGCGTTGGCCCCGGTTGCGGTCACGGTGCCAGTCTTGGTGGTTGCCTTGGACTGCGGCGTGAACGACACCACCATCGTGCAGTAGGGGATGGTTGCGCTGGGCGTGGGCGCGGTCGTCGTGAGCGGAATGCACGCGGCCACGGGCGTGTGGGTGGCGGTTCCGGGCCAGGTCAGATCAACCGCGCCGGCAACTTGGGTGAAGTCGGCCGGTGTGCCAAAGGCCTTGGCAACAGATAGGTTACCCACAGCGCCTCGCACATAGACCGCCAGGATCACGGTGGTGGGAGCGGTTGCCCCGGCACTGACCGTGCCGAAGTCGTAGGCGCCGCCGGCCACCAAGGTCGGCACAAAGCCGCTGGCGGGCGCGGTGAATTCCTGGATCTGGACGATGCCCAAGCCGTTGCCGGTAAGGTTCAGGTTGGCCGTGCCGCCGTTGGCTCCGGTCACGGTAATCGTGCCGGTGCGTGCGCCTTTGGCCGTGGGCTTGAACGCAAGCGACAGCGTGCAGGCCTGGCCCGGATCCAAGGAGGCAGGGCAGCTGTTCGGCAAGACCGCGAAGTCGCCCGTCGGGGTCGCGGTGATGGCCCCCGTGGCCTGCTTGCTGACGATGTTGTTGGTGACCGTGCAGACCACGGTCGCCGACGTCAACCCAACCACGGTGTCGTCGAAGGACGTCTGGGGGCACGCGAGGGTGATGCCGGGTTTATCAAGCGAGGTTCCGCTGGCAGTTCCGGTCGCCTTGTAGGTTCCATCCGAGATGGTGAACGTCGCCGAGGCACTGCCCGCAATTGTCGGCTTGAAGGTCACGGCGACCTGGCAGGTTGCCCCTGGGTCAAGGGCTGCTTGGCAGGTGCTGGTGTAGATGAACTGGGTCGCGCCTCCAGCCGAGGTCCCGTCGGCCTTGGTGACAACCAGTGCAGCGGTGGCGGTCCCACCGCTGTTGGTCACCGTGAAGACCTGGCCGGTGCTGGAAAGTCCCACGCCAATGGTTCCAAAGTCGAGAGAGGTTGGCGACAGCACAAGCGCCGGGGGCGTGATGACGCGGCCGATTCCGGTGACCTGCCAGATGCCCAGGGGCGATCCGGCGGAGGTCACACTCAGCACGGCCGTCGTTGTGCTCGCCGTCGTGGGCGTGAAGACAACCACGAAGCTGCAGGTCTTGGAGGGGGCCAGAATGGCTCCCGTGCAGGTGTCGCCACTGATCGCGAGCGTCGGGCTGTTTGCGGCCACGGCGAGTGCGCCGGTCGCGGTGCCACCGCTGTTGGTCACCGTGTAGGTGATAGGGGCACTCGATTTTCCAACATCCACGGTGCCGAGGCTCGCGGCTCCGGTGATGTTGACGGTCGCGCCGGAGATCCCGGTTCCGGTCAGGGCGACAGCCACGGGCGCGTCGCTTGCCGTCGCATCGGTCACGGTGAGCGTGGCGGTCCTGGCACCGGCGCTGGCGGGAGTGAACACCACGACGATCGCGCAGGTCGCATGCGAATCCAGCGGGACTGCACACGCGTTGTTGGTGATGCTGAACTCGGCGGCGTTGACGCCGGAAAGAACGGTGGCCAAGATGCCAGTTGCCGATCCGCCAGCATTTCCAACATTGAAAGTGTACGCCGTGCTGGGCGTACCCACGCCCGCGGAGAATGTGCCGACGGTCGGCGTAACCGTCAGGCTTGGTCCGGTGACCACGGTCGGGTTCACGATTACCGTCCGCACCGTGCCATTGGCGCTGCACACGATGTTTTCGTTCTTGTCACCGGCCGTCGCGGCCTTGAAGGTAAACCCGTACTTGCAAGTCCCGTTCGCGTCGACGGTTCCTGTGCAGGTCGTGGTCGTCGTGTCCGGGGTCAAGTCAGAACCACTGGGGGTGCAGGAGAGGCCGGTCAGCGCGCCCGTCGCGGTCACCGTAACGGTGATTGCGGCGCTCTGATTCGCCAGGATTGTCGTCGGGATTCCCGCCGCTGTGGCCGTGAAGGTCCCCGCGGTCCTGCCCACACCGCCGAGCGAAACCGTGATGCCGTTCGCAACAGTAAGCGTGCCGTTCTTTGCGCCGAGAGAGATCGGAGTGAACACGACTGAGATCGTGCAACTTGCAGCGGGCACGCCACAGGTGGTGGTGGAGACGGCGAAGGCGCTGTTGTCCACAATCGGCGTCAGCGCAACCAGGGCGCCGGTGTTGGTCACAGTCACAGACATGGCCGGACTGCTTGCATTGAGATCCACCTCGCCGAAGTTGAGAGACGCCGGCGAGACCGCCAACTTGGGCAGTTGCGGACCAACGTCGGGCGTGGGTGGTGCGGCGTCTTTGGGATTTCCGGAATCAGGGGTGTTGGGTGTGGTGCCGCTACCCCCGCCGCAGCCAGTGGCCGCCAGCATGCCGACCAGCCCCAAGCAAGAAGCTCGAAGCAACCCATCGAGATTTCTAGAACACGTCATGAGTACCCTCCATCTAAACACAAGCGTTGTTTGGCAAAATGCACGCGTCGCGGCAAGATGCTCAAGTCCAGACTGTATCCCAGCAGTGAGTCAGAGTCACCACAAGGCTCACTGTGTGTTATCAATCGACGTTCTTTCTGCGATCCGGGTCACAGTAGCGCCTGTCTTGTGTGACCCTCGTCACAAGGACAGTCACTTTTGCGTATTCCTGGCAGCGAACTGATGGCCCCCTGGTCGCGTCTTTTTCTGACAGCGCCACGCTGCGGGACAGGTCTGCGGTTTTTGCGCGCCTACCTAGCACTACTGATTCAAAAAG